>JAIESC010000258.1 GCA_019746355.1 Xanthobacteraceae bacterium | reverse complement strand
ATGTCGCAAACCCCGTTCACAGAGGGCGCGGCGGCCGCGGCCGGATTGCGCTCAACGGGCCCGGAGCCGGAGGCCGTATCGGCCGGCGCCGAGCGGGCGACGCCCGTGGCCAAGGCTGTGGCCAAGCCCGGCCGCGACCTGCGGCTCGACCTGTTCCGCGGCATCGCGCTGTGGCTGATCTTCCTTGACCACGTGCCCAACAACATCCTCGCCTGGTTCACCATCCGCAATTACGGCTTCAGCGACGCGACCGAGATATTCATCTTCATCTCCGGATACACCGCCGCCTTCGTCTATGGCGCCGCGATGGTGCAGCGCGGCTTCGTCATCGCCGGCGCCCGCATCCTCAAGCGCGCCTGGCAGATTTACGTCGCGCACGTGTTCCTGTTCGCGATCTTCATCGCGGAGATTTCCTATGTCGCCTCGAGCTTCGAGAACCCGCTCTACACCGAGGAGATGAACGCGCTGGAATTCCTCAAGCAGCCGGAGGTCACCATCATCCAGGCGCTGCTGCTCAAGTTCAAACCCGTCAACATGGACGTGCTGCCGCTCTATATCGTGCTGCTGCTCTTGTTTCCGGTCGCGCTCTGGCTGCTCATTCGCAATGCGACGCTCGCGCTGCTGCTGTCGGTCGTGCTCTACGCGCTGACCTGGGAGTACGGCTGGAACATCCCGTCACATCCGACCGGTCACTGGTTCTTCAATCCGTTTGCCTGGCAACTGCTGTTCATATTCGGCGCCTGGTGCGCGCTCGGCGGCGCGCAGCGGCTTGCTCCGGTGCTGCGTTCGCCGGTCACGATGTGGCTGGCGATCGGCTACCTGCTGTTCTGCTTCGGCGTCACCATGACCTGGTACTTTCCGAAGATCAGCTTTCTCGTGCCGCGCTGGCTCGGCGAATGGATGTATCCGATCGACAAGACCAACCTCGATGTGCTGCGCTTCGCGCATTTCCTGGCGCTGGCGGCGCTGACGGTGCGGTTCATTCCGCGCGACTGGCCGCCGCTGCAGTCGCGTTTCCTCAAGCCTGCGATCCTGTGCGGTCAGCACTCGCTCGAGATTTTCTGCCTCGGCGTATTCCTGGCGTTTGCCGCCCATTTCATCATGGTCGAATTCTTCGGCGGGATGCTGATGCAGGTCGCCATCAGCATGGCCGGCATCCTGATCATGGTGGGCACCGCGGCGCTGATCTCGTGGTACAAGAAGGTCGAAGGACGGGGTGGTTCCGCTCCCAAGCGGCCGCCCGATGCCGACCTTGCCGGAGGCGAGGCATGACCACGTGGACCGCCCTGGGGCGTGCGGCCGCAGCATGTACGATCGTTTTGTGCGCCGCAGCAGCGCGGGCCCAGCCGGCCGACCCGTGCGCCGTGCCGGGCTATCTGCTGTTCGGCGACAGCAAGCTCGAGCGCGTCGGCGCGGCGGTGAACAGGGACAAGGCCCTGAAGATCGCCGTCCTCGGCGGCGCGTCGTCCACGCTGCCGGGCCGGGACGGTGCGGAGTTTGCCTATCCCGCGCGGCTAGAAGCCGCACTCAGCCGCCGGTTACCGGGCATCAAAGTGACCGTGCAGACCGAGCTGCGAAGCCGCCAGTCTGCGGAGGAAATGGCTGACGCCATTGACAAATTGCTGGTCGACGACAGGCCGAATTTGGTGATATGGCAAACTGGAACCTATGAGGCCGTGCGCGGAACTGACCCGGAAGAGTTTCGCGCCGCCGTCTCCTACGGTGTAGAGAAGTTGCAGGGTGCCGGCGTCGACGTCATCTTGATGAACATGCAATTCAGCCCACGCACGGAATCGGTGGTTGCGGTCGGCACTTATGCCGAGGCGATCCGCTGGGTCGCGCGCGAGCGCGAGGTTCCGGTGTATGACCGCCTGGCGATCATGCGGCACTGGTACGACGCGGGGCAGTTCGACCTTTACGCGGCCACCAAGGACATGAAGACGGCGCGAGCCGTGCACGACTGCATTGGACGGACGCTGGCGTCTTCGATCATCGAAGCGGCGCATCTTGAAGCTTACGAGGGGCACGCGCCGCGATGAGAGGGCACCATTCTCGTTTTCAAGGCGCGACAGCGCTGGCCGTCGCCGCCATAGCGGCAGCGCTGACGCTTGCCTCCGCGAAAGCGCAGGACGCGACCGTTAACGACACGGCAGTCCATGCGGCGCCGAAGGCCGGCTGCACCGCGCCGTCGGAGCTGACCCGGCTCGACTACACCTTCAAGCGCGTGTCGCAGAAGGTCGCCGCGGGCCAGCCGGTCAAGATCGTCGCCATCGGCTCGTCTTCGACCGCGGGCGCCGGCGCAAGCTCGCCCGCGCTGACCTACCCGGCGCGGCTTGAGGCCGAGCTGCGGGAGCTGATGCCGCGCGTTTCGATCACCGTCGTCAATCGCGGCGTGAACGGCGAAGAAGCCCGCGACATGCTGGCGCGCTTTGAGCGCGACGTGTTTGCCGAAAATCCGGACATGGTGATCTGGCAGGTCGGCAGCAACTCGGTGCTGCGCGATCGCCCGCTGACGGACGCGCCCGTGCCACTCAACCAGGGCCTGGCGCTTCTGCGCGAGCACGGCGTCGACGTGGTGCTGATGAACCCGCAATACGCGCCGAAGGTTTTCACCAGGCACGATGTCGAAGGCATGGTGCACCTGATCGCGCTGACGGCGAAGGAAAAGAGCATCAACCTGTTCCAGCGCTTCGCGGTGATGCGCTATTGGCAGCTCACCGAAGGCCTGCCGTTCAGCGCGTTTCTTTCGTCCGACGAGCTGCACCTGAACGACTGGAGCTACGGCTGCATCGCCAGGCTGCTCGCCGGCGCGATCCACGAGACCGCGACGCGGCCAACCCTGACCGCGACCGTCGGCGCGCGGCCGTAACGTTACCCTATCTCTTCGGCTGCATCCGCAAGCGCGACGCTCGCATTTGCGCCCTCTCCCCTTGTGGGAGAGGGCTGCGTACCTCCATCCGATAAAAAGAATGGGTGAGGGGCACCCCTCACCCATTCGAAGGTGTTGGACATGCAGCGTAGCGCTCTCCCACAAGGGGAGAGGGCACGAGAGGCAACGCCGGCTTTCCCAGCAACAGCCGTCAAACCGCCTTCAGCGCGTTCATCACATCGTCGATCAGATCATCGGCGTGCTCGAGCCCGCATGACAGCCGCACCATGCCGTCGCTGATGCCGAGATCCTTGCGCTGCTCGGGCTTGAGCCGCTGGTGCGTCGTCGTTGCCGGATGCGTGATCAGGCTTTTGGCGTCGCCGAGATTGTTGGAGATGCGCACGATCCGCAGCGCGTCCTGGAAGGCGAACGCGCCCTTCTTGCCGCCCGCCACCTCGAACGCCACCAGGGTCGAGCCGCCGCGCATCTGCTTCTTGACCACGTCGGCCTGCGGATGGTCCGGCCGCCCCGGATAGATCAGCCGCGACACCTTCGGATGCTTCGCCAGCGCCTCGGCGACCAGGCCTGCGGTTTCGGTCTGCGCGCGCACCCGCACCGCCATCGTCTCCAGCCCCTTCAGCATCACCCAGGCGTTGAACGGCGACATCGACGGGCCGGTCTGCCGGATGGAGGTGTGGATGTTGTCCATGATGAACTTCTGCGAGCCCAGCACCACGCCGCCGAGACAGCGGCCCTGGCCGTCGATGTGCTTGGTGGTCGAATACACCACGCAGTCGGCGCCGAGCTCGAGCGGGCTCTGCCACAGCGGCGTCGAGAACACGTTGTCGACCACGAGGGTGGCGCCCGCCGCATGCGCGATCTTGGCGATCTCGGCGATGTCGAGCACCTCGAGGTTGGGATTGGTCGGCGTCTCGAGAAAGCAGGTCTTGGTGTTCGGCCGCATCGCCGCGCGCCATTCGTCGAGGTTGAAGCCGTCGACGATGGTCGAGCTTACGCCGTAGCGCGGCAGGTATTCTTCCATCACGTAGAGGCACGAGCCGAAGATCGCCTTCGACGCCACGACATGGTCGCCGGCCTTGACCTGGCCCATCATCGCCAGCGTCACCGCGGCCATGCCGGTCGACAGCGCCCGCGCCGCCTCCGCCCCCTCGAACTCGGCGATGCGCTGCTCGAACATCGTCACGGTCGGGTTGGCGAAGCGCGAATACTGGTAGCCTGGGTCCTCGCCCTTGAAGCGCGCCTCGGCCTGCGCCGAATTGTCGTAGACATAGCCCTGGGTGAGGAACAGCGCCTCGGAGGTTTCGCCGAACTGCGAGCGCAATATGCCGGATTGCACCAGGCGCGTTTCGGGGCGGTATTTGGACGTGACGGACGCGGACATTCCGGCCTCCTTGGCCAACAAAAAAACCCGGCCGATAATTCGGGCCGGGTACACGCGTCCCCGGCCTTTTAGCTACTTGTTTTACGTGGCTAGCAAGCCGGCCGGCTCAAATGACCACGAGATAGGTGTGGTCATACGAGCCGCCCGCCTTCCCGTCAAGGCACCTGTCGGGTAGAGCAATCGTCGCAACGGGAACGGCTCTAGCAGTCCTGAAGGCGCGGCGATGGCGGCGAAGGGCATCCTGCCCGATCACATGATCTCGGAGCTTGCGGCGAGCGGTGGGATTCGTCCCGTCCGCGCCTTCGCGCCCGACCAGATCCAGCCGGCGAGCCTCGACCTTCGCCTCGGGAGCGTCGCCTACCGGGTCCGCGCGAGCTTCCTGCCGGGTCCGCGCACCACGGTCGCCGAGCGCATCAAGGATCTCAGGCTGCACGAGTTCGCGCTGACCGCGGGCGCCGTGCTGGAGACCAACTGCGTCTATATCGTGCCGCTCCAGGAAAGCCTCGCGCTGCCGCAGGACGTCGCCGCCGCCGCCAATCCGAAGAGCTCCACCGGCCGCATCGATGTGTTCACCCGCGTGATCGCCGACCGCACCAACGGCTTCGACCGGATCAGCGCGGGCTACAACGGGCCGCTCTATGCCGAGATCAGCCCGAAGACCTTTCCGGTGCTGGTGCGCGAGGGCACGCGGCTGTCGCAGATCCGCTTCCGCCGCGGCCAGTCGGTGCTCGACGGCGCGGCGCTCAAGGCGCTGCACGACAAGGAGCGGCTGACCGACGACGCCGATGCCGATCTCAGCGACGGCATCTCCGTCGGCGTCGATCTCGCGGGGCTCGGCCCGAACAACTTCGTCGGCTACCGCGCCAAGCGCCATACCGGCGTGATCGACGTGGAGAAGCGCGACGGCCACACCATCGCGGATTTCTGGGAGCCGATCGCCGCGCGCGCCGACAGGAGCCTGATCCTCGATCCGGACGAGTTCTACATCCTCGCGTCGAAGGAAGCCGTGCAGGTGCCGCCCGACTACGCCGCCGAGATGGTGCCGTTCGATCCGCTGGTCGGCGAATTCCGCGTCCACTATGCGGGCTTCTTCGATCCGGGCTTCGGCTATGCCGGCGCCGGCGGGCAGGGCGCGCGTGCGGTGCTCGAGGTGCGCTCGCGCGAGGTGCCGTTCATCCTCGAGCACGGCCAGATCGTCGGCCGCCTCGTCTACGAGAAGATGCTGGAAAGACCCAAGACGCTCTACGGCATGGGCATCGGCTCGAACTATCAGGCCCAGGGCCTGAAGCTTTCGAAGCACTTCAAGGTCTGAGCAGCGCTTCCGCACATGTGTGATGGCGGATAAGGGGCGCGTTCGCCTCATCGGTGTGGATCCGGCAATCGATGGTCGTCATCGGGGGGACTCCTCAAATGCCAGGCGATTGGCGGGAAACCGATCGATGACCGCTTGGTGCCGGTTATCGGCCCAAGCCGCGCGTTGATCATTCGAAGGAAGCAACCGCAACTTCGCGACGAGTCTGAGGTGCCATTTACCGTCGCGCGATGCGGGTTCGTTGATCGCCACAATCTCGCGCACTCACCCCAAGCTGGACGTGACCATAGTCCGAATTGCACCAGCGCCCGCCTTCGAACAGACCATGTGAGGCGGCAATCTGCGCAAGCGCCCGGCGAGGAGGCAGATGGCAACGCGCGTCTACGACGCCACGGCTAAGCTGACACACATCCAAAGCCTTTCCACATGGATGCATGCCGGAAGACGAACAGTGCCCCGGACGAACACCGCCCATGAAGAGAATGCGGGCGCCGTGATTGTTTTCCAGGTCATCAATATAGGCCTGGAACCGCGCCGCGTGAGCAATGCCAACACGCGCCCGCGCGCCCGTTTTGCGCGATATCACAATGCCGGGCATGTTGCTCTTGGCGCTGCGCGTGGGGTGGCGATGCGTATCGGCGTCAGGTGCGGGCTGGCGATGCGTATCTGCGTCAGGTGCAGGCTGGCGATACTTGTCGTCACCGACAATAGGAGTGTCCTCAGGGTTACCGGTCGCAGGCGTGGCGTTCGCAACCGGCTGACTGCACGAATCGCTATCGCAGCCCGGGACTGACGTTTGGTGCTCGCCGCGATATTCGGCATAGTGTGATGCCAGCGCGAAAAACGCGGCAATTCCGACCGCCAAAAAGATGGCTCTTGCATTGTCGCTCTTGCACAACATGCGCATGCGACCGCGCACGTCGTTCGACGAGCTCTGCAGAGGTTTCGGATCAGACGGTTCGACCATTGGGTCCATAGCGGCGGAAATTTTCGCGCTATGGATGAAAAGGCCAGCAGTTCTGGCAGGTAACGTTAAATGATGAGCTTGACGTCAGGGGCGCGTTCGCCTCGTCGGCGTGGATTGACCCGTTTCGCTCCAAATTTGACCCGTTTCGCGGCAGAAGCAGGAGACGCGCGCTCCGCGCCTAGCCAGCCTTCGCCACGCCGATCGGCTTGTCGGCAATCTGCATCGGCAGGCTCTGCAGCACCAGCGTCGTCGCCTGCGGCCGCGCGATCTCGATGCCGGTTTCGTCGAAGCGCTTCTTCATGCGCCGGTAGAACTCGCGCTGCACCGGCCAGCGGCCTGAGTCCGTGCACTGGATCTGGCCCGCAAGCGTGACCATGTTGGCGTCGACCTTGTCCACGCCCCACAGGTCGAGGTCGCCGCGGATCATGCCGCTGAACTTCGGCTCGGTCCGCATCTGCGCCACGATGTCCTTCAGCACTTCGCCGACGTGGTCGATGTCCTCCTTATAGGCGACGTTGACGCTGATCGCCGCGTTGCCGATGCCGCGGTTGGTGTTGGTGACGCTCGTCACCGAGCTGAACGGGATGATGTGGATCGAGCCGTCGCCGGCGCGCAGGCGGATCGTCCGGATCGAAAGGTGCTCCACCACGCCGGACAGGCCTGAGACCGTGACGGTGTCGCCGACCTGAACCGCATTCTCCAGCAGCAGGAACAGCCCGGTGATGAGGTCCTGCACGAGCTTCTGCGAGCCGAAGCCGATGGCGATGCCGATGATGCCGGCGCCTGCGAGGAGCGGCGCGATGTTGACGCCGAGCTCGCTCAGCGCGGTCAGGGCCACGACGGCGAGGATGATGGTGAGCAGCGCGGTGCGCAGCATCGGCTGGAAGGTGCGCAGCCGCGCCGCGCGCCCGAAGCGGTTCTCGCGCGCGAGCCGGGCGAGATGCCGCTCCATGCCGGCGTTGCTCGCCTCCCAGACCGCCAGCGCCACCGCCGCCGCGACGCCGATGGTGACCACGGCGGAGAGCAGGCGCCGCCCCACCGGGCTCGACGAGAACCAGGTGGTGACGCCGATGCCCCAGACCTCGAGCAGCGCGATGATCGTGACCGCGGTGACGATGCCGGACAGCGTCGAGCGCAGCGCCGGGAAGTAGCGGTTGGCGCGCGCTTCCAGCCCCGGATAGCGGCGGATGAAGTCCGGGCTGATGCGGAACACCCGGTCGAGGATCGCCGTCAACGCCACCAGCACCAGCCGGGCGATCACCAGGACCGCGACGGTGGCGACGAAATACTGCAGCAGCAGCGCGTAGCCGTTCTGCACGCGCAGCGCCCAGACCGCCCACAGCGCGAGATTGAGGATGATGGCGAGGATGTGCCAGGTGTCCGCGAGCCGGTTGCGGACGGCAGCGATCACCCCGCGTTCGGTGTCGCGCGCCCTGATCAGGTCGGCCACGGCCGTCCGGCATTGCAGGGTCACGACGACCAGGAGCAGGTGGGCGATCAGGATCACGACCCGCAGCGCGGCGAAATAGGCCGGACGGTACAGGCCGAGCAGCAGCGCCACGTTGGCGAGCGCCACGCCGAACACCGCGAACACGACGATGCGCCGGACCCACACCTCGATATAGGCGGCGGTCTCGTCGCCGATGACGAACAGGCTCGGCTGGCTCGCGGCGGGCGACACCAGCGCCCGCGTCGCGGAGATCACGCAGCGGCAGAGCACGTAGGCGTTGACGATCGCGAGGATGATGATGCGCGGCCGCAGCGCGCTGCCGATCTCGGTCGCGAGCAGCATGTTGCCGACCGCCGCGAAGGCGATCACCGGCGCAAGCTCGAGCGCGAGGCGCGCGAGCACGAACGGCAACCGGAGCATCAGCTGGTAGGCATAGGCGAGGCTGCGGTGCCGCCGCAGCTCCTGCCCCAAATCTTGTGGCGCAATATCGTGCGGCGGCAGGTCTTGTGGCGACATGCCACCGCGCTCCGGCAGCCGCGTGGCGGGATGCGCGCGCGCAGGCAGATAGCGCACGATTGCCGCGAGCGGCCGTCGCAAGGCCCGCCACACGAGCCATTCGATGGCGAGCGCGCAGGCGAGCACCAGCGCGAGCTTCCAGGCGGTATCGAGCAGCAGATGCCGCGCGTTGGGGTCCTGCACGAGGTGGCCCACCCAATGCAGGATCATCGGGAAGTCGGTCACCGCGCGCGCGGCGGTGGCGAGCTGGCTCGAGGCCTCGCCGAACCAGTTCGACACCTGCACCATGACCTGCACGCCGAGATTGTCGGCGGGCAGCGTTTGCGACGCCGCCGGCGGTGTCCCGGATGACGATGTCTTGGCGATCGTCCGCAGCGTCTGGATCAGCTGGCCGCGCTTGGCGTCGTCCTGCAGGACCTCGAGCGCCTGCTGCGCCTCGGTCGACGTCACCGACGGCGCCGGGCGCGCCGGCGCATTTTTCTGCGTCTGCGGCCAGGCCGGTTGCGCGGCGACGAGTGCGGTCAGGACGATCAGGAGCAGCGGCAGTGTCTTCATCGTCGCGGGATGCCCTGCCGATTTGGCGGCAATTTGCAATTCCCGCGGCCGCAATGGGGCGATCCGCCGCCCGATGGCTCCAATTGTTTCGAATAAGCCGATCGCCGCCGCCGGCGGGATATTTGACGATAACGTGACGCGGGTGCGGCCGATTCACCTTTGAACGCCTCAAAACTGCATAGGCAGCCCGCACCGGCCGCGCTAAGCTCGCGCCCGAACAACAACAAAAAAAGCACAGGAGCCGCGGGCCGTAAGCCCCGCAACGGCATAGGCGAGCAAAGCGACGCCGTCCTTAGGACGGCTACGGGCTGCGCGCCGCAAGGTTTCGCAGATTGGGAGGCGATCAATGGCGAAATTGAACATCAACGGCAAAGTCCGCGACGTGAAGGTCGAGGACGACACGCCGCTGCTCTGGGTGATCCGCGAGCAGGTCGGGCTGACCGGCACCAAATACGGCTGCGGCGTCGCGGCATGCGGCGCGTGCTCGGTGCACATCAACGGCGAGGTGCAGCGCTCCTGCTCGATCCCGGTCGGCAGCGTGAAGGCCACCGACAGGATCGTCACCATCGAGGGGCTGTCGCCGAACTCGTCGCACCCGGTGCAGAAGGCCTGGGCCGCGGTCGACGTGCCGCAATGCGGCTACTGCCAGTCCGGCCAGATTATGGCGGCGGCGGCGCTCCTGAAGAAGAAGCCGCGCCCGACCGACAAGGACATCGACGAGGCGATGACCAACATCTGTCGCTGCGGGACGTATCAGCGCATCCGCGAGGCGGTCCACATGGCGGCTGGTGGCGCGACCACCGGCACCCGGTCGTAAGGAGGGCGCCATGAGAAAGATGACATTCGGCAAGGGCAAGCATCTCTCCCGCCGCAAGTTCATCGTCGGCTCGGCCGCGGCCGCCGGCGGCGGCTTGGCGCTCGGCCTGAACGTGCCGTTCCCCCGTGAAGCACAGGCACAGAACGGCGCCGCCGCGAGCGAAGTGAACATCTGGGTCGCGATCCGGCCGGACGACACCTGCATCGTCCGCATCGCCCGCTCGGAGATGGGGCAGGGCACGCTCACCGGCTTGGCCCAGCTCGTCGCCGAGGAGCTCGAATGCGACTGGAGCAAGGTCAGGACCGAGGGCATCACCCCCGGCCGCAATCTCGCCAACAAGCGCGCCTGGGGCGACATGTCGACCGGCGGCAGCCGCGGCATCCGCACCTCGCAGGATTATGTGCGCCGAGGGGGCGCTGCGGCCCGCATCATGCTGCTGCAGGCCGCGGCCGACCAGTGGAAGGTGCCGGTCGCGGAAGTGACGGTGTCGAAGGGCGTCATCGCCCACGCCGCAAGCAAGCGCTCGATCCGCTACGGCAAGGTCGCAGCCGCCGCGGCGAAGCTGACGCCGCCCGATCCGAAAGAGATCAAGCTCAAGGACCCGAAGACCTGGACCATCGCCGGCAAGGGGCTGAAGCGCCTCGACACTGCCGACAAGCTCAACGGCAGCAAGGTCTTCGCGATCGACGTGAAGCTGCCGGACATGCTCAACGCCGCGATCAAGGACTGCCCGGTGTTCGGCGGCAAGGTGGTGAGCTTCGACGAGTCGAAGGTCAGCGGCATGCCCGGCGTGAAGAAGGTGATGAAGGTGTTCGACACCGGCGTCGCCGTGGTCGCCGACACCTGGTGGCACGCCAAGAAGGCGCTCGACGTGCTGCCGATCGTCTGGGACGAGGCCGGCAACGGCAATGTCTCCAACGCCGGCATCGCCGAGCAGCTCAAGGAAGGCCTCACCGCGACGACGACCAACGGCGACCGCAAGAACGGCGATGCGCTGAAGGCGATCGAGGAGGCGGCGAAGAAGGTCGAGGCGGTCTATGCGACGCCGTTTCTCTCGCACGCCTGCATGGAGGTGATGAACTGCACCGCGCGGGTGTCCGCCGACAAGGCGGAGTGCTGGGTGCCGACGCAGAACCTCGAGGCGTCGCTTGCGGCGCTGTCCGAGGTGTCCGGTGTTCCGATCGGCAAGTGCGAGGTGCACCGGCACGACCTCGGCGGCGGCTTCGGCCGGCGCGGCGGCACGCAGGACTACACGAGGCAGGCCACCGCCATCGCCAAGCAATTCCCCGGCATCCCGGTCAAGCTGATCTGGAGCCGCGAGGAGGACCAGGCGCACGACTTCTTCCGCCCGATCTCGCAGTGCAAGCTCACCGCGGGTCTCGATGCGGCCGGCAATCTCACCGGACTGCACGTGCGCGTCTCCGGCCAGTCGATCAATGCCACGCTCAATCCGCGCGGCATCCAGGGTGGCCGCGACATGCGCCAGCTCCAGGGCTACTACGCCGAGCCCGGCGACGCGCAGCTCGGCTATCACGTGCCGAACCTGCTGATCGAGTACGTGATGCGCAACACCCACGTGCCGGTCGGCCCGTGGCGCGGCGTCAACACCAACCAGAACGGCATCTACCTGGAGTGCTTCATCGACGAGGTGGCGAAGACGGCCGGCAAGGACCCGCTCGAGTTCCGCCGCGCCATGATGAAGGACTATCCCAAGCACCTCGGCGTGCTGAACGCCGCGGCCGAGAAGGGCGACTGGGGCAAGCCGCTGCCTTCGGGCGTGCATCGCGGCATCGCCCAGTTCATGGGCTACGGCAGCTATTCGGCGGCCACGGCCGAGGTCTCGGTGAGCGACAAGGGCGTGCTCAAGGTGCATCGCATGGTGCTGGCGCTCGACTGCGGCCACGCGGTGAACCCGAGCCAGATCGCGGCGCAGGTCGAGGGCTCGGTCGCCTACGGCCTCTCCGCCATGCTCTACGGCGAGATGAACGTCGAGAAGGGCCGCATGACCAATCTCAACTTCGACAGCTACGAGCTGATGCGGCTCGCCGAATTCCCCAAGGTCGAGACGGTCATCGTGCCCACCCACGACTTCTGGGGCGGCGTCGGCGAGCCGACCATCTGCGTCGCGGCCCCCGCGGTGCTGAACGCGATCTACGCTGCCACCGGCAAGCCGGTGCGCAGCCTGCCGCTGAAGAACGTGAAGCTGGTGTAGACGTCGCGGCTGGCGCAAGTCGCGCAACCCAGGCGGTGCACTTCCTCCCCTGCTGAAAGGGGGAGGGTCGGGGTGGGGGTCCGCCCCGAGTCCGACTGCGGCAATCCGCGCGTTCCGGAGTCGCGCACCATGATTTATCGCGGCCGCGCCAAGGGCTTCCCCCTCGGCGCGGCCGCGTCTATGGTGGGTGCGCCGCAAAACGGCGCGGGCGTAGTTCAATGGTAGAACGGAAGCTTCCCAAGCTTCATACGAGGGTTCGATTCCCTTCGCCCGCTCCAACGCTTGGCGACGCTCTTGCGGAAAGTCTTACAGGCGGTTTTACAGCTTTTATTCGCGTTCTGGCCTGCTGGGAACGTTGCTGTCAGGTGCCGTCGCTATGTGGCACGCAGCCTCGATTTCGCCCGCCGTTCGCCCGCAGATGGAGGCGCAAGTCGCACGAAGGCCGCGCACTCGTTGCCGGCCGTTCTTCGGATTGAACCCCGCGTAATCCTCATGATTGATCCGAAGTCGTTCATCAACCGCCCGTCGATCCAGTGCAAAGCTATCGGCGGCCTGATTGATGCGCACGAGAAAGCGATCGGCGCCGTGCGGTCAGCCGATGCCGGTGAACCGCGGAAAATAGCTGCACTGACACCGCAACGGCAGGCCTGCAGTGTCGTGACATGAACATGCCGACGGCGATTGCAAGCAGCCCGATGCCGGCGGCCCTGTTCGGCCCGGGATCGGCAGACGTTTTCCGGCTGCTGTTGCTTCGACGGAGGCTCCGTCCGGGCCTGCGACCGATGCTCAGCCGTCTGAGAGCACCGCGGTCGATATCGTGGTTTGAGCGTCGTTGCCGCGGGCAATCCGCCTTGGGATAAGACCGGGAACAACGATGCGTGCCGACAATTGGCTCGGCATGAGGGCGCTTGCCGTGATCGCGATTGCATTGTTCTGCTCCGGCGCTGCCATGGCGGAGGGCTTCACGTTCGGTGGCGCCGGCCGGGATTATCCGTACCCGAACGAGCCGCAGTATCAATATCCCTACGCCGACAGCCGGGGCCGCATCGTGAACCGATGCCCACGCGGGCAAGCACCGTATCAAGGCAAGTGCCGCAAAATCCGCTGGCTGCCCGGTGCCGCACCGCGCACGCCGTGACCCGCCGCAGCCGCCGGCGGCAACGCCGCGATCGCCGTCGAATCCATCGGTTATCGCTTGGCAACGGAAAGGCGATCCAGCCGCTCGGCAAGCTGACCAAGCCGCCATGCCCGCGCAAGCTCCGCGGCTTTGGCCCATGTCGGCTTGGTCGGCCGGACCGGCGGCAACGGCGCCTTGGCATCCATCGTGGCGATGCGACGAAACAACCGTAGTTGGTCCGCCTCGCGCGCGAAACGTCCGGCCCGCAAGACTCCTTCCAATGTGCCGAATTGAAGCAGGAGCGCGGCCGCGCCGATCTCGCCGACGCCTTTGGCTCCCGGCACGCGGTCGGAAGGGTCGCCGCGCAAGGCGATGAAATCGGGCACCTGTTCGGGCAGCACGCGATAGCGCTCCACGACTTGCTCCGGGCCGATGCGCGCGAGTTCGCCGGCGCGGACCGGATAGAGAATGGTGCTGGATTCCGAGGCGAGTTGGAAGCTGTCTCGATCGCCGCTCGCGACGAGCGACTTCATGCGGCGCTTCGTTGCAAGCGCCACGGCAGCGGCAAGAAAATCGTCGGCTTCGTAGCCGGGCGCCCGCGCATTGATAAACCCGCACGCCGACACGAACTCGCGCAACCGCGGAAACTGCTGGAGCAGCTCTTTGTCGAACTGGCGCCCGGATTGATAGGCGGGGAAGGCCTTGTGCCGGTAGGTTGGTGCCTCCAGCGTATCCCACCCGATCACGACCGCGCCGGGCTGCTCGGCCTCGAAGAGGCGCAGCAGGACATTGGCGAAGCCTATGATGGCGCCGGCCGGCTCGTTCGCGGCCATGCGAATCGTCTTGGGCAACGCATGATAGGAGCGGTGCGCGAATGAATCGCCGTCAACGGCCAGGAGAGGTCCGGCGATTTTCGACACCGCAAGGCGTGCGGGTTTGCTCGCCGGTTTCACGGGCTTGGTCGGCATCGGCGAGGCCTTTCGTCAGGTCGGCATCGACGCTGGCCGCGCCTGGCATCAACGGCTTTCAAGGTCGACAGGCCCATCCACACCACGGTCATGCTTCGCAGACTGCTGCGAACGTAGAGGTCGACCTCGAAGCCCGGATCGACCTGGCAGAGATCGACGGTCTTGTCGTCGACCACCAGCCACCACGACCTCTGACTCTTCAATTCCGGGTAGTCGAAATGGATCGTGCAGCGGCGATCGGCGCTTGTCTCCCCTGAATTGAAGGTCGAGATCGAGGCCGCAAGCCTGTGCGATCCGGGCGGGGTAGCGGCAGAAGATTAGCTCCGTTTCCTATCCGGATGAAGCGGTTACCGAAACGAATACGGCCGCAAACTGGACGCCTGCTGCTGCGAGCACGCATGCATGCCAGAGGGCATTTTGGAAGCGCAGCCGATCCCACAAGTGAAAGACCGTGCCGGCGGAGTAGAAAAGTCCGCCGATGACGAGCAGCGACAGCGCCGTGATTGAGAGCGAGCCAAACACACTGTCGTAAGCAAGCAGTCCGCTCCAGCCCAGGCAGAGATAGAGCGCGACCGAGATTCGATCGAACCGGTTCGGCGCCAGCAGCTTCAGGCCTGCGCCCGCGGCCGCCAGAATCCAGACGGCACCAAGCAGCATCTTCTCATCTGCAAGGGCGAGAAATGGCGTGTAGGTCGCCGCGATGAACAGATAGATCACGGCGTGATCAAAGCGCCGCAGCATCAGTTTGAAGCCGCACACCGGACAGACATTGTACAGCGCCGAGATGCCGAACATGGCGCACAGCCCGATGACGTAGATCGCCACCGAACCGGCCCGATCTCCGCCGAGCGTTGCCGAAAGCAGAAGGATCGTTCCGCCGACAGCCATGAGCACGCTTGTCGCGTGCACAAGCGCATCGGCCATCAGCTCCGACCGATCGTACGGTTGCGTAAATGGCCGGCACTGAGGGGAAAAGCGTGGCTGCATTGGCCCGAGGTGTCCTCGACAGGATTGTAGCTGAGTTTTTGGCCCAAATCAGACATTGCATGTGTGTTTCGCGGGCGGTCTGCGGTCCGAGCCGGAATTGCGGTGACAGTGCACGCAATGGCTCCGGATTACGGCGGCAGTGCACACGGTAGCCCGTCGGCCGGGTGTCAGATTTGGTTCGCGGCAGGGCCTGGAAACGACGCACATGTCGCCTACCTCATGAGCATGGGCAAATATGCACTTGTCGCGATCTTGCTGGCCCTTCTGGGGCTGACCGTCTGGTGGGCGGTCGCGGTGTGGAATGCGGAAGGTCCGGTCGAAATATCCGGCCACGGCTATGCGGCCATGATCCTGGGTGTCGTCTTTTCGCTGGTGGTCGGTGTGGGTCTTATGGGACTGGTGTTCTACAGTTCGCGTAAAGGATACGACGAGCCACCCGAGCGCGAGCGTCGATGATCAGCAGCAACCTGACAGAGGATTACCCCGGTCGCGCCTGACCAGGTTGGCTTGCCGGAGTGACGACCAGTTGTCGCTGACGAACATGCACGTGACACCGGCAGCAACCGCGAGTGCCAATCGCCAAACTCGTTTTCGGTTCTTCATGTGGGCGCTCTATGACTTAAGCCCCCATGCACCACACATGGTTTATACCACGACGTTCAAAGCGTGTTGATGGATCGACGCTGGAGTACTTCTTTATCTCCTCCCGGAGTGCACGCGATCTCCTCCCGAAGTGCACGCGGCCAAGCCGAGTGTCCTGACGTCACCGCTACCCCGAATGTCAGTATCGTTCGGCCGCCAAGGGCATTAAGTCAGGCGCAGGGCAACTGCGAAGCTCTTGATCATTTCGACAGACATCGAGGAGTGGAAGATGAGCGTATTCAGATCGCTCTGTCTGGGCCTGCTGGCGTCGGCTGCCGCCGTCGCGGTGGCGAGCACGACCGTCGAGGCTCAACAACCAGCGCAACCGAGAAGGCCGAACATCCTCGTCATCATGGGTGATGACGTCGGTTGGTTCAACATCGGCGCCTACCACCAAGGGATCATGTCCGGCCGGACGCCGAACCTCGACAGGCTCGCCGCCGAGGGGATGCGCTTCACCGATTATTATGCCGAAGCAAGCTGCACGGCGGGACGGGCGAACTTCATCACCGGCGAGCTGCCGCTGCGCACGGGCCTCACCACCGTAGGCCAGGCGGGCGCCGACGTCGGCATCCCGGCCCAGGCGGTCACGCTCGCCACCGCCCTGAAAACCCAGGGCTATGCCACCGGGCAGTTCGGCAAGAACCATCTCGGCGATCTGAACAAATATCTGCCGACCCTGCACGGGTTCGATGAGTTCTTCGGGTATCTGTACCACCTCGACGCGATGTCCGATCCGTACTGGTACTCGTTCCCGGCCAATCAGGATTACTACAACAAGTACGGTCCCCGCAGCCTGATCCGCAGTTACGCGACCGACGCCGAGGACCCGGCCGAGATGCCGCGCTGGGGCAAGGTCGGCAAGCAGAGGATCGTCGACGAAGGCCCGCTGCCGCCGTTCCCGGACATGTCGAACGTGCCGAACATGCACGACCTGCCGTTCCTGAAGCCGAAATACGATATGACCACCTTCGACGAGGTGCTGGTCAAGGCGTCCTCCGATTTCATGGACAAGGCCAAGCGCGACGGCAAGCCGTTCTTTGTCTGGCACAACACCACGCGCATGCACGTCTGGACGTTCCTCCCAAAGAAGTACAGTGCGATGCAGAACAGCGAGACCAACTACGGTCTCGAGGAGGCCGGCATGGCGCAGCTCGATGACAGCGTTGGCGCCTTGCTCAAGCATCTCGACGACATCGGCGAGGCCAGCAACACCATCGTCATCTTCACCACCGACAATGGTGCGGAGGTGTTCACCTGGCCGGATGGCGGCATGACGCCGTTCAAGAACACCAAGGGCACCGTCGGCGAAGGCGGCTTCCGCGTGCCGTGCATCATCCGGTGGCCGGGCCAGGTCAGGCCGGGCCGCGTCGAGAACGGGATCATGTCCGGTCTCGACTGGTTCCCCACCCTGATGGCCGCGGCGGGCAACCCCGACATCACCGTGCAGCTTCTGAAGGGCGTGCAGCTCGGTGACCGGACCTACAAGAATCACCTCGACGGTTACAACCAGATGGACCTGCTCACCGGCAAGGGCCCGTCCAAGCGCCGCGAAATCTTCTACTTCGGCGGCGCGCAGCTCGGTGCGGTTCGCATCGACAACTTCAAGTTCACGTTCTACGCACAGCCTTACGGATGGCCGGGCGAGAAGGTCACCACGGATATGCCTTCGATCGTCAACATCCGCCAGGATCCGTTCGAGCGCACGCCGAGCATTCGCGGCGAGTCGAGCAACACCGGCGCGTTCGGTTACGGCAACGACTTCTACGCCCGGGAGTTCTGGCGCTTCGTCCAGGTCCAGCAGTTCGTGGGCGAGCTGGCGCAGACGGGGATCGATTATCCGCCGATGCAGGATCCGGCATCGTTCAATCTCGAGGCGGTGAAGAAGAAGGTCGAGGAGGTGATCAAGAACCGCCAGGGTCAGTGAACGCGGGCGATGTACTCCCTCCCCCTGAAAGGGGGAGGATCGGGGTGATAGGCGCTAAGTTAAGCTCCGCCGTCATCGCCCGCGAAGGCGGGCGATCCAGTAAGCGCAGGCTTCGGCGATAAGGAATCGGCGCTTGCGTGTACTGGATGCCCCGCCTCCGCGGGGCATGACAACGGAGAGGCCGATGCAGGCCGCTTGACTTAGCGCCTATGAGGGTCGGGGTGGGGTCAATTGCGCCAGCACCTTGGCTTCGGCCTGCGTTCCCACTGCTGAACGCGCTGCCCTCCAGGTCGCTGCCGGGCGGATCAACCCGGGCCGCCAAATCTGTTGGCGGCTTCGATGGTCAGCCCTTTGCCCACCGCGCCGAACGTGTCGCCTTCGACAACCCGCGCATCGGCGACGGCCTCGACGATGGCGCGCCGCACATGGGCCAGTTGGATCGAGCCGCCTGTCAGAAACACCACATCGATGTCTTCGGCAGCAAGGCCGGCTTGCCCAAGACAATTCTCCATTCGCGTGCGGATGCGCGCCGCCAATTCCCTGGTGTGGGCGACCAGATCGGCGCGACCGATGCGGACGCTCAGGCCCGGTTCGACCCACGCCAGCGGAATTCTGACCTGGTCGGCCCGGGACAGGGCGATCTTCGCCTCTTCGACGTCCATGGCCAGCGTGTGACCGCGCTGTTGTTCGACGACACGCAGCAGGCGATCGAACAGCTCCGGCCGGGCTGCTTCACGCCGGACGCTGCGGAGTTCGGCAGCGACGTTCGCCTCGTACATGCCGTTGATGCTCGACCAGGTCGCGAGGTCATGGAAGTGCGTCGACGGCGCATCCAGGCCGGCGCGCTTCATCGCGCTGCCGTAGCCGAACAAGGGCATGACCGCGCCCAGGCTCAGGCGCCGGTCGAAGTCCGTTCCGCCCACGCGCACGCCGTCGTTTCCAAGAATGTCGCTTTCCCGGTCGGCCTTTTGATGACGGCCCGGGCCGAGACGCACGACGGAGAAATCCGATGTCCCGCCGCCGATGTCGGCGATCAACGCGATCTGTTCCCCGGAAATCTGCCGTTCGTAGTCCAGCGCCGCCGCGATCGGCTCGAATTGAAACGTGACGTGGTCGAAACCGATCTCACGGACGATCCCGCGCAGCGTCTCCTCGGCCTTCCGGTCGGCGTCCGGCGCATTGTCGACGAAATGAACCGGGCGGCCATGAACGACATGGCGGAATTCGCGGCCGGCGGCCTGCTCGGCGCGATGTTTCACCGCGCGGAGATAGAACGCGATCACATCCCGGAAGCTGCGGCGTTCGCGGCCCACGGGCGTCGTCTCCTCGATCAGCGCCGTGCCGAGCACGGACTTCAGGCTCCGCATCAGGCGTCCCGGATTGCCGTCCACATAGGCGCCGATGGCGGCATGCCCGATGGCCACGCGGCCGGCGCGTTCGAAAAAGATTGCGCTGGGGATCGCGGATTTCTCCGATTCCAGCGGGATCAGCACCGGCGCACGTTCAACGGTCTGACCAAACGTCGTGTTCGACGTGCCAAAATCGAGTCCGCAAGATGACATCATCGCCCCCGGGAAGAGCGTCCGTCTAAACACTTCGTCGCCTTTGATCCACTCTTATGTGCGCCGGCTGGGATTTACGGCGACAATGCACTCAATAGCTCGTCCGCCGGCGCCGTGGCTTCCACCTGCGCTTGCCCGGCTTGCGACAGCGCGCGGTCGCAAAAATAATGGATCAATGGTGCCGCTCGAGCGCCCCGGGTTCCGAAAGCCGACAAGCGGCCCTCCACGCACCATCGTCAAGTGGCCCTCCACTCACCATCGTGCGGCCATGCTTTGGTCAAATCTGCATTGAGTGTTTGGCGGGGTCGGCGACGCAGTGGAATTGCGACCGCCCTCTTTCGGGTGACATGGGATGGCGGGCCAGCGCATGTCCCGGAAACGTGGGCACCGGTTTTCCGAAAGGGACATGCGCAGACGCAGGAGTTCTGCCGCCGCATTCTGGGGTCCCCACCGCAAAGGCTCGTGATGGAAAGGGCAAGGGCAAGGTTTGGCAAAGCCGGGATTTTTGCTTTTGGCAGCGCTCGGAGTGCTGCCATCGACCTGGTTGAACTTTCAATAGTCGCCGCGATTTACATTGGCCTCGCCGAGTCCGCGCGACTTCTGCCCGCAATAAACCCGGCCGCGACGCCGTTGTGGCCACCGACCGGGTTCTCACTGGCGCTGGTCCTGCTGCGCGGCCACCGGATCTGGCCCGCGATCTTGGTGGGGTCGGTTTCTCCTGGCCTCATCGCCGGCCGATCGCTCCTGGAGTTTGGCTCCGTCGGTATCGGGACTCTCCTTGCTGCGTTTGCCGGGACATGGCTGATGGGCCGCTGGGCGAACGGTCGCCAGGCGTTTGCCACCCCCTCCGGTATCGCAAAGTTTGCAATTGTTTCCTTTGCGCCGACCGCGATGATCAGTTCAACCATCGTCGTGGCAGGATTCATTCTCGCTGGCAAACCGGATTTCTCCGATCTTGTCGTCACCTGGGTGACCTGGTGGCTTGCAGACGCGGCCGGGACCTTGCTGATTGCTCCGGTCGTCGTGCTCTGGGCCATGATGCCTTTACGTGGCTCTTCCAAATGGAACGTGTTGGAATTGATTGCAGTCGCTGCTCTCGTGAGCGTCATCGGGATTGTTGCTTACAGTCCGCTCATCGGCAGTGACCTCATCGGCAACGGCCTCACGATGCCGCTGCCGTATCGGAGCCTTTCAGGCTTTCTGGTCCTGCTGCCCTTGATGTGGGCGGTTTTGCGCGGTCATCGGTGCAACGTCGCGACCGCCGCGCTCATTTTCTTCGGAATGGCCGTGTGGGGTTTCTCGGTGGGTAACGATCCGTTTCCGAGAACGGATCTGAATGGAGCGCTGTTGTCGTTGCTCGTGCTTTCGATCAGCGTATCGGTGCCGCCTCTTGCTTTGGCCGCAGCAATTGCGACACGCCAGAACACCGAAGCCCATCTGCTCTCTGTTCAGGACCAGCTGAACCGTCAGCTTGAACGCAACAATTTGGCGCTCGACAGCGTCAAACGCCACTTCCAAATTCTCATCGAAGGCGTCGTCGACTACGCGATCTTTGCCCTTGATCGGGAAGGGCACGTTACGAGCTGGAACAGCACCGCACAAAAAATCATCGGCTACACCGCGGAAGAAATCATCGGCAAGCATTTTGGGATATTTTATCGACCGGATGAACGCCGCGCCGGCTCGCCAACCCGCGCATTGGAACAGGCGACCCAAAAAGGCAAGCACGAAGTGGAGGGTTGGCGCATCCGAAAAAACGGCACGCCATTTTTCATCACCGGCTCGGTCTCTTCGAGCCGTGACGCCGCAGGGAATCCGATCGGCTTCATCAATATACTCCGGGACGCAACCGAGCGACGCGACGCGGAGGAGAAACTGGTCCAGGCACGCGAACAGCTCGCGATGTCGCAGAAGATGGAGGCCATCGGCAAACTGACCGGCGGCATTGCGCACGACTTCAACAATCTGTTGATGATCATCGGAGGCAGCGCTCAGATCTTCACGCGCCTGCTTGATCCAAAATTGCCAAAAGCGATCGAAGCCATACAGACCGCGGCCAAGCGCGGAGAAAGTCTCACGCGCCAACTGTTGACATTCTCCCGTCATCAGCATCTCAGCCCGACGGTCGTCGATTTGAATGATTCCATAAAGAATATGCGGACTATGATTGAGAGCTCGCTGCGCGGGAACATCGTCTACAAGGAAAACGTCGGCGACGGTGTTGCGCCGGTCAAGGTGGACCTCGCCGAGCTGGAGCTTGCGATTGTCAACATCGCCGTCAACGCCCGCGACGCGATGCAAAACGGCGGCACGTTCACGTTGTCCGTCAACGCCGTGACCGTGGATCAGGAAATCGGCCCCAATCGCCTTGGGGGAACCTTCTTTGCGATCGCGCTTGGCGATACCGGCACCGGCATTCCGCCGAATCTGCTGTCCAAGATGTTCGATCCGTTTTTCACGACCAAGGAGGTCGGCAAGGGGACCGGGCTCGGCTTGTCCCAGGTTTATGGTTTTGCGCACCAGGCCGGCGGGACGGTGACGGCAGACAGCAAGGTCGGACAAGGAACAACGATTACGGTCTATCTGCCGTCTTGTGCCGACGAGCAAATCACCGGCAAAGAGCTCTCCGCTGCCAGAGCAAAAGCGCGGCATTCGCAGCGGCAGACGGTTCTCATTGTCGACGACAGCGCCGCCGTGGCGGATGTGACGTCCACGCTGTTCGAGCATCTGGGCTATGAGACCATCTATCGGGATTCGGCCGAAGCGGCATTGAAACTGCTGGAAACCGGTACGACAAAGATCGATCTCGTGTTCAGCGATATCGTCATGCCAGGGACCATCGATGGCGTCGGGCTGGCGAGAGAGGTCCGGTCGCGGTATCCGAATTTGCCCATGGCCCTTACGACCGGTTACAGCGATGCGGCGAAAGCAGCTCCCCCGGATTTAAGGATACTGCGCAAGCCGTTCGATACCGACGCACTAAGAGATTTTATCGCGGATATCATGCCGCCGAGATCAATGAAATCATCCGGCGTGCCGCTGGCGTCAGGCACGGCTGGCGCTTTGCGCAGAAGTTGACCAGCCGCGCCATTGTGGGGGTCAAGCGGACTTGGGTTCTAAGGTCGGGGATGACGGCTTTGGCCCTGGCTGTGTGAAAACGCCCTGCTTCGTGTGAGTCTCGCTGCCCTGGTTCTGGGCTGCTGTGACCCATGGCGGCCAGCGACCGTACGTCGATCAAAACGTCCTGCCGGCGGATTTTCCGATGACGGGGCGGAATTCAAGATCGCGTCAGACGATCCAATAATTCCAGCGGTCGTGCTTGCGATGCGGAGTCCGATCCGCCGGCGCGAACAGGACTGATCTTGGCACAATCGAGCTCAGAAGCCGCGAGCGGACCGCACATTCAGCGGCACACCAGCACCGGAACTTTTGTGTGCGTCAGCACCTTGTTTGTGACACTGCCGAGCACGACGGCGGACAATCCGCTGCGTCCGTGCGATGCCATGACGATGAGATCGCAGCCGCGGTCCGCGGCTGTTGCAATGATGGCTCGATAGGGTTGCGCGTCTTCCACCTGGATCGTATCGCAGGGCACGCCGGCCTCCTGAGCCGCATTGGCCACGCGATTCAGCTCGCTCGCAACGTGTTTCTTCATTTGCTCGGCATGCCTGGCGATTTCGCCAATGCCCGCGTATTCCGCAGCGTGCCAGTTGAATGGTTCTTCGACGATCATCACCGTGACCTTGGCTCCTATGGATTTCGCCAGCGCCAATCCGGTCGTCACGCCGTGATCCGCCAATTCGGACCCGTCCGTTGGAATGAGAATATGCCGGTACATGCTCCACCTCTCGATTGGGCGAGCGTACTGCCAACGATCCGCGCCGCCGTCAGTTCTTGAGCTCGATAACAGCCTCTTCCGCTTCGCGGAGAACTCGAACGGCATTTTTCCCACGGGCGATCGACGCGTCGCACGGGCATAGCGGCAGCTTGTGATATATCGCGCGAATGCTACGCCGGGTGCTTGGTCTGTCGAGTTGGACTGAGGTCCAATGTCTGCGTCGGGTCAAAAGGCAGCATCAAGTTGGCGTCAGCCGATGTCCGTCAATGGCGCTTGAACAAAGCAGACGTCGCGGAGATGTGACCAAAACATCGAAAATGACCCGAAGCGGACAACATTGGACTTGGGTCCAACTTGATGTCCGCGTCCGGATTTCCGACATTTCCTCCTGCGTTGAGCTTAGGGAGGACAAGCTCATGCGACGGTCAGCCTTCGCGGGGATCGCGTTTGCACTGACAACGGCCACCTCCGGCCTTGGGCAGACCAATCCTCAGGATCCATCCATAGCGCGGGCGTTCAACCCTGCGCACGCCGATCTTGCGCGCTCGGCGGGCATTCCGGCTCGGCTTGCCAACGAAGCCTATGTCGAGGGACTTGCGCGCATCGTCTACTACTGGGCTTATCCGGCAGTCGACCTCTTCAGCCGCACCAGCATGTGGCAGACCATGAAAGACGGGCCGGGCATGATGCTCGGCACGGCTCCCGGTGCGCCGGTCAATACCACCTCGTGCCTCCCGGATTATCTGCCGGCCGAGCAACGCATCGTCGTCTCGCCGAACAACGACACCTTTTACGGCGCCGGATTCATGGATCTCGGTCGCGAACCGGTGGTCATCCAGACGCCAACTCAGGCGCCGCAGGGACACTACTGGACCATCCAGATCAGCGACATCTTCACCACTGTCGTCCATCAGCTCGGTTCGGCGTCGCGGACGCCGGGTGGCAAGTTCTTGCTCGTCGGCCCCGACTGGAAAGGAGCGAAGCCGGAAGGATTCGTCGATCTCCTGCGTGTGCCGACGAATTATGCCGGCGTCTTCCCGCGCAGCTTCGCGGCGCGCACGCCGGAGGCGACCGCGAGAGCGATCGCTGTGCTCGACCAGATGGGCGCCTATCCGCTGAGCATGAACCAGCCGGGTCAGCGCAAGTTCGACTGCGAGGCTATGGCGAAAAACAAAGTCTACCCGCCGGGCGTCACTGCGGAGATGATCGCCAGGGATCCTGATGTCGCCAGGCCGGAATGGGTGGTTCCGGAACGCTTCTGGGACGATCTCGAAAAGATGCTCGCGGCCAACCCCAAGGTCGGCGACGACGACGCCGCGATGGCCGAGCAGGCGCGCAGTCTAATAGCGCTGCGCAAGTCCGATCCCGCCTGGAAGGTGCTGCTTGACAAGGTTGCGCTCGCAGCCAACGCCTCGCTCCGCAGCAGCGCGCGATACGAGCAGGTGGGCGTCGACGCCGGCAACGGCTGGCAACGCCAGAGGAATGGTGGCTTGTGGGGCACGGACTGGTTCGGGCGGGCACAAGCCGCGGTCATCTACATCCTTGGCAACGATTACCACGAAGCGACGTATTTTATCCGCGCCACCGATGCCAAAGGTGCCATGCTCGACGGCAAGCATCGTTACACGTGGACTTTTACGAAAGACGGGCTGCCGCCAGTGGACCGCTCGCGCGGCGGCTTCTGGTCGCTGACCATGCAGGACAAAGACTATTTCATGCTACCGAAACCGACCAATGGCCGCACCAATATTGGCACCAAGAACCTTGATGCAAATGAACTGAAGTTCGCCGCCGACGGCTCGCTCGCCATTACCATGTCGCGCGATGAGCCTGCCGACTCTGGTGCGCGCGCCAATTGGTTGCCGGCGCCGGACGGCGAGTTCGCCCTCATCGTGCGAACCTATGTGCCGAGCCAGTCGATCCTCGATGGCAACTACAAACTTCCGAACTTGGAACGGAGATGAACACCACTGCCTGACGATCCCTAGCAAAGGGGAAACACCATGCGAATGCTGACAAGTCTAAGTATTGCGGCGCTTCTTGCAGGAAGCGCCCTGGTTGGAACTGAGGCCATCGCTCAAGAGAGCGGGACGCCAAGTGTACTGCCGCGTCCTGACTTCCATTTCCCCGGCAACGTCGGACGAACTTATGCCGATTCCGACCCGGCGCAGTTCCCGCAGCCGGTACAGGCGCCCAAGGGTGCGCCGAACATCGTGCTCATTCTGATCGACGACGCCGGCTTCGGCCAGTTCAGCACGTTCGGCGGCGGCGTACCGTCGCCAACGATGGACAAGCTCGCGACAGAGGGCCTGCGCTACAACAGCTTCCATACGACGGCCCTGTGCAGTCCGACACGCGCTGCGCTTATTACCGGGCGCAACCACCACTCTGCGGCCGCCGGCGTAATCGGCGAAGCAGCCACTGGATATGATGGCTACACCACGGTCCTGCCGCGCAATACAGGCACGATTGGCGAAGTGCTTCGGCAGAACGGGTACATGACGGCCTGGATCGGGAAGAACCACAACACGCCGGTCTGGGAAGCGAGCGTTGCCGGCCCATTCGACCGGTGGGCCAATGGCCTCGGCTTCGACTACTTCTACGGCTTCAACGGCGGCGACATGAACCACTGGAACCCGGTGCTCTACGAGAACCGGAACCTCGTGCCCGCCTCCAGCGATCCGAATTACTACCTGACGACCGACCTTGCCGACCACGCCATTGCGTGGGTGCGCAGGGTGAAGAGCATCGCCCCCGACAGACCGTTCCTTCTCTATGTCGCGCCCGGCGCGACGCACGCCCCGCACCAGGTCCCACCGGATTGGATCGCCAAGTTCAAGGGCAAGTTCGACATGGGGTGGGACAAATATCGCGAGGAAACGATTGAGCGACAGAAGCGGCTCGGCGTCATACCCGCCAACACAAAGCTCACTGAGCGGTCGGTGGGACTGCCGGCATGGGACACCCTCAATGCCGATCAACGGCGGCTCTATGCCCGCATGATGGAAGTGTTCGCCGCCTATGGTGCGGAGTGCGACTACGAAATGGGCCGCATCATCGATGCCGTGAAGCAGTTGCCGGACGCGGACAACACCATCTTTATTTATATCGCGGGTGACAATGGTTCCAGTGCCGAAGGTGGCCTCGAGGGCTCGCTCAACGAGAACTTGTTCTTCAACGGCTTCATCGAGAAGTGGCAGGACAATCTCAAGGTGATCGACGAACTGGGCGGGCCAAAACACTTCAACCACTTCCCGGCTGCCTGGGCGCACGCGATGGACACGCCGTTCCAGTGGACCAAACAGGTCGCCAGCCATTTCGGCGGCACGCGTAATCCGATGATCGTCTCCTGGCCAGCCCATATCGGAGATCGCGGCGGACTGCGCCAGCAGTTCATGCATGTCATCGACATCGTACCCACGCTCTACGAGGTAATCGGGATCACTCCGCCGACAGAGCTTAACGGCGTTCCGCAAAAACCAATCGAAGGCATCAGTTTCGCCTACACCTTCAACGATGCCAACGCCAAAAGCCGGCGCACGACGCAATACTTCGAGATGGGAGCCAACCGCGGCATCTATCACGACGGCTGGATGGCGTCGGCCCTTTCGTTCGTGCCGTGGCAACCAGTGCGCACGGGCTTCGATCCCGACAAGCAGAAGTGGGAGCTCTACAACGTTGCTGAAGATTTCTCGCAGGCCGATGATCTCGCAGCCGGCAATCCGCAAAAGCTTCGACAGCTGCAGGACCTCTGGTGGGTAGAGGCCGCCAAATACAACGTACTTCCACTCGACTGGCGAGTCGCTGAGCGCTTCAGTGACGAAATCGCGGGCCGCCCGAGCCTTTCGGGTGACCGCAAGTCACTCACCTACTACCCGGGACAAATCGGCATGCCCAGCGGGGCATCGCCGCGTATTCTCAACAAGTCCTGGATGCTGACCGCCGACATCGAAGTGCCTCAGACCGGCGTCGAGGGCATGATCGCAACCCAAGGAGGGTTGGAAGGCGGCTACGCACTGTACATCCGCGAGGGCAAACCGACGTTTGTCTATAACTTCCTGGCGGTGGAGCGCTACACGGTCGCGGGCACGGCCCCGCTCCCGAAGGGCAAGGTCCAGCTTAAGGTCGACTTCGTCTACAACGGCAAAGCAGGCGAACTCGGGAAGGCGGCAAACGTGACCCTGATCGTGAACGGCACCAAGGTTGCCGAAGGGCAATTGCCGAAAACCGTTCCGGCTCAACTGTCCATTGGCGAAGGACTGGACATCGGCGAGGACGTCGGCTCGGCCGTGGACTTCACCTATAAGCCGCCCTTCCGGTTCACCGGCAAAATCGACAAAGTGACGATCGATCTCAAAGGCGAGAGCAGTGGCACGGTTGGGCGCCAATAGGGAAATGAGCCAGGGCCGGCATGCGGTCGTGTGCCGGCTTCCCATGGTCGACAATCCGAAAGACCTGATGTCCGCTCGTGAGGCATAGCGGACATGGCCCACCGATCGAAATCGCGCGCGGCCCCCGGCTTGCGCCGATCGGAGCGCGACGGCCGTGTCGTGCCTGGGGCAATTGCCTTCGCACCGGAGAGACCGTAGCCTGTCCCGATAGTGCCGCACCATTTGCCGCCGGATGGATAGAACCCGTGCTGACACGTCATATTGCGACCGTAGCTGTTATCGCCGCCCTGCTTGGGCCCGTCAGTCTCGCGCAAGCCCAGTCCGACAACGAGCGGCAGGAGATGCTGCGCGGCGGCGCGACCAAGAAGGGCAGCTACAACATCTTTGGCTTCGACGGCACCGACCTCGGCCGCACCACCGTGCGCTATGAAAGCAAATATGCGCCTGGCACCATCGTCGTCGATACGAAAGAGCGGCGGCTCTATCTCATTCAGGCAAACGGCTCGGCGCTGCGCTACGGCATCGGTGTCGGCCGGGTCGGCTTCCAGTGGAAGGGCACGCACAAGATCACCGCGAAAAAAGAAAATCCAGGTTGGACGCCGCCGCCGGAGATGATCGCGCGACAAAAGGATGTGCCGAGGCACATGAAGGGCGGCGATCCCGACAATCCGCTCGGCTCACACGCGATGTACCTTGGCAGCACGCTCTACCGGATCCACGGCTCGAGCGATCCGGACTCGGTCGGCGAGGCGGAGTCGTCCGGCTGTTTCCGGATGAGGAACACGGACGTGGCCGATCTCTACAAGCGGGTATCGGTCGGTACGACCGTGGTGGTGAAGTAGGCGGCCGCCAGATCGCCCGGCATCACGAGGCCGGCAATGACGCGCGCCGCCTCGGCGCTCACTTGAACGTCCGCCTGGGGTCAATCGCGCCCGCCCGGCCGTACCTCGATGGTCCACGAGCCCGCTGATGACGACCGCAAGGGCAGACATCGAGTCGTGCCATGCATCGCTGGCTCCTCGGCAACAGAGGCGTGCGACCATGCAAGCGCCCGGGACCTCAATCTTGGATTCTTGTGAGAAGTCTGTCGGCAAACGAACGGCACACGCTTGTCGCAACGTACGCGGCCACCGTTGCCACCAGGGTGGATACAGCCGCCACGATTGCCGGGTCGCTGAGCTTGGCCTGTCCGTCAAGCCAATCCGGCACCCAGGCAATCAAATCGACGATCCAATAATTGAGCGCCAGGTAGGGGAGAATGAGACCCGTCAGCATGAGGCCTGCGGAAAGGTTGTTCCAATACGTGGCCGCCAGTTTGAGTCTCTCATTAAATGCCGCCTTGCCCATCGTGCTCCTCCTTTGGTGTGTCCGAGGCATTCATGGAGCTGAATTGCGGTGACAGTTCACTCAATGGCTCGTCCGCCAGCGCCTTTTGGCTTCGATCCGCGCTGCCCGGCTTGAGACGGCGCGCGGTCGATCGTTAGATGCGCGCGAGAAAGCTATCGCAGCCGAGCGTCAGCCGATGTCGGTGAACCGCGGAAAATAAGTGCCCTGTCACCGCAACTGGCAGATCACGATCGCGCAATTTCGCGCGCCACAACCAGCCGCAATTGCGGAAGGTCGTGCTTGAGCGTCTCCCAGACATAGCGCGCCGCCACGTCTTCGTAGTCGTGACGGTAGATATTGCCTGCACCCGCCATCTGTTTCCATGGAATGGAAGGGTGGCGCGCCTTCATGTCGTCCGGCAGCCGTCGCGAAGCTTCGGAAATGATTTCCAGGCAGCGTGTGACCGCATAGACCGTGCGATCATCAGCGATGAAAGCCGCGTGGTCGGACCCTTCCGCAAACCGCTCGGCCAGCTCGATATGATGATGAATGTCGCGGAGGCGCCGTATCGGGATGTCCGCGACGCTTCAAGCATTTTCCGGCGAAGTGTGCAGCGGTTCGCCGCAGAAAATGCGACCAAACAAAGAATCTAGAGCCGTTCCCGATTAACGGGAACGGCTCTAGAAGGCATAGACGGCATCGGCCGTTGCCGCCGGGCGGACATACGGTTTCAGCGCGTCGCGGCTCACGACGTCCACCGGTCCCTCGAACAGGCCTTCGATGTATTCCTTGAGCCCGACATATTCGAAAACACCGATCCGGGCGTCGGGGGCGATCTCGATCATGATATCAAGGTCGCTGTCGGGGCGGTTGTCGCCCCGCGCCACCGATCCAAACACGGCAATTCTCTGCACGCCCCGCGCCCGGAGCGCCGTCTCCGATTTGCGAAGAATGGCAAGAGCGTCGCTTCTGTTCATCCGATAAATATAGCATGGGACATCCGCAGCGGCGGGAGCGTGGGCAAGCCTCCATTGCCCTCCCGGCCATTGTCCTCCATCTATTACCAGTGAGGCCCTGGCCGCGCGCCGCGCGGCCGTCCTCGCCGCCGAACGGAGCTTCCTCGTGTCAGACTGCATCCACTGCGACATTCACGATCTGCTGGACGTGGAGCTCGGGCGCGAAGGGGCCGATCTCGCCCAGATCGCCGCCAAGGTCACCGAGGTGCTGGCCGATCTGGTGCTGACCGCCGAGCCCGAGGACCGCACCGCGCTGCTCGCCGACATCGTCGCGAATCTCGGTCACTTCGTGCTGGAGAAGGGCGAGGCGCCCGAAGTCGCCGGCGAGGCCAAGCCGCGTCGCCACTAGGCGCGTCTAAGCAACAGACATCGTTGGATAATTTGGCTTCGTCGCAGCTCCAGCTGATGGGTTGACTCTTTCGTTATGTTCTTTATTTGTTCTATTCATCCTGCTTAGTTGAGGGGCCCAACCGGTGGGAACCATTGGCAGAAGCAGGAGCGGCGCCTGCGCGTCCGGTCGATCCAACCGGACTCTCGGGGCGCCTCGGGACCCCGCCTCGCGGGCACTACGACTCGCGCGCAGGGAGCTCTGCTGGACTGCCGGGTGAAAGCGCCAGTAACCCGGCAGGGAAGCGCGGCCTGAGGTGTGTGAGGCGAGGCCTCACGAAAACGCCGTGGTGGAGCGCCGAAAGGCGAGGGTCTCCGATCGCAAGGGGACCCGAACACGCTTCGCAAAGCGTGTTCTCCGGGCCGCACGCAACGGCCCGGAAGGGGTCGCAAACCCCTGCGCCTTTCGGCGCTCCGCTCCCCTCTTCAAGAGGCGAGCAACAGGAAGAGCCTCTGCAAATCCCGGGCGCCACGCGTCGCGGCAACGAGCAGCCGCGCCCGCGAATGCGCCGGGCAAGCAACCAGGGGCGGGCACTCGGGAAGAAACACGATGGGCACTTTCAGCTTTACTTATTCCGATCGTGCGACGCACCAGCGCCCGGGCGCTCGCGCGCAGATCGCGGAAAACCGCAAGCGCTTCCAGTGCAACCTGTTCGAGTTCTGGCGACAGTGCAGCAACAGGTGCTGGAAACAGCGTGGCTGCACCGGCGATCCGCACGACTGCTTCAGGCGTCACCACGCCGCGATGCCGCGCGATCACGCAGCCTCGCTGCACGCTACGATCCTGTCGAGAACCACGGGCACCGCCACCGCGGAGCAGGCGCTCCGCGCTGTCGGTCTGTCGCTGCCCGCTCATGTCCGGCCGGACGACGCCGGCCCGCCCCCGCCACCCCAGACCGATGACGCCGCGACGGCTGTCGACCCCGCGCGCGACGATGATGCGGCCCGGCGGGCCCGAATCAAGGCCGAGATCGCGGCGAAGTCGCCGGCCGAAATCATTGCCGACCTGGAAAAGTGGGTTGGCATGCCTCTGACGAGCAAGTCTCTGACGACCAGGCCTGAGCCGGAGCAACCCGGTCCGCCCCCGTCATATCCGACCGATGCAGCAGCACCGGTTGTCGTTCCGCAAAGCGCGAGCCGGGCAGCCGTCGAAGCCTTCAACGAACGCGCCAGGAAAGGCATGGATTACAACGACATCATGGCGAGGCTCCGTGCCCTCGGCGCGCCGGTGTAGCGCGGCTTGAGCCGGAGCGCGCGCCACCGCGTCATGGGCGACGGCATGATCGCTCGCACAGGATCCGTCCGCTTCTCTCATGCCAGCTTAGGTCTCGAGCGGATAAGCGTTGCGCAAGACGCGGGCCGCTCAAGAGCCCGCCACGCCCGGGGGAAGCGCATGAAGAGTCTGGTCACTCGATTGACAGGTTCCGCGGCCGCCGTCGCAGCCGCCTTGCTGTTCGCGCTCGCCGCTGCTGCCCGACGTGCATAGGGTCTACAGAATCTAGCGCTGCGGCCCTGCCTCCGGCATCAACGACGCAACAGTGTTGTGCCGATAGACGCTGTGATACCCAATCGCCATTCCGGCTGCGAACACCACGAGCAGCACGATCGAAAGCGCAACGATGAGCCCGAGCCTGCGGCCGCTGACAAAGGCCGGATGCGAATGCTGATGCGTATCCATGGCGCTCTCCGTCATCTCCGATAAAATTCGCGACCGTGCGCGCTGGTTCCCTCCATGGCCTTCCTGACAATGCCTCCTGACGCCAAAGCAGCCGTGATCGGCGCAGGCCCGGCCGGCCTGATGGCGGCCGAGGTGCTTTCCGCCGCCGGCGTGCCCGTCACCGTTTACGACCGCATGCCCTCCGCCGGCCGCAAATTCCTGATGGCCGGCCGCGGCGGCCTGAACCTCACCCACAGCGAGGATCTGCCGGCGTTTCTCGATCGCTATGGTGCCGCGGCGGAAAGCCTCCGTGCCGCGATCGAAGCCTTGCCGCCGGAAGTCTTGCGCGCCTGGTGCGACGGTCTCGGGCAGGAAACCTTCGTCGGCAGCAGCGGCCGGGTGTTTCCGAAGTCGCTCAAGGCCTCGCCGCTGCTGCGTGCCTGGCTCCGCCGTCTGGCCGCGTCCGGTGTCGAGTTCGTGTTTCGTCACCGTTGGATCGGCTGGGACACGTCAGGCCATCTGCAGTTCGACACGCCCGCCGGCCGCGTCAGCGTGCAAGCCGATGCAACCGTTCTCGCGCTCGGCGGCGCAAGCTGGCCGCGGCTCGGCTCGGACGGCGGCTGGGCCGGCGCGCTCGCCCATGCGGGCGTTGCCATCGCCCCGCTGCGGCCGGCCAACTGCGGCTTCATCGCCAACTGGTCCGATGTCTTCCGCGACCGTTTCGAGGGCCAGCCGCTCAAGCGGATCGAGCTCGCGTTTCGCGGCCGGCGCGCGCGCGGCGAAGCCGTCATCACCCGCGACGGCCTCGAAGGCGGCGCGGTCTATGCGCTGTCGGCCGCGCTGCGCGAAACCATCGCCGCATCCGGCGAAGCGGTTCTGCACATTGCGCTGCGACCGGATCTGTCCGCCGCGGAATTGCAGCAGCGGCTTGCCGCGCCGCGCGGCAAGCAATCGCTGTCCACGTTTTTGCGCAAGACCGTGAACCTGTCTCCGCCCGCGATCGGCCTGCTCAACGAGGCGGCCGCGTCCGCCTCGCTGCGTCTGGTGTCGATGGATGCCGCAGCGCTGGCCGCGCTGATCAACGCCGTCCCGGTGCGTCTCGTCGGCACAGCGCCGTTGGAACGCGCCATCTCCACCGCCGGTGGCGTTTCGTTCGCCGCGCTCGACGAGCATTTCATGCTGCGCGGCCGGCCGGGCACGTTTGCGGCGGGCGAAATGCTCGATTGGGAGGCCCCGACCGGCGGCTATCTGCTGCAGGCTTCGTTTGCCACCGGCGCGGCCGCCGCGCGCGGCGCGCTGGCCTGGCTTTCTGGTCAGGGCGTCACGGCATTGTGACTGTTGCCGGGGCGCCGGATCGGTCCTATGTGATGGGTGGCCCAGGCTGTACTGCTATAGAGCGCCTCATGGCAGAGGAACTGACGAATTCGGAGATTGCCGCGCCGAGCCGGAGCGCGCTTCTGGCGGCGGCGAGCATCGTCGGCGTTCTGCTGGCCGGCACCGTTGCGCTCTGGGTGCATTACGGCACGGCCGTATTCTTCGAGACCATCCGGGCCGGGCTCATCGCCTGCTTCGGCTAGAGCATGATCCCGAAAAGCGTGAAGCGGTTTTCGGACGAGATCATGCTCAAACAAGGCGCGATCCAAGAACAAGAAGCATCAGTATCATGAACTCCCGCACCGCCCGTATCCTGCTCGTGCTCGGCGCCTTTGTCGCGGGCCTGGTGCTGTTCACCACGGTGGTGTTCATCCTCACCGGCAAGAGCCCCGCGCCGATTGCGATGCCGTCCGCGGTCGGCGGGCCGTTCAATCTGGTCGATCAGAACGACAAGCCGATCACCGATCAGGACATGAAGGGTCGCCCGTTCCTGGTGTTCTTCGGCTTCACCCATTGCCCGGACGTCTGCCCGACCACGCTGTTCGAGGTGTCGGAAATCCTGCGCGCGGCGGGCCCGGCCGCGAAGGACGCGCGCGCGCTGTTCATCACCGTCGACCCGGAGCGCGACACGCCGAAGGTCCTCAAGGACTATCTCGCGAGCTTCGACCCGCGTGTCGTCGGCGTGACCGGCGACAGCGAGGCGATCGCCGCGGTGATCAAGGCCTACCGGGTCTATGCCAAAAAGGTCCCGACCGACGGCGGCGGCTACACCATGGACCACACCGCCATCGTCTATCTGATGGACAAGGACGGCCGCTTCGTCGCGCCGTTCAAGATGAAGCGCCGCCCGGAAGAGGCGGCGGAGGATTTGAAACGTTATCTCTGACTCTCCCCCGGTCATTCCGGGACGCCGCGAAGCGGCGGGCCCGGAATCCAGAGCATCGGGGATTTCCTGTGTTTCTGGATTCCGGGCTCGCGCCCATAGCGCGTCAAAGACGCGCGTGAACGCGCTGGCGGGCGCGCCCCGGAATGACGCCGGTGGTTTTTCGGCGGCTTGCCGGTCTTTTCCAACAATAAGGTTCGATGGACGCTGAACCGCCTTGATGTTTTCGTCTATAACCAACCTGAAACGACGCGTGCCGACGATTCTATGCAATTGACGTCAGAGACATTTCGCGCCCCGGCCAACTCCAAGATCGCCCGCTGCCGTGCCGCCCTGGGCGTTGCGGCCCTTGCGGCATTGCTCGCCATGGCGCCCGCCGCAGCACAGAACCAGCCGTCGCCCGCTGCGCCCCAAGCGACGCCCCAAGCGACGCCCCAAGCGACGCCCCAGGCGCAACCCGCACCCGCCGCCGGAGCCCCGGTCGCCATCCCGGGCTTCTGGGATCCGAAGCGGCGGCCCGAGCGGCCGGACATTTCCCGCATCACCGTGATCCGGTTCCTGACCGAGGTCGACTACCCGCCGTTCAACTATGCCGGACCCGACGGCAGTCCGATCGGCTTCAACGTCGATCTGGCGCGGATGATCTGCGAGGAGCTGAAGGTCCAGTGCACCGTGCAGATGCGGCGCTTCGATACGCTGATCACGTCGCTTGCGGAAAACCGCGGCGACGCGGTGATGGCCTCGATCGCCGTGACGCCGGACATGCGCCGTCTCGCCGACTTCAGCGATCCGTACTACCGGACGCCGGCGCGCTTCGTGACGCGGCGCGACGCGCCCATGAGCGACGTGCGGCCCGAGCGCCTCGAAGGCAAGGAGATCGCCGT
>JAIESC010000003.1 GCA_019746355.1 Xanthobacteraceae bacterium | reverse complement strand
GGCACCGCCGGCGTCGGCCAGAAGAACAGCGAGATCACATAGGTGATGCCGGCGAGCACGAAATAGGCGGTGTGGCCATTTTTCATCACCGCGCGAAACGGCTCGACCATCCGGATGTCCGACCGCAGCGTCTTCAGCGCGTTCAGGAGCGCGGTCATCAGCGCGATGACCAGGAAGATGTTGAACAGCTCCTTTGCCGCGGTGAAGCTCGCATTGAAGACGCTGCCAAGCGCGGTCACCGGCGTCTGCGTCCAGGCGAGCGTCACCAGAAATGTCGCGACGACCGACGGCACCACGACGTTGGCGCGCAGAATCATCGTGATGACGATGATCACGACGCCGAGAAGATAGACCCAGTGCGCCGCCCCGATGATGACTTGCTGTCCCATGTTTCCCCCGATCGCGCTCCTGGGCGCGTGATTTTTTTTGATGCACATGGTATACAGTATTCCGAGAGAGGTTTGCAATATGACCCGGAGACATCCGACGAGAATGGCGTTATCTTGCGGAATATCGTACCTTTTCGCCTGGATATCGCACCATTCGCCGGAAGGGTGGCGTTGACGGCCCTCAAAATCGGTATACAGTATGCATGCATTGTGCAATGCGGCGGCTGTGCCCCGCCGGCAAAACCGGCTTCAAACCTGCGAACAGGAGCGCTCGATGCCTCAACTGATGAATCATGTGGAATTCCGCGCGGCCCTCGAAAACGCCATCAAGGGCAAGAGCGCGAACAAGGCGCCGTTCAGCATCGCCTGGGCGAGCGGCAAGCTCAGCCGCGAGCATCTCGCGCGCTGGGCGGAGAACCACTACCACTATGTCGGCCCGTTCGCGGACTATCTCGGCTACATCTACGCACGCATGCCGGACCGCTACACGGATGCCAAGGACTTCCTGCTCGCCAACATGTACGAGGAGGAGATCGGCGGCGACCGCCACACGGATCTGCTGATCCGCTTCGCCAAAGCCTGCGGCACGACCGAGGAGCGGGTGAAGAACCCCGATAACATGACGGCGACCACGCGCGGCCTGCAGAGCTGGTGCTATGCGGTGGCGATGCGCGAGGATCCGGTGGTCGCGGTCGCGGCGCTGGTTGTGGGCCTCGAGTCGCAGGTGCCCTCGATCTACCGCAAGCAGACGCCGACGCTGCGCGAGAAATACAGGTTCACCGACGAGGAGGTCGAGTTCTTCGACCTGCACATCGTCTCGGACGAGATTCACGGCGAGCGCGGCTACCAGATCGTGCTCGAGCACGCGGACACGGTCGAGCTTCAGCAGCGCTGCGTGAAGATCTGCGAGATCGGCGCACAGATGCGGCTGCTTTACACCACCGCGCTCTACCACGACTACGTGGCGGGCGACATTCCGCTCTCGGAGCTGGAAAGCGTGGAACCCAAGGTGCCGCAGTACGAACGCGAACTGCTGCAGGCCTGAACGGTGCCGACCGTCGTTCTACACCGGGGCGGGCAGGTCTACCGCGACGAGGTGAAGGAAAACACCAACCTCGTCGTGCGGGCCGGCATCAAGCAGTTCCCGTTTCCCAACCTGCGCTACGGTTGCGGCATGGGGAAATGCGCCAAATGCGCCTCGCGCATCATCAAGGGCGCCGAGCTGCTGCCGGCGCCCAACTGGAAGGAAAAGAAGCAATTGGGCCCGAGGCTCGACGAGGGCTATCGCCTGGTGTGCCAGCTCTGGCTCAACCACGATCTGGAGCTGGTCCAGGACGACAAGCCGCTCGAGCCGCTCTAGCCCCTTGCGCCGTCACCGTGACGCCGTCCGCAGCCGGCGTTTGCGACCTCGATCAGGAATTGGGAGGCCTCGTCATGTTTGTGATCCTGACCAGCAAGCCGGGAAAATTCCGCACCGAAATCGTCGACGGCGTGAAGCCGCTCGAGGCTTACGACTATCTATTCTACGGCGACAAGAAAGCGCATTTCGTGATCGCCGAGCTCCTGAAGGACACCAAGATCCGCGTGGTCGAGGAGGGCACCGCGATCGTCAACGACGTGCCGTCGAAGTTCTTCGAGAAGTTCGAGACGGTGGAGCGCGCGTTCACCGAGCTGAAGCACCTGACCAACTTCGGCCATGTCGAGGCGACGCTGCGGAAGGTGGCGCTGAACGGCGGCGCCTGACGCGGCGCGGATCGCGAGCCATGATCGAAGTCACATTCCTGACCAACGGCGGCAAGGTCGTCACCGCGCCGGAAAACACCAATCTGCTCCGCCTGTCGCTGCGCGAGAAGGGCGGCATCCCCTTCAAGTGCGGGGGCGGCCTGTGCGGGACCTGCAAGTGCCTGATCGAGAAGGGCATCGAAAACACCGACGCGGTGAAGCCCAAGGAGCGCAAGCATCTGACCGATGCGCAGCTGCAACAGGGTTACCGGATGGCGTGCCAGACCTTCCTGAACGGCAGCGTCAGCGTGTCCTGGCTGGTCAAGCGGCCTTGAGGCGTCGGGCCGGGCCGTTGGCAGCCGACCGCGGGTTTTAGTAACCTATCGCGGCGAAGCCGATATCGATTCGCCTCAATTCCGTGGCGAAATGCGGTACACCGGTGCGGCGGGCCCCGGCTGGACCGTCCGCAGTATTCCGTCAGCGAGCGGCAAAAAGGCAGATTTGGACCTTCGATGTCACGTCCCGCGATGCCAAGATCCGCGATGCCAAGATCCGCGATGCCAAGATCCGCGATGCCAAGACTCGGTGAAACGCACGCGCCGCTGCACGGGAAGGTCATCGCCGAGCTTCGCCACGCCATTCTCACCCAGAGGTTCAAGCCGGGGGATCGCCTGGTGGAAGGCCGCCTGGCCTCCGAATTCGGCGTATCGCGCAATCCGGTGCGCGAGGCCATCCGCGTTCTGGCGTCCGAGGGCCTGATCGAAGTGACCGCCCGGCGCGGCGCCTCGGTCATCATGATGACCGAGCAGGAGGCACGCGAGACGGTCGAGGTGCGCGCGGTCCTGGAAGGCCACAACGCCCGGCTTGCGGCGCGGCGCCAGGACACCCGGACGCTCAAGCGCATCGCGCAGGTTCTGGAGAAGGGCACGGCCGCGGTGGCGGCCCGGCGCTTCGACCAGCTCACCGAGTTGAACCAGCAGTTTCACCACGAGCTCGCCGCCGCCGGACAGAATCTGGTGCTGGGCGAGGTGCTGCGGAAGCTGCGGGAGCGAACCGCCGTGCTGTTCTCGCCGAACGATCCGGTCCGGCAGGGGCGCTCCTGGGACGAGCATGCGGCGATCCTGCGCGCCATCATCGACGGCGACGAGCGGGCGGCGGCGGTCGCGGCAGCCGAGCATGTGATGCGGGCCGGCGCCGACTACCTGGTGAGCCTCGACGTCGCGGCCGACGACCCGCTTCAGGCCGCCCGGCCGGCCGGTATCACCAAGCTCCGCTCCGGAATGCTGCGTGTGCCGTCCGTCGCCGACGATGATCCGGCGCAGGGCAAAGCAACGGCGGCAAAGGACGCAAGAAGAAAATCCGCGCATCGCCTGGCGCGTCGCGAGCGCAACGGCGCAGGCCGAAGGCCAAGGCCCGCGCCGCGGTAGGCGAGGGTGCCGTGTTTGATTTTGGTTGGAAAGCTGGTCGGAGCGGCGAGATTCGAACCCGCGACCGCGTCCGGGCGCTGGATCCTATCAACGGCCTGAGTGATGGCGGACCTCAGTCGCCGGCTTTCTCGCCGGCGCGGCATCGCAGACGGCTGGCTCAGCGCAGGAACACCAATGTTACGCCGCCGTAACCGCCACTGCCGCCGCCAAACACATTGTCGCCGCGCAAACGATCGGCATAGCCGCCGTTCAGCTCCACGATGAAACTCGGGTTCACAGTGAAACTCATATAGCCGCCGTAGCGGGCTTCGTCGAAGACCCTGTTGCCGAGAACGCCGACCTCAGGACCGACGGCCACCCAACCGAAATCATAGCCGACACGCCCGCGGACCCAGTAGGCATTGTTCGCGGTGGAGTAGTTACCTTCGACCGAGAACGGCGTCGTGGTCGCGCCCGCCGAAGCCCAGCGTCCGGTGAAGATCGCGCCAGGCTGATCCTTCAAGCGAGCGTCACGCGTGATCGACGGCGAATAGTTGTAGTCCTGATAATCGACACCGATAAAGCCAGCAGCCACCATGCCGTTGCGGACGATCTGATAGCCGAGCTGAATGTCACCGCGGTTCAGCGTGCCGCTGGCGGTCCCCGTTGACGACAGGGTCGAATCGAAATCCCAGTTCACATAGAGATACTGGCCGCGCACGAGGAAGCCGTCGGTGTCGAGATTGCCGTTCACCGCCGCGACGGCGCCGACAAAACCCACCCACGCACGATCCTTGAAAGCGCCGCCGAGCCAGACGGCTGTGCCGGGACCCGACGCCGGTGCCACATAAGGCGCTGCCTTGACGGGCATGTCTGCCGCGACAGCCTGGCCTCCGAGCATCGCGGAAGCAGCCAATAGCATTGAACCAATGGTTACGTTAGCGCGGCCCATGTCCTCTACTCTCTATGAATCCGACTGGCACCGCGTAAACGTGCCGATCCAGGCTCGTCTTCGCCCTCACACCATGATCGAGTTCGGGATGAACGGCTGCCCGCTGAATCCAAGATCAGCGGGACCACGGAATTCCGGAACGCCATGCGGTTAGCTTGCCACCATGATGTTCGGGATGAACGGCCGCTCGCGGAATCCGAGATCGGCGGGACTATCCGGAACGCCATGGCGGTTCAGCTTGACGGTGCCCACAGTGGACAGCCGCGCGTAAGCCTGATGCGCGTACTTGCTGTCCGGATGGGCCATGACGAATTCAACGTAGGCCTCCAGCGTGTTGCGCTCGATGGCCTCGGCCCACGCGGCCTCCGCGGCCCCGCGTCCACCCACCGCTGCAGAAGCGCTGCCGCCAAGAGCCAACGGCAGGACGGTCATGAGGCCCGCAATCTTGAGCCAAATGCGAAACATCAAAACGTACTCCCCGATTTCATTGCGACGCTATCGTCGCACCATCTTGGGCACAACGGACGTGGGCTCTTACCCGCAACAATATTCGACCGGTGTAGAGGCCGGGCAACATGCAAAAAAAAGCACGCATTCAAAAAGTGCTTGATGCGACAAGCCCGGATCTGGGCTGGCCCCCAGAGGCTGAAATTCCGGATTATCCACCCCAGGCATCGCTGCGCGGCAGCAGTCCCAATTCCACAAGCAGCGACGGGCCGGTGTACCGCCGGCTGAAGGACGACAGCAAAAACCCGTCCGCCGCAGCTGCCTGAACCGACTCGCTCAAGCGCCGATACGTAATGGCCTCGCCGAAATGCTCGCCGCGCGCGATCGCGTCGGCAAAACGCCGCCTGATGTCGCCAACGAATTTGTAGTGCAGCATCGCTCCCCAAACATCGGCAACCGGGAGGTGCGTCGTGCCATGGCTGCACTCGATATAGCGGACGTCCGGCGAGACGCGAACCAGCGGCGACTTGTGCATCGCGCACGCCAGTCCGGTCATGCGGCGGCGGATACCGCCCTGCACGATGGCGTAAGGCGGCAACTCGGCCGGAATTCTGAGATAGTCCGTGTCGAAGTAGCAGCTCGCGGCAAACGGATCGGAGCCGGCGCGCGCGTCGACCCGCTCCGGATACATATCCAGAGCAATCGCTGGGACGAGGCCATAGCCGCGATCGTCGCAATACGCGATCAGTTCCTTGAGCGAGCGGCCATTGTCGCTGCCCGGAAACACGAAGCCTTCGTCGACGTCGACGTGAAAGCACCAATGGCCGACGCCGAACCGCTGCATCAGGTGATTGATCCAGAGGACGCCAAAGCCGGATCGGCCAAAGCTGTCGCCGTTAAAGAACACTGATACATCAGGCTCGGATTTGAGCCGCTGTAACGTGCCGTCGGTCGAAGCGTTGTCGACGACGAAGAAGTGGTCGACGCCCAGCGACCGGTAATGGTCGAGAAACCAGCCGAGATAGTCCGCCCCATTGTGCACGGGGAGGAACAGCAGCACATCGCCCGGCGACCCGGAATACTTCAAGTCGACCGTCGACGGATAGCTCGACTGCGCATTGACGCAAGGGTGACGCGTGGACCGGAGATACCTGACCCAGTCGGCACGGACCTGGTCATGCTTCCCTTGCCGGGTATCGAAATACATTCCGAACGGCTTGAGCGTCGCGGCGTTCGCGAGTCCGGCTGGCAAGGAGCGATAATGCGCCAAGGCCCTATCGATCTCGCCCAGCCCAATCAGGCAACGCAGGTAGATGAACCAGAACACAGCTCTCGTTCGTGACGTCAATACGAAAGGCTCAAGCTCGGCGAGCGACTGCCGTAATCGATCCGGCGAACAGTCGTAATAGTACGCATGAAGGCTGAACCCCAGCACCGGTCCTAGCAGCGGGATGCGGCAACGTCTGCAATCATCGAGAGCCGCATCAACGAGCGTCCCGTCGCGCGCGTGCGCCTTCAGAAACAGGTTGGCGTTGAGAAACAGCGGCGCCGATAGCGAGCGCAGATCATCGACCAGCGACGCGCCCTCCGCGTGACGCCCCGCCTCGACATGCCATCGAAACAAGATCGCCTTGGCTTCCGCGGTGTCGCGGCTGGTGTCGGGAATCGCAGCGACCAGCTCGCTGTAGTCCTTGTCGCGCGAAATCAACCGTGCGGCGATTCCCGCTTGGCCATAAAGCGACCAGTGGGTGGGGTCCTTGGCGATGGCGTCACGCAGGAATTCGAACAGCGTACGGGTCCATCCCAGCAGCTCATACATCTCGGCGATGCTTTCGATGAAAACACGCCGCTCATATTCGGTTGCCGCAGCCCATTCGGACTCTGGAGGCTGGGCCAGCTTGCGCGCTTCTTCGAGCTCGCCGTCATAGAGATGGCAGCGCAACAGCAGGCCGCGAACCAGGATATGGGCTGGATATTGCTCGGCCAGCCGCAGCATCAGCTTCTTGGTATCGGCGACGGCGCAGTCCGAGATCATCTCCTGTGCGGCCGTCAGCACCAGGGGATCCGGGTGAGCGCCGGCCTTCCGTCCGGACAGCGTTTCGAAGATCGCAAGCGCCTCGTCGATGGCGCCCCGCTTGGCGAGCAGGACGCCGCATGCGCGACGATACGGCTCCTCGGCAGCCTCCCGCGGCAGCGATTCAATGACACGCCCGGCTTCGTCGAGCCGGCCAAGCAGGGCCAGACGCTCGGCCCGCTTCATCGCGTGGACCGGCTCGGGATCGCAGGCACAAAGCCGGCCGCTGAGGCGCTCGGCCCAGTATTTCTCGTGGCCTCGGTCGGCGATTTCGATGGCGCGGGCGAGCAGCGCCGGCTGGGTTGCTCCGTCAATTGCGGCGTCGACGTCGACGCCGTCAAGCATCAGCCCTGCGAAGCCCCGCGATTCCGCGCGCTCCACGAGTTCGGCGAAGCTTGGCGCCCCTGAAGACATCTCGTTCACTCGCTTGGCGCCCCGAACGCGTCGGCGTACAGCCGACCCAGAAAGGTCTCGGGTGGCGGGGGACGATCGAGACCGAGTCCCAGCATCCGCCACATCTCGGTATAGACGTGCAGGTTGGTCGCAGCCCTGACATCGAGCCTCGCGCTGACTGCTTCATGGGGCTGAAGCAGGAAGCCGGTGTTCATCCAGTTCACCGGACTCAAGAATCCCAACGGCATCAACTCGATTGAGTCTGCACCCATTTCGACGACGCCCTCCGCCAGCAGGTAAGGTCCGACGCGCGTGAAGAACATCTCCTCGGACTTCAAGAGTTCGCAAGCTCGCTCATAGGCGCGTCCGACGAACGGATCGTGTGCCGGCGCGGCCATGATCGCACCGTTCAGGTTGATCATGCCGGCGTCTGACAGCTCCGTGCAGATGAACTTCCGTCCGTCCGGATCGTATCTTTTGAGGTTGATGACGTCGGTATCAGTCCATATGCCGCCACGCTCGTAGAGCAGGCGATAGCGGAACAAGTCGGAAAAGGCGCCAATCGACCCGGCATGCAACCCGCTGCCTAAGCCCTCAATGAACACCTCATGCTCGGGAATGATCGCCGAGGCGTCGAGGACCTCGCAGCCATCGGGAACGTTGCGCGGATCGTCATAGACGTAGAGCTGGAAGCGCCAGCCGTTGTCGAGATACGATTTGATCGCGAGCCGTTCGATCCACCGCAGATGCTTTCCGACCCACAGCGATTGAGCAAGCGGCCGGCCGGACGTGTCCGGAAACGGCTTCGCTTTGGCGTCGTCCGGCGGCGCGAGCCCGGCTTCGATACGTTCGATGATGACACGGATAAAGGCTGCGCGCGCTCGATGGTCCTGGGTGGCTGCCTTGTCGACCACAACGGCGTCCAGGATTTGCAGCGCCGCTGGAATTTGACCCAGCCGGGCCAGACTGTTGGCGCGCAACAAACGGCCAAGATTCTGATAGGTGGGATCCTGTTCGGCGCGCAGCGCAAAAGTGACGGCCTCGCTCCAGCGGCGCTCCGCATTCGCGAGCCGGGCCTGCATGAAATCCGCACCGCTTCTCCCGTCGGGTCCGTTGGCCGCGAGCATCGCATGGCAACGCACCAATGCCGGCAATTCATCGGGCATGCAGGCCATGCCGGTCATCAATTCGGCGACGCGCCGCCGCTGCGCGTCAATTGTCAACGCGGCGCTTGCATCCGCGATCTCGGACACTGGCTGTTGAGACTGCTGCTTCAGGTAGACGTTGAATAGCGGCGCCAAGTCGTCACGGCCGGTCTTTTGCAAACTTGCGAATGTCTGCTCCGATACCGCGGTGCGATCCCGGTGCTCGAATGTCACGGTCAGTCGCAGCCAGTTCCAGTAGTCCGGCACATAGTCCGGATTGGCTGCAAGATACTTCTCCCAGGCCTCGAGACAGCGCCCACCACCGGCCCGGTGGAACAGCCTGAACGAGGCGGAGAAAAAACCCTCCGGCGCATCGATGATCCGATCCCAGAGCGCGGTGGCAAACAGCGCAGCAGCATCGGCCGCGCCGATGCCGGCCTCGAGCGCCGGCACCACGCTATAAACGTTCCAGATATAGGCGCTGTCTTTGACGGCAGCCGCGACGATGTTCACCGCCCGCACGGTTTCGCGGCGCTGATCCTCGGTCTGCGTTTCGCTCGCCGACGCCAGCACAATGCGCTGCCAGAGGGCCGTCGCCAGCAATCGCAGCGGCGGCTCGGAACGCTCGAGTGGAATGGTGTTCAGTATGGCGCGGGCGTCCGCAAGCCGTCCGCCATCGAGCGCGCGGGCAGCAGCCAGAATCGTGTCTTTCACTATCGGTTGATCCTGCAGAGAAGCGTCGCAGCCAGCATGGCGCGGCATTGGTAGTTTGTGCCGCTATGGGGCGCAATGGTCTCGGCGACCGCGGGCGGCGTGAGCGAAAGCACCGTCTTCTCGATCGTGCGTGCAGCGGCAGCCGCGTAGCGGTGCGTGCAGGCCGAAGCCATCGCAACCAAGAGCCCGTATGCCAACCCAATAGGTGAAGTTGGGCATTCAAGTCCGCGAAGAATGTCGCAGCTCATCAGGATTGCCGCCTGGACCGAGGCACAGCGTGCCGCTCGGCCGACGCGCGCGGCGGCGCCGGAACGCGGCTGCAATCGTCTCGTAAGTGCCCGTGGCCGGCTCATTGTGTCGGCGGCCAACCAAGACGCGCCGGTGCCGGTCTCGGACGATCAGGTCAACTGCGACAAGTGGCGCAACCCGGACAACGTCGCTGAACTCCTGAGCCGATCAGGGGGCTGCGCTTGTCATCCTTGCCTTTTGCTTGACCACTCAAGCCGAAGTCAAACCGCGGAAGCGGCCCCCATGCTCTGCGAGCAACCCGCCACCAGCACTCTGCCGATCGTGATGCCGGGATCACAGGGTTTGTATGTCGGTGGCCGCAGCCACCACGACGCGGCCCGCGCAAGCGCACTCGCCAACACCAGCAAGCACCACCGGGCGCTCACGGCCGAGCCCCGCAATGGCGGAATGGCCGCCTTGGTCCCCAGGCGCTCCCCAAGGCCGGTTTTGTGGCGAGAGAAATGCTGCCAAGTGTTGGTCGGAGCGGCGAGATTCGAACTCGCGACCCCCAGTCCCCCAGTATTGAATGCTTGCTGCGCGATCCCTCTGCCGCGTCAACTAGTTAGGCTGACTTGCGAGAAGCATTTCGGGAGTTTTTTCGGGACTCCGTGACTCGTTCCATCGCCGCTGCGATCTCGTCATCGAGCACGTGTGCATACCGCAACGTGGTTTTGATGTTCGAGTGGTTGAGTGCCCGCTGTACCAGCTTCAGGTTACCTGTCTCCCGCAATAGCTTGGTGCCAACGTCGTGACGGTAGTCGTGGAAGCGGAAGCCCTGCACACCGGCGCGCTTTCGCGTGCGTTTCCATTCCGTCTTAGCGCCGTTGTAGGTGAGGGGATATCGGTTGCCCTTCACGCGGCTGGCGCGGGTTCGCTTGGCAACATAGGTGAACACCCGCTCCGGATCATGGCCCCGCAGCGGCCATAGGATGGCCCAGATTGCGCTTGTGATCGGCGCGGTGACCAACTTGCCACCCTTGCCAGCTTTCCGTATCTGGCGCGCATCCCAGTCGACTTCAGGCCATTTCAGGAAGACGCATTCCTTGAGCCGCAGGCCGGACACATGGGCGAATTGGAGGAACGGCAGATAGTCGTCGCGGGTCGAATCTTCGAGTCGCTCGCCCTCGTCGCCCACGAGCTCCCGGACCCGTTCCTCCGCCTCAACCAGCCGGTGAATCTTCCAATCGGGCTCGTTGTCGAATTTGACCTTCCAAGCCTTCTTGGCACGGGTGAACAGCTTTTTGAGGACCTCCGTCGTACTGCGATTGACGGTCGCATTCGAGATCAGCGGGCAGTCTGTCGGCTTGACTTTCTTGCTGCGAACGACGCGATGGCCGCGGCGCCATGCCACCAGCTTGGCCACGTCGTCATCGGTGATCTCGGTCAACAGCTTCGTGGGCCCGAAGTAATCGACGATACGGGACATGTCCCGCCACGTGTTGGCTGCGCCAGCATGGTGTTGGCCGACTTCGGTCCAATAGCGGCCGGCCACGTCATCAAGTTGAAGCGAAGTGATGGCTGCCTTGGATTGCGCGGCCTGTTGCTTCGCCCGCTCGCGCTCGTTCCGCTCTACTGTCTCTGCCTCGCGGCGGCTCGTTCGCTTCGTAGTGCCGTGAAAGCGATGGCCTCGCCACTGGAAATCGAAGTGGTAGAACGGCGAGCCTTTCGGTCGATAGACGGACATCCGGCGTCCCTGCGGGTTTGGTGTTGTACGAAATCAGAAAGGTCGGTGTCGGTGAACCTGCGGCGCGGCCGTTTGGAGCCGTGTCCAATGATAACATATTTCAGCGAACCGGAGCGGACGTGCGCCGCAAGCGTCTTGACCGAGCATCGCAGCAAGGCTGCGGCTTCCTTTGGCGTAAGCAAGTTTGCCGTCACGCTGGTGATCCCAACAAAAAAGCCGCCCCCAAAAGGGCGGCCGTTGACTGAGCGCAAGGTTTGCGCGATGTTCGAATCACTCCCCTACCACGGAGCAAATGCAGCCGGCGCCATCCGCAATGCCGCGGACGGCGAATGTCATTTTGCTTTTGGTAGAAAAATGAAACAGCGAAAGAAATTGAGTCTCGATATACGCCGTGAGAAATTCCGGCGTGTGATGGAAGCGTACAAGCGCAACAAATTCAGCGGCCAAGCACGTCTCGATCTGTTTTTCGTTGAAGCACCGGATTTTTCCTCAATCTCAGAAAAATTCGGCGTTCTCTTGCATTGGCTCGACCTTGAGATCATGAGAAATCGAACCGAGGGACTCGAACATTGCCACTCCCTCGCGAAGTCGATCTGCAATGACGTGGCAGAGTTCTCCAACAAAAAGCTGCCGGCATAACGGTTTAACCTACCACAGCGGGAGTACCGGGCCGGCGCCATCGACGCCGGCCCGGCGTGCTTGTCGCGGCTGCAAAAGGAAACAGTCACAAGCCGACGGGGTTTTCGGCCGGTCGAAGGCCGGGCACTGTCCGTCTGATCCCGGTCGATTCGCGGCTACCACCCGCAGGATGACCAATCCCTAAGCTGCTTCTTCACATCTCAACGTGCGTTCACGCCGCGCCGCGTTGCCGCACGCAGGCGAGCAAAACCTGATGTTTCGATTCCTCGGCCGAAATACTTTTCGACAGTGCGGACATTCCCGCTCCGATAGTGTGCGCCTTGCGGCGCCGGAACAGCGGTATGAGCAAAACTCGTTATGCCAATGGAGCGCCGTGAACTCGGTGCCGCAGGTCGGGCATGTGCGGCGCTTGCGGTTCTTCGCCTGCGCGGCCTGTACAGCGTTGCTGCATTCAGTGCCGCAATACATCTGAGCGCCGTTGTAGCGGTCGAGCTCGAAACTTTTCCCGCATTGACGGCAGACTCGCGTTGGCGCCTTGCCGTTCCCGGCCTCGTAGGCAGCATGCATGATTTCGATGTCCGCCGCCGACCGCCGATAGTAGCGAGCGTTTAATGCATACTTGGCGCACTCCGGGGTGCAGTATTTTCGCCCGTGGTCCGCGTCGTCCAACGGGTCGCCGCATGCCGCACACCGTGACCACGTCATAAAAAATTCCGCTGCGTAATCTGGCTGAGCCTCTAACCAGGTCGGACGCGTGACACCGAGTCGGTGCAGCGCCAGCTTGATGACTAACGCGGCGAAGTCATCGGCCTCTCGCCACGACTTTCCGGACTGGATCATTCGGACGCGAAGCCCGTGGCGGCACGCGCCTTCATGGGCGAACCGCGTCGGACGGCCCAGGTCCAATATGGCCGCTACCTGACGAATGATCGGTTCGTGATGCAGCCGGCGCTGCCGCCGCTTCCGTCGCGCCATGCATCACTCGGTCCAGTCAACCAAACGCAACGCCGCGCCGAGATCGCCGGGCGATAGACCGGATTCTTTCGCGCGCGCCATCGCTTCAATGACCGCGCCGGCCGCACGCGCCTTGCCGCCGACGTCGTAGGCATCGAGCGGCCCGGTGCAATCAATAGAAACCTCCGCACCGAGCTTGTCAGATGCTTCCTCAGCCCGCAGCGCGCCGATCGGCATGAGCGTCCACATCGCAAGATGACGTTGCGCCTCGCGGACCAGCGGACCTTGCGCCATCGAATTGAACATCGCCGGCAACACGCCGAACGCGGCGCAGACGGCATCACGCGCCGCGTCCAGCGTTTCCTTGGTCATGGCCCGACTCAAATCAGGCGTTACGTCGGCAGGCTTCCAATCGCTCGCCGGCACGGGTCCGCCGGCCGCAGAGACGTTGACCGATTCCCTCATGAGCACGCGGCCTCGACGGCCACGGAAGCCACGGCCGAGCGTTTCGAGGTCAACGTCATTGGACTCAGGGAACGGAACAATCTGACTGCCGAGTGGCGCGTTCTCGTAGACCTCAGCCAGCGCCGACTCGACCGCCTGCAACATGCCGGCCGTCAACGATGCGCGCCGCAGCGGCGCTGAGCCCAGCCAAGGGGCCGCGGGATCGGCGCCAATGCGGACGTGCAGGACTTCGGCGGCAAGCGCGGTTTGCGTCGTGCCGCCGCCGGCCTCTGACACGCTCATGCGGTAGGCCGATGGCTTGCCGTTGCGCGTTCGCAAATCCCAATCCGAACACGGCACCAGGCCGTCATCGCGGATCAGGAACACCGACTCGCCGCGCAACGCCAGTGAGCGGCCGATAAGCGCCAAGCTGCGACGGTCCAAAAGGTCAGTGCCTTCGACCGTCGCCACCGCCAAGCCGTTCTCCCACAGCGAGACGCAGCTTTGCGCCGTCCCCGTCAGTTCACCGATGCCACGTCGGCCCGAAATGTACGCTTCACGCGCCGCCATGATTTCGGCCGTAAAGCCGGAAGCCGCTGCACGCTGTTCGATTTTGTCGCGCCCGAAGGGCCACCACCACTTCATACTGCCCTCCGATATTGGCGCAGCAGATCGCCGGCGCCGGAATTGTCGATGGCCTTCGCCAGCCAAGTTGCTGAACGCGAATGCGAGATGGAAACCGAACCGGCCTGGATATTTTCGGACGTTGCGCCCGGTTTGCCCGGCCGCGCCGCAAAGTATTCGGCCACGCGACGGAACGCTTCCAGCACCGCAGCGCGGGGCTCGTTATCGTCGCCAACGGTTGCCGTGAATCGGTAGGGTCCCGATGCTGTCAGGAAGTAACCGCCGAGAGGCGATGCTGGCAGATCGGCCGACTCCCATTCGCCAGCACGACTCCAGACTTCCACTGTTCCGATTGTCGCTGGCGCCAGCGGCGGCGCCCATTCGCCACAGCCCTCAACAATCCACGTCACGTCGCGCGGGGTCCAGCGCCAGGCGACGTATGATTCTATGCGCTGCCAGATCATCGCCGCATCGAGCGCAGCTGCCGTGGCAGACAATGGCGAAGGCGAACCGAGATCGGGATATGACTCGGGCGCGGCCTCGGTTTGCTTGATTGTTGCCGCCATCAGAGTCTCCAGCGGTTGTAAATGAAGGCCGGCGGCCGGTGCGGGGCGAACACCCGTTCAGCAGATGGTTGCCAGTTCCGCATCTCGACCTGAGCCTTGTCGTAGGCTGGCCGCGTGACTACGGACAGTTCGTAAAGCAGCGCTTGAAGGATCGTGCGAATGATCGCGCCCCGGCGCGGGTTGCCGTCATCATCGAGTCTGCCGTCGTCAGGTTCTTCCTCAATCTTCTCGGCAACAGGCACGGCACGTTTCGGCGGAATCCGAAAACCGGGCGAGATGCCGACGGCGAGGCCGGACGCAATCATGGCGAGAATATCGCGGCCGTAGCTCGTCGCGGCGATTTCGGGCGTGATGCGAGCGTTGAATGTGAGCGCCTGGTCGGTGTCCTTGAATGACAATGTGCCGGTCGCCTTCGATGCCAGTGGCGCATCGAAACTGTGTCCGACCAGCAAATGAATATCTTCGGCCGGGTCGTCCACCCGATAGGCGAACGCGCGCGGCGCGATGACTTCTTTCTGAGGCCTGCCAGTGCGCCCGCCGTCCGATAGGACGGCGGGCTGTTCGTAAGGAAAACGGCCGCGCAGAATCGCGCCGCCGTCAGCCGCCCGACGAATTTCGAGCGGCGCGATTGCGTGGCCGTGAAGCATCACTGAATCCCCGTCAGCACCTGAAGCTGCACACCGCGCGAGTACGTCACATCGGCGGTCACCAGGGCCGTGAGCCGCAGACCACCCGACGCAGCGTCCGAGAACGGATCGCGGATCAGGTCGATCGCGCCCCATGTGCCGACAAAGATCGGCGGCACGCCGTTGACCGTGGTGGTGAGCAGCGCCTTGCTCGCAAGCGGAGAGCCGGCCGGGTCAGCCAGCGCGTTCGAGCTCATGACGATGTTCTGAGCCGGGATGTTCTTCAGCATCCTGTCCCATTCGCTGACGGCCGTGCCTTCGATCAGCGTGTCATCCATGTCGCTCCAGACTTCGGGCCGGATCAGCATCTTGATCGCGGCAGGCGAACTGGCTGCGTTGCTGAGCATGAACCGCATCACGGCCTCACGGAACGCAGACCATGACGCAATCGCATCAACGGGCGCGGTGAAGATGTCCGACCCGGAGACTTCGGCGAGTGCGAAAACGCCAGTCGGCTCGCCTGCACTGCCCGAGCCGAGGAACGCAGCCACGTCAAGCTTCTCACCGATGGCGCCGTTCATGTCGCGTCGCACGGCTTGCTCCAACGCATCGCCGCTCTGCTTCAGAGTTTTGCGCGTGATCCGCATCTGAATCCCGAGCGTATGATCCGGCCGCAGCGGTCGGTCAGTGGTCGCGTAGACCGTCGGTCCGGCGACGTTGCCGGTCTCGCTGGTGGCCCAGCCCGCCGTCACCGCCGAACTGGTCAGCGGATAATCGACGCCACCTTGCGCGATGTTGATGATCGACGCGCCCATCCGCACCGCCGCGCTGTCGGCAAAGATGCGATCGATGATCGGCGCGGTCGCGACGGGACTCGGTGTGCCGCTGGCGACAGTTTCGCCGGCGCGCCTTTCGAGGGCCTGCCACGGCACGGGGCAGCCGCGGTATCCGCCGTGCGAGCGAAGCTCAGAAATCACTTCAGCGGTCGGGCCGTCGATCTTCGCGCCTTCATCGAGATGCAAAGCAACCTGCCGCAACTCGAACTTGCCGATCAGTGCGGCCCATTCGTTTCCGCCGCGGCTTTCGAGTTCGTCCTTGGCATCGCGTCGCTCGTTGTCCTCAACGATCAAGGCGCCGCGGTATCGCGTTTCGTTGTTTCGAAATTCGAGGTCCAACGACTCGATTGAACGGGTTTCGTCCTCGGTCGGCTTCTCTTTGCCGACCAGGCCGGCGAGCATCTGACGAATCTCAGACTGCCGCCGCGAAATTTTCACGCTTTCCAACATTAACGTACCTCATGGTTATGCTGGCGCATGTCGCGCACCAGCTCGCGCCAGGCTTGGCGCTGTGGATCGAGCGGCGTAATGCCAACTTCGATTGCGGTTTTGCGGCTGTGACAGGTGCCGCAAAGGGATTGCAGATTGTCGAGATCGAACCAAAGTTCGGGGTTATGCGGCTCGACTCGCTTGATGTGATCGACTTGGAGTCGACCAACGCCGCCGCACTTGACGCAGCGGAAGCCGTCGCGCCTCAAAGCCTCAAGGCGGACCGCCTTCCATCGTTTCGAGTTGATGACCTGACGCGATCGGCGCGCGTAGCTCAAACCCAAGCCGCGGCTCGCTTCGGCCTGATCGCGCGGCCCAGAATGCGGGCGCCTTCAGCGACGGCCAGCACGGTTGCCGCTGCCGCATCGATGCGGCCGGTGCTTCGCGCCTTGGCGAGTTTCAGATTGTTCGCCGGGTCCTTCAACGTGACCGCATCCGCGAATGCGGAACGCAGCAGCAGCGAGGGTGACGCATTCACTTTGCCGTCGAAGCAGGCGCGGCGGAAACGCTCAATGTCCTCCGAGCCGTCCCGGAAGCCCATCCCGCGCCAGATGATCGGCACGCGGATTCCCGCGCGGTCGATTGCTTCGCCAAGTTCCGATTGCTTGTAGCGGTCACCGACGATGCCAGCGATCGCGGCGCCCTCGACATGCCGCATCACCGCGCCAAGCCACGGCGCGACGGGAACGGTCATGTCGCCCAGGGTCGATAGCTCGCCGCGGTTTCCCATCTCGACGTAGCGCGATCCCACGCCATCGCCTTGGCCGCGATCGAGCAAGCCGGGACGTGAGGGAAACCAGCCGAGACATTCGAGGCGCCCCGTCGCTGGCCAGTAGAAGGCTGCCGCCGTCATCGACGCGGATCCTCCGAGATCTATCCCGATGACGACTTGGCCCTCACGCGGCGGCAGATCCGCGGACTCGCAGCGCAGCCATTCATCAACGGTGAGCAGTACGTCGCGCGCCTCGCCACTGATTCTTTCGTTTCGGTTATAAAGCCGGAACGATGTGAGTGCGGAGCCGCCGCGCGCGATGGCGCGCCGTGCCTGCGCCTGGAGCCATTCGACGTTGGCGCCGATGCCGTGCTTGGCGCCGGGGTTGGCGATCAGCAGCGATTCTAGGTCATCGGCCGGAAGCCCCGGCGCTGGCCGGTGCTCTTGCCGGTAGACGCCTTCTTGCTCCTCGTCCAGCCACTTCGAAAACGGGTGCGCGTCGTCCGGCGCGCTGGTCGAGATGACCAGCGCCCTGCCACCGCGCTTGCCAAGAGCCGACAGGATTGCGTGCTCGAGCTCGTCGCCTTGGTCTCGAGCCCAATGGCCACGCTCGTCAAGCAGGGCGAACGTCGGCGCCATGCCGAGCGCGGATTTGCCGTCAGCAGCGATGGCGCGGATGATGTGCGGGCCGTTGTCGTCCTCGTATTCGATTTCAAATCGAGGTTGCCGGCGAAATGTCAGCCGGGCCCGAACGTCATCGGAAAGCGTCTCAGCCAGCGCAGCAACGAAATTCCAGGCGATACGCGCCTGGTCGCGCGTGCGGGCCGCGATCGGTATCTCACGCCGGGGCTGGTCGTCCCATTCTCCGAGCAGTGCGCCGAGTGCGAGGCCGGACGAGAGTGCCGTTTTGGCATTGCCGCGGCCGACACTGAGGGCGGCAATGCTGACGCCATCGGCCAGTGCGCCCCTGACGAACGTCTTTTGGAACGGGGCCAACTTGAGCCCCCGGCCGGCCAAGGGCCCCTCCGGGACCTTCAGGCGCCCCAGGAAGCGGATTGCCGCGATGCCGGGGTTCATGGCGCCCCGGCCGCTTCGTCGCACGCGTACGCGCGCGCCCGCGCGAGGCTCATGGCCTCGGTCACGAACCCGTCGCGTCGTCGCACGTGCCACAGGTAGGGCGAGTCCTCATCGGGAATGACCGTCGCCAAAGGCCGCTTGCGGCCTTCCCGGTACAGGGTCAGGCCATCCCACCGGAGACGCGGCGCCCGGCGCCGGCGGGCCGTGTGTGTGGAAGGAAGACCCCCCACCACGCGCACATCCCCCAAAACACTCGTTGGCATTGGCACCTTTGCGCATTCACCTTCTGGCGCGCGCTGGTGAGCGTTTCCGCGTTCGTCGATCATCGGCGCCCTTGCAGATCGAACAACGCTCGGGCGGGGTCCGCGCTGACGCTGACGACGGTGTAAGTCTCGCCCTTGATCGTCGCTCGGTCGCCTGGTGCTGGCTCGATGGCGAGCGTCGTAGCGATGATGACGATCTTCACGTCGCCTGCTTCGACCAAGCCGCCGGCGAGGTACGACTCGCTGAACGTGTCGGTGAAGCCCTTGGCCGGATAGGTGGTGACGGTCGACGGGTCGGGGTCGTAGGACGGGCCACCACCAGGCGTGGTGCGTGCAAGCGTGATGTCGAGCGCAAGATCGGCATCGAGCAATGCGTTGCCGATCCCGTCGGCCAATTCGCCGTCGAGCAGTCCGGTCATGTTGTCCTCGGTTTGAGCAGGGCGTCACATCAACGTGACGGCGCGCGGTGCGCGAAAGCGCACGAGAGTCTGATAGGTTCTAATCTTCTGGTAGATTCACTGATAGATTTACCGGCGGAAACCGCAGGTTAGGCTCGGTCGATTTCTGCCGGTTGGCTGTCGTTTACTGCCGGTTGGCTGTCACTGCTCTGTGCAGCGTCTGTTACAGACAACCCTGCGCTTTCCGCCGGTTGGATCAGCACGGTGATGAGATCGGACGTGCGATCACCGAAACGATTGGTTCGTCTCGACCGAGCAATAAGCTTATTCTTCTCCAGCGACTGCAGCGCGGCGCGTACGACTCGCTCGCCGCGAAACGTGTCTTTGCCGATCGTGTCTTGGCTGGGATAGCACTGGCCGCGATCGTCGCACCGGTCGCAGAGGTACATCAAAATGTGCTGCTCGGTCGCCGTGATGTTCTTGACCGCGCGAACGGCGCGCGTATATCTGAAGCTCATTCATGATCCTTCGCCCGGTTCGCGTTGCAGCGCGGCCGGGCGTTTTGTTACCCGGCGTCCAGGTTACTTTTTTCAGGCAGTCGCTTGCGCGTCGCGGTCATTGGCTGGCGTCGTCGCCTTGCCGCGGGCGCGGATAGCCTCGATCAGCAGCTTGTTGACCGTGTTCTGGACAGAGCGAGATTCTTCCTCGGCAATTTGCTTGACGACTTCAGCAAAATTGCCGAGCACCCGAACGTGCATCGTAGCCTCCTCAACGAAAAAGCCGCCCATCCGGGGGGGCGGCTGGTAATGGCTGTGGGAAACAGCTAAGCGGCCGGTGCCAGCATCAGCGAACTAAGCCGGTCAGCAATCGAGCGGAATACGTCGCGACGCAGATCGTGCACGAGATTCCGGTTGCCGGAATGCGCCGCCATCGGCGCACCAGCCCACAAGACGCGCCCGACTTGCGGCGCCTTCATGCCGCCGGCCATCATGACCAGCAACGTCCAAAGCCGCGCTGGATCAGCGCCGACGCCCTTCGCCCTGACGGGCTGGATTAAGCCGGGCACCACGGAGCACACCAGGCGCGCCCGCGTGCACGCGGCGGGCGTTAACCGCCGCCGCTGCATCTGGCGCGGCTTTCGCTTTCGAGTCATCCGCAAAGCGAGAATCCATTGCATCGCGTCCCGCGGCAAATTGGTGATGTTCTCAAGCGCAACGTGCGCGTCAACGCACTCGTCAACAAGGTCACGCAGCGCGTCCTCAACCGTCGCGCCTTCACCGATTTCTATGAGTTTGGATTGGACTGCGAGCGCAAGATGATCGAGTGGCGCCCGCACAGAATCGCCCGACATCAACCCACATATGTACAAACCGCCCCAAGATCGCAAGAAGCGTCATGCAGATTCTTCGCAACGGATTGAAAGTTCAACCGAAAAGAGTTTCTTGCGAGAATGGACCGAGTTCACAAGCCGCGCATTCCTATCGGGTAGCCCTGTCGGGGAACGGCCAGAGAACTTACTTCGGGACTTTTTCGGGAGTTTCGGTGCTGACTTGCGCACCTTGTCTCCTATTCGTTCCGTTTTCCGAATAGTCGAGACGGTCCCTCGATTGCAGAAACGCTTTTGTTTTCAGCGGTGTTGTTGGTCGGAGCGGCGAGATTCGAACTCGCGACCCCCAGTCCCCCAGACTGGTGCGCTAACCGGGCTGCGCTACGCTCCGCCAAGGGTGATTTACGACGCAGGCCTTGCCGACGCAAGTTCGGGCGAGCCCGCCAGCCGGGCATAGCCCCGCGAGGCCGCAATCAGGCCCCACATGAGCCCCATCAGCAGGAACGTGTGGCGCCAGTGGTCGGTGTCGATGATGAAGCTTTCGGTCGCGACGCCAAAATAGCCGGAAAACACCGCAATCGTCGTCTGCTGGTACGGCGTGCGGATGAACACGGTGCGAAACCCGAACCCGACCGTCAGGAACACCAGCGCCGGATAGGCGACGCCGCCAAGCCAGCCGCCCGCCATGAAGGCGTTGAGGTAGGAGTTGTGCGGGTCCTCGGGGAAGTACTTGTTGAACTGCAGCGGACCGATGCCGACCGGATAGTCGAGCGCCATGATGGCGCCGAGGAAGTGGCGGGCAAAGCGTCCCTGGGCGCCGACGTCGTAGCTCTGGCTGAAGCTCGCGCGCTGCACGAACAGCTGGGCGACGGCGTCGATCGACAGGAGCGCGGCGATCGCTGCGGCGAGCACCACGCTGCCGACAAGGATCAGCAGCACGATGCGCAGCCGCTGCGGCGGCGACCGTGTGGTGACGAAGATCAGCGCGAACATCAGCGCCGCGGCGTAAGCGGTCTGGCCCCAGGCCGCGCGCGAGAACGACAGCAGCACGGCGATGCCGATGAAGCCGAACATCATCGCGCCCCGCAGGGCGCGGCCGAAGCGGGCGGACGCCACCATCAACAGGCAGAGCAGCGCCGGAAACACCAGAAACGCGCCCAGCACGTTCGGGTCCTTGAAGGTGCCGCGGGCGCGATCGTAGAGAAGGAGCAGCTCGTTGAGGCTTGGCACCACGCGGAAATAGCCGAAGATCGCGGCAAACGAGGCGATCAGCCCGCCGACGACGCAGCCCGCGGTGATGGCGCGAAGCCGCGCCTCGGTGTTCTGGGTCAGCATCGCGGCAAAGAACACCGCGGTGACGGCGAGGTACCAGGAGGTGACGAGCCAGGCGATGACGCCCGGTTCGCCGATCACGGTGGCGCCGGAGATGCTGTATCCGATGTTGACCAGCACCAGCAGGAACACCAGCGGCATCAGCACGGGCGAGAGCGTGAGCCCGCCGATCGCGAACATGATCAGCGACAGGAAGGTGGAGATTTCGTAGGGGCTCGGCTCGATGAAGACGATGGCGCCGCTCGCGCCGGTGAGCCAGAGCAGCGCGCAGCGGAGGCGCTCGCCGGAGATTCTGAGGTCGCGGGCCGCGGTTTCAATGGCCCGTTCATTGCCGTGCAAGCGGGATGGGGTGCCCCTCGCGGGGACGAACGGAGCCGGAGCGTACGCGGCTTGCCGCGTGATCATCAGTACGCGTTCTCGGACTTGAGCAGCGACCGCGGCGTCTTCAGCAGGATCTCGAGGTCGAACAGCAGCGACCAGTTCTCGATGTAGTAGAGGTCGTGCTCGACGCGGCCCTTGATCTTGTCGGCGTCGGTCAATTCGCCGCGCCAGCCGTTGATCTGCGCCCAGCCGGTGATGCCCGGCTTGACGCGGTGGCGGGCGAAATAGCCGTCCACCGCCTCGTCGAACTGGCGGTTCTCGACCTTCTGGTTCACCGCATGCGGGCGCGGACCGACCAGCGAGAGAGTGCCCTTGAACACCACGTTGAAGAGCTGCGGCAGCTCGTCGATGCTGGTCTTGCGGATGAAGCGGCCGACGCGCGTCACGCGCGGGTCGTCCTTGGTCACGCTCTTCTGCACCGCGTGGTCGGACATTTCCGTGTACAGAGAACGAAACTTGTAGACCTCGATCTCGTCGTTGTTGAAGCCGTGGCGGCGCTGCTTGAAGAAGATCGGCCCCTTGCTGTCGAGCTTGATGGCGATCGCGGTTGCGAGCATCAGCGGCGACAGCAGAACGAGCGCGACCGAGCCGATGATCTTGTCGAACAGCCACTTCATCACGACGTCCCAGTCGGTGATCGGGCGATCGAACACGTCGAGCACCGGCACGCTGCCGAGATAGGAATAGGAGCGGGGCCGGAAGCGGAGCTTGTTGGAGTGTGCCGAGAGGCGGATGTCGACCGGCAGGACCCAGAGCTTGTTCAGCATCGCCAGGATCCGGCCCTCGGCGGTGATCGGCAGGGTGAAGATCACGAGGTCGACGCGGGTCCGTCGCGCGAACGCGACGAGGTCGTCGACGGTGCCGAGCTTGCGCTCGCCCGCGACGTGAGTGGGCGAGCGGTCGTCGGCGCGGTCGTCGAACACGCCGATGATGCGCACGTCGGTGTCGCGCTCGGCCTTGACCGCTTCGATCAGCTGCTCGCCGGCCTCGCCGCCGCCGACGATCGCGGTGCGGCGGTTGAGGCGGCCTTGCTTCGTCCAGCGCCGCACCATGATGAACAGCATGCGGCGGAACGTCAGCAGCGCGACGAGGCCCACGGCGTAGAAGCCGCCGAGCCAGACGCGGGAGAATTCGACGCCGACCTTGGCAAAGAACGACGCGCCGATCAGGAGCAGGAACACCACCGACCAGGCGGAGGCGAGGCGGAAGTACTGCTTCTCGTGGCCGCGAAACGCCTGCGCCTGGTAGATGTCGGCGATTTGAAACGCCAGCATCGTCAGCACCGACACGGCGGCGATGGCGCCGAAATAGTGCCAGGACACGCCCTCCATCGGCACGACGTAAGCGGCGTAGATCGCGGTGCCGATCAGCGCCACCAGCGCGAGCTCGATCATGCGGACCGCGCCGGCGAGCACGATCGGCGACATGGCCGGCGCAACCGGCTCGGCTGCGGCCGCTTCCGCGGCGGAGGCGAAGCGGTGCGGGCCTGGGGGCGGCGCCGTGGTGCCGAGCGTCGCCGCTGCGGCTTCAACCATGCTGCGGGAATCGAACTGGGCCATGTGCATGCGTCCTTGCGCGCGCCGAATGGGGCGCGCTCCGTCCGCGGCCAAAGTAGTTAAGAGAGTTCAAAAATCCGTTAGTGCGATTGGCGAAAATCGAACGGAATGTCGTGACGGGTGTGCTCGCGGCGCCTGCGAATGGCCACCGCCGTCATTCCGGGGCGCGCCGAAGGCGCGAGCCCGGAATCCAGACAAAGAGGGATTGCCTGTGTCGCTGGATTCCGGGCTCACGCGCCTCGCGCGTGCCCCGGAATGACGGCCGTGCTTTGTCGCGGGCTGCTAAAGCTTGGCGCGAAGCGCCTCGCCGTATCCGGCGAGCACGCCTTCGACCATGGCGTCCTGGGAGAACAGCGTGCCGACGCGCTCGCGGAGCCTTTCGGCGCCGGTGCGGGCCTTGGCCGGATCGTCGAGGGCCGCGGCAATCGCCGCCGCGAGGCGGCCAGGGTTCTCCGGCGGGACCATGTTTCCGTCCGGACCCAAAATCTCAGGAATGCCGCCTACGCCGCTGGCAATCATGGGAATTCCTGCGCCGCCGGCCTCGATCACGGCATAGGGCAGCGAGTCCGCCCGCGACGGCACCACCATCTGCCGGCCGTGCACGAAGGCCTGCCGGGCCGGGGTGTGACCGAGAAAGCGGACGCTGCCATCGAGGCCGAGCCTGCTCACCAGCTCGCGGAGCTTTTCGCCTTCCTCGCCGTCGCCGGCGATCGCCAGGCTGACCTTGCGGCCGGCCTTGTGAAGCTCAGCCACCGCCTCGATCAGCACGTCGGTTCCCTTGATGTGGCGGAACTCGCCGACGCTCAGGAGATCCGCGGCATCGGGCCGCGGCGCGACCGGCGCCATCTCGGCGGGCGTGATGCCGTTCGGCACCACGCGGACGATCGAAGGCGGCGGGCCGATCATGGACTGATAGGCGTTGCGGGCGAACTGGCTCTCGAACAGGAACAGCTCGGTCGTTCGCATGAGAATGCGCTCGAGCCCGCCATAGACCGTTCCGCGCAAGGTGTGGCGGCCGTAATGCAGCGAGCCGCCGTGCGGTGTGTAGACGCGGATCGCGCGCGGGGCGGGCATCAGCCGCACGAAGGCGCCGCCCTTGGCGCCGTGGCCGTGCATCACGTCCGGATCGTGCGCCAGGAGGTGCTGCCGCACCTTCAGGAAGCCGAAGAGGTCGGTGGGGCTCAGCTCGCGCTGGATCGGAAAGCGCGCCACGCCGAGCTTCAGTTGCGGGGCCATGGCCTCCAGCGCCGCGGCGGCGCGGTCGCCGCCGGTCAGGCTGTCGGTGATGATGCCGACCTCGTGGCCGCGTTCGGCCTGGCCGCTCGCGAGGTCGAGAATGTGCCGGAAAATGCCGCCGACCGGTGCGCGCGTCACATGCAGGATCCGGAGCGGTTGGCCGCCCGTCACCAGGCGCACGTGCGGGGCGCCCGACGCGGTTGGCTGAAGGAATGCGGAGGCGGGAAGCGGGCGCATGCGTATCCGGGGGCGGAGGCCGGTCAGGATCGCATCCCGATTGACATTCCACCGTTAAGAAAGACTGACGATCCGGCTCCAACCGCGAGACAGCCTTAACGCGGCGGCAACCATAATGGTTTGTCATGCGGACAGCGCAGTTTCGCCCGAGTCGGCGAGTACGGAGTTGGCATGCGTACAGTTCACGGCCGGAGGCAGACCGACACCGGTGACGAGATCAGTCTTGGCACGGTGGCGCGGGCGGTGTGGCGCAACAAGCGCTCGATCATCGGCCCGACCCTGCTGATCGCGGCGGCGGCCTTCGTCGCCGTCAATCTCATCAGCCCGCGCTACAAGTCCGAAGCCCGCGTGCTGGTCGAAGGCCGCGAGAACATCTTCCTGCGGCCGGAAGCCGAAAAGCAGATGATGGAGCGCGGCTCCGTCGACCCGGAGGCGGTGACGAGCCAGGTGCAGATCATCCTGTCGCGCGATCTGGCGCGCGAGGTGATCAAGGAATTGAACCTCGCCGAGCTGCCGGAGTTCAACGCCGCGCTGAAGGAGTTCTCGCCGCTGCAGGCGCTGCGGACCATCGGCATCTTCAGGGACCCGATGTCGATGACGATCGAGGAGCGGGTGCTGGCGGCCTATTACGAGCGGCTCACCGCGTTCGCGGTCGACAAGTCGCGGGTCATCTCCATCGAATTCCAGTCGGCCGGTCCGGAGCTCGCGCCCAAGGTCGCCAACCTGGTCGCGGAAAAATACCTGACGTTGCAGCAGGTGGCGAAGCAGGACCAGGCGCGCGCGGCGAGCAAGTGGCTGTCCGGCGAGCTCGAGAAGCTGCGCGACAAGGTGTCGGAGGCCGAAGGCAAGGTCGAGGAGTTCCGCGCCCGCTCCAACCTGTTCTTCGGCAGCGGCTCCGTCACGCTGTCGAACCAGCAGCTCACCGACCTGAACACGCAGGTGTCGGCGGCGCGTGCGCAGAAGGCCGATGCCGAGGCACGCGGGCGGTTGATCCGGGAGGCGATAGCCTCGGGCCAGCCCATCGAGTCGTCCGACATCGTCAACTCCGAATTGATCCGAAGGCTTTCGGAGCAGCGCGTGACGTTGCGCGCGCAGCTCGCCGAGCAGTCCTCGACGCTCTTGCCGCAGCATCCGCGCATCCGCGAGATGCGGGCGCAGATCAACGACCTCGACCAGCAGATCCGCTCCGAGGGCGAACGGCTGGCGCGCTCGCTCGAGAACGAGGCGAGGGTTGCCGGGGCGCGGCTCGAGACGCTCAACGCCACGCTCGATCAGGCCAAGCGGCAGTCCGCCTCGACCAGCGAGCAGGACGTGCAGCTCCGTGCGCTGGAGCGCGAGGCGAAAGCGCAGAAGGACCTGTTCGAGTCGTATCTCGCGAAATACCGCGAGGCGACCGCGCGCGACAGCATCGCGGCGGCGCCCGCCGACGCGCGCATCATCTCGCGCGCCGTGGTGTCGAACATCCCGTTCTATCCGAAGAAGATGCCGATCGTGCTGATCGCCACGCTCGGCACGTTCAGCCTGGCGATGGCGTTCGTGGTGACCGGCGCGCTGCTCAGCGGCGAAAGCCAGCGGCCCGCGCCGTTGCAGATCGATACCGAGCCGGTGCAGGGGCAGGCGGCTGCTGCGGCCGAGCCTGTCGCGGCCAGACCCGCCAAGGCGAAATCTGCCAAGGTCAAGCCGGAGCGGAGCCGCCTGCCGGCCGCCGCCAATGTGCCGCCGCCAAAACATGCGCCTGCGCCCGGCACCAGCATCGATGCGATTGCCGCCTCGCTGCAGCAGGCCGGCGAGGCCGGGCGCTGCGTCGCCGTGATCGGCGCGGCGCGCGACGTCGGCACGACGCTTTCCGCCATCGCGCTGTCGCGCCAACTGGCCCAGACTTCGCGCGTGATCCTGGTCGATCTCGCCTTCGCCGGCCCGAACATCGAGGTGATCTCCAGCGACCCGTCCGCGCCGGGCATCGCCGAGCTGGTTCGCGGCGAGGCGTCGTTCGGCGACATCATCACCCGCGACCGGGCCACGCGGCTGCATCTGGTTGCCGCCGGGCAGCTCGGGAACGATGCCGAAGGCATCTTCGTTTCGGAGATGCTGTGGGCGGCCCTCGGCGCGCTCGCGCAAAGCTACGACCATCTGGTGGTCGACGCCGGCGCGCAGTCCGTGACCTCGCTCCGGCCGGTTGCACAAGCGGCGCCCTGGGCGGTGCTGGTCGGCGGCGTTGCGACCGCGGCGCCCGCGCTGGCCGCGCTGTCGGAGGAGCTTGCCGCCGCGGGCTTTGCCGAGGTGTCGATGCTCACCGGACCGCCGCCGGCGCTGGAGCCTGCGTCCGTGCAGTCCGCGGCTTGATGACGGTACTCCCGTGCAAGGTTTTCGATACGGCCTCTACCGGACGGCACTGAACGCGCTCTATTTCAGCGGCGCGCACTGGATGCTGCGGCCGCTGTTCGGCGGCGCGGGCGCGATCCTGATGCTGCATCACGTGCGGCCGGCGCGCAGCGACCGCTTCCAGCCCAACCGGCTGCTTGAGGTGACGCCACGCTACTTCGAGCGCGTGGTGCGGCGGCTGCGGAAATCCAAGATCGATCTGATCTCGCTCGACGAGATGCACCGGCGGCTCACGGCGCGCGAATTCCCGCGCCGCTTCGTCTGCATCACCTTCGACGACGGCTACCGGGACAACAAGGAGTTCGCCTATCCGATCCTGAAGAAGTACGACGCGCCGTTTGCGATCTACGTGGCGACGAGCTTCGCCGACCGGGTCGGCGAACTGTGGTGGCTCGCGCTCGAGGCCGTGGTCGCGCAGAACGAGCTGATCGGGCTTCGCATCGACGGCAGCGACCGCTGGTTCGAAGCGCGCAACGTGCCGGAAAAGCGCGCGGTCTACGACCACATCTACGCCTGGCTGCGGCAGCTCCCGACCGAGGAGGCGCTGCGCCGGGTGATGCGGGAACTGACCACGCGGCACCGCGTCGACATGGGCGCATTCTGCCGCGATCTCTGCATGGACTGGCAGGAGCTTGCCGAGCTTGCCGCCGATCCGCTGGTGACGATCGGCGCGCACACGGTCAACCATCCGATCCTGAGCAAGGTCGACGACAAGACGGTGCGGGCCGAGCTCGAAAACAGCCGCGCGGTGATCGAGGCGGCGCTCGGCGTGCGCCCGCGGCATCTCGCCTATCCGGTCGGCGACCGCACGGCGGCGGGCCCGCGCGAGTTCAAGATCGCGGACGATCTCGGCTTTGCCACCGCGGTGACGACGCGGCCCGGCGTGATCTTTCCGCAGCACGCGAGCCATCTCACGGCGCTGCCGCGCATCTCGCTCAACGGCAATTTCCAGAAGCAGCGCTACGCCAAGGTGCTGATCTCGGGCACGGCGACCGCGCTGAACAACCGCTTCCGAGCGGTCAACGTCAGCTGACAGACTGTTGGAATAGCACGCGATGTCATTCCGGGGCGCGCCGTCAGGCGCGGGCCCGGAATCCAGTTTCGCAGGGACTTTCTCCTGAACTGGATTCCGGGCTCGCTCGCTGCGCGCGCGCCCCGGAATGACCGCGGCGCTTGTCCAGCAGTCCGCTCAATCACGGCGTCCGGACCTCGTCCTTCAGCATCCACTTGACGAGCGGCATCGCGGGCAGCACCCAGCCGAGGCCTGCGACCAGGTAGTACAGCCCGGAAATCCACGGATTGTTGAAGATCGGCGGGAACTGGGCGACCGCCATCGCCACCAGCGCCCAGACGATCACCAGCGCGAACATCGCGAAGGTTCCCAGCAGTTTGCGGAGGCGGGGCGACATGGTCGGAGGGCGGCTCGACGTTTGCTGGCATTGATGATGGGGCGAGGGCAGGTCTATATGCTCCGTGCCATTTCCCGCAAGCATCATGACCGATCCGCAATCCGCCTTATCCCGCCGTCGATACGTCCGCGCCTGGCTCTATGCCGTGGCGGCGCTGATGGTGGTGACGCTGGTGGTGGGCGGCGCCACGCGGCTCACGGAGTCCGGCCTTTCCATCGTCGAATGGAAGCCGGTGACCGGCGCACTGCCGCCGCTGTCGGCGCAGGCGTGGCAGGCGGAGTTCGCCAAGTACCAGCAGATCCCGCAGTACCGCGAGCTCAACCGCGGCATGAGCCTCGACCAGTTCAAGACCATCTACTGGTGGGAGTGGAGCCACCGGCTGCTGGCGCGGCTGGTCGGCGCCGTGTTCCTGCTGCCGTTTCTGTTCTTCCTGTGGCGGGGCTGGATCGAGCCGGGGCTCAAGGCGCGATTGTGGACGCTGTTCGGGCTCGGTGCGCTGCTTGGCGCTGTCGGCTGGTGGATGGTGTCGTCGGGGCTCGCCGGCCGTGTCAGCGTGTCGCAGTACCGGCTCGGGTTTCACCTGACGCTCGCCTGCGCGATCTATGCGGCGATCCTCTGGACCGCGCGCGGGCTTGGGGCGCGTCCGCTTGAAGGAGTTCCGCCGCGGCTGCGGCACTCCGCGCTCGGGCTGATGCTGCTCGTCGTGCTGCAGATCTATCTCGGCGCGCTGGTGGCGGGCCTCGACGCCGGGCTCGTGTTCAACACCTGGCCGACGATCGACGGCGCGCTGATCCCCTCGGCCGAGCGGCTGTGGTTCGAGACGCCGGCTTGGCGCAATCTTTTTGAAAACACGCTGACCGTGCAGTTCAACCACCGCATGGTGGCGTATCTGCTCTGGATCGTCGCCGTGCTGCACGCCGTCGATGCGGTCCGCGCGCGCGGGGGCGGCGCGGTGCGAAACGGTGCGCTGGCGCTGGCCGGCCTGATGACGCTCCAGGCCGGCATCGGCATCATCACGCTGCTGCATCAGACGCCGCTGTCGCTCGCGCTTTTGCATCAGGCGACCGGGATCGTCGTGTTGACCGTCGCGGTGGTCCATGCCGAGCGGCTGTCGTTGCGCCGGTCCCAAACCGCGCCGGAGGCCGCGGCGGGCTTTGCCGCCGACGCATCGCTGCCGCGAGGAACCCCATGATCGAGCAGAGCCGCCGCGGCGACATCGCCGTGCTGACGATGGCACACGGCAAGGCGAATGCGCTCGATATCGAGCTCTTGGAGGCGATCACCGCACAGTTCGAAAAGCTGCGCGGCGCGCCGGAGCGCGCCGTGGTGCTGACCGGGCAGGGGCGCATGTTCTCGGCGGGCGTCGATCTGCCGCGGCTCGCCGGCGGCGGCCCGGATTATGTGCGCCGCTTCCTGCCGGCGCTGCACCGGCTCTACGAGACGGTGTTCTTCTTTGCAAAGCCCGTGGTCGCCGCGGTCAACGGCTATGCCATTGCCGGCGGCTGCGTGCTGCAGTGCTGCGCCGACAAGCGGATCGCCGCGCGCGGCGACTTCCGGATCGGCGTGACCGAGCTTCTGGTCGGCGTGCCGTTCCCGGCGATGGCGTTCGAGGTGATGCGGTTTGCGACCGCGCCGCAATATTTCGCCGACGGTATCCTGAGCGGCGCGACCTATCCGCCCGACGTGGCGCTGCAACGCGGGCTGGTCGATGAACTGGCCGAGCCGGCTCAATTGCTCGACCGTGCCGTCGCCGCCGCCGAAACGCTGGCCGCCCTGCCGCCGGGGACTTTCGAGATGACCAAGCGTCAGATCCGCCAGCCCGCCGCCGACGCGATGGAGCACCACGCGCGGCGCATCGACAAGGTCGCAGAGGAAATCTGGACGTCATCCGCGACGATCGAGCACATCCGCGACTACGTCGCGCGGACGTTCAAGAAGGGCTGAGAACTCTCCACACGCGTCCCGGATGCGGTGCAGCGTGAGCGCAGCGAACGGTGCACCGCTGATCCGGGACCGTTCCAGACACCGCCTTTGGTACGGTCCCGGGTCTGCACTGCAGCACTTCGTACCGCAGTGCGCCCGGGACAAGCGGCCTACTTCATCACCCCGACCTCGCGCAGATACTTCTGCACGCCCGGATGAATCTTGTCCGCGCTCGGGGCCGCATTGAACGTGCTCTGCGGCGTGGTTTCCTTCGCCTGGTCGAGCCGCTTCATCAGCGCGCCATGGCCGTTGTGCAGCGCCTTGGCAAGCCGATAGGCGATGTCATCCGGCAGGTCGGCGCGCGCGAGGATATAGCTCCACGACCCCACCGAATTCACCGCGTCCTTCTGGCCCGGATAGGCGCCGGCCGGCACGGTGATGGGTTTGAGGAAATTGTGCTTGGCGGTGACCTTCGCCACCTCGTCGGGCGTGAGCCCGATGAAGCGGCCGCCGGCCTGCATGATCGCGGTAAAGCCCGGCCAGCCGATGCCGCCGCCCCACAGCGCCGCCACGCGCCCGTCGGCAACCATCACCGGCCCGTCGCCGGCCTTATCCAGATAATGCGCCTGGAAATCCTTCTCGCGGTCGAGGCCGAGCCCGTCGGTGACGTAGCGGCCGAGCAGCGTCAGCCCCGAGGCGCGCGTGCCCCAGGCGATCGGCTTGCCGACGAGATCGCGAAGCTGCTTCGCCGGGCTGTCGCCCTTCACCGCGAACATGCCCGGGTTGGAATAGATCGCCTGGATCACCAGCGCCGTGGTCTTGCCCTGGCCGATGCCCTGGAACGCCTCGTAGGCCGGCTCGCCCGCGACCAGCGCGATGTCGATCTTGCGGTCGTTGAGCAGGCCGATGTTCTCGGTGCTGCCCTTGGTGTTCCTGGTCTCGACCAGCAAGGTCTTGTCGGTCTCGTTGATGACGGCGGCGGCGTTGTCGCCGAAGAACGGAAAGCCGCCGCCAGGCGTGGCGGTGGCGAGCGTGACGTGGGTCTGCTGTGCGTTTGCTGTCATGTTGGCTGCCGTGATGGCGGCGATGGAAAGCGCCGCGAGAACTACGCTTCGAACGATGGTCATCGATGGCCCCCGCCGGTTGTGCGGCGGCAGACTACGGCATCGGTGCGCCGCTTGCTACGCCGCGTCCAGCGCCTGCTCGAGGTCGGCGATGATGTCCGCCTTGTCCTCGAGCCCGATCGACAGCCGCACCACGTCGGGGCCGGCGCCGGCCTGTACCTTCTGCGCGTCGGAGAGTTGGCGGTGCGTGGTCGAGGCCGGGTGGATGATCAGCGAGCGGGTGTCGCCGATGTTGGCGAGGTGCGAGAACAGCTTGACGTTCGACACGAGCTTGACGCCGGCGTCGTAGCCGCCCTTGAGCCCGAAGGTGAACACCGCGCCGGAGCCCTTCGGCACGTACTTCTTGGCGAGGTTGTGATAGCGGTCGCCGGCGAGGCCCGGATAGCTGACCCAGGCGACGCTCTGGTGCTGCGACAGCCACTCGGCGACAGCGAGCGTGTTGTCGCAGTGGCGCTGCATGCGAAGCGGCAAGGTCTCGACGCCGGTCAGCACCAGGAACGCGTTCATCGGCGACAGCGCAGGCCCGATGTCGCGCAGGCTCAGCACGCGGCAGGCGATGGCGAAGGCGAAGTTGCCGAACGTCTCGTGCAGCACGATGCCGTTGTATTCCGGGCGCGGCTCCGAGAGCATCGGATAGCGGCCCTCGCGCGACCAGTTGAAGGTGCCGCCGTCGACGATCATGCCGCCGATCGAGTTGCCGTGGCCGCCGAGAAACTTCGTGAGCGAGTGCACGACGATGTCGGCGCCGTGCTCGAACGGCCGGCACAGGTAAGGCGTGGCGAGCGTGTTGTCGACGATCAGCGGCACGCCGGCGCGCCGTGCGATCTGCGACACCGCCTCGATGTCGGTGATGACGCCGCCGGGATTGGCGATCGACTCGGTGAAGATCGCCTTGGTCTTCGGCGACACCGCGCGCTCGAACGAGCCGATGTCGTCGGGGTCGGCCCACACCACGTTCCAGCCGAAATTCTTGAACGCGTGATTGAACTGGTTGATCGAGCCGCCATAGAGCTTGCGCGAGGCGACGAACTCGTCGCCGGGCTTGAGCAGGCAATGAAAGATCAGCACCTGCGCGGCATGGCCGGAGGCGACTGCGAGGCCTGCGGTGCCGCCTTCCAGTGCTGCGATGCGCTCCTCCAGCACGGCATTCGTGGGATTGCCGATGCGGGTGTAGATGTTGCCGAACGCTTGAAGCCCGAACAGCGAGGCCGCGTGATCGACGTCGTCGAACACGAACGACGTGGTCTGGTAGATCGGGGTTGCGCGCGCGCCGGTGGTCGGGTCGGGCTGCGCGCCGGCGTGGATCGCGAGCGTGGCGAAGCCTGGAATGCGTTCGGTCATGAGCGATACCTTGAGCCAAATCCGCGGATCAGTTTAACCATGGCCGAAAACGCGGCTGCGCTGGTGTATCGAACCACAGGGGGGCGTCAAGGCAAAGCACGGCGATTGCGTTAATTCGCAACGCCGTGCTCGTTAAGATCGAATACTTGGAATGACCCTCCTCCGGGCGGCGGAGAAGGGGGCAGAGAATTCAGAAGCGCTCGTTGTACCGGTCGCGCCGGTTTGCCGGCGGCCGGGAGCTGGAGGCACTGGAGTAGCGCTGCATCACCGTGCGGCACGCAACTGAGATGCGATTGAAATTGTCCGAGAGGCAGCCCGCAACGCGGTCGCGGTCGGGGATGGCATGGCCGCAGAGCCGGAAGGCGTCGTCCATGCAGGCCTGCTGCTCCTCCTGGCTCTGGGCCAGCGACGCAGCGGGGGCCAACGCAATCAATGCCAGGGTGGCCGCAAAGGCGAGTGCAAGGTGAGATTTCATCAAGTCCTCCACCGCCGCACGCGGTGCGGCCCGTCCATTAGACGCACGCCCCCCGGCACAGGTTCAAACCTTTAAAACGCGGAACTCACACTTTTGTTGCCGGGTCCTCCTTGTGCGCCGCCCGCTCGGCGGCCTCGGTGGTACCCCCGGACATTGTGGCGCGATTAAGCGACATGCGCTGCACGCCCTTGCCCAAAAGCGGGGCACGTTTCGAGCTGAGCGTGCGCGAATTGACGCCGATCCAGCCGATTTCCGAGGAGAGGCGGCCGTATTCGATCTTAGGACAACGGTCCATGACCACCTTGAGGCCGGCGGCCTCGGCCCTCGCGGCAGCCTCGTCATTGCGCACCGTCAGCTGCATCCAGATCACGGCCGGCTTCGGTTGCATCTGCAGCGCCTCGTCGACCACCGCCGGTGCGAACTGCGAGGCGCGGAAGATGTCGACCATGTCGACCGGCTCGGGGATGTCGGTGAGCTTGGCGTAGACCTTCTGGCCGAGGATCTCCTTGCCGGCGTGCCCCGGATTGACCGGGATCATGCGGTAGCTGCGCTCGAGCAGATATTTGAACGCGAAATAGCTCGGCCGGTTGTCCTTCGGCGAGATGCCGACCATGGCGATCGACTTCACCGTGTTGAGGATGCCGCGGATGTAGTTGTCGGGATAGCTGTCGTGGTTCATGCGTCGCGGCGCCCATAGGCCGCGACCGGACCGAGCCCGAGAATTCCCGCGGCAAACGAGAGCATCGCGTTGTCGACGACTTCCGGCAGACAGACGCCGCCGCACTGCCATGCCGCCATCGCGGTGAAGCCCGCGGTGAGAAACACAGCGAACGCGGTGCCAGCCGCCAGCGCGCGGAACAGGTCGCGCTTTGTCAGCGCCAACGAACGTCGCCCAGCACTTTGCCAGCAAGCAGCTCTCGAGATGGCAATCATCGGTCTTCCCACGTCGGATCGCGCTTCTCGATGAACGCGCAGATGCCTTCCTCGGCGTCGCGCGCCATCATGT
>JAIESC010000193.1 GCA_019746355.1 Xanthobacteraceae bacterium | reverse complement strand
CCGCGGGCGTCAATCCCATGATCGAGCGCACGGTCGTGGTCTTGCCCATGCCGTTGCGCCCCATCAGGGTCACCATCGCGCCGGCGGAGATCGCAAGCGAGATGCCGAACAGCACCTGGCTCAGCCCGCAGCGGGTTTCGATCCGGTCGACGGCGAGCAACGGCTCAGACATGTGTCACCGCCTCCTGCTCGCCGAGATAGGCTTGGCGGACCTCGGCATTGGCGCGGATCGAGGCCGGATCGCCGGAGGCGATCACGCGGCCATAGACCAGGACGGTGATGCGGTCGGCGAGCGCGAACACCGCCTCCATGTCGTGCTCGATCAGCAGGATGGTCAGCTCGCGCTTGAGCTCGCGCAGCGTCCTGACCATGCGCGCCGACTCGTCCGGCCCAAGCCCTGCCATCGGCTCGTCGAGCAGCAGCATCCGCGGCCCGGTCGCAAGCGCCATCGCCAGCTCGATCTGCCGGTGCTCGCCGTGACTCATGCGGGCGACCACCGCGCCGGCGCGGTGGCCGATGCCCACCCGCTCGAGCGCCAAGCGCGCGGGCTCGCGCAGCGCAGCTTCGGTGCGCGCGTCGCGCCAGAAATGGAACGAATGGCCGGCATGGGCCTGCACTGCAAGCGCCACGTTCTGCAGCGCGGTGAAGTTCGGAAACAGCGAGGTGATCTGGAACGAGCGGGCGAGCCCGATCAGGCTCCGGTCATAGACCGGCAGCGCGGTGATGTCGCGGCCGTCGAAATGGATGCGGCCGGCGTCGGGCACGATCTCGCCGGCGAGCTGGCCGATCAGCGTGGTCTTGCCGGCCCCGTTCGGGCCGATGATCGCGTGCAGCTCGCCCGGCGCCACGTCGAGGACGACATTGTCGGACGCGATTACGCCGCCGAAGCGCTTGGTCAGGCCTTCGACCTTGAGCAGCGTGTCAGCCACGGGCAGGCCTCGCCAGCAGACTGTCGATGCCGCCGCGGGCGTAAAGCACGATCAGCAGCATCATCGGACCGAGGATCAGCTGCCAGTATTCCTTGGCGGCGGCGATCTCCCTGCCGGTGAACACGTGGGTGACCAAGCCGATCAGGTGCGGCAGCGCCTCCTCGAGCACGAGGAGCGCGATCGCGCCGATCACCGGGCCGAACACGCTGCCCATGCCGCCCAGCACCGCCATGACGATCAGGTCGCCGGAGCGCGTCCAGTGCATCAGCGCCGGGCTGATGAAGTTGGTGTGGTTGGCGAGCAGCACGCCGGCGAGCCCGCAGATCACGCCTGCGATCACGAAACAGGTCAGCTTGTAGCGGAACGTCGGGATGCCGATGGCGCGCATGCGCCGCTCGTTGGAGCGCGCGCCCTGGATGACCAGGCCGAAGCGCGAATTGACCATGCGCCAGACGACGTAGACGGTGGCGAGCAGCAGCGCGAGGCAGAGATAGTAGAAGGCGGTGCGGTTCGACAGATTGAGCAGGCCCGCGAACTCGCTGCGCCGCTGGATCGTCAGCCCGTCGTCGCCGCCGTAGCGATCGAGGCCGTTGGCGATGTAGTAGACCACCTGGGCGAAGGCGAGCGTGATCATGATGAAGTAGACGCCGCGGGTGCGCAGGCTGAGCGCGCCGACGCCGAGCGCGAACAGGCCCGACACCCCCAGCGCCAGCGGCCATTGCACGAAGCCGGAGTCGATGCCTTCCTTGGCGAGGATGCCGACCACGTAGCCGCCGATGCCGAGATAGGCGGCGTGACCGAAGCTGACCATGCCGCCGAAGCCCATGATCAGGTTGAGGCTGACGGCGGCGATGCTGAGGATGACGATGCGGGTGAACAGCGTCATGACGAAGGTGTTGCCGGTCAGCGCGGCATAGACAGGGATCAGCGCGAGGATCGCGATCAGGCCTGCGACGACGATGTTACGCGGAGTGAACCAGGCGGTCATGTGCCGGGTCTCTCCACACGTGTCCCGGATGCGGTGCAGCGCGGAGTGTCAGCGCTGCGCCCGGGACAAGAGAGAGCCATCGTGAGGTACGAACTCATTTGCTGGACGCCGGAAACAGGCCTTCCGGCCGGAACACCAGGATCGCCGCCATCAGCGTGTAGATCAGCATCGACGACAGCGCGGGCCCAAGGCTCGAGCCGGCGCTGTAGCTCAGGAACATCCGCATCACGTCCGGCAGGAAGGCGCGGCCGATGGTGTCGATCAGGCCGACGATGACGGCGGCGACGAAGGCGCCGCGGATCGAGCCGATGCCGCCGATGATGATGACGACGAAGGCGAGGATCAGGATGTTCTCGCCCATGCCGATCTGCACGAACGAGATCGGCGCCTGAATCATGCCGGCGAAGCCCGCAAGCGCGGCGCCGAGCCCGAACACCAGGGTGTAGAGCAGCTTGATGTTGACGCCGAGCGCGCCGACCATCTCGCGGTTGGAGGCGCCGGCGCGGATCAGCATGCCGATGCGGGTGCGCATCACCAGCACGTAGAGCAGCAGCGCGACCGCAAGCGTGGCGAGAATGATGACGAGCCGATAGAGCGGATAGTAGATGCCGGGCAGCACCTGCACCGCGGTGAGCATCTGCATCGGCAGCGAGATGGTGCGGCCCTCCGGGCCCCAGATCAGCCGCACCAGCTCGTTGAAGAAGATCAAGAGGCCGAACGTGCCGAGCACGTGGTCGAGATGGTCGCGGCCGTAGAGCGGGCGGATCGCGATCACCTCCAGAACCATGCCGGCGATCAGGATCGCGATCAGGCCGAGGCCAAGGCCCATCAGGAAGCTGTCGGTCAGGCCGATGAAGGTCGCGGCGAAATAGGCGCCCAGCATGTAGAGCGAGCCGTGCGCGAGGTTGACCAGGTCCATGATGCCGAAGATCAGCGTCAGCCCGGCCGCCAGCAGAAACAGCAGCATGCCGAGCTGGATGCCGTTCAGGCACTGTTCGATCAGGTAGAGCATCTGGTGTCCCGCACCGCGCTTGCAATTCTCAAGGCTTGCAATTCCCGGGCCTTCGTCCCCCGGCCCGGCGCATCCCCGACGCGATCAGGCCACGACATCGCCCTCAAAAACAAGACGGCAGAAGCGCACGCGCTCCTGCCGCCTGTCGACGTTTATGCCCGATCAGTTCGGCATCTTGCACTTCTGCCAGTGCTTGTCCTGGTCGTTCTCGACGATGGTGGCGACGGTCTTCAGCCGGTACTCGTCGCCCTCCTTCACCGTGTCCTGGAGATAGAAGTTCTGGATCGGGACGTGGTTCGGGCCGAACTTGAAGTTGCCGCGCACCGACTTGAAGTCGGCCTTTTCGGCGGCGCGCCGCATCTCGTCCTTCTTAGTGAGGTCGCCCTTGACCGCGGTGACCACGCTGTCGAGCAAGGGGACGGCGTCATAGGTCTGCGCGCCGTAGAACGACGGGTCGCTCTTGTGCTTGGCGCGGAAGTCGTCGACGAACTTCTTGTTGGCGGGGTTCGGCAGGTCGCGCACCCACTGCTGGGCGCCGGGGACGCCGATCGCGAGGTCCTTGAGCCGTGGCAGCGACAGCGAGTCGATGGTGAACGCCGTGTAGAGCGGGATCTGGCCCTTCAGACCCGACTGCGCATATTGCGTCACGAACTGGATGCCGGCGCCGCCGGGATAGAACGCGAAGATCGCGTCGGGCCGCGCCGCGCGCGCCTTCGACAGCTCGGCGGAGAAGTCGAGCTGGTTCGGCCAGGCGGTCAGCTCGCGGCCGATCACCTCGCCCTTGAAGGTCGCGGCCACGCCTTCCAGCATGTCCTTGCCGGCGGCGTAGTTCGGGCCGATCAGGAACGCCTTCTTGACGTTCTTCTGGTTCATGTAGAGGCCGACCGCCTGCGGCGTCTGGTCGTTGTTCCACGAGGTCGTGAACACGTAGGGCGAGCACAGCTCGCCCGAGATCTGCGAGGCGCCGGCGTTGGTGATGAGCGTGAAGGTCTTGGAGTCGACGATCGGCTTAAGCGAAGCGAGCGCCACGTTCGACCAGATGTAGCCGACGAGGAAATCGACCTTGTCGGACTCGATCAGCTTCTGGGTCTTCTGCACGCCGACTTCCGGCTTGATCTGGTCGTCCTCGTAGATCACCTCGACCGGCAGGCCGCCGATCTTGCGGCCGTGATGGTCGAGCGCGAGCTCGAACGAGTTGCGCATGTCGTTGCCGATCGCCGCCACCGGGCCGCTGAAGGTCGAGATGAAGCCGATCTTGACCGTCTTCTGCTGCGCCGTGGCCGGAGCCGCGGCAAGCGCCAGCGCCGCAAGGGCGCAGGAAGCAAGGAACGTACGTTTCATGGACAAACCCCTCCCAAGGAACCTGTTGGCGGAAACCTTAGCGCGGCGCGGCCTCGCTGCGCAATTTGAAGCGCCGAAGCTTGTCCGTCGCCGCCTTCGGCAGGTCGGCCCGAAACTCGATCCAGCGCGGGCATTTGCCGGGCGCAAGCCGGTTTTTGACGTGCTCCCGCAACGCCCGCGACATCGCGTCACGAGCCGCGGCGTCTGCGACTTTGGTCTGATCCTTCAGCGGGTGCCGTGCGCATCGACAGCAGGCTTGCCGCCCGCGGCCGGCATTCAGATTGCGCGCGAGGATACCGGCAGCAAGACTGCAGTCGCGCGGGATGGCTCCGCGACGCGCGTTCGTCACCCGCCTGAAGGCGGCAGCCTCCAATCCTTGAACCATATTCATCCCGTTACGGCTTATTGTCGCTGCAAACGGCAGGCTGGCGGCACCGCACCCTCGCAACCTGCATTATCATGCATGTCGCTACCCGATGGCAACTCCTTCGCGCGATGGCCGGCAGACCCATCGCGAAGCGCGCCTGCCCGTGCCGGCGCTGCCAAGAAATCCCAGTCATCGGGACGATATGGAACAGTCGTGGAAGGCTGGTTCCGCTCGGCCACAAAAGTATTATGAAATATATTGCATATTCTCAAGCGGCATTATAATGCATATCACCGCAACGCTCCCGGTCTGAAAAAACCGGCACGCCGGCAGGGCCGGGATCGATTGCGGGATCGAATTGAGAGCAGGCGACATGACCGACGCGATCAATCCGGCAGCGGAGGCCCCGGCCGCCGCCCGTTCATTCAACAAGCAGCATGTCATCGACCCGGAAATCTGCATCCGGTGCAACACCTGCGAAGAAACCTGCCCGGTCGATGCGGTCACCCACGACGACAACAACTATGTCGTCGATCCGGACAAGTGCAATTTCTGCCTCGATTGCATCTCGCCCTGCCCGACCGGAGCCATCGACAACTGGCGGCTGGTCAGGGCGCGTTACAGCGTGGATGACCAGTTCGGCTGGAGCGAGCTTCCGGCGCAAGAGAAGGTTCAAGCTGCCGACCCCGTCGAAGCCGTCGACGACGAGGCCGGACGCCTGATTGCCGAGGCGCATCTCGGCACCGGCGGCAAGAGCGTCGCGCCGGCATCGGCTGCAAGCCCGCAGATCAACCTTTACAACCGGCAGCGCCCTGCGCTCGCGACGGTCACCGGCAATTTCCGCCTCACGGCGCCGGACGCGGACAACGACGTGCGCCATGTGATCCTGGATTTCGGCGACGTCACTTTTCCGGTGCTGGAGGGTCAAAGCATCGGCATCGTTGCGCCCGGCGCAGATGCCAGCGCCGCGCCGCACCGAATGCGGCTCTATTCGGCCGCAAGCCCGCGCGACGGCGAGAAGCCGAACACGAACAACCTCGCGCTCACCGTCAAGCGCGAGCCGCATGGCGTCTGCTCCAACTACATTTGCGATTTGAAGAAAGGCGACCGGGTGCAGGTGACCGGGCCGTTCGGCGCGACGTTCCTGATGCCGAACGATCCTGCGGCGAACATCCTGATGGTCTGCACCGGCACGGGCTCCGCTCCGTTTCGGGCGTTCACCGAGCGCAGACGACGCGCGATGCGGGAGGCGCCCGGCCGCATGATGCTTTTCTTCGGCGCGCGCCGTCCGGAAGAGCTTCCCTATTTCGGACCGCTGCAAAAGGTGCCGGACGGATTGTTGCGCAAGCACTTCGCCTATTCGCGAATGTCCGGACGGCCGAAGGTCTATGTGCAAGACCTGATGCGTGAGAAGGCGGACGAGGTCGGCATCCTGCTGAAACACCCGCACACGCATATTTATCTTTGCGGGCTGCGCGGCATGGAAAGCGGCGTGGACGAGGCGTTCTCCGCGATCTGCGACGACCTCGAGGTCGGCTGGCCGGCGTTGCGGGCCGACATGCGCGCGCAAGGGCGCTATCACGTCGAGACGTATTGAGCGGACGCGCGATCGGCGAAATCGCTTGGGTCGATTTCCAGTTGGCTTGCACCACTCTCTCCGCCGTCATGCGCGGGCTTGACCCGCGCATCCATGCGATGGCGCGCGATGATATGGACTTACGTGAGGTTTTCGCGGCCGCAACGCGTCATGGATGGCCGGGTCAAGCCCGGCCATGACGCGGATGGGCTGGTACAAACCAACGAGAGGGTGCGCTAGCGAAACGGCATCGGCGCGACCAGCGCGCGGCTCGGATCGTTGGCCGGCGGCCGGTCGGCCGGACGCCGCACCGGCACGCAGACACCATCGACACGGGTGAAGCCGCGATCGCAGAAGCATTGCGCGGTCTGCAGGCTTCCCGCAAAGGCGACCGCCTCCGGATGCGAGTTCGGCGGACAGCGCTGCGCCGCCGCGTGCTGCACGCCCGCGAGCACGAACACCGCGACCAACAGAATGGATTGGGGAAGCGGCGGCATGATCTTCCAGGCCATTGCGACCGACGGAGCTTAAGCGAGCCGTCGCGGCGGGGCCATGGCCCACGGGTTCAGCTCCCTGGAGCCATGCCTGACATCCGGTTGCGACTGGGGCTATGGTGGCGGCCGAAAAAACAATCGGCCTGACGGGAGCGCCAGAATGATTTCGAGCCGGGACCGCATCCTCACCACCCATGTCGGCAGCCTGCCGCGCAACGAGAGGCTCTCCGACCTGCTGATGGCGCAGGAGGAAGGCAAGCCTTATGAGCCGAAAGCGCTGACCGCGGAAATGGACAATGCGGTGCGTTACGTGGTGCAGGCGCAGATGCAGGCCGGCATCGACGTCGGCAACGACGGCGAGCAGGGCCGGATCGGTTTCCAGACCTACGTGCCGCAGCGCATGAGCGGCTTCGCCGGCGTGTCGAAGCGCCGCCGCGGCCAGGAGTTCGAGGAGTTTCCCGAGCTGCTCGCCTATCTGATGCGCCGCTTTCCGAACCCGACCAAGAGCCAGCAGGGCGCGCCGGAGGCCCAGGCCGACATCAAGTATGTCGACCTCAAGCCGATCACCGAGGAGACCGCGCGCTTCAACCGGATCGCCGGCGAGCTCGGCGCGTTCTCCGAACGCTTCATGACCGCGGCGTCGCCCGGCATCATCTCGACGACGATGCTCAACGCCTATTACGACTCGCACGACACCTATCTCGACGCGATCGCACGCGAGATGAGCAAGGAATACCAGGCGGTGCACCAGGCCGGGCTCATTCTGCAGATCGACGCACCGGACCTCGCGATGGACCGCACCATGATGTACCGCGATCTCTCCGACAGCGACTTCGTCAAGCGCTGCGAGCGCCATGTCGCGGCGATCAACAAGGGCATCGAGGGCATCCCGCGCGACCGCGTGCGGCTGCACGTTTGCTATGGCAACTGGGAGGGCCCGCACATCCACGATATTGCGCTGGAGAAGATCCTGCCGGCGCTCTACACCGCGAACGTCGGGGCGCTGACGATCGAGTTCTCCAACCCGCGCCATGCGCACGAATACGCGGCGCTGAAGAAGCACAAGCTGCCGCCGCACATGCTGCTCGTTCCCGGCGTGATCGAGACCACGTCGAATTTCGTCGAGCATCCCGAGGTGGTGGCGCGGCGGATCGAGGAGGCGGTGTCGGTGACAGGCGACCGCGAGCGGGTGATCGCCTCGACCGACTGCGGTTTCGGCACGTTCGCCAAACGCGAATGGGTGATCGAGCCGGTGGTGTGGCTGAAGCTGAAATCGCTGCGCGAGGGGGCGGATATCGCCTCGCAACGGCTGTGGGGAAAGAAGGTGGCGTAGGCCGCGCGCTTCAATCGAGCCGACACGGGCTTTCCAGTATCTGCTCTACACCCTTTGCCGCCGCGCAGCGTCAGCGCGGAATTCGGCTCGCGCAGCCATCGACAAGTTTGTATGGTTTAGTCGCCGTCAACTTGCATTCCATGGCGCGCTCGGGACGCGCCTTACGCAGCAGCATGGCAGTCAGAGAGTTTCTGCGCGCGAACTGGCACGTGGTCACGATCGCCGTGACCGCGGGCGTTATCGCTTTCGCTGCGGTGTTTCTGGTGAGCACCGTGCCGCCGCGCACGATCACGATGGCGACCGGGCCCGAGGGCGGCGGCTACCAGGTGATCGGCAGACGATATCGGGCGTTGCTGGCCGGCAAGGGCGTGGAGCTCAAGCTCGTCGCAACGGCGGGCAGCGTGGACAATCTGGCGCTGCTGCGCGATCCGCGCTCCGGCGTGGATATCGCGCTGATCCAGGGCGGCAGCGTCGGCAAGGAGCCGGGCGAGCTCGAGTCGCTTGGAACGCTATTCTACGAACCGCTCTGGCTCTTCCATCGCGGAGCCCTGCAGGGCGAGACACTGGCCGCCTTGCGCGGCCGGAAGGTCTCGATCGGACCGGTCGGCAGTGGCTCGCGTGCGCTGCTGGTTCAGTTGCTCGAGCGCAATGAGGTCGATCAGGGCTTCGCCGAGTTTCTGGCACTGCCGCCCCAAGAGGCTGCCGACAAGCTCCTCGCCGGCGAGATCGATGCGGCGGCCCTTCTCGCGTCGTGGGATGCGCCGGTGGTCCAGCAACTCATTACCGACGAGCGGATCGAGCTTCTGAATATGGCCCGCGCAGATGCCTATGTCGCGCTCTACCCGTTCCTGAGCAAGGTGACAGTGCCGCGGGGCGTCGGCGATCTTGCCAAGGATCTCCCGCCGGCCGACGTCACCTTGTTCGCATCCAAAGCCAGCCTGGTGGTGCGCGCGGATCTCCACCCTGCGATCCAATACCTCTTGCTGAGCACCGCGGTGCAGGTCCACTCCGGGGTGACCATGTTCAATCGCGGCGGGCGTTTCCCGGCAGCCGAAGGCATCGAGCTGCCGCTCTCCAACGAGGCGGTTCAGTTCCACAAATCCGGGCAACCGTTCCTGCAGCACAATCTTCCGTTCTGGATGGCGTCGCTGGTCGGGCGCCTGCTCGTCCTGCTGATCCCGATCGTCGCCGTGCTGTACCCGATGATGCGGTTCCTGCCTGCGTTGTACGGCTGGTTGATGCGCCGCAAGATCGCCCGGTTGTATGGCGAGCTGCGGTTTCTGGAGGACGAGATCGCGGGCGCAGGAGCGGCCAATGCCGCTCAACTCATGGCGCGCCTCGATCACCTCGAGAAACAGGCAAGCCAGCTCAGGATGCCGATCGCTTATGAAAGCCTGCTGTATCTGTTGCGCAATCACATCGCTGTCGTGCGCAACCGCCTGGCAGCGGGTTAGCCTCGGACCCATGCACCAGTCCGTCGGATATCGCTTCGGGCCAATTGTGGGGTAAAAAGGTGGCCTGGACGGCCCCGACAGCGGCGCGACGACGCCGCGCAGCCGCCCGGCGGGAGGATACCATGCGCCGATTCAATCCGCGCCCATTCAATCCGCGCCCAATCAATTTCGTGCGTCGCTTCGCCATGACGATCGCGGCCCTTGCGGCCGCCGCGCTGCCCGCCGCCGCGCAGACCGCGGGACAGTGGCCGGAGCGCCCGGTGCGCATGATCGTGCCGCTCGGCGCCGGCGGCCCTGCCGATCTGGTCGGCCGCTATATCGCGCAGCAGCTCGGCGAGCGGTTCAAGCAGTCGTTCTTCATCGAAAACCGTCCGGGCGCGGCGGGCATCATCGGCACCGCCGAGGCCGCCAAGGCCGCACCGGACGGCTACACCCTGCTCGTCGTCGCCTCGCCGCATGTCAACCTCGAGATCCTCAGCACCAACAAGCCGTACGTGCTGATGCGCGATTTCTCGCCGGTCGCGATGACCTTCTCGACCGACGCCGTTCTCGTGGTGCACCCCGCGGTGCCGGCGACGTCGGTGACGGAGCTGGTTGCGCTTGCGAAAGCGAAGCCCGGCGCCCTCACCTATGCGTCCTCCGGCCCCGGCTCGAACAAGCATCTCGGCGGCGAGCTGTTCAAGCTGATGAGCGGCACCGACATCCTGCACGTCGCCTACAAGGGCAGCACCGGCGCGCGCAACGACATCATCGGCGGACACGTGCACATGATGTTCGACGAGGTGCCCTCGGTCGCGCCCAACGTGATCGCAGGGCAGGTCCGCGCGCTGGGCGTCACCGGCGCGAAGCGCTCGAGCGCGCTGCCGGACGTGCCGACGGTCTCGGAGGCCGGCGTGCCGGGCTACGAGCACACGGGATGGTTCGGCGTCATGGCGCCGGCCGGGACGCCGAAGCCGGTGGTCGATCTGCTCAACGCCGAGATCAGGGCGATGCTGGCGCGGGCCGACGTGAAGGCCTACTGGGCAAAACAGGACACCGAGACGATGTCGATGACGCCCGCGCAGACCGACGCCTTCCTGCGCGCCGAGATCGAAAAGTGGACCAAGGTGGTGAAGGCCGCGAACATCAAGCTCGAGTGAGCGTGTCCGCGAGCGGTCCGATACCGGAACTCAGGCGGCGGCCGGGTTCGGGCTGTCGCCGTGCTCTTCAGCGTCGGCGAGCTGAAGATACATCTGCTCCAGACGGAGGTAGCGCTGACGGCCCTCTTCGTCGTGGGTCTGTTTGGCCAGCGCCTGACACCGCGCGGCCTGCTTTCTGAGGCGATGGGCACTCACCGGATTCGCACCTGCCATGGTCGCGTTCTCAAAAGCGAGACCATCGCACTGCAGCATGGTTTTTGCCGCATTGCAATACATTTGTGACGGCGATCCCCTTGCGACGCGGCGGCGGGGAAAAATTGCCGCGTTACGCGCCGGGCGCGCCTCGGCCCCGAAGCTCGCAAAGTGCCCGCTGAGGGATCATGGAACTTCGGGTCCTGGCATCAGGCCGGCACCCGGTCTGAGATATGCGCGCGTTGGGCGAGACCCTGGCCGAACGAAATGTTCTCGCCCGGAACCTCGTAGAACGTGATCACCAGATCGTCAGGAGAGATTCCAGCGGCCGCGACAACATTGTCGTTCAGCGCCTTCAGCAGCGCCTGCCGCCTCTCGCGCGGCCGGCCAGCGATGAAGCTGAGTTCCAGGATAATGAGCCGGTCCGAATACTTGAGGCCGAGGAACGACCGCGTGTGCCGAAACTGGTTGCGCGGCAGGACGTAGAAAATCTGAAAGAAATCGTCGGGCGGCACGCCGAGCACCTTCATGAGCGCGTCCTGGATTGCCTTGGAAACCCTGTCGAGGCCAGTTTCCTCGTATTGCCCTTCGAGCACGTGAATTTTTGCGACCGGCATGGTCAGCCTCCGTTGCGTCGTTGCACGAGCAGATTGGATGTCATCACCTGGACCGGGTCGCCGTTCTGGTTGAGCGTGGTGGTGCGGACCTTCGCGAGCCCCTGCTCCGGCTTGGAGTGCGACGGCCGCACCTCCAGCACCTTCGTCTCGACGCGAAGCCGGTCGCCCGGCCGCACCGGGCGCGGCCAGCGCACCTCCTCGACGCCGGCACCGATGATGCCGCCGGCGAGCGGCAGACCGCCCTCGACCAGAAGCTTCATCGTCACCGCCGCGGTCTGCCAGCCGCTTGCCGCAAGCCCGTGGAAGAAGGTTCCGGCCGCCAGAGCCTCGTCGAGATGAAACGGCTGCGGATCGAACTGCCGGGCAAACGCCTTGATGCTTTCCGCGTCCATCGTCTGCGGCTCGCCGCCGGAACGGTGAATTGTCCCGGGCATGAGATCTTCGAGATAGAGCGGCCGGGCCGCGAGCGTTTCCGTCGTCATGGCAACTCTCCTCATGAAGGCTGTGCCGCCGGCAGTGCTTTCGGCTTCGGCTCCGCGAACCACGCGCCGCTCGCCACAGCCACCACGTTGGCGACGCCATAGACCACGATCGCCCCGGCCAGCACCGCGAACAGTGCGGTGCTGCCGCCGAAACTGCGCACGGCGAGCCAGCCGCCGCCCGCGGCAATGACGACGCGCGCAACCGCGATCAGCACGGCCCAGCCGACGCGGCCCGCGCCCTGCGAAGCGAAGTACAGAAGCAGTCCCGCGCCGAAGAAGCCGTAGACCGGTCCGACGATACGCAGATAGCTCGTCCCGACCTCGATCATCTTCGGGTCGTAGCCGAACAGCGAAAGCCATGCCGCCGGGAACAGCGCCGCCAAAAGCCCGATCGCCTCGGTGATGCCGAAGGCCATGGCGGCGCCGGTCCACGCGACCTTGAGCGCGCGGTCCCGCCGCCCCGCGCCGATCGAGGTGCCGACCATCGCCGCGACCGGCGCGCCAAGGCCGAACACCAGCGGCACCAGGAGATATTCCAGCCGCGCGCCGGTGCCATAGCCGGCGACCGCCGCAGGCCCGACCAGACCGGCGAGGCCGGTCGCGGTGGCGATGGTGACATTGGTCGAGACGCTGGAGATGGTGGAGGCAAGACCGACGCCGAGGATATCGCGCATCGGCGCCCAGGTGAGCTTCGGCGGCACGCGCGACGGCTTCAGCACGCCACGGCCCGACCAAATGTAGACAACGAAGATCGCGCAACCGATCACGTAATAGAGCAAGACCGCAGCGGCGCCACCGGCGATGCCGAGCTGCGGAAACAGGCCGAGGCCGAAGATCAGCAGCGGCGACAGCGGCACGAGCACAAGCGCGCCGGCGGTCGTCACCGCCGCCGGAAAGAACATGTTGCCGGTGCCGCGGATCACCGCCGCGAACGAGTTGAACAGCCACAGCGGAATCGCACCGGCGAACACCAGCGCCGAGTAGGTCGTCGCCGCCGCGAGCGAGGCGTCGCGCCCGCCCATCAATGCATAGAGCTTCGGCCCGAACAGCAGCGCCGCGACCGTGGTCAGTGCGCCGAGCACGACAGTAATGGCGACCGCTGACCAGACCAGCTCGTTCGCCCGCTCGCGCTGCTGCGCACCCAGCGCCCGGGCGACGGCCGACAGGATGCCGCCGCCCATCGCGCCGGCCGATACCATCTGCAGCAGCATGAACAGCGGAAACACCAGCGCCATGCCGGCCAGCGCATCTAGGCCGAGCTTGGCGACGAAATAGGTTTCGATCAGGCCGATCGAGGCCTGCACCACCATGACGACGACGTTGGGCAGCGCCAGCTTGACGATCGTCGGGCCAACCGGGGCCTCCAGCAGCATCCGGGTCCGCGGGTCCATGAAAAACGCCCTTTCCGCAACGGCCAATATTGCAAAGCCCGAAATAGGTGCATATGCGCCTTTTCTCTTGACCTTTGATAAGTGCATATGCACATATTAGCAAGGGCCGGCCCCTCGCCGGGCTGCCCGGTTTCAGGAATACGAGCCATGCAAAAGCAGTCCCCGCCGGCCCCGGATTCGACCGAGTGCAACTGCCTCGCGCTCCGCCAGGCGGCGCGCCACGTCAGCCAGCTCTATGACACCCACCTCGCCGCCGTGGGGCTGAAGGGCACGCAGTATTCGATCCTAGCGAAGCTCAATCGCCTCGGACCGCTGTCGATCAACGAGCTGGCAAAATCGATGGTGATGGACCGCACCACGCTCGGCCGCGCGGTGCGGCCGCTTCAGCGCGACAAGCTTCTCACCATCGGCGCGGGCGATGATGGCCGGACGCGCCGGCTGACGCTTACGGCGGCGGGACAGGCAAAGGTAAAGGCCGCGGCGGCGCAATGGCGCGAAGCGCAGAAGAAGTTCGAGCTGGCGTTCGGCGCAAGCGAATCGGCAGAGCTTCGGACCGCGCTGCGGCGCGTGGTCGCCGCGACCTGACCTCAGTTTGATGCGGCCAGGCCGCGCAGCGCATAGAGACGCTTCTCCATTTCGCGCCTCGCGGCCATGGCTTCTCCGGTTCAACGGTGACGGGATGCCGCTTTTTCCATAATGTGCCGGGCCCAAACGTGAATTCAGGTCCCACGCATGCTCCTCCTCTACGACTTCGGCAATTCGGTCTGCTGCCAGAAGGTCCGCATCACCCTGGTCGAGAAAGGACTCGCCTGGGAGGCGCGGCGGGTCGACCTGTTCAAGACCGAGCAGTACGACCCGGAATATCTCAAGCTCAATCCCAAGGGCGTGGTGCCGACGCTGGTGCACGACGGCACGCCGGTGATCGAGTCGACGCTGATCTGCGAATACCTCGACGAGACGTTTCCCGATCCGCCGCTGATGCCTTCGACGCCGGCCGAGCGGGCGCGGATGCGGCTGTGGAGCAAGTTCGTCGACGAGGGCCTGTTCGACGGCGCGACCGAGCTGAGCTTCTCGGCGATGTTCCGCGAGCGGATGCGGAGCATGAGCCCGGAGCTGCGCGAAAAGCGCTTCCGCAATGTCGGCGACCCGCGCCGCACCGACCGCTTCAAATCGACCTACGAGCACGGCGTGCATTCGCCGTTCGTGCTGCACGCGATCGCGGCCTATGAGCGCGCCTTCAAGCTGATGGAACAGACGCTCGCCGAGCGAGGGCCGTGGCTGCTCGGGAAGCAGCCGACGCTCGCCGACATCAACATGATGCCGTTCGTCGCCCGCCTTTCCTATCTCGGCCTGCTTGGCGCGTGGACCGACGGACGGCCGCGCATCGACGCCTGGTGGGCGATGGTGCAGCAATGGCCGAGCTTCCGGCGCGGACTGCACGACCTGATTTCGGAGGCCGAATTCGCCGAAATGCGAACCCACGGCCCGAAGATCCGGGCCGACGTGGAGAGGCTCGTGGCCGGTCTGCGGGCGAGTTAATCGTACTGCGTCAGAACTACTTGCGTGGACGGATCATAGCTCTGTTCGCCCGGCGCCTTGCTCGGATGCGCGGCAACGGTTTCCGGCGACGCCGCCGGGATCGCCACCGCCGCAAGCTCGTCGAGCGTAAAATCGAGACGCCGGTACATCGTCGGATTGATCGCCAGCGCCGCGGTCGTCACCAACACCGTATAGCCGTCGGCTGCCGCCGAGCGGACCGCGCGCGCGCCGAGATTTCCGCCGGCGCCGCCGCGGTTCTCGATCACCACCGACTGTCCCCAGCTTTCGTTGAGCTTCTGAGCGACGAAGCGCGCCAGCGTATCGGCGAAACCGCCCGCGGCGAAGGCGACGATGAAATCGACCTTCTTGGTCGGATACTTCGCTTCCTGAGCGTGAGCCGCATTCGCGCCCGCGAGCGTGACAACGGCAACGACCGCCCAGGCGGCACGACGTACGGATTTCACGATCAGCCCCCTTGGAATCCCGATGGCCGGGATGTTCGAAGCCCGGCCGCGATGGCCTGCCTCGCCCGAGGCCGCTGACCGCGCAATGCACATGGAAAACCAGCCGACGCAACCCTTTGCAGCGGCTGCCGGCGTGATGGACCGGCCGCCGGCCGTGCTATAACCCCGTCACGCCATCGGGCCCCGGGCCCCACCAATTCAAAGGAGACCCCCATGGACGACATCACCAAGCGCGAGCCGCGCCGGATCACCGCCGAGGACATCAATCCGCGCCACAACTGGGGGCGTCACCTGCCGGTGCTCGGCACCATGGGGGTCGATTTCGAGGAGCGCGTCGACTACCGCCGGCTGCAACGCTACCGCCTCGCCCGGGCCCAGGCCGCGCTCGAGGCCTCCGACCTCGGCGCGCTGCTCGTGTTCGACGTCAACAACATCCGCTACCTCACCTCGACCAAGATCGGCGAGTGGGAGCGCGACAAGCTTTCGCGCTGGGCGCTGTTGCCGCGCGGCGGCGATCCGATCATCTGGGACTTCGGCTCGGCCGCGGTCCACCACAAGCTCTATTCGCCGTGGCTGAAGCCGGAGAACTGCAAGGCGGGCCTCGTCGGCCTGCGCGGCACTGTGGACCCGAGCTTCGGCCTGATGAAGCATCACGCCGAGGAGCTGGCCTCGATCCTGCGTGACGCGGGCCTCGCCAAGATGCCGATCGGCGTCGACATCATCGAGCCGCCGATGATGTTCGAGTTGGAGAAGGCCGGCCTGAAGGTCAAGGACGGCCAGCAGGTCATGCTCGAAGCGCGCGAGATCAAGTCGGCCGACGAGATCGCGCTGCTCAACCGCGCCGCGGCGATGGTGGACGGCGCCTATCACCTGATCCACGAGAAGCTGAAGCCCGGCGTGCGCGAGAACGACATCGTCGCCGAGGTGAACAAGTTCCTCTACACCCACGGTTCCGACGACGTGGAGGCGATCAACGCCATCTCCGGCGAGCGCTGCAACCCGCACCCGCACAACTTCACCGACCGCATGATCCGCCCGGGCGACCAGGCGTTCTTCGACATCCTGCAGTCGTTCATGGGCTATCGCACCTGCTACTACCGCACGTTCAACGTCGGCCGCGCCACCGACGCGCAGCGCGACGCCTACAAAAAGTGCCGCGAGTGGCTCGACCGCGCCATCGAGCTGATCAAGCCCGGCGTCTCCACCGACACCATCGCCAAGGTGTGGCCCAAGGCGGAGGAATTCGGGTTCCCGAACGAGCTTTCCGCATTCGGGCTGCAATTCGGCCACGGTCTTGGTTTGAACTTGCATGAGCGGCCGATCATCAGCCGCGTCGTGTCGCTCGACCATCCAACCATCATCAAGGAAGGCATGGTGTTCGCGCTCGAGACCTACTGCCCCGCGACCGACGGCTATTCGGCGGCGCGCATCGAAGAAGAGGTCGTCGTCACCGACAAGGGCCACACGGTCATCAGCCTGTTCCCAGCCGAGGAACTCCCGATCTCCGCACAGTACTGAGGGGCTAAACCCAACCATGAAAAATACGACGTGGAACTTGTCCGGCGCGTTTCTTGGAGCCGCGGCCGGAGCACTGGCGATTTTGTTCGTGGCCGGATCGACGCCGGCCGCAGCCCAGGCGTCGGACGCCGCCGAGCGCTGCACGCCCGACGTGATGCGGCTGTGCAGCGAGTTCGTCCCCGACGCCGATCGCATCGTGAAGTGCCTCAAGGTCAAGCGGCGGCAGCTCAGCCCGTCCTGCGCCAGTGCCTTGCAGCCCAAGGGCGGGAGCAAGTCCGCGAGCAAGGGCAAGAAGCGTTCGGCGCAGCGCTGACGGGCGTTTGCGGCCTTTGGCCGCCCCGGTTCCACTCTGCTAGGCTTTGCTACGCCGATAGGACCAACCGATCGGCGGGGCGGAGGCGCTCATGCGGACGGGATGGCGGGCGGCGATATTCGGAGCGGTTGCACTGATCGCGGCGAACATGGGGCAGAGCCCGGCGCAGTCTGCCGAGATCAAGGTGTTCCTCACCGGCGCGGCGCGCGGCGCCTGGGAGATCCTCGCGCCGCAGTTCGAACGCGCCACCGGGCATAAGCTCGTCATGGTGTCCGCGCTGCCGCTCGAGCTCGTCGCCAAGGCCGAGGCCGGCGAGCCGTTCGACGTCATCGTGCTGTCGATCGACGTCGACGGGCTGATCAAGAAGGGCAAGGTCGAAGCCGCATCGCGCATCGTGCTCGGCCAGATCGGCGTCGGTGTCGCGGTCCGCGCCGGCTCGCCGAAGCCCGATTTCAGCACCGTCGAGAAATTCAAGCAGTCGCTGCTCAACGCCAAGAGCATCGCCACCTCGGGCGAAGGCAGCAGCGGGCGCTTCGTCGCCGGCCTGATCGAGCGCCTCGGCATCGCCGAGCAGGTGAAGCCCAAGATCAAGTCCGGCGGACCGGGCCGGTCGGCGCAACTGGTCGCCGCGGGAGAGGTCGATTTTGTCGTATCGGGCCTGCCGCCCTTGATCGACACGCCGAACATCGAATGGCTGGGATTGCTGCCACCGGAGATCAACAGCTTCGTGCTGTTCACCGGGGGACTGAGCACCGCCGCGAAGGAGCCCGAGGCCGGTCGCGCGCTGCTGCGCTTCCTCACCTCGCCGGAGGCCATGACGATCTACAAGACCAAGGGTCTCGACCCGCCGCCGCGCTAACGTTCCCTGTCACGGACCTGTCACAACAGGCCGATTGATTGGTGTCGGGGTGGCAAAGCGGGGGGCTCAATCATGACGCAACGTCCATGCCTCGTTGTCGCGGTGCTGGCGATGGTCGGATTCGCCGGGACGGCTTCCGGCGCCGAGGTCACGGCGCGCATCTACACCAGCGACGACACGCTGCTGCGTCTCGGCCCCTTCGCCTTCGACGGCGGCAAGACGCTCAATCTTTCGGTCGGCATCGGCAGCGCCGCGTTCCGCCATCCGAACGATCCGCCGAACGTGATCTGGACGCTCGGCGACCGCGGCCCGAACATCGCCTGCAGCGACATGAAGGAGCAGGCCGGCACCGAGCTGACCTGCGGCCAGGTCAAGAACGGCCGGGTCTATCCGACGCCGTCCTATGCGCCGTCGATGTACCGTGTGCTGCTGCTCGACGACGGCACGTTCCGCGTCACCAACGTCATCACGCTCAAGGACCGCGACGGCGTGCCGCTCAACGGCATGCCCAACCCGCTGCGGACCGCGACGACCGAAATGCCGCTCGACGGCAAGGGCGCGACCCTGAAGCAGGACGTGCGCGGCATCGACATCGAGGGGCTGGTGAAGCTTGCCGACGGCACGTTCTGGGTCGGCGACGAGAACGGGCCGTCGCTTGTGCAGTTCTCCGCCGACGGACGGCTGATTGCGCGGCATGTGCCGCAGGGCACCGAAGGCGATTTCGCCGGTGCCGCCTATGAGACGGTCGGCTCGCTGCCCGCGATCCTCACCAAGCGGCAGGCCAACCGCGGCATCGAGGCGGTGTCGATCTCGCCCGACGAACGCTTCCTCTATTTCATCATGCAGAACCCGCTGGCGAACCCGAACGCGGCGGCCTACCGGCAGGCCCGCAACACGCGGCTGTTCAAGATCGACCGCGCAACCATGAAGGTCGCGGGCGAGTTCGTCTATACGCTCGACGATCCGAAGACGTTCCGCCGCGACCCCTCGAGCAAGCAGAACGATCCGCGGATCAGCGAAATGATGGCGATCGGGCTCGACCGCCTGGTGGTGCTGGAACGCACCGAGCAGACCACCAAGCTTTACGAGATCGAGCTCGGCGGGGCGACCGACATCGCCGGCAGCCGCTGGGATGACGCGGCCACCAGCCCGTCGCTCGAGCAGACCGAGGTGACCGTGGCGAAGATCGTGCCGGTCAAGAAGACGCTGCGCTTCGACACCACCGACCACAGCGCGATCCTCGGCAAGACCGAGGGCATGACGCTGCTCGGCGACGACGCGCTGCTCCTGATCAATGACGACGACTTCGGCGTCACCGGCCAGCGCACGCAGATCGTGGTGGTGCGCGGCACGGGCATCGTCCGGAAGTGACGACAGGCCGCGGAAATTATTGGCACATCGCCCGGCTGATGAAGGTCACAGTCTGGCACTGGCTGGGGGACGCGCCGCCGAGATAGACCTTGGCAGGGCATTCCTCGGCCGAGGTGAAGTCCATGCTCTTGCCGGACGCATAGCCGTGCTTCTTGCAAAGCTGCTCGGCCGCAGCGACGCAGTCGGGCGCACCGTTCGGCGCGACGGCGCATTTCTCGCGGCCGCTCATCACCCGCGCCGCCGGCAGCCGGGTCATCGCGTCGACCGCGCCTTTGGTGGCATCGGCTGCGCCCTTGGTCGCATCGGCCGCGCCCTTGGTCAGGTTCCGGCTGTTGGTCGCGGCTTCGTCTTGCAGGTCGTCCATCCGGCGCTTGGCACCCTCCAGGTGCTCGCGGAAGTTCGTGGCGCCCTGATCGAACCAGCGGCCGAGGGATTCGAACATGCCGGGCTTCTGTTCGGGCGCGGGCGCAGGCTGCGGCGACTCACCCTGGGCCATGACAGCGACCGGCAGCAGCAAGGCGCAGGCGACGGCACCTGCGGCGCAGCGCAACCAGATCCAACGCTGAAATCCAATACGGTACATCGCTCCTAAGCCAGACCGGCCGTTACACGATCGTAAGGCCCCACCCCGATCCGCTCAACGACGCCTCGGCGCTTTTCTGGACATGCCGGGCGGCGATGGCGAAAATGAGGACGGGAGCGAAGCCTGGAGCCAGTATAGCGGCAACCACGCTGGCAACGAGCGCGATCGGCGTGCCCGGAAATCCGGAGCCATTCCAAGGGCCTCGGCCCTCCTCAAGCGGTCAGGTTCCGGACCCGAAAAGCATCTTGGCCGCAAAGTAGAGGAAGACGAGGACCAGCACGCCGGCCAGCGCGATGAGGCCGAGACGTTTTTCGATGAATTCTCGAATCGGCTCCCCGTAACGCCGCAGCAGCCAGGCGATCAGAAAGAACTTGCCGCCGCGCGCAACGATGGCCGAGGCGACAAACAGCCAGCCATCGATCGCCGCGGCCCCGGACAGGATGGTCACCACCTTCATGGGCGGCAGATGGGCGATGCCCGAGGTGATCAACATCAGCAGGATGGCGTCGCGACTGGACGACGAGCGCAGCATCTCGAATTTGTCGAGACTGCCGTAGAATTCGAGCACCGGACGGGCGATCAGCTCATAGGCGTAATATCCGAGCAACCAGCCGGCGACGCCGCCGAGCACCGATCCCACCGTGGCGATGAGCGCATATCGGTACGCGCGCTCCGGCCGGGCCAACCCCATCGGCACAAACAAGGCTTCGGCCGGCACGACAAAGACCGAGCTTTCGACGAAGGAAATGATGCCGAGCCACCATTCGGCGCTCTTGCGGGCGGCAAGCGACAGCGTCCAGTCGTACAGTCTTTTCAACATGGCGCGCTTGCCTAGCGGCCGGGACCGGATTTGTCCACGAATCCGATCTGGCTCAGCGCCGTTTCGGCGGCCGGCGGCTCGCCAGCATCACAACCTTGCGGCGTTGGCCGGCTTCTCCAAGCTTGGCCTGGATCTTCTTCGGCAGCTTCTCGGCCAGGCCGAACAGCCGCTCGCGCCGCGCCATCTCCTCCCAGACGTCCTGCGGCCGGACGCCGGCCTCGGACCAGAGTACGACAAGATTGTAAAGCAGGTCGGCGCTTTCGCGGACCACCGCGTCGCGCTCGCCGTTCATGGCGTCGATGACGACCTCGATCGCCTCCTCGGCGAGCTTCTTGGCCATCTTGGAGCGGCCGGCATGCAGCAGCCTGGCCGTGCGGGACACCGATGGATCGGCCCCTTTGGCCGCCACGACCTGTTCGAACAACCGCCCCAGCGAATCGCTCATGGCATCCTACATACACCGGCGCGCGTCTCCTGTCGGTTAATGCCGGCGCCGCGCGCAGGAAACGCTCAAGAAAAAAGGCGCCGGGGTGACGGCGCCTTGCAGTTCACCTTGCGACCGCTTCGGACGGCGGTCTCTGGACGGTCTTAGTGACCATAGTAGCGGTACGGGCCGCCGTACCCGTAACGAGGCCCACCACCGTAGTAGTGGGGCTGATCGTAGTAGCGATAGCGAGCCTCCCGCGCCTTCCGGTACTCCCGCGCCGCGGCATAGGCGCCGACCGCGCCGATGATGCCAAGCATGACAGCGGCAGCGGCAGCGTCGCCGCGATGGCTGCGGTAGCGAGGACCGGCGTTCGCCGAAGTGACCCCGACCGTGGTGAGCGCAATCGCAGCCGCCGTCACGGCAGCCATGGCGCGATTACGAATGTTGAACATGACTTCGCCCTTTCGTTCCTGAACGCCCCCTCGAATGAGGCTCGGCGTATCAACTCAGAAAATAGGAATGAGTTCGGGCGAACGCGGGACGCAGCAAATTATGTTTTGGCAATGTAGCAAAACGGATGTTCATCTTCGCGCCGCGGGCTGCGCGCTTTCGCACATGCGCGTTTTGTCGCACCTCTGAAATATTTTTCGCTATTCGTTTTCGCTGAGCAGCGTCGCGTTGCCGCCGGCGGCCGCGGTGTTGATCGTCACCGTCTGTTCGGTGGCGAAGCGCTTGAGATAATCCGGCCCGCCGGCCTTCGGGCCGGTGCCGGAGAGGCCGGTGCCGCCGAACGGCTGCGTGCCGACGACCGCGCCGATCATGCTGCGATTGACGTAGACATTGCCGTTGTTGAGCCGCGCGACGATCTTCTCCGCCGTGGCGTCGATCCGCGAATGCACGCCGAGCGTCAGCCCCGTGCCGTTGCCGGCGATGTCGCCGAGCAGTTCGTCGAGCCGGCCGGCGCGCCAGCGCACGACATGCAGGATCGGACCAAACACCTCTTCGCGCAGATCGCCGGCGCGGTCGAGGCGGATCATCGAGGGCGGCACGAACAGCCCGCGCGACGGCAACGCGCGGCCCAAGTCCCAGCGGAAGATCACGCGGTTCTCCGCAGCCTTCGCGACCAGCCACTTGTCGAGCTTCTGCTTCGCTTCCTCGTCGATCACCGGGCCGACATGGGTCGCCGGATCGCGCGGATCGCCCAGCGCAAGCTCCTTCGCGGCGCCCGCAACCATCGCGGTGATGCGGTCGGCGACGTCCTCCTGCACGCAGAGAAGCCGCAGCGCCGAGCAACGCTGGCCGGCCGAACGGAACGCCGACATCACCACGTCGTCGGCGACCTGCTCGGGCAGCGCGGTGGCGTCGACGATCATGGCGTTGATGCCGCCGGTCTCGGCGATCAGCGGCACGATCGGGCCGTCCTTGGCGGCGAGCGCGCGGTTGATGAGGCGCCCGACTTGGGTCGAGCCGGTGAACGCCACGCCGGCCACGCGCGGATCGGCGGTCAGCGCCGCGCCGAGGCGGCCGTCGCCCGGCACGAATTGCAGCGCGCTTGCCGGCACGCCGGCCTGGTGCAGCAACCGGATGGCTTCTGCGGCAATGAGCGGCGTCTGCTCGGCGGGCTTTGCCACCACCGCATTGCCGGCGGCGAGCGCGGCGGTCACCTGCCCTAGGAAAATCGCCAGCGGGAAATTCCACGGGCTGATGCAGACGAACACGCCCCGGCCGCGGTGGCGCAATTCGTTCGATTCACCGGTCGGCCCCGGCATCGGCCGCGGCGCGAAGACACGGCGCGCCTCCGCGGCGTAGTAGCGGCAGTAGTCCACCGCTTCACGCAACTCGGACAGCGCATCGTCGAGCGTCTTGCCGCCTTCAGCCTGCAGCAGCGCGATCAACCTGCCGCGCGAGGCTTCGAGCAGCTCACCGGCGCGCCCGAGGATTTCCGCCCGCTGCTCGACCGGCGTCGCGCTCCATTCGGCAAAGCCCCTGGCGGCTGCGGCCATCGCGGCGGACGCAGCCGCAGCATCGGCCTCGGTCACCTGGCCGACCGGCTTGCGGTCGATGGGCGACAGCACCGGCCGCGTCGTGCCCAGGCGGGCCGTGCCGTCGATGAGAGGTTCCGCCCTGGCGTCCTTCGGCACCCCCTTCGCGACTTCATCGCGCAGGGCCGCGAACGCTGCGCGGTCACCGAACTCGATGCCCGACGAATTCAGCCGCGACGGACGATAGAGATTGCGCGGCAGTGGAATATGCGGGTGGCGGGCGTGCTCGGCGTCGACGATCCATTGCTGCGGGCGCTTCAGGATGGTCTCGACCGGCACATTCGGGTCGGCGGCGACCGCAACGAAGGACGAGTTCGCGCCGTTTTCCAGCAGCCGCCGCACCAGATAGGCCAGCAGGTCGCGGTGACTGCCGACCGGTGCATAGACGCGGCAGGCCGCGCCGGGCTCCTCCTCGAGCAGCGCCTCGTAGAGCACCTCGCCCATGCCGTGCAGACGCTGGAATTCGTAGCCTTCGACGCCACCCGCCTCCTCGACCACGCTCGCGACCGTCAGCGCATTGTGCGTGGCGAATTGCGGATAGAGCCCGGGCCGCGCTGCCAGCAACTGCCGCATGCAGGCCATGAACGACAGGTCGGTCATGGCCTTGCGCGTGAACACCGGATAGTCGGCGAGGCCGCGCTCCTGGGCGCGCTTCACCTCGGTGTCCCAATAGGCGCCCTTGACCAGCCGCACCATCAGGCGGCGGTTGAGGCTCTGTGCGGCGTCGCCCAGCCAGCCGATCACCGCGCCGGCGCGCTTCTGATAGGCCTGCACCGCGAGCCCGAAGCCATCCCAGCCGGCAAGCGACGAATCCGCCAGCACCTTGCCGATCACGTCGAGCGACAGCTCGAGGCGGTCGGCCTCCTCGGCGTCCACGGTGAAATTGAGGTCATGGCGCTTGGCAAGCCGGGCCAGCTCCAGCACCTGCGGCGCAAGCTCGCGCATCACCCGCTCGCGCGAGGTCGCCTCGTAGCGCGGATGCAGCGCCGAGAGCTTGACCGAAATGCCCGGCCGCGCCGGCAGCGCGGCGTTGCCGGCGCGTGCGCCAATCGCGGCGATGGCCTCGCTATAGGCGACGAAATAGCGCCTGGCATCTTCGGCCGTGCGCGCGCCCTCCCCCAGCATGTCGAACGAATAGCGGAATTCGCGGTGCGACCCCGCGCGCCCCAGCGCCTCCTCGATGGTCTGGCCGAGCACGAAGTGCGAACCGAGCAGCCGCATGGCCTGCCGGGTGGCGAGCCGCACGGTCGGCAGGCCGAGCCGCTTCAGCACGCTTTCGACGATATTTTCCGGTGTCTCGCCGGGCTGGACCACCCGCGCGGTGATGCCCAGCGCCCAGGCCGAGGCGGAAACCAGGAACGTACTCGACGTATCCGGCTCCGACCAGTCGCCGGCGGCGAGCTTGTCCTCGATCAGGGCGTCCGCGGTCCCAGCGTCGGGAATACGCAGCAGCGCCTCGGCCAGCACCATGAGGGCGAGGCCTTCCTTGGTCGAAAGTGAATAGGCGTGCAGGAAGTCCTCGATGCCGCCGAGCCCTCCTGCGTTCGACCGGATCGCGCCAATGAGCCGCCGCGCCCGCTCGTCGATCCGCGCCTCGGCCGCCTCGTCCCGCGATCCGGCGGCGAGCAGCGCCGGCGCGATCACCTGGTCTTGTGGCGCATAAGGGGCTGCGAGGGCCGAAAGCGCCGCGCCTCCCCTTGCGCCGCCCGCCACCTTCGACACCTCGCTCATCGGATGCCTCCGACCACCCGCCCGGACATTTGGGGGCACCTCTCCAACCTATCAGCCTCGTTGCCCGCCGCAGAGGCAGGCTGGCGAACTCATGTGCAGAACGGGACCGGCAACAGCCTGCGGCATGGTCCGACCTTGCTCTTTCATTCGGCATGTTCTTTGCTGTGCAGCAAATGAGCGTCCGATCGTGAACCCGCAACCCATCGAAGCAGGTCCGCGAGAACCAACCGATGACACCGGGAAGACACTGTAAGGGGTAGCGACATGAATCTGTTCAATAACGTCCGGCGCAGCCACTTCGGTCTGGCTCTGGCCGCCGCCGTGGGTGCCGCGCTGGCCGCGGGGCCGGCCGCCGCGCAGCAGGCGATCAAGTTCTCACTCGACTTCAAGTTCGAGGGTCCGGCGGCGCCGTTCCTGGTCGCCATCGACAAGGGCCACTTCAAGGCCGAGGGCCTGGACGTGACCATCGACACGGCGGCGGGCTCGCTCGAGCCGATCAACCGCGTCGCATCGGGCACCTACGACATGGGCTTCGGCGACATCAACTCGCTGATCAAGTTCCGTGACGCCAATCCGTCGAACGCGATCAAGGCCGTGTACATGCTCTACAACAAGCCGGCCTTCTCGATCGTCGGCCGCAAGAGCCGCGGCGTCACCAAGCCCAAGGATCTCGAAGGCAGGACGCTCGGCGCTCCGCCGCCGGACGGCGCGTGGGCGCAGTGGAAGATCTTCACCCAGGCCAACGGCATCGACCCGTCCAAGGTGAAGGTCGAAGCGGTCGGCTTCCCGGTGCGCGAGCCGATGCTGCAGAACGGCCAGGTCGACGCCATCACCGGCTTCTCGTTCTCGTCCTTCATCAATCTGAAAACGATGGGCGTTCCGGTCGACGACATCGTCGTCATGCTGATGGCCGACTACGGCGTCAATCTCTACGGCAACACCATCATCGTGAACCCGAAGTTCGCCGCCGAGAAGCCGGAAGCGGTGAAGGGCTTCCTGCGCGCCCTGACCAAGGGCCTCAGGGACACGATCGCCAACCCGTCCGCCGCGGTCGACTCGGTGATCAAGCGCAATGACGTCGCCAGGAAGCCGGTCGAGCTCGAGCGCCTGAACATGGCGCTGAGGGACAACATCGTCACGCCGGAGGTGAAGGCGAACGGCTTCGGCGGCGTGGACGCCGACCGGATGGCCAAGTCGATCGACCAGATCGCGATGACCTACGAGTTCAAGAATCCCAGGCCGAAGGCGGCCGACGCCTTCGACTCGTCGTTCCTGGCGCCGGCCGCCGATCGCAAAGCGAACTGACGCGGGAGAGTTGGGGGACTTTCCCGTGACGGGATTCGTTACTCTCGATGGGGTCAGCCACGCCTACGGCGCGGCGACCAATGCCCCGGCCGTCGAGGGTCTTTCGCTGGAAATTGCGGAGGGCGAATTCGCCGCCGTGGTCGGCCCCTCCGGCTGCGGCAAGTCCACGCTGATGAAGCTGGCGACCGGCCTGCAGTTCCCGTTCAAGGGAACCGTGAAGGTCGCGGGCGAGCAGGTCAGCAAGCCGGTGAAGATCGCCGGCATGGCATTCCAGGCGCCGACGCTGCTGCCGTGGCGGACCACGCTGGAGAACCTGCTGCTGCCGCTCGAGATCGTCGAGCCGCACCGCAGCGAAATTCGCCGCAAGCGTCACGAATATGCCGCGCGCGCCGAGAACCTTCTGACCTCGGTCGGCCTGCGCGGCCAGGGCGAGAAATATCCCTGGGAGCTGTCGGGCGGCATGCAGCAGCGGACGTCGTTGTGCCGCGCGCTGATCCACGAACCGCAGCTCCTGATGCTCGACGAGCCGTTCGGCGCGCTCGATGCGTTCACCCGCGAAGAATTGTGGTGCGTGATCCGCGACTTGCACGCGGCGCGGAAAATCACCGTCTGCCTCGTCACCCACGACCTGCGCGAGGCGGTGTTCCTCGCCGACCGGGTGTTCGTGATGTCGGCGCGGCCGGGCCGCATCCTCGTTGAAAAGAAGATCGAGATCCCGCGGCCGCGCGATCTCGAAGTGACCTTCACGCAAGGCTTCCAGGATATCGTCCACGAGCTGCGTGGACATATCGTCAGGGCGCGGCAATGAACCGGAGCGACTTCATGGTCCGCACCGCGCCGTGGCTCTACACGGCGGTGCTGTTCATCGTCTGGGAGGGCGCGGTCCGGCTGTTCGGCATTCCCATGTTCTTCCTGCCGCCGCCGACCGCGATCGCCGAGGCGTTCGTCGAATTCTGGGGACCGATCTACCGCAATTCGCTGTTCACACTGTCGACCACGCTGATCGGCTTCGGACTGGCCGTCGGGTTCGGGCTCCTGCTGGGCCTCGTGGTCGGCTGGTCGCGCTCGATCTATGCCGGGCTCTACCCGCTGATGATCGGCTTCAACGCTATCCCCAAGGTCGCGGTGGTGCCGATCCTGGTGCTGTGGTTCGGCATCGGCTTCATCCCCGCCGTTCTCACCGCGTTCCTGATCTCGTTCTTCCCGATCGTGGTCAATGTCGCCACCGGGCTTGCCACCATCGAGCCCGAGCTCGAGGACGTGCTCAAGGCGCTCGGCGCGAGCAAGCTCGACATCATGCGCAAGGTCGGCATCCCGCGCACGATGCCCTACTTCTTCGGCTCGCTGAAGATTGCCATCACGCTCGCCTTCGTCGGCTCGGTGATCTCGGAAAGCATCGCCTCGAACCAAGGCATCGGCAACCTGATGCTGCAGGCGCAGGCGCAGTTTCAGGTGCCGCTGATCTTTGCGGGACTGGTCGCGCTCGCGGTCGAGGGCATCGTCATGTACTGGCTGATGGCGATCCTCGAAGCGCGCTCGACCCGATGGGCGCAGCGCTCCGGCTTTGCGCAGGCCTGACGCGGTTTCAGGAAATTCAAGCCGCCGTGATGTGCTGGCCGCGAGCGAAACCCTCGGACGCGGATTGCGGGCTGATCGCCGCGGCAATCGCATCGGCGAGCTGCTCGCGCTCTTCCACGTCGGCTCCACCGCGCACATAGATGCCGCAGAAAATGTCCGGCAGCTTCGGCAGCGGCGCGCTCTCCCAGATGGCGATGCCGGGAAGATCGGCCCGGCTGCGCGGCAGCGCCATCACGCCGAAGCCCGCAGCGACCGCGCCGACGAGAGCAATCAGACTCGTGCCGATGAACACCTTCTCGTAGTTGCGTCCGGCCTGGCTCAGCGTGTTCATGGCCACGCGGCCGAGCAGGCAGTCTTCGCCGTACGACACCAGCGGCACCGGAGCCTCGGCATCCACCGCGGTCGAGGGCGCGCGCACCCAGACCAGCGGCTCGGCCCAGCAATGCCGCGTGTCCTGCGAAGCGCCGGTGGCCGACGCCCAGATCGCGAGGTCGGCCTCGCCCTCGCGCAGATCGCGCAGCAGGTGATCGACCTTGGCGCTGTAGAGCTGGAAATTCAGGTCGGGCCGGTTGGCGCGGGCGCATTTGAGTCCGAGCGCGGCGCCGGCCGCGGTCATATCGCCCGTGGTTCCGATCCGGATGGTCTTGGCCGCAAGGCGGGGTCCGGCGATGTCGAGGATCTGGTCGTTGATCGAAAGCAGCCGCCGCGCGTAATTGACGACCAGCTCTCCCGACGAGGTCAGGCTGACGCCCGGCGCGCTCTTGTCGAGGAGGTCAGCGCCCAGCAGGCCCTGCAATCGCTTGATCTGCGCGCTGACGGCCGGCTGCGTCACCCCAAGCGACTGAGCCGCCTTGGTAAAGCTCCGCAAATCCACCACGGCAACCAATGTCCGAAGAAGCTCGGTCGGGATGTTGGTCATGGCCTATCCGTCCCTAGAAGCTGTCCGAAACCGCCGCATCATTCAGGCTCGTCCGAGCCGCAGTCGCCACCCGTATGTCCCCTTAGGGCCTCACGCACGCGCACGATGCGGAAGGCCAGGAATCTTACGGCATCTTATAATTCATTTCCACCACGTGATGTACGAACAAACCCTGGGAAATATCCTCAATTCCCACACTATGGTGAAATTACGCGGCCCGAGACGGAAACAGCCGTGCCGCACGGTGTAAACCGCATCGGCAAATCGTGTTAATGTCCGTGGCTGAGGGAACCACAACCGGCGGGCTCAGGCCGCGCCGAAGACCGAGCCTTTTTGGCCTTGATGACGACAGCAACCTGAAATCCAAATCATGAACCTTGTCCGATTGTACACGCGTGTTCTGGAGATGCTGGGCGACGAGTCGCGCCTCGCCTGGACGCTTGCCATTGCCAACGTGGCCCTCGCCGCCGCGCAATTTGCCGAGCCGATCTTGTTCGGGCGCATCATCGACTCGCTGGCCGGGGCCCAGACCCGCGGCTCCGTGCCGGCCTGGACCGATCTCGCAACGCTGCTCGCGGCGTGGGTCGCATTCGGGCTGTTCTCCATCATCTGCGGCGCGCTGGTTGCGCTGCACGCCGACCGGCTGGCGCACCGCCAGCGTCACGTGGTGATGAGCAACTATTTCGAGCACATCCTGCAGCTGCCGCTGGGCTTCCACGGCACGGTCCATTCCGGCCGGATGCTGAAGATCATGCTGACCGGCACCGATTCGATGTGGTGGCTGTGGCTCGGCTTCTTCCGCGAGCATTTCGCGGCCTTCGTGTCGCTGCTGGTGCTGCTGCCGCTGTCGCTGTTCCTGAACTGGCGGCTGGCTCTGCTGCTGATCATCCTCTGCGTCGTGTTCGCGGCGTTGACCGCACTCGTCGTTCGCCGTGCCGAAGAGGGGCAAGGCACGGTCGAGCGCCACTACAGCGACCTCGCCGAGCGTGCCTCGGACGCGCTCGGCAACGTCGCGCTGGTGCAGAGCTTCGCCCGTGTCGAGGCCGAGGTGGTCGGCATCAAGGACGTCGTCACCAAGCTGCTCACCGCACAGATGCCGGTGCTGTCGTGGTGGGCGCTCTGCGCCGTGCTGACGCGCGCTTCGACCACGCTGACCGTGCTGGCTATCTTCGTGGTCGGCATCTTCCTCAACATGAAGGGCCTCACCAGCGTCGGCGAGATCGTCACCTTCACGAGCTTTGCCGGGCTCGTGATCAACCGCCTCGAATATGCGGTGAGCTTCGCCAACCGCCTGGTGCTCGACGCGCCGCGGCTGCGCGAGTTCTTCGAGGTCGCCGACACCGTCCCCGCGGTCCGCGATCGGCCCGACGCGGTCGATCCCGGCCGGCTGCGCGGCCTCGCCGAGTTCTCCGACGTGTCGTTCTCCTACGACGGCAAGCGGCCGGCGGTCGCCGATCTGAGCTTCACGGCGCTGCCCGGCGAGATCATCGCCCTGGTCGGCCCGACCGGGGCCGGCAAATCGACCGCGCTCGCGCTGCTGCATCGCGTGTTCGACCCGCAGTCCGGCACCATCAAGATCGACGGCATGGACATTCGCGGTCTCAAGCTTGGCCCGCTCCGCCGCAACATCGGCGTGGTGTTCCAGGAGGTGCTGCTGTTCAACCGCTCGATCGCGGAGAACCTGCGTGTCGGCAAGCCCGACGCCACCGACGAGGAGCTTCGCTCCGCGGCCGAGCGCGCGCAGGCGCTGGATTTCATCCAAAGCAACCCGCAAGGCTTCGACGCACCGGTCGGCGAACGCGGCCGCATGCTTTCCGGCGGCGAGCGCCAGCGGCTGTCGATCGCCCGCGTGCTCCTGAAGAACCCGCCGATCCTCATTCTCGACGAGGCGACCAGCGCGCTGGACGCCACCACCGAGATCAAGGTCTGGTCTGCGCTCGACGAGCTGATGCGCGACCGCACCACGTTCGTGATCGCGCACCGGCTGTCCACCATCCGCAACGCCACGCGCATCCTGGTGTTCGAGCACGGCCGCATCGTCGAAAGCGGCACGTTCGACGACCTGGTCAAGCGCGGCGGCGCGTTCACCGAGCTTGCCAAGGCGCAGTTCCTGGTCGCCGACGACACCGGCAGGGCGCCGGCCGCCGCGCGGCCGCCGGGCAAGGTCACCGAGGACGCGGCAGAGTAGCTCTCAGTCGCTATCGCCGAATGGCAACAAGCGGACGCGCAACCGCGCTTCCTCGAATACGACGACAGCCCCACGATGCAGTTGCTCCTCAATTGCATCAAGATTTGCCAACAGGATGGCGATCTGCCGAGATGGCCTTCGATCCGCACCGCGCCGAAACAGGATAATTGAAGGTTTGCGATCTGGCGTAGCGGCCAACAGTGAACTGAAATCGGTGTCAGCGGAGATCAAAATACGATCTTCCATCCTCGCCCGCGCAAGCACTGTGCTGTCCTCGGCGGTCTGCAGTCCATAGTCCCGTACGTGGACGGCGTTGTGCCCCGCCTTCCGTAACGCGTCCGCCACGCCGGGCGATAACGCGTTGTCGACCAGAAATCTCACGGTATCGTCAGCGGAAGTTCGCGTTCACGCACAGCGGCCGCCGCATATCGAAGCGCTTCGGCAATGTCCCCAGGCTCGAGGTCCGGATAGGACTTGAGAATGTCAGCCTCGGTCATCCCATCAGCAACCATGTCTACAACAGTTGAAACCGGAATTCGGAGGCCGCGCAGGCAAGGCACCCCGCCCATGAGCTTGGGATTCACAGTGATGCGAGGAAACGCCATCGTTCGTCTCCAACCTATTTGATCCGCTCCAGCACGCTCACGTAGTTCGCGACAGCAGCGCCGCCCATGTTGAAGATGCCGGCGAGCCTCGCGTCGCGCACCTGGATGTCGCCCGCGGTGCCGGCAAGCTGCATCGCGCAGAGCGCGTGCATCGACACGCCGGTCGCGCCGATCGGGTGGCCCTTGGCTTTCAGTCCGCCGGACGGGTTCACCGGCAGCCTGCCGTCCTTCTGCGTCCAGCCTTCCTTGATGGCGCGCGCGCCCTGCCCTTCCGGCACGAGGCCCATGGCCTCGTATTCGATCAGCTCGGCGACGGTGAAGCAGTCGTGGGTCTCGACCAGCGACAGGTCGCCAAGCGCGATCCCGGCGTCCGACAGCGCGCGCTGCCAGGCGAGCGAGCAGCCCTCGAACTTGAGGATGTCGCGCTTGGACATCGGCAGGAAGTCCTGCACGTGCGCGGTGGCGCGGAACGCGATCGCCTTTTTCAGCCGCAGCGCGGTCTCGACGTCGGCCAGCACCACCGCCGCAGCGCCGTCCGACACCAGCGAGCAGTCGGTGCGCTTGAGCGGTCCCGCGACGAACGGATTCTTCTCGCTGACGTTGCGGCAGAACTCGTAGCCGAGATCCTTGCGCAGCTGCGCGTACGGATTGCCGACGCCGTTCTTGTGGTTCTTCGCCGCGATCATCGCCAGCGCGTCGGATTGGTCGCCCCAGCGCTGGAAGTAGAGCCCGGCGATCTTGCCGAAGATGCCGGCGAAGCCGCCTTCGATGTCGGCCTCCTCGCGCACGTAGGACGCTTTCAACAGGTTTTTTCCGATCTCGGGACCGGGCGTGGTGGTCATTTGTTCGACACCGACCACAAGCACGATGCGCGCCGATCTGGCGGTAAGTGACTTCAATCCAAGATGAACGGCAGCTGAACCGGTCGCGCAGGCATTCTCGACCCGCAGGGCACGCTTGAAGCGCAAGTCGGGCGAGGCCTGAAGCACCAGCGATGCGGTGAAATCCTGCGGCGAAAAGCCTGCGTTGAAGTGGCCGAGAACGATTTCGTCCACATCTTTCGCTTCGATTCCGGCGTCGGCCAGCGCGCCGCTCGCCGCTTTCACCACGAGACTTTCGACGGACTCGCCGTCGAGCCTGCCGAAGGGCGTGTGCGCCCAACCCACGATACAGCCGGTCATCGCGGCCTCCTTGCCGAATTTTGGTCGCTTTCCTTTGGGATTTACCATGCCATGGGCTGGTTAAGCGTCAAAGGTTCCGCGCCCCGATAAACCATGAACCCAGCTCCGGGTTCGGTCGACTGAACCGTACGCTTTTCCTTGAGCCCGGCCTATGATTTAAATCGTTGCAACATCGAGTGAACCAACACTCGTTTCGAGGCCCGCAAGCAGCAGGACCCCGCCAGTGAAATTCGCGTCGACGAATCGACCCTCGGTGTTTGTTGCGGCTTTGGGCACCGCAATCCTGATCAGCGCCAATTCCGCGCGGGCGGCTTCGAACGAAGCGGCGCTGCTGATCGAGGCCGACACCGGCAAGGTGCTCTACGCTGAGAACGCCACGGTGCCGTGGTACCCGGCCTCGCTCACCAAGCTGATGACCGCCTACGTGACGCTGCAGGCGGTGAAGAACCGCCGCGTCACCCTCGATTCTCTTTTCGCGGTGTCGGCGCGTGCCGCCTCGCAGGCGCCCTCGAAGATGGGCTTCAAGGCGGGCAGCCAGGTCACCGTCGACAACGCGTTGAAGATGCTGATGGTGAAATCGGCCAACGACATGGCCGTGGTGCTCGCCGAAGGCGTGTCCGGCTCGGTCGAGAGCTTCTCCGCCGAGATGACCCAGACCAGCCGGCGGCTCGGCATGATCCAGTCGAGCTGGGTCAACCCGAACGGGTTGCCGGCCGACGAGCAGATTTCCTCCGCCCGCGACCTCGCGATCCTTGCCCGCGCCCTGCTGCACGATTTCCCGGAATACGACATGTACTGGAGCATTCCGGCGATCCAGATCGGCAAGAAGGTCATGCGCAACTACAACACGCTGATCGGCCGCTATGACGGCGCCGACGGCATGAAGACCGGCTTCATCTGCGCCTCGGGCTTCAACCTCGTCGCCTCGGCGACGCGCAACAACAAGCGCCTGATCGCGGTCGTGCTCGGCGCCAAGTCCTCGCCCTATCGCGGCGCCAAGGCCGCGGGCCTGCTCGAGCGCGGTTTCAACCGCGGCACACTGTCCTGGCTCACGCCGTCGCTCGGCGCGGTGGAGCAGTTGCAGCCGGCCAACGTCGCGCCGCCCGATCTGCGCGACGAGATGTGCGGCCCGCACCGCAAGCGCCCGGCCGCCGAAGAGGCCGACGACGATACGAGCGGCAGCTTCATGCTTTCGAGCCTGCCGCCGAGCAGCGGCAAGGCCTCGACGCTGGTCAAGGACAAGCCCGCCGCGATCAAGGCCGTCGCCGTCTACTTGGGCGCGGCCAAGAAGAGCGCGGAGACGCAGTTCGCCGACGCGCGCGCGAAGCTCGCCAAGCAGGGCAAAGGCAAGGCCGGCACGCAGACGGCGGTGATGGGCCGCGATCCGCACACCGCACCGCTCGCCGAACCGCAGGCGCCCGTGACCACGGCAGCCACCGCTGTCCCTGCAGCCAATCCTGCAACCAGGCCTGCTGCCGCGGCCAAGCCCGCCGTGCTGCCCGCGCAGGCTCCCGCTCCCGCTCCCGCGCCGACGCCCGCGTTGCAGACCGCCACCGCGCCGCCGCCCGGCGTCTTTGCCCCGCCGCCGAGCCAGCCGGGCCGCTTCGCCCGCGCCATGCCCGGCGCGTCGTCCGACCTGCACAATCCGTCGCTGTTGAGCTTCGCACCGGCCGCCGCTCAGGCCGCCCCCGCGCCGCTCACCGCCACGCCCGACGCGATGCCCGCCGGCAAGCTCGCCAACGTGCCGCTGCCGCGGCCGCGGCCGAAGCT
>JAIESC010000195.1 GCA_019746355.1 Xanthobacteraceae bacterium | reverse complement strand
TGCTTCTTCGCGATCGGGTCGTACTTCTTCATCTTCAGCTTCTCGGTCATCGTGCGCGAGTTCTTCTTGGTGACGTAGTAGAACCCGGTGTCGGCGCTCGAGACGAGCTTGATCTTGGTGGTGACGGCCTTGGCCATGACGGTCCTCGAAATGGGATGGGATTGGCGGGGAAACTAGCCACCGGGCGGCGAAAGTCAAGGAAACCGGGCTCTCTCCACGGTCATTCCGGGGCGGCCCGAAGGGCCGAACCCGGAATCCATAACCACTGCTGCGGAGTATGGATTCCGGGTTCCGGCCTTCGGCCGGCCCCGGAATGACCGAGTTGGGCGACCTTACAAAAATTCGCGGACCCTTTTGCTGCCGCGGACCCGGTAGAACGGCACCGGGAGATCGTGGCTGAAGCCCTCCTTGAGTTGCCTGTCGAGGTCGGCCAGCACGATCTCGGTGATCGCCAGAAGCTCGATCTTTTCCTTGATGCCGTCGAGCGGCACCCAGACCAGTTCGACCAGTTCCGCGTCCGGCCCGACCTTGCCCTCGATCCGGTGGGCGATGGCGCTGACATCCGCCGTGAAAAAGCGGGTGTCGTAGCGCCGCGCCCGCCGCGGCGGCGTGATCGCGCGGGCGATGAAATGCACGGTCGAGAGGTCCGGGAAGACGTCGGCCTCGGCAAAGGCCTGCCACGGGCCGGGCGGGGCCTTGATGCGTTCCTTGGGCGCCTTGTCGCGCCTCTGGCCCAAAAGCAGGCCGGTCTCCTCGAAGGTCTCGCGGATCGCGGCGAGCGCCAGCGCCTGCGCCTTGCGGGCGTTCGGGCGGCGGGTTTCCAGCATCAGCTTTTGTTCGGCGCGGGGATCAAGCGGCTCGCCCGCGGTCATCTGGCGATCGGCCGGATCGACGCTGCCGCCGGGGAACACGAACTTGCCCGGCAGGAACACGTGGCCGTGGTGCCGCTTGCCCATCAGCACCTTCGGAGAGGGCCCGCTGCGGTCGAGCAGGATCAGCGTCGCGGCGTCCTTCGGCGGCCGGTTGGGATGGCCGGGCTGGGCGTCGGATGAAAATCGCTGAAGGAGGTCGGTCATCTGCGGCGCTGACCATAGCGCTTTTCGCGGCGGCGTTCAGGCCGCGACTTGCCCGATGGCCGCTGCTGCGGACGGGCAGCCATGCGGCCTTCGGAGAGCAGTTCAAAGCGCAGCGCGCCTGCAACCGGTGCGGCCTCGACGAGTTTGACGGTGACGCGGTCGCCGAGCCGGTGGGTTTCGCCGCTGCGGCTGCCGACCATGGCGTGCAGGCCTTCCTCGTAGCGGAAGTATTCCGAGCCGATGGTGCGCGCCGGCACGAAGCCGTCCGCGCCGGTGTCGTCGAGCTTGATGAACAGGCCGGCGCGGGTGACGCCGGAGATGCGGCCCTCGAACGTCGCGCCGATCCGGTCGGACAGGAAGTGCGCGATCAGCCGATCATTCGTTTCGCGTTCGGCCTTCATGGCGCGGCGCTCGCAGGCGGAAATCTCGGCTGCGATCTCGGCCAGCGCGGCGTGGTCCTGGCTTTCCGGCAAGCCGTCGGAGCTGAATTTGCGGGCGCGGATCAGGCCGCGATGCACGATCAGGTCGGCATAACGGCGGATCGGCGAGGTGAAGTGCGCGTAACGGCGCAGGTTGAGGCCGAAATGGCCGTAGTTGTCGGCCGCGTATTCGGCTTGCGCCTGCGAGCGCAGCACCACCTCGTTGACGAGCTTTTCCACGTCCTGGCCTTTGACGCGGTCGAGGATGCGGTTGAACTGCTCGGCGCGCAGCGCGCCGCCCTTGGGCAGCGAGATGTGCAGCGTCTCGAGGAATTTGCGAAGCGCCTCGATCTTCTCCAGCGACGGCTCGTCGTGCACCCGATAGACCAGCGGCACGCGCGCCTGCTCCAGCGTCTCGGCCGCGGCGACGTTGGCGAGGATCATGAACTCCTCGATCAGCCGGTGCGACTCCAGCCGCTCCGGCGTGATCACGCGGTCGACCGTGCCGTCATGCTTGAGCAGGATTTTTCGCTCCGGCAGATCGAGATCGAGCGGCCCGCGCGCTTCGCGGGCGCGCTTGAGCGCATCGTAAGCGTCGTAAAGCGGGCGCAGCACGTTATCGAGCAGGGGGCTCGTGTCCTCGTCGGGCGCGCCGCCGATCGCGGCCTGCGCCTGCTGGTAGTTGAGCTTCGCCGCCGACCGCATCAGCACGCGGTGGAAGGTGTGGGATTTCTTGCGGCCGTCCTTGCCGATGATCATGCGCACCGCGAGCGCCGCGCGGTCCTCGCGCGGGCGCAGCGAGCAGAGATCGTTGGAGATGCGCTCCGGCAGCATCGGCACGACGCGGTCGGGGAAATAGACCGAGTTGCCGCGTTTCACCGCCTCGCGGTCGAGTGCCGAGCCCGGCCGCACATAGTGCGCCACGTCGGCGATGGCGACGGTGATGATGTGGCCGCCGGGGTTGGCCGGATCGGGATCGGGCGCGGCGTGCACCGCGTCGTCATGGTCTTTCGCGTCGACCGGATCGATGGTGACGAGCGGAAGCTTGCGCCAGTCCTCGCGGCCTTCGAGGCTCGCGGGCCGCGCCGCATGGGCCTCGGCTTCGGCGGCGACCGGAAACACGTGCGGGATGCCGTGGGCGTGGATCGCGATCAGGCTCACCGCGCGCTCGGTCTTGAGCGAGCCGAGCCGCTCCTCGACGCGCGCGACCGGCAGGCCGAAGCGCTGCGGCTGCACCTGAACCGCGATCAGGTCGCCGTCCCGGGCGTCCTTGGTGGCGTCGCGGGGGATCGTGAGCTCCTTGCCGAGCTGCTTCTTGTCAACCGGCACGAGCCGGCCGCCACCGCCCGGCAGGGCGCGGAAGATGCCGATGGCGCGGGTCTTGGCCTTGTCGATGATTTTGATGACGCGGCCGGAATAGCGGACGTCGTCGTCACGGCTTTCCTGAATGCGAACCAGCGCGCGGTCGCCGACGCCGGCCACCTCGTGGGGGCGGGCCTTGCGCGGGACCATGATGCGGATTGTCGGCACCGGGCCGTGCTCGTCCTCATCCCATTCGGTGGGGGTCGCGAGCAACTCGCCGTCGCTGTCACGGCCGGTGATGTCGGCGAGCGTCACCTCGGGCAGACCGCCGGGCTTATGCAGCTTCTTGCGGCGGGCCTCGACGCGGCCTTCGTCGGCAAGCTCGCGCAAGAGCCGCTTCAGCTCGACGCGGCGGTCGTTCTTGAGGTTGAAGGCGCGGGCGATTTCGCGGGTGCCGACCTTGCCCGGGGTTTCGTTGATGAACGCAAGGATCTGGTCCTTGCTGGGGAAGGGAATTTGTTTGGGTGGATTTCGTACCAATGAATAACCTGAATATAGTTGGCCGAGCGCGTTCAGGGCGCGCCGGCACCTCTCATGTAGGGGCCGCGCGGCACCATTGCCAGCGCGGCGGCCAGCAGCTTGCTTAAAACGGCCGGGTCGTCATTCCGGGGCGCGCCGAAGGCGCGAGCCCGGAATCCAGAAACGCAGGAAATCCCGATGCTCTGGATTCCGGGCGCGCCGCTTCGCGGCGTCCCGGAATGATCGCGGGGAGAGTTTTTCAGCCAATCTAGCCGGTTCATTCGGCGGCTTCGGCTTTCGCCGTCTTCGATTTACGCGGCGCTTTCGCGGTGCTGGCCGCGGCACGCTTCTTCGGTTTTGCCTCCGCGGCGGCCTTCGCCTTCGGAGCGGAGGCTGCCTTCTTGGTTGCGCTTTCGCCGCGCGCCGGGCGCTTGCGTCGCGCGGTCGATTTGCCGCCCGAGCGTTCGGCGCGGGCGTCGATCAGCGCCGCCGCCTCGTCGAGCGTGATCGTTTCCGGCGTCTTGTCGTTCGGCAGGTTGGCGTTGACGCCATCGTGGCTGACGTAGGGCCCGTAGCGGCCGTTCTTGGCGACGATCATGCCGCCTTTCTGCGGATGCTCGCCGAGCTGCTTGCCGGGGTCGGCACCGCGGCGGCCCTTGCCCGGATTGGCCTTCTTCTCCTCGATCAGCGCCACCGCGCGATTGAGGCCGACGTTGAGGATGTCCTCATCGGCGCTGATGTTGGCGTAGATCTTGCCGTGCTTCACATAAGGGCCGAAGCGCCCGACGCCGCCGATGATGTCCTCGCCGTCGTCCGGATGCTTGCCGATGATGCGGGGCAGGGCGAGCAGCTTCACCGCGCGGTCGAGATCGATCTCGTCCGGCGCGACGCCCTTCGGCAGGCTCGCGCGCTTGGGCTTCACCGCCTTGCCGTCTTCGTCCTTGGTGGCTTCGCCGAGCTGCAGATAGCTGCCGAACCGGCCCGAGCGCACGGTGACCTCGAGGCCGGTTTCCGGGTCCTCGCCGAGCTTGCGCATGCCGCCGCCGTTGCCGTCGGGGCCGACCGAAAGCTGCCGCGTGAACTTGCATTCCGGATAGTTCGAGCAGCCGATGAAGCCGCCGAACCGGCCGAGCTTGAGCCCGATCCGGCCGTTCTCGCAATTCGGGCACTTGCGCGGATCGCTGCCGTCGGGCTTCGGCGGGAACAGGTGCGGCGCCAGCACCTCGTCGAGCGCGTCGATCACCTGGGCGACGCGCAGGTCCTTGATGCCGCCGACCGCGGCGGTGAAGTCGCGCCAGAAGTCGCGCAGCACGTCCTTGTAGGGCAGCTCGTTGTTGGAGATCCTGTCGAGCTGCTCTTCCAGGCTCGCGGTGAAGTCGTACTCGACGTACCGCTGGAAGAAGTTCTCCAGGAACGCGGTCAGCACCCGGCCCTTGTCCTCGGGCACCAGGCGCTTCTTGTCGAGCCGCACATAGCCGCGGTCCTTCAGCACCTGCAGGATCGAGGCATAGGTCGAAGGCCGGCCGATGCCGAGCTCTTCCATGCGTTTGACGAGGGAGGCTTCCGAGTAGCGCGGCGGCGGCTCGGTGAAATGCTGGGTCGCCCGGATTTCGCGCTTCGACAGCGGCTCGCCGCTGCTCATCGCGGGGAGGCGGTTTGCGTCCTCCTCGTCCGACTTGTCGTCCTGGTCCTCGGTGTAGAGCGTGAGGAAGCCGTCGAACTTGATCACCGTGCCGGTGGCGCGCAGATCAAGCACGCGGGAGCCGACCTTGGCGGTGATGTCGACGGTGGTGCGCTCGAGCTCGGCGGATTCCATCTGGCTGGCGATGGTGCGCAGCCAGATCAGCTCGTAAAGCTTGGCCTGATCCGGCTCCAGCACCTTGCGAACGGCGGCCGGGCGGCGGCTGAGGTCGGTCGGGCGGATCGCCTCGTGGGCCTCCTGCGCGTTCTTCGACTTCGACACGTACTGGCGCGGCGAGGACGGCACATACTGCTTGCCGTAGTCGCTCTCGATCAGCCGGCGCGCCGACGAGATCGCCTCCGGCGCGATGTCGACGCCGTCGGTTCGCATATAGGTGATGAGGCCGACGGTCTCGCCGTCGATGTCGGTGCCCTCGTAGAGCCGCTGCGCCAGCCGCATGGTGTGCGCCGGCGCAAAGCCGAACTTGCGGCTCGCCTCCTGCTGCAGGGTCGAGGTCATGAACGGCGGGTAGGGGTTGCGCCGCGCGGGCTTGGCCTCGACCGAGTTGACGGTGAAGGCCGCGGTCTCCAGCGCCTTCTTGAAGTCTTCAGCCTCCTGGCCCGAGCCGATGTCGAGCCGCTGGATCTTCTTGCCGTCGGCCCCGACCAGGCGGGCCTCGAACGTTTCGTTGCGCGGCGTCGCGAGCTGGGCGACCAGCGACCAGTATTCGCGGGCGACGAATTTCTCGATCTCGAGCTCGCGGTCGGAGACGAGGCGGAGCGCCACCGACTGGACGCGGCCGGCGGACCGCGCGCCCGGGAGCTTGCGCCACAGCACCGGGGAGAGCGTGAAGCCGACGAGATAGTCGAGCGCCCGGCGGGCGAGATAGGCATCGACCAGCGCGCCGTCGATCTGGCGCGGGTTCTTCATCGCGTCGGCGACGGCCTGCTTGGTGATGGCGTTGAACACCACGCGCTCGACCGGCTGGCTCTTCAGCGCGTGCTTCTGCTTCAGCACCTCGAGCACGTGCCAGGAGATCGCCTCGCCCTCGCGATCCGGGTCGGTGGCGAGAATGAGCTTCTCGGCACCCTTGACCGCCCGGGCGATGTCGTTGAGCCGCTTGGCCGACTTGTCGTCGACCTCCCAGAGCATGCGGAAATCCTGCTCCGGATCGACCGATCCGTCCTTGGGCGGAAGGTCGCGGACATGGCCGAACGAGGCCAGAACCTCATAGCCGGGGCCGAGGTATTTGTTGATCGTCTTGGCCTTGGCGGGCGATTCAACGACGACAATTTTCATTTAAGTCCAATGGGTTGGAGGCGAGTTCTCGTCCGAATGCCGGCGAACTCGGCCATCCGACTCGCCGCGAACATGGGTAACTCATGGCCCCCTGTCAAATCATGAAGGTTCCGCGGGGGGCCGTTTGGCGGGCTCATCTCCGACAGAACCGGCCCTTTTTTCAACGCAACTGGACCGAGAATATTAAACCGGGACGCGTCCTGATATTGCGTCGCCGCTGACAAAAGCCTGGGCAATCATCATCGCCCCGGTGCCTTGAGTTCGGGCGCCCGGGCCGGCCCGTTTCCCTTTTTTCCGTCCCCCTCGCAAGAGGCGATGGAGCGCCGGGAGGCGCCACGGGCGATAACGCCGCCCGTTGGCGAACCCAAATCCGGGGTCCGCCGCGCGCCACGGCAGGTCCCCTGTTACCAGGGGGTGCCGCTTTCGGGCGCGCTGGCCCAGTGACGTAGGGCCCGGCGCCTCCCGGCGCTCCAACGCGATGCCAGTTGTTGGGCACCGCACCCTGCTCCCTCTTCGAACGTCGCGATCGACGATGTCCTCGATTGAGCGGGGATGCGTGTTATAGAACAAAAAGAGAACATCATGTCAACCCCACACACCACGGCGTGCAAAATCGTTGGGGAGAAGGCCTTATTGCCGCTTCACGCCCATCCGGTCGAGCAGCGCGGCATTGGGGTGGCCGTCGGTGACGAGGCCGTGCTTCTTCTGCTCGGCGCGCACGAAGTCGCGCATCTTGAAATCGAGGTGCGCGGAAAACCGCGTCTGGTCGTAGCCCAGCGCCGCGAGCTTCTTCTGCAGCGCGATCCGGTCGTCGCGCGGCAGCTGCGTCGCGTGGGCGGGCCACGGCGTGCGGATCGGCCCGCCGCCCTGCATCAGGTCGCTGAGATGGCCGATGGCGAGCGCGTAGACGTCGGAGTCGTTGTAGTCCTTGATGACATCGAAGTTCGGCGTGACGATGAAGGCCGGGCCGGGGAGGCCGGTGGGGAAAAACAGAATGCCGTCGCCGCTCCCCGGAAAGCTCTTGCCGTCGGCGCGCTTCACTCCGAGCCGTGCCCATTCCTCGAAGCTCGCGCGGCTCTTCATCAGGTCGAAGTCCTTCGGCACGATCACCTCGAAGCCCCACGGCACGCCCCACTTCCAGCCGCCCGCAGCCTTCATGAAATAGTTCGCGGTCGAGGCCAGCACGTCCGGCACGTTGGTCCAGATGTCGCGCTTGCCGTCGCCGCTGAAGTCGACCGCGTAGTCGACGAAGTTGGTCGGCATGAACTGGGTCTGGCCCATGGCACCGGCCCAGGAGGTGACGAACCGCTCGCGCGGGATGTGGCCGTCCTGGATGATCTTCAGCGCGATCAGCAGCTCATCGCGGAAATAGGGATCGCGGTATTTGGCGAAGGCCAGCGTCGCGAGCGAGCGGATGCCGTCCCACTTGTCCTTGAGGGCGCCGTAGGACGTCTCCATCCCCCAGATCGCCAGGATCACCCAGCGCTCGACGCGGTACTTCTTCTCGACCGCGTCGAAGGTCGCGCGCCACTCCTGCTCCTTCTTCAGCCCGGTCTTGGTGTTCATCGCCGACGCGATCGACGTCACATAGGCACCGGCAGGCTTGGCATATTCCGGCTGGCGCTTGGTGGTGGCGATCACGCGCGGATCGGGCGTGACGCCCTGGAACGCGTTGTTGAAGGTGCCCCGCGTGATGCCCTTCTTCTGCGCGTCCTTCCACAGCTCGGCGATGAACTGATCGAAATCGAGACCGCGGGCGTGAACGACCTGCGCCTGCGCGGACGCTGTGGCGATCAGCGACAGGACGGCTGCGGCGAGGGTGCGGAGAATCATGCCTGAGCTTACACCAGCGAGGCCGGGCGCCGCGGCATGCCGCTGCAGACGGTCAGAGAACGATCAACGCGATGATCGTCGCGACGGCCCCCGTGAACATGGCGATATGGAGGACCTGTTCCCAAGCTCGAGTCATGGCCCGGAAGATAGGCCTCGGAACGGCCTGGGCCATTCCGAAGAATCCGAAAAGGCGACAACGATCATCCCCTGCAGACGGCTAACGGAGCTAAAAGCTTCTACGGCAGCCTGCGGGGCTTTGACGGCTACACCAACGAGACCATGCCGCCGCCATGGCGTTGCACCCGGCCGGCAAGCTCGAGTTCCAAAAGCACAGTCCGTACGATCGCGGGCGGCGCGTTTGACTGCCGGATCAGGTCGTCGATGCTCACCGGCGCGTGGCTCAAGAGCCCGGTGATGCTGGCGCGCTGAGGCTCCGCCGGTTCGGCCGGGCCGGCCGGCGGTTCGCCCGCGGGCTCCTCGAAGGCCTCAAGCTTCCGGCCGAGGATCGGCCGCACCACGTCGAGCACGTCGGCGGCTTGGGTGACGAGCGTCGCGCCCTGCTTGAGCAGGCCGTTGGTGCCTTCGGCGCGCGGGTCGAGCGGCGAGCCCGGCACCGCGAACACCTCGCGGCCCTGTTCGGCGGCCATCCGCGCGGTGATCAGCGAACCCGAGCGTCGCGCCGCTTCGACGATGACCACGCCGACGGCGAGGCCGGAGATCAGCCGGTTGCGGCGGGGGAAATCGTGGCCGCGCGGCTCCCAGCCGAGCGGCATCTCGCTGACGGCTGCGCCGTTCGGCATGATCTGTTCGACCAGCGGCACGTGCTCCGGTGGATAGATGTGATCGTGGCCGCCGGCGAGCACCGCGACCGTGCCGCTGGCAAGGCTCGCGCGATGCGCGCCGGCATCGATGCCGCGCGCAAGCCCGGACGCGATGACAAATCCTGCCGCGCCAAGCTCATAGGCGATCCGCTCGGCGAACTTGACGCCTGCGGCGGACGCGTTGCGCGAGCCGACCAGCGCGATCATGTTTGCGTGCAGCACCTCGGCCTTGCCGCGCACGCCAAGCAGCGGCGGCGCGTCGTCGATCATTCGGAGCCGCGGCGGATAGCCGGGCTCGGGGAGCGCAATGAGTGAGACGCCGAGCCGCGCCGTGGCTTCGATCTCGCGCTCGGCCTCGGCCGCCGGGCAGATGCGTCCGGGTTTTGCCGCGCCGCCGCGGCGGGCGAGTTCCGGCAGCGCCTCGAGCGCGGCGCCGGCGGAGCCGTAGCGATCGAGCAGGGCGCGGAAGGTGCGGGGGCCGACGTTCTCGCTGCGAATGAGCCGGAGCCAGTCGAGCCGCTGCTCGCCGGTGAGCCGCACGCCGGTTTTTGATGATCTCGTCGACAACTATGTCCCCCGTGTAAAAGGACCCCCACCCCGACCCTCCCCCTTTCAGGGGAGGGAGGACACCGCCCGAGTTGCATGCGATGGCCCGGCCGCGGGGTAGCATGGCGCGGCTGGCCGGCGCGTTACAACCCCAGGTGTGTCCGGCAGGGCTTTGTTAACTGCAACGATTTAAGCTGATTCAGCTGCAATTTCTCACCGAAGCGGCCCCCTTCGATGTTTCCGCAGTCCTTCACGGCCCGGGTCGGTCAGCGCATGGCGATCTGGGGCGCCATGCTGGGCTTTCTGCTGCTGCTGTTCGCCGTGACCGAATTCATCCAGGATCGGCAGTCCGAGCGCATCATGGGTGAGCGGCAGCAGGCGACTGCGGCGGCGCTCTCGCACATCAACAGTTCGCCGGCCAGCCATGCGGGCGCTCACAACGAGCAGACCAAGGCGCTGGTCACCGCGATCACCGACATCGACACGCGGCAGGCGGGCTTTGCGGCGAGTCAGTGGCAGAACAAGCTCCTCATTGTCCTCCTCGCCATTTTCATCGTCGCGCAGATCCTGGTCCTGGAATATCGCTTCCTGGTCAGGCCGGTGACGCACATGGCCGCAGTGCTGCGCGCGAGCGCCAATGCGCGCGACGAGCTTGCCGCCTATGCGCGGCGGCACGACGAGATCGGCGCGTTCGCGCAGGCGCTGCGCGGGCATTTCGCGATGGTGGCGGAGCAGCAGCAGACCGCGAACGCCGAGCAGGCCAAGCTCGCCGGGCGGCTCGCCAAGCAGGACGAGCTGCGGCGCGAGAGCGTCGCGTTCCAGGACCGGATGGCCGAGGTCGTCCGGCAGCTCGAGGAGCATGCGCGGCGGATGTCGTCGGCCTCGGAAAATCTCGCGACCATGTCGTCCGGCGCCGACATCCGCGCGGCGGCCTCGGCGCAGTCGACCGCGCGGGTGTCGGCGCATATCGACACCGTGGCGTCGTCGATTAAGGACATCGCCGCGACGCTGTCGTCGGCCGCCGAGGACGCCGAGCACACCTCGGAGCTTGCGGCCGCGGCGCGGCAAGCGGTGGACGCGGCGAAAGCGGACTCGCGGGCGCTGACCGAAGCGGCGCGCACCATCGAGCAGGTGATTGCGCTGATCGAGGACGTGGCCGGCCAGACCAATCTGCTCGCGCTCAACGCCACCATCGAAGCGGCGCGGGCGGGCGAGATGGGCCGCGGCTTCGGCGTCGTCGCGCACGAGGTCAAGCAGCTTGCGACGCGCACCTCGCGCGCGACCGAGGACGTGCGCAGCGGGCTCCAGGGCATCACCGCGGCGTCGCAGCGCATCGCCGACCGCGTGGCGCGGCTGGTGCAATCGATCGACCAGGTCGCGGCGGTCGCCGATGCGATCGCCGGCTCGATGCGCAAGCAGGACGCCAATTCGCGGGTCATCACCTCGACCACCGCCCACACCGCCGACGACGTGCGCGACGTGGCGTCGACCGTGAAGGATGTCGCCGGCATGATCGGCGAGACCCGGCAGGCGGCCGACCTGGTGACGCGGGTGTCGACCGATCTCGGCCGGCAGGCCGGCGATCTGCGGTCGGCGGTCGAGCGCTTCATCGAGACGACGCAGAGGATCGCGGCATGAGCACGCTCGACACGGCGACGGAGGCAAGGGAAGCCGCGCCGATGCGGCCCTACCGGCTGCCGGCGGTCGTCATGCACTGGCTCACCGCCGCCCTGGTGTTCTGCATGATTGCGAGCGGCGTGATCGCCAAGCAGCTCGGCGAGGGCGATCTCGCCAACACGCTGATGAGCCTGCACAAGCTGACGGGGTTCGCGACGCTGGTGCTGATCGTGCTGCGGGTGCTGTACCGCGCGTTCGGCTCGATGCCGGAATGGCGCGCGCGGCGGCAGCGCCGGCCGATGCTGCATTGGAGCCTCTACGCCATTGTCATCGTCGTGCCGCTGCTCGGCTGGGCGGGCATCTCGGATTTCGGCGCGCGCGAGGTGGCGTTCGGCATCGTGCTGCCGCCGATCTGGCCGGAGGGCGCGGGCTACGACGAAATCCTGTTGCGCATCCACGCCTATGCCGCGTTTGCGCTCTTGGCGCTGGTCGCACTGCACGTCGGCGTGGCGATCCAGGACACCATGACGGCGGGACGGCCGGGCGGCCCGACGCGCGGCGAATAGGCCGCTACCAGGGCCACCAGCGAGCCGACTGACCAGGCGTAGCTGAGCCGTCCGGTGCCGGCGTAGGTCTGCAAGCGGCTGGCGAACTCGCTGTCGAGCCGCGCGCCGACGGTGACGCGGTTCGCGAGACGCCAGTCGGCCGCGGCCGACAGGAGCGCCGAGTTCGGCGCTCTCGCGCCGTTGACGCGGCCCGCTTTTGACGCAACCTAAGACATCAAACGTCTCCTAAACGCGCGCCAGCAGAGCCGCCATTCATTGGAGAAGACGCAGCAGCAGCCGCCCTGCCGGCCCGGGCGGATCGCCACTAACTAACCCGTAGTCCGCGTGCTGCCATTTCGATAGGCTGATCGCGATCCAGTGACAGCCTCGGCGGGGGCCGATGCATGCTCAGATATCGTGAGAGGTTAGGCCATCATGCGCCGGTTGTGCCAGTTTCTGACCGTCATTCTCTCGACACTGGCGCTGGCGCCACCAGGCTTCGGCCAGAGCTACCCGTCGCGTCCGATCACGCTGATCGTTCCGTATGCGCCGGGTGGCAGCGTTGATGCGGTCGCACGCGTGATTGCCACCAAGCTCGGCGACCGGCTCGGCCAGAGCATCGTGGTCGAGAATGTGGCGGGCGCGGGTGGGGTGACCGGCACGCAGCGGGCGGCCCGCGCGGAGCCGGATGGCTACACGCTGCTGTTCTCGGTCGAGAGCACCATGGCGATCGCCAAGCTGGTGCAGCCCGGCACCGTTCAATACGACAGCCAGAAGGACTTCCAGCCGATCACGATGATAGGCAGCTCGCCGCTGGTCCTGGTCGGCAACAATTCGCTGCCCGCCAGGAATCTCGCCGAGCTCATCGCGCTGCTGCGCGCCAATCCCGGCAAGTACAGTTACGCCACATCCGGTGTCGGCACGTCGCTGCATGTGGCCGGCGAGATGATCAATATCGAGGGCAAGGTTCGCATGCAGCATGTGCCGTACCGCGTTGGCGCGCAGATCGTGACCGACATGATGGGCAACCACGTCGACCTCGCCGTGCTGCCGCTGGTGATGGCGTTGCCGGCGCATCGGGCGGGCAACGTCCGGATCTTCGCCATCACCGAGCCCGCGCGCTCGCCGCTCGCGCCCGATCTGCCGAGCATTGCCGAGCAGCCCGAGCTCAAGAACGTGAACGTGACCGTGTGGTTCGGCCTGTTCGCGCCGGCCAGGGTTTCTATCGCAATCGCCAATCGCCTGCAGCAGGCGGTCGGGGACGTGATCAAGGAGCCCGAGACGCGCGCGAAACTTCAGGCCGCGAACCTCCTGGTGGTCGGCAGCACACCGTCGGAGTTTGCGGCGTTCCTGGCCAAGGAGATCGAGAAATACTCCGCCATCGTCAAGGCGGCCAACATCAAGGCGGAATAGCCGAATTCCGCCGGAGGTTCGTTATGTTCGAAACGTTCGACATGTCGTCGCGGCTGCGCGCCATCGCTGCCGCCCAGGACAAGGAGCCGTTTGACCTTCTGTTGACCGGCGGCCGTGTGCTCGACGTCGCCACGCTCGAGCTGCGTGAGGCCGACATCGGCATCGTCGATGCGATGATTGCGAGCGTTCATCCCCGTGGGGAGCGTACGCAGGCGCACGAGACGCACGACGTCTCCGGCCTCGTCATGGCGCCAGGCCTGATCGATGCCCATGTGCATTTCGAATCCTCGCACATGCTGCCGCATCACTATGCGGCCGTGGTCGTGCCACAGGGAACGACCACGATCTTTTGCGATCCGCACGAGCTTGCCAACGTGCTGGGCGTCGACGGCGTGCGCTACGCGGTGGAAGCGACGCGCGGCTTGCCGCTGCGCTTCATCGTGCAGGCGTCCTCCTGCGTGCCGGCGGCTCCCGGGCTGGAGCTTGCCGGGGCAGATTTCCAGGCGGCGGAAATTCGCGAACTGCTCTCGTGGCCGGAGATCGCCGGTCTTGCCGAGGTCATGGACATGCGCGCGGTGCTGGAAGCGCAGCCGCGCATGGTCGAAATCCTGCGCGCGGGCCTCGCATCGGGCAAGCTCGTTGAAGGGCACGCCCGTGGCCTTACCGGCGGCGCCTTGCAGGCCTACCTCGCGGCCGGCATTGCAGCCGATCACGAGATCACCTCGGGTCCGGACGCGCTCGAAAAGCTGCGCGCCGGGCTGACGGTCGAGCTTCGCGGCTCGCACGACTATCTGCTGCCGGACGTGGTCAAGGCGATCAACACGCTGCCGGTGGTGCCGACCAGTCTCACGATATGCACCGACGACGTGTTTCCGGACTATCTGTGTGAGCGCGGCGGCGTCAGCGACGTGGTGCGGCGCCTGATCCGCTACGGCCTCGATCCATTGCAGGCCATCCGCTGCGCCACCATCAACAGCGCGATCCGGCTGCGCCGCGACGATCTCGGCATGGTCGCCGCCGGCCGCCGTGCCGATCTGATCGGCCTGTCCGACCTGCAACAGGTGGCGGTTGACCGGGTCTATGCCAACGGACGGCAGGTCGCGTCGCGGGGGCGCATGCTGCAGGACCCGAAGCCTGTGATCGCGCCGCCTGGCGCCGACACCATGAAGCTTCCACGGCCAAGCGTCTCGGACTTTCGCGTGCGGGTGCCCGGCGTAGCCCAAGGACGCAGCCGGATCCGAACCATCAAGGGCGCGCGCTTCAACTCCTGGAGCGAGATCGAGGTCGAGGTTCGCGACGGGTTTGCTGTCGTGCCCGGCGATCTCAGCGTGATGTCGGCCATTCACCGCCACGGCCGCAGCGACGCCGGCCCGCAGACGGTCATCATCGAGGGATGGGGCCGATGGGGCGGCGCCTTCGCCACCTCGTATTCGCACGACTCGCACAATCTCGTCGTCTACGGGCATGACCCGGAGGAAATGGCGCTGGCGGCCAACACCGTGATCGACATGGGCGGCGGCAACGCCGTGGTGAAGGACCGCCGCGTGACGGCGAAGATCGCCTATCCGGTCGCGGGCATGCTTTCGCTGAAATCCCCAGGCGAGGTGGCACGCGAACATCACGCCGTCGTCGACGCCGCGGGGGAGGTGTGTGAGTGGCAACCTCCTTATCGGACGTTCAAGGCCCTCGAAGGTCAATGCCTTGCCTGCAACCCCGGTCCGCATCTCACCGACCTCGGTCTCACCGATGGTACGGCCAAGGACATTCGTCCAATTCCGGTGACGCCGTAACCGGCGAGGTGATCGAGCCGCGCTGGACGCGCGACAGCAGAAACCGCCATTCGTTGGCGAACATGAAGGAGTCGTCGCTCTGCCGGCCCAGGCGGATCGCCTCGGCGATGCCGCCGCGGACCATGTCCTCGCCGCAGGTGCGGATGGCCCGGGCGCTCCAGAGCTCGCCCTGCACTTGCGACGATCCCATGCGGTCTCACGCCTTGGACGCGGGAGAGGGGGTCGCGTCGGCCTTGCGGCCGATCTTCGGCTCGGTGCCGGCCAGCAGGCGCTGGATGTTGCCGCGATGCATGACCCAGACGATCGCGGTCAGCACGGCGAACAGCAGCGCCGATTTGCTGCCGACACCGAGATACAGCAGGACCGGCGTCAGGGCGCTGGCGATCAGCCCCGAAAGCGACGAGTAGCGCGTCACCGCCGCAACCACGGCCCAGATGGCGCCGAACATCAGCGCGACGATCCATGAGACGCCGATCAGCACGCCGATGTAGGTCGCCACGCCCTTGCCGCCCTTGAAGCCAAGCCAGACCGGAAAGACGTGGCCCAGCACCGCGCCGAGGCCCGCGACGAGGCCAGCGTTGGTGCCGGCCAAACGGTGCATCAGCAGCACCGCAATGGTCCCCTTGAGCATGTCGCCGATGAGCGTTGCGGCGGCGAGCCCCTTGCGGCCGGTGCGGAGCACGTTGGTCGCGCCGATGTTGCCGGAGCCGACCGCGCGAATGTCGCCGGTGCCCGCGACTTTGGTCAGCAGCAGGCCGAACGGGATCGAGCCGAGCAGGTAGCCGACCACCAACGCGATGACGATTGAGACGATTTCCACGAATGTCCTCCGTGGCCGGAGGATATCACACGTATTCGTAGACCGTGCGTCCGCCGACGATGGTGCGGACCGCGCGGCCCTGCATGCGTGCTTCGTCGAACGGCGTGTTGCGGCACTTCGACTTCAACTCGTCGCGGTCGAGGATCCAGGGCAGGTCCGGATCGATCACCACCACGTCGGCGGGCGCGCCCGGCCGGAGACTGCCGCCGGGGAGCCCAAGCAGCTCGGCGGGCCTGGCCGACAACGCCTTGAGCACCGTCATCAGCTTCAATTCGCCGCTGTGGGTGAGCCGCAGCGCCGCCGGCAGCATGGTCTCGATGCCGATCGCGCCGGGGGCGGCTTCGGCAAACGGCAGGCGCTTCACCTCGACGTCCTGCGGGTTGTGGTCGGACATCACCACGTCGATCAGGCCGCTTTCGAGCGCTTCCACCAATGCGCGGCGGTCCTCCTCGTTGCGCAGCGGCGGCGACAGCTTGAAGAAGGTGCGGTAGGCGCCGACGTCGATCTCGTTCAGCGCCAGATGGTTGATCGAGGCCGAGGCGGTGACGGCAAGGCCTGCGTCCTTGGCGCGCCTGAGCACGTCAAGCGAGTCGGTGCAGGTCAGCGAGGCCGCGTGATAGCGGCCTTCGGTGAGGCCGACGAGCCGCATGTCGCGCTCGAGCACGATGGTCTCGGCGGCCTTCGGCGCGCCGATCAATCCTAACCGGGCGGCGAACTCGCCTTCGTTCATCACGCCTTCGCCGGTGAGGTCCGGGTCCTCGGTGTGGTGCACGATCAGCGCGTCGAAATCGCGCGCGTAGGTCAACGCGCGGCGCATCACCTGCGCGTCCGTGACGCTGCGCGCGCCGTCGGTGAAGCCGACCGCGCCGGAGGCCTTGAGCAGGCCGATCTCGGTCATCTCCTCGCCCTTCAGCCCCTTGGTCAGCGCCGCCATCACCTGGACATTGACGATGCCGGTGTCGCGGGCGCGGCGCATGATGAAATCGACGATGGTCGGATCGTCGATCGCGGGTTCGGTGTCGGGCTGGCAGACGATGGTGGTGACGCCGCCCGCGGCCGCAGCCTGGCTCGCCGAGGCGATGGTCTCGCGGCCTTCCGCGCCCGGCTCGCCGACGAAGGCGCGCATGTCGATCAGACCCGGGGCGACGATCTTGCCGCGGCAGTCGACGACCTCGGTGCCCTCGGGCACGCCGGCCGCGCCGATGCCGCGCTTGGCTTCGCGCACCACGCCGTCGGCGACGAGCAGGTCGCCGGCGAGATCGAGGTCGCGCGACGGGTCCATGATCCGCGCGTTGGCGAGCAGGATCGGGCGGCGGTCACGGCGGTCGATGAGCATCAGGACCAACCTCCGTCATTCCGGGGCGCGCCCTTAAGGGCGCGAGCCCGGAATCCAGACGAGAACTCCGAATATGCATCTGGATTCCGGGCCCGGCGCTTCGCGCCGTCCCGGAATGACAGGGGGAGAGACTTACGCATTCGGCAAATTCCGCGACAGCGCTTCGAGCACCGCCATGCGGACGGCGACGCCCATCTCGACTTGCTCGCGAATGAGCGATTGCGCCCCGTCGGCGACGATCGAGTCGATCTCGACGCCGCGGTTCATCGGTCCCGGATGCATCACCAGCGCGTCCGGCTTGGCGTAGGCGAGCTTCTTCTGGTCGAGGCCGAAATAGGCGGCGTATTCCTGCACCGACGGCACGAACGAGCCGTTCATCCGCTCGCGCTGCAGCCGCAGCATCATGACGATGTCGCAACCGTCGAGCCCCTCGCGCATGTCGCGGGTGACCTCGACGCCGAACCGCTCGATGCCGGAGGGCAGCAGCGTCGACGGCGCGACCACGCGCACGCGGGCGCCGAGCGTGTTGAGCAGGATGATGTTGGAGCGCGCGACGCGCGAGTGGAGGATGTCGCCGCAGATCGCGACCGTGAGGCCTTCGATCCGTCCCTTCCTGCGGCGGATGGTCAGCGCGTCGAGCAGCGCCTGGGTCGGGTGCTCGTGCTGGCCGTCGCCGGCGTTGATCACCGAGCAGTCGACCTTCTGGGCGAGCAGCGCGACCGCGCCGGAGGCGTGATGCCGCATCACGATCAGGTCGGGATGCATGGCGTTCAGCGTCACCGCGGTGTCGACCAGCGTCTCGCCCTTGCGGATCGAGGACGACGACACCGACATGTTCATCACGTCGGCGCCGAGCCGCTTGCCGGCAAGCTCGAACGAGGCCTGGGTGCGGGTCGAGGCCTCGAAGAACATGTTGATCAGGGTGCGGCCGCGCAGCGAGGCGGTCTTCTTCTCGATCTGGCGGTTCAGCGTGACGAATTCCTCGGCGAGGTCGAGGAGGCCGACGATGTCCGCATGGGAAAGTCCTTCGATACCCAGCAAATGGCGGCCGCTGAGGACGAACGTGGACTTGTGGGCAATGTTCATTAAAGCCTGTCGTATAGGCGCATGGCCCCCACCCCGCAAGGGCGCGGGAGAATCATCCCCAGGCATCCAGGGGAGTATCGGGCAGGATTGCGGCGGCGCGGACCGCAATTGGCTAAAATGCCAGGGGAGGTCGCAGCATGATGCTCCACTCCGACAGCCAGCCGGTTCCGAACCAGTCGCCGGCGTTCGCGGACGTCGAGCTGTTCGGCATCGACCGGCCGCTGCAGGAAGCGGTGGCGGCGAACGGCGCGGGCGGGGAGGCCGCGGCGCTCGAGGCCGCGGCACTGGGCGCGTTCGGCCGCCGCTGGGGCACGGCGGCGATGTCCGAGATGGCGCGGCTCGCCGACCAATATCCGCCGCGGCTGAAGGCGTTCGATGCGGAGGGCCGGCGCAGCGACACTGTCGAGTTTCATCCGGCCTATCACCACTTCATGGCGGAGAGCATCGCCGCGGGGCTGCATGCCTCGACCTGGCAGCCCGACGCCGGGCGCGCGGGCGCGCCGGCCGAGGTGGCGCGGGCGGCGCGCTTTTACATGGTGGCACAGGTCGAGAACGGCCATCAGTGTCCGATCACCATGACGCGCGCGTCGGTGGCGGGGTTCAGCGGCGACGCCACGCTGGTGAAAATGCTGATGCCGAAGCTCATGTCGCGGCAGTACGACCCGATGCTGCGGCCGTGGCGCGGGAAGATCGGCATCACGCTCGGCATGGGCATGACCGAGAAGCAGGGCGGCACCGATGTGCGCGCCAACACCACGCGCGCCGAGCCGGACGGCGACGCCTACCGCATCAGCGGGCACAAGTGGTTCATGTCGGCGCCGATGTCGGATGCGTTCCTGGTGCTGGCGCAGGCGCCGGGCGGGCTGACCTGCTTTTTCCTGCCGCGCTTTGCGCCGGACGGGCGCATCAATGCGCTGCAGTTCCAGCGATTGAAAGACAAGCTCGGCAACCGCTCCAACGCCTCGTCCGAGGTCGAGTTCGCGGACGCCTATGCGTCGCGGATCGGCGAGGAGGGCGCGGGCATCCGCACCATCCTGCCGATGGTGCAACTGACGCGGCTCGATTGCGCGATCTCATCGGCGGGCATGATGCGGGCGGCGGTGTCGCGGGCGATGCATCACTGCAGGCACCGCAGGGTGTTCGGCAAGCCGCTCGCCGGGCAGCCGATGATGCGGTCGGTGCTGGCCGACATGGCGCTGGAGGTCGAGGGCGCGGTCGCCGTGGTGATGCGGCTCTGCCGTTCGTTCGATCTCGCGGCTTCGTCGCCGGCCGAAGCCGCGCGCGCGAGGCTCTTGACGCCGGCGATCAAATACGCGGTCTGCAAGGCCGCGCCGGCGCTCGTCTACGAGGCGATGGAATGCCTCGGCGGCAACGGCTACGTGGAAGAGGGCGCGATGGCGCGGCTCTATCGCGAGGCACCGGTCAACGCGATCTGGGAAGGCTCGGGCAACGTCGTGGCGCTCGACGTGCTGCGGGCGGTTTCGCGCGACGTTGAGGCGGCGCGCGCGACGCTTTCGGAGCTGGCGCGGGAGGCGAAGGACCTGCCGGGTGTTGCCGACGCCGTGGGGTTCATCGCCAAGGCGCTCGCGTCCGAGACGGCGGAAGCGCGGGCCCGCACGGTCGTCGAGCGGATCGCGGCGCTGGCTGCCGCCGCGGCGCTGGCAACCGGTCCGGCGGCACAGATCGCACACCTCTTTGCGCGCACACGCCTCGCCGGCCGGGCCGGCGCGAGCTACGGCGCGGCGCCGCTCGATGTTACAGAAACCGAGCTCCTGCTCGGACGCGTGCTCCCCGACGCCTGAGCGGCGAGGCGACCAGTTCCCCGTTCACGCCAATGTGTTCGTGTTGCCGCGTGCGACGCACCATCGACGGTGCCCGGGTGCGGAACCCGGCTTTCGAGGCCGCGTTGATGGGGCGACGCGAAACGCAAAGTGCGCGGGGCGACCGGTTCGCGCCTGCTTGGATGAACTCGCGCAATATTGACAACGCAATAATGGCAAGGAGATCGCTATGAAGGCTTTGGCGAAACGTGCTGCGATTCTGGGTGTGGCCGGCGTGCTGACGTTCGGATCGATGACCGCCTCCGAGGCACGCGACCGCGCATGGATCGCGGGCGCCGCAGGCTTTGCGGTGGGCGCCGCCATCGGCGCTGCGGCCGCGAATGCAAGCTATTACAACGCGGGCTACTATAACGGCGACTATTATGCCGATGAGCCGGCCTATGCCGGACCGGCGTATGGCTACGACAGCTACGCCTACAGCCCGACCTATGTGGCGCCGGCCGTGACCTATACGGAGCCGGCGCCGGTCTACGCGCAGCAGGTGCAGTACCGCGACCCGGCATTCGCCTATACCGGCGATCCGGCCTATGGCCCTTATCGACGCGCCTACCGGAGCTATGGCTATGCGCCGGGCTACAACGCTTACGCCTATGCGCCGGGCTACCGCGTCTACCGGGGCGGCGCTTACGACATCCGGACGCGGAGCGTTCCGCCCCACTACGACCCGGGCGCGGGCTACAACAGCAACACGCTCGCGCCGTGGCTGGACTGGAAGCTGCAGGGGTACGACTACTGAGGCCGAAGGCACCACGCGCAAGCAGCGCAAGTTCAACAGAAGGGCCGGCGCAAGCCGGCCCTTCGCCGTTCAGCGATGTGTGACTTCAAAGATTTGCCAGCCGGTCGAGCGCGCCCTGCAGGATGAACATCGCCGCGTGCTGGTCGATCACCGCCGCGCGCTTCTTGCGGCTGACGTCGGCCGAGATCAGCTCGCGCTCGACCGCAGCGGTGGAGAGCCGCTCGTCCCAGAGCGCGATCGGCAATTCGGTGAGCTTCGAGAGGTTGCGCGCAAAGGCGCGGACCGACTGGGCGCGCGGGCCCTCGCTGCCGTCCATGTTGAGCGGCAGGCCGAGCACGAAGCCCGCGCAGCTCCGTTCCTTGGCGAGTGCCAGCAGCCGCTGCGCGTCAATCGTGAAGGTCTTGCGGGCGATGGTTTCGACGCCGGTGGCGAGCCTGCGGTCGGCGTCCGAGGTGGCGACGCCGATGGTCTTGGTGCCGACGTCGAGGCCGAGCAGGGCGCCGCGCGGCGGCAGATGCAGGCCGGCCTCCGCGACAGCGACGATCGGCGCGGTCATCCGGCCTTCACGAAACGGATGCGGGTGCCCCAGGGGTCCGCGGTCTCGATGCCGTCGGGCGAGGCCGCGACCGGCGCGTTCGCCGCGCGAAGCCGTCCGGCCATCGCCTCGACCGCACCGGGCTCCGCCAGTTCCATCGAGAACCAGGCCAGTCCCGCGCGGTTCTGGTCGCGCGCCCCGGCGCGATCGCTGTGCCAGACATTGGCGCCGACGTGATGGTGATAGCCGCCCGACGACATGAAGGTCGCGCCGCCGCGCCGCCGGGTGAGCTCGAGGCCGATCGGGCCGCGGTAGAATTCTTCGGCCTGCTCGATGCTGCCGACGCGCAGATGGATGTGGCCGATCCGCAGGCCCTCGGGCGCCGCCGGATAAGTCGCGGTGGCGCGGTCGATCTCATCAAGGATCGCCTCGATGTCGAGCTGCTTGGTCTGCATGACGACGAGGCCGTTCTGCCAGGTCCAGCGCTCGCGCGGCCGGTCGTTGTAGACCTCGATGCCGTTGCCCTCCGGATCGTCGAGATAGAACGCCTCGCTCACGCCATGGTCGGACGCGCCTGTGATCGGCACGCGGTTTTTGGCGATGTGCGCGATCCAGCGCGCATGGTCGGCCCGCGTCGGCATCAGGAAGGCGGTGTGATAGAGGCCCGCGGTCGAAGGATCGTCGGGCCGCGCGTCCGGCCGGTGCTCGATCTCGAGCAGCGTGACGCCGCCGGTGCCGAGCCGGGCGATGCTCGCGGTCCGCTCCATGACGGTGAGACCGAGCAGGTCGCGGTAATAGTTCGTCAGACGATCGAGATCGCGGGCGATCAGGCCCACCGCGCCGATGCGCAGCGGCGTGCGGTTGGCGAAGGTCGGCAGGGCGGAAGGGTTGGGCGCATCCATCCCCCTCTATATCGGCCGTTCAGGGTTCCGATTCAACCGCGCCCATAGGCGAAGCGACGCCGTCCTCCGGACGGCCATAGGCGAGCGAAGCGACGCCGTCCTTCGGACGGCCGCAGGCGAGCGAAGCGACGCCGTCCTCCGGACGGCTATGGGCGAGCGAAGCGACGCCGTCCTTCGGACGGCTATGGGCGAGCGAAGCGACGCCGTCCTTCGGACGGCTATGGCTGGCGCGCAAGGTGGTTCCGCAGTGAGCGGCCGCCGCTGCGGAAATCGTCGATCCGCCAGGCATCGCCGGCCTTCACCAGAACGAGAATGACCGGCGGGTCGTCGGCCGCGGCCTCGTTCCCGAACGTCACGGTGGCCACAGCCCTGGCGCGCCCGACCTGCTGGACCTCGACCTTGAACGACTTGATGTCGAAATCCTGGGCGTCGATGAACGGGTCGCTGCCGAGCCTTGACTGTTCGCCGCGTGCTTTGGCGGCCCTGGCTTCTGCGTCGATCAGCTTCATCAGCGAAGGTGTGATGACCTCCCGTGCCCGGGACGAGCTCATCCCGATGCCCTTGGCGTCCTTGCCGACGTAGCTCTGATAGATCGCGGTGACGAAATCCGTCGGGTCTTCGGCGGCCCGCGCCGGCAAGCTTGCCGCGATGAAGGCCAATACGAGCGCGATGACGTGGTGAACAATGGCTTGCATCGGGGGAACAGCGTGCGGTGGGAAATGGGCAAGGAGATGGCGTCGATGTTGCCTCGCGCGGCGGCGCAGATCCAGGCAGCGGTGGCGTAGCGGCACGATCGTGCCTACCTTGCGTGGGCGGGTCTATCCCGCTGCGGGCCGGCGGGTTGCCGGGAGATTCCCGGCTCTGCTATATGCGCGACAGGCGGGCGATGTCCGCCGCTTCAGAGGCCGAAAGACGATCATGTCCATCGACGCCGCCACCGTTCGCCGTATCGCGCATCTGGCGCGGGTCGCGGTTGCCGACGACGAGGTCGAGCACCTGCGGGGCGAGATCAATTCGATCCTGTCGTTCGTCGAGCAATTGTCCGAGGTCGACGTCGGGGGCGTCGAGCCGATGACGTCGGTGACGCCGATGGTGATGAAGAAGCGCGCCGACGTGGTGACCGACGGCAACAACGCCGACGCGGTGCTGCGCAATGCGCCGGCGGCCGAGAACAATTACTTCCTCGTTCCGAAGGTGGTTGAATGATGCGCCAAGCGCGGCATTCAACCATCCCCGGGCGAGCGCAGCGAGACCCGGGGATCTCGGGCGACAGGACGCGATGGTGACCTGATGTGCATGGCCTGTGAGGAGATGCAGCTGTTCTACGCCTATCTCGACGCGGTCGAGGAGGCGAAGCGCAAGGCGCAGCCGTGGGAGTGCGAGGTGACGATCATCCCGCAAGGCGACGCGGCGGTTGCCGCGCCGGGCGCACAGGCTGCGCCGCCGGCGAAGGCTGCCGGTAAGCCCGCGAATTCCGGTTTTTCCTGCGACGAGACTGAATGAGCGAGCTCACCGCGCTCACCATCGCGGCCGCGCGCGATGGGCTGAAGCAGAAGAAGTTCTCCGCCATGGAGCTCGCCGACGCGCATCTCGCCGCGATGGAGAAGGCGCGCACGCTCAACGCCTATGTGCTGGAGACGCCGGAGCGCGCTCAGGCGATGGCGAAGGCCGCCGACGCGCGCATCGCCAAGGGCGATGCCGGGCCGCTCGAGGGCGTGCCGCTCGCCATCAAGGACCTGTTCTGCACCGAGGGCGTGCGCACCACCGCCTGCTCCAAGATCCTCGACAACTTCGTGCCGACCTATGAATCGACGGTGAGCGCCAACCTGTGGCGCGACGGCGCGGTGCTGCTCGGCAAGACCAACAACGACGAGTTCGCCATGGGCTCGTCGAACGAGACCTCGTACCTCGGCACGGTGACCTCGCCGTGGCGGCGCAAGGGCTCGAACACGCCGCTGGTGCCGGGCGGCTCGTCCGGCGGCTCGGCCGCGGCGGTGGCGGCGCAGCTCTGTCTTGGCGCGACGGGGACCGACACCGGCGGCTCGATCCGCCAGCCCGCGGCGTTCACCGGCATCGTCGGCATCAAACCCACGTACGGGCGCTGCTCGCGCTGGGGGATCGTTGCGTTTGCGTCCTCGCTCGACCAGGCGGGGCCGTTCGCGCGCACGGTGCGTGATGCCGCGATCATGATGCGCTCGATGGCGGGCCACGACCCGAAGGACACGACCTCGGTCGACGTTCCGGTGCCGGACTACGAGGCGGCGGTCGGCCAATCGGTGAAGGGCAAGCGGATCGGCATTCCGAAGGAATACCGGATCGACGGCATGCCCGCGGAGATCGAGAAGCTCTGGGAGCAGGGCCGGGCCTGGCTCGAGGCGGCCGGCGCCGAGCTCGTCGAGGTGTCGCTGCCGCACACCAAATACGCGCTGCCGGCCTATTACATCGTCGCGCCCGCGGAAGCCTCGTCGAACCTCGCGCGCTATGACGGCGTGCGCTACGGGGAGCGCGTTCCCGGCCGCGACATCATCAGCATGTACGAGAACACCCGCGCCGATGGCTTCGGCAAGGAGGTGCGCCGGCGCATCATGATCGGCACCTACGTGCTCTCGGCCGGCTACTACGACGCCTACTACGTGCGGGCGCAGAAGGTGCGCACCCTGATCAAGAAGGATTTCGAGGACTGCTTCGCCAAGGGAATCGACGCGATGCTGACGCCGGCGACGCCATCGGCGGCGTTCGGTCTCGGCGAGAAGGGCGGCGCGGACCCGATCGAGATGTATCTCAACGACGTGTTCACGGTGACGGTGAACATGGCGGGCCTTCCCGGCATCGCGGTGCCGGCCGGCCTCGACGGCCAGGGCCTGCCGCTCGGCCTGCAGCTCATCGGCCGGCCGTTCGACGAGGAAACGCTGTTCTCGCTCGGCCAGGTGATCGAGGACGCCGCCGGACGGTTCACGCCCGAGAGGTGGTGGGGTTAAGCGCGATGACACCCGCCGCGTTCAAGCGAAGCTTGTCCAACGCGGTGCCGCCGAAGGCGCTCGCGCCCGCGCTTCAGGCGCTGTGGTGGGCCGGGAAGGGCGACTGGGACAAGGCGCATCGCATCGTCATGGACGAGCACTCGAAGGCGGCGGCCTGGGTGCACGCCTACCTGCATCGGGTCGAGGGCGACGACGGCAATGCCGGCTACTGGTACCGGCAGGCGCAGCGGAAAGCGGCGACCGGCCCGGTGGAGCAGGAATGGGAGGCCATGGTCGAGGCGCTGCTCTAGCGGTGTTTAGGCACCGGCGGCGTCCGGCTTGCCCGGGCCGTTAACCATCAGAACGGCGCAATTCCTGCGTAAACCATTATTCGTTAACAAGAATTTACCTATTGCGGGAACCCGCGTCCGCGCCGATAAATGATCGCAAGAGGGCTTCAGTCCTTCAAAGGGGCCATTTCACCGGGCTCCGGGGGTCGCGTCATTGATTGGCAGTCCGACGTTCCTGTTGCGAACGGTCGCACCCGCCGCCGCGCTTGCGGTCTGGCTCGCGGGGTGCGCGTCGCTTGGCGTCAGCGATCCGACCAACCAGCCGCTGTCCGGTAAGGCCGCGGAAGCCTTCGCGGCGAGCCGACAGGACCCGACGGCGGGCGATGACGTGCTGGTCGGGCTTGCGTTCTCCGGCGGCGGCACGCGCGCGGCGGCGTTCGCCCACGGGGTGCTTCAGGAGATCGATCAGACCACGGCGCGCTCGCGCAGCGGTACGCATTCGCTGCTCGATCGGGTGGGCTTTGTCTCCGGCGTGTCGGGCGGGTCGGTGGCGGCCGCCTATTTCGGATTGAAGAAGCGCGCGGCGCTGGCCGACTTTCGCGAGCGGTTCCTGACCCGCGACGGCGAGCAGGGGCTTTCCACCAGCATCAACGCGGTCAGTCTGGTCCGCGCGATGAGCGGCGGCGTCAACGACGTCAGGGTGTTCTCGCGCTGGCTCGACGACAACCTTTTCAACGGCGCGACCTTCGCGGACTTCCGCAAGACGCCGGGGCCGCGCATCTGGATCAACGCCTCCGACATCTACAACCGCACGCCATTCATCTACGGCGAGGCCGCGTTCATCTCGCTCTGCAGCAACCTCGCGACTTATCCGATCGCGGAGGCCGTGGCGGCCTCGGCCGCAGTGCCGGTCGTCTTCACGCCGATGGTCATCAAGACCTATCCCAAGCAGTGCACGGATCAGCCGCCGGAATGGCTGCAAAAGGCACGCAACAACCCGAACGCGCCGCCGCTCCTGAAGAACTTCGCCGACGCGCTCTACAGCTACAGCGACGGCTCGACCAAATATCTCAAGCTGCTCGATGGCGGGCTGGTCGACAATTTCGGCCTCTCGGGCTTCACGATCTCGCGGCTTGCGGCGCGGACGCCGCACGAACCGCTGTCGCCCGAGCAGGCGGTGCAGCTGCGGCGCTCGATCGTGATCCTCGTCGATGCCGGCCGCGGGCCCTCCGGCGACTGGGTGCAGCGGGTCGATGGGCCGACCGGCACCGAACTCATCATGGCGGCCGCGGACACCGCGGGCCAGGCGAGCGTGAATGCGAGCTACACGGCGTTCCAGTCGATCATGTCGGACTGGCAGCGCCAACTCATCAACTGGCGCTGCGGGCTGTCGCCGGAACTGCGCAAGCGCTACGGCGCCCCCGCGAGCTGGAATTGCCGCGACCTGAAGATCACGGTCACGCGGGTCGCCTTCGATCAACTGGGCCCCGAGCGTGCCAAGGTGCTCAATGCGGTCGACACCCGCCTGAAGCTTCCGGTCAACCAGGTCGATGTCGTCATTGCCGCCGGACGCGACGCTCTCAGCGGCAATCCGGCCTATCGGGATTTCCTCAGGAGCATCGGCGGTGGCCGGCCGGCCCAGCCGCAGCAGCAGCCGGTGCCGGAAGCGCCGCCGCTGCCGTCCGAGCCGCCGTCGACGCCGGTCGCGATCGCGCCATCGTGGCCGTTCCCGTTCCCGTCGCTGCCGAGCTCGTTCGCCGCGCAGTAGCGCGCGGCGGATCATGCGCCCGGGTCAGGGCGCCTCGAGGCCGTGCTTCTTCATCACCGCGAGACCTGCCGGCGCGGTCAGGAATTTGACCAGTGCGGAAGCCTCGGCGGGGTGCGCCGCGCGCGCGTGAACGCCCGCGGTGAACACGGAGATGAGCTGCAATTCCGCCGGCAGCGGACCGACGTAATCGACGCCGTCGGCATGGGCGATCTCGCTGACCTGCTGGAAGCCGATCTCGGCCTCGCCATTGGCAAGGAGCGTCGAAACGGTGCCGCCTGAGGGAATGAGCCTGGTCTTGGCCTTCACCGCCTCGGCGACGCCGAGCCGCTCGAACAGCTTTTCGAGGTAGACGCCGCTCGGCCCGGTCGAGAGGCCGACGCTTCTGGCGCCGAGCAGGGCGCGCTTGAAAGCCTCGGATGTGCTCACGTCGGGCTTGGCGGCGCCCTTGCGGACGCCGATGCCGATGCCGACCTTGGCGAGAATGGCTTGAGTGCCTTTGACGACCTTGCCATGCGCGGCGAAATCGCTGATCGCCGCATTCGAGCTGATGATCAGATCGAACACCTCGCCGGCGGCCATCCGCTTGTTGATGTCCACGGTCCCGGCCCAGGTGGTGGACACCTCGGTGCCGGTCGATTGTTCGAACTGCGGCACGAGCTCGAGATAGGCCTCGCGGGTGGCGAGCGAGGACAGGACTGTGATGGTGGCGCTCATTTTCGCTTGATCCTCGATCATTGCGGCCCGCCGCCAACCTTGATGCCGGCCTCCTTGATCACCGGTCCCCATTTTTCGGTTTCGTCTTTCAGGAATTTGGCGAACTCCTCGGGGCTCGAACCGGTGACGATGACGCCGAGGTTCTCCAGCCGGCCTTGCACGGCCGGATCGCGGATCGCCGCGACGCTGTCGGCATGCACCTTGCGGACGATCTCCGGCGGGGTTTTGGCCGGCAGCATGAAGCCGAACCAGCCGGTCACCGCGAAGCCCGGCACGCCGGCCTCGATCATGGTCGGATATTCGCGCGCGGCGGCGACCCGCTGTGCGGTGGTCACGGCGAGCGCGCGCATCTGGCCGCCCTGCACCTGCGGCAGCACCGAGGACATCACGTTGAACATCAGGTCGACGCGGCCCGGGATGAGATCGGCCAGCGCCGGCGCGCCGCCGCGATAGGGCACGTGGGTCAGATCGAGCCCCGCGACGCGCTTGAACAGCTCGCCGCTCAGATGGATCGAGGTGCCCGCGCCGGACGAGGCGAAGGTCATCTTGCCGGGATTGGCCTTGGCGTGGGCGATGAACTCGGCGACGGTCTTCGCCGGCGAAGAGTTCGGCACCACCATCAGGTTGGGCGTGACGCCGATCACCGTCACCGGGGCAAAGTCGGCGACGATGTCGTAGGTCACGGAAGGGTAGAGAAAGCGGTTCACGGCGTGCGGGAACGAGGCGATCAAGAGCGTGTGGCCGTCCGGGTCGGCGCGTGCGACGAGCTCGGCGCCGAGATTGCCGCCCGCGCCGGGCTTGTTCTCGATGATGACCTGCTGGCCCCAGATCTCCGAAAGCTTGGTCGCGAGGTTGCGGGCGAACGCCTCGTTCGCGCCGCCGGCGGCAAACGGCACGATCAGCCGGACCACGCGGCTGGGCCAGGCTTGAGCCTGGGCGCGGACAATCGCGGGAAAGCCCGTCGCGAGCGCCGATGCGGCCGCGAGCTTGATGGCTTGGCGTCGTGTGAACTTGTGCATTTCGTCCCGGGGTGAGGTTTGTTGCGGCCGCACAGTACTGGCGCCTCAATCAAGCGACAACCACGTGGGGCGGGACCGCGGTGCGGCCTTGACCTTGCCGCATGGCGGGGCGATGGGATGGGAACCGTGCGGCCAAGAAACGTCGCAAGAGACTTGCCAAGAGCTTTCCGATGAACGTGCAGAACAAACCGTCGAAGCTGATCAAGGGCGCAACCGGCGAGTGGGAGGTCGTGGTCGGCATGGAGGTCCATGCCCAGGTCACCTCCAACGCCAAGCTGTTCTCCGGCGCCTCGACGGAATTCGGCGGCGAGCCGAACAGCCATGTGTCGCTGGTCGACGCGGCGATGCCGGGGATGCTGCCGGTGATCAACGAGGAGTGCGTCCGGCAGGCGGTCCGCACGGGGCTCGGCCTCAACGCCAGGATCAACCTGCGCTCGGTGTTCGACCGCAAGAACTACTTCTATCCCGACCTGCCGCAGGGCTATCAGATCAGCCAGTACAAGCAGCCGATCGTCGGCGAGGGCGAAGTCTCGGTGGCGATGCCGGACGGCGAGACCGTCACGGTCGGCATCGAGCGGCTGCATCTGGAGCAGGACGCCGGCAAGTCGCTGCACGACCAGCACCCGAACATGAGCGCGATCGACCTCAACCGGTCCGGCGTGGCGCTGATGGAGATCGTCTCGAGGCCGGATATCCGTTCGTCGGAGCAGGCCAAGGCATTTCTGTCGAAGCTGCGCTCGATCCTGCGCTATCTCGGCACCTGCGACGGCGACATGGAGAAGGGAAGCCTCCGCGCCGACGTCAACGTGTCGGTGCGCAAGCCGGGCGACCCGCTCGGGACGCGCTGCGAGATCAAGAACGTCAATTCGATCCGCTTCGTCGGCCAGGCCATCGAGCACGAGGCGCGTCGCCAGATCGAGATCATCGAGGACGGCGGCACGATCGACCAGGAGACGAGGCTGTTCGACCCGAACAAGGGCGAAACCCGCTCGATGCGGTCGAAGGAGGAGGCGCACGACTACCGCTATTTCCCCGATCCGGACCTGCTGCCGCTGGAGTTCGACCAGGCCTATGTCGACGACCTGAAGCAGCACCTGCCGGAGCTGCCGGACCAGAAGCGGGCGCGGTTCGTGTCCGAGCATGGCTTGTCGGCTTACGACGCCGACGTGCTGGTCGGGGAAAAGGCGCTTGCCGACTACTACGAGGCGGTGGCGCGCGGCCGCGACGCCAAGCTTGCCGCCAACTGGGTGATCAACGAGCTGACCGGCCGGCTCAACAAGGAAGGCACGGGCATCGAGGACACTCCGGTCAGCGCCAAGCAGCTTGGCGCGGTCCTCGACCTGATCGGCGAAGGGGTGATCTCCGGCAAGATTGCCAAGGACCTGTTCGAGATCGTCTGGAGCGAGGGCGGCGATCCGCGTGCGATCGTCGAGCAGCGCGGCATGAAGCAGGTGACCGACACCGGCGCGATCGAGAAGATCGTCGACGACATCGTCGCCAAGAACCCGGACAAGGTCGCCGACGCCAAGTCCAACCCGAAAGCAATCGGCTGGTTCGTCGGCCAAGTCATGAAAGCCTCTGGCGGCAAGGCCAATCCGCAGGCCGTGAACGATCTTCTGAAAAAGAAGCTCGGCGTCTAAGGCCGGTAGCGCCATACGCGGGTGGGCCGCGGGTCGTTGCGCGACATTCGCTCACGCATTGTCCATCGGCAGCATTGCCTGGATGCTTGTCGAGCGTTCGAACGGCGCGCGAGTTGGCCTCGCGCGGCGAATCAGCCAACCGCCGATTCGCTCGTTTTTGATCGATTCATCGTCCGCGCAACGCTTCCGAAACACGGTCTGTGGAAAAAATTTTTGGGTCGGGCGGAAGCGACACAGCGCCTCGGTTTGCAGCGAAGGCGAGCTGTGGATGACGTGAGCTTTTTTGCTGCGTCCAACTGACGTTCCGATTTTCGGTCGCGCGCAAAAATGCCCATTCCATATGGGTTTTCGTGATGTCCGCCGTTTTCGTCATGCGCGGTGGATGATTTGCGCATTTGCGTTGCGCGCGGTGTGCATCGCGCGACGGCGTGCGGATGGAATAGAGCGGCGCCCGCGCGCGCGTACACTCGCTGTTAATCGGAGTCGGTGTTTTTTCTCTCACTCTGGTGTAAATCCAGATGCAGTGAACGTCGATCCACGATGTTCACTGTTCCGACATCGCCACATCCCGTGGCTAGGAGGGCAGCAATGGCGAAGAAGAGAAAGGCGAAGAAGGCGAAGAAGGCGAAGGCCCGGAAGAAGAAGTAGTCCGGCCTTACGCTCTTCGACTTCACGTCGAAGGTTCGTCATACGGTCCGGTGAGCGTCGCGCGTTGAGCGCCTAAGCGAGCGACCCGACCTCCCAAGACTGAAAGACGGCGAGGGCGTCGACGAGACTGGAGGTCTCTTCGACGCCCTCAGTGCGTCTGGAGCTTATGACCTTCGGGACTTAGGCCTTCAGACATTCGCTCATGAACTTGCGGTGCTCGGCGCGGCCTTGCACCTTCTTTTCTTTCTTGTAGTCGCCCCATTTGACCGCGCAGTCCTTCATCTTCTGCTGCTGGGCGGACTGCTTCTTCGACGGCTGTTTGGCAGCCTTCTTCTCGGTCTTTTCGGTTGTGGTGGCCTGAGCGAACGACGGTGCTGCCGGGGCCGCAATCAGAGCAAAGGCAACGGCTGCCGCAAGACAATGCTTCAACATGGCACCTCTCTCCTGAACGATGATGCGGCCGCCGTGATGCGGCCGCTCGACTTGGGCGGGAGCAAGCCTACGATCCTTCTCGGTTGGTGAAAAGCAAACCGGGAGACACGCGATGGCGGCAGGCGCCAAGGGAAGGCCGTCGAAGCGCCGGGCAGGGCGCCGGCCGAAGCCGATCGATCTCTATTTCTGGCCGACGCCGAACGGCTGGAAGGTGTCGATCATGCTCGAGGAATGCGGGTTGCCGTACAATGTGATCCCGGTGAACATCGCGAGCGGCGAGCAGTTCAAGCCGTCGTTTTTGAAGATATCGCCGAACAACCGCATGCCGGCGATCGTCGATCCGGACGGACCCGGCGGACGGCCGATCTCGGTGTTCGAGTCGGGGGCGATCCTGCAATACCTCGGGCGCAAGACCGGCAGGTTCTATCCGCAAGGCGAGCGCGCCCGTGTTGCCGTCGACGAATGGCTGTTCTGGCAGATGGCCAATCTCGGGCCCAAGGCCGGGGAGGCGAACCACTTCCGCCGCTATGCGCCTGCGAGCCTGCCCTACGCCATCGAGCGGTTCGGCAACGAGATGAACCGGCTCTACGGCGTGATGAACACTCGGCTCAAGGACCGCCGCTTTCTGGTCGGGGACTATTCCATCGCCGATATGGCCTGCGTTGGATGGATCCGGCACGCCGAGCGACTGGGCGAACGGGAAGGCATCAAACCGTTCGCCGAGTTTCCGCATCTCAAGCGCTGGCTCGACACCGTGCGCGCGCGGCCGGCGGTTCAGCGCGGGATGCATATTCGCGTCGAGGAGGCGAGCCGCGTCGATGTCCGCGATCCGAAAGTGCGGGCGGTGTTGTTCGGGCAGCGGGCGAGGTGAGCATCGTCCATTTGGTTATCGGACTGCGAAAAGCGACGGTTAGCGCCGCGTCACCAGCGCTCGGAAATCCGGTATTTTCGGGCCTTTGCGGCGTTAACGCCGTGCTGCGGGCGTCAAGGACAGTCGATGCATTCACGCTCGATTCATCGCGACTTTTAAATAGCGATTCAAATTTTCTGCCGATGATCGCGGCAACGGACCGGACAAACCGGCCGTGGGGCAGATGTGGCGCTCGATAGGGACGGGCGCCCGCGGACAGGGGAGTTTGTCATGGCTCGTTTTGAATTGCCGGAATTTGCGTTGTCCGGAATCGGCGGAGCGCCGGTCACGGCAGACGCATTGTTCGAGCTCGGCATGATGTACGCGAGCGGCCGCGAGGGTGCGGTCGATCTCGTTACCGCGCACAAGTGGTTCAACATCGCGGCGATGAAGGGACACGCGGAAGGCGCGCGCATGCGCCGCGAGGTCGCAGCCGAGATGAAGGACGCCGACATCGGCCAGGCGCAGCGCGCGGCGCGCGATTGGCTCAGGGCGCACCCGTTGCCGGTTGTGGTCGCCGCGCCGCTGCTTCGCGCCGCGGCCTGACGCCGCGCCGGCTATCGCCGCATCCAATCCCGCTCCATCTGTTCCGCAGCCCGCGAGACCGCCAGGACTCGCGGGAATTGCGGCTTTCCTGGCCGCGATTTGACCGTAAAATTCAGATTCTGTAGGGATTTCCGCGACGGAGAGGTGGCCGAGTGGCTGAAGGCAACGGTTTGCTAAATCGTCATACGGGTAACACCGTATCGTGGGTTCGAATCCCACCCTCTCCGCCACTTTGTGGTCCGCGTCCGCGCCGCTAGCGCCGGCTGCGGTTGTCAGGGACCGGAATGGCCATGCCGAACACGTCCGATCTGGAAGGCCTGCTGACTGAGGCAACGCGCGCGCATCAGGCCGGACGGCTGGTTGAGGCGCAGAGCTCTTACGAAGCGCTGCTGAAGGCCGAACCTGCCTACCATCCGGCGCTGCATTTTCTCGGCCTCAGTTATTTCCAGCAGGGGCAGGCCGACCGCGGCATAGATCTCATCCGCAGGGCACTCGCGCTCAAGCCCGATTATGTCGAGGCGCAATACAATCTTGCGGCCGCGCTTCAGGCCGTTGGCCGACTCGACGAAGCGGTGGCGCACTATGAGCAGACGCTCGCATTCGATCCGGGAAACATCGGTGCGCACAACAATCTCGGCGCAATCCTCCTGCAGTGCGCGCGCTTCGAGGAGGCGATCGCGCACTTCGAAAAGATACTGGCGAGCAATCCCGAGTCGCCGCACGTTCTCAGCAATCTCGGCTTCGCGCTCCGTGAAGCCAAGCGTTACGACGATGCGATCCGCTACCTGACCAAGGCCTCGCTGCTCGATCCGGCGAACGCGGATCTGCTGTGCAATCTCGGACTGACGCTGCAGGAGATCGGTCGTCACGAGGAAGCGTTGGCTGCGTTCGACCGGGCGCTCGCGATCAAGCCCAATCATGTCGAAGCGGGGCGCGCGCGCGCGGCGACACTGAAAGCGCCGGGCCGCTAGACGCGTGCGACCGACGCACAGGAATTTTTTGGGCGCGGTGTTGTCGAAAAATGTTGCAGGATGTCTGCTGAATTTCCGGTCGATCGCCGGCGTCCGTGCCGAATTGAGACGATGCGACGGCCGGTTTGGCGGGCTGTAGCGGGCGCGCAACGCCGCGGAGGTTGCCGGTGCGAGCGAGTGCGCCAAATCGGCACAGAGCCCATATGGGGCCTTGGATCGGTGCCTGTTCTCGACCTGGCTCGAAGGCCGAATCGCGATGGATTTCAGGAGGTTGTCGAGAACAAACGGATGGCCTGTGGGGTTATGCACAGCCCCGTGCCATTCGTGCAACACCCCCTGGGAATCCAGCATTTGTGCCTGTGGGAAGGGGTTGTTCTTCATTGCCTGCCAGTTCCCTTGGGCTAAGGTTGCTCAGCGACGGAGGGGGGCATC
>JAIESC010000004.1 GCA_019746355.1 Xanthobacteraceae bacterium | reverse complement strand
TCATTGTTGAAGATGACGATGCAGACCGGCAGCTGGTAGCGGCAGATCGTCTCCACCTCCATGCCGGAGAAGCCGAACGCCGAGTCGCCCTCGATCGCCAGCACCTGCTTCCCGGTCTCGACCGCAGCGCCGACGGCATAACCCATGCCGATGCCCATGACGCCCCAGGTGCCGACGTCGATGCGCTTGCGCGGCTGGTAGACGTCGATGATGCCGCGCGCCAGGTCGAGCGTGTTGGCCCCCTCGTTGACCAGGATCGCGTCCGGCCGCTCCTTGACGATGGTGCGCAGAACGCCGAGCGCGCCGTGATAGTCCATCGGCACGTTGTTGTTCATCAGCCGCGGAGCCATCTTGGCGACGTTCTCGTCGCGCTTCGACGTGACGGTCTTGACCCAGTCGGCGGGCGGCGTGGGCCAGCCGCCCATGGCGCTGAGCATCGCCGTGACGCAGGAGCCGATGTCGCCGACCACGGGAGCTGCGATCTCGACGTTTGAGTCCATTTCCTTGGGCTCGATGTCGATCTGGATGAATTTCTTCGGCGCGTCGCCCCAGGTCTTGCCCTTGCCGTGCGAAAGGAGCCAGTTGAGCCGCGCGCCGATCAGCATCACCACGTCGGAGTCCTTCAGCACGGTCGAGCGCGCCGCGCCCGCGCACTGCGGATGCGTGTCCGGCAGCAGGCCCTTGCCCATGCTCATCGGCAGGAACGGCACGCCGGACTTCTCGACGAACGAGCGGACCGCGTCGTCGGCCTGCGCATAGGCCGCGCCCTTGCCGAGGATGATCAGCGGGCGCTTGGCGCTCTTGAGCACGTCGAGCGCGCGCTTGACGGATTCCTGCGACGGGATCTGCGCCGGCGCGGGGTCGATGACCTTCACCAGCGACTTCTTGCCCTTCTCGGCGTCGATCACCTGGCCGAACAGCTTGGCCGGCAGGTCGAGGTAGACGCCGCCCGGACGGCCCGACACCGCGGCGCGGATCGCGCGGGCAAGCCCGATGCCGATGTCTTCGGCGTGCAGCACGCGGAACGCGGCCTTGCAGAGCGGCTTTGCGATCGCGAGCTGGTCCATCTCCTCGTAGTCGCCCTGCTGCAGGTCGACGATCTCGCGCTCCGAGGAGCCCGACATCAGGATCATCGGGAAGCAGTTGGTGGTGGCGTGCGCGAGCGCGGTGAGGCCGTTGAGGAAGCCCGGGGCCGACACGGTGAGGCAGACCCCGGGCTTCTTGGTGAGAAAGCCCGCGATCGAGGCGGCATAGCCGGCGTTCTGCTCGTGGCGGAACGACAGCACGCGGATGCCCGCGGCCTGCGCCATGCGGCCGAAGTCGGTGATCGGGATGCCCGGCACGCCGTAGATGGTGTTGAGGCCGTTGAGCTTCAGCGCATCGATGAGCAGGTTGAAGCCGTCGGTCAGCTCGCGCTCTGTCTCCGCCGCTGCGGGCTTCTCTTTTACTGCTGCATCAGTCATGGGGAACCTCGCTCATTTTCTTTCAATCAATCCAGATAGTCGGCGTATTTCTCGACGTGCTCGGCAAGGCCGAGCGCGTGATCGCGAACCAGGTCCTCGGCGCGCGCGGTGTCGCGCGCTTCGAGCGCCTGGATGATGTTCATGTGATCGCGGATCGATTTCTCGACGCGGTCTTTCTCGGTGATGGTCTTGCGGCGGATCATCCGCATGTGCGTGAACAGGTTTTCGGCGAGCGAGATCAGCACCTTGTTGCCGCTCATGCCGATGATGGCCTGATGGAATTCGATGTTGGCCTCGGAGTATTCGTCGAGATGCGCGCGCAGCTCGCCGTCCTCGAAGGTCGCAAACATCCTGCGCAGCGAAGCGATGTCCTCGTCGCCGGCGCGTTGCGTGATCAGGCGCGCCGCCATGCCCTCGAGCGCGGCCCAGGCGGTGATCATCTCGATCACCTCGGCCTTGGTCTTGCGCACCACATAGACGCCGCGGCGCGGCACCGAGCGCACGAAGCCCTCGCGCTCGAGCTGCGCCATCGCCTCGCGCACCGGCGTGCGGCTGATGCCGAAGTCCTGCGCGAGCTGGCGCTCGTCGAGCCGGATGTCGGCGCGGCTCCTATAGACGTCCATCGAGACGATGACGTTCTTCAGCGCGGCATATGCCTTGTTCTTGAAGCTGAACGAGGTGTCGATCGGGTCGAGCACGATGCGGGTCGCAGTTTCGCCGCCGCGCTGTCCGCTTTCGGACGCACGGGCTGCCGCGCTCGGGCGCAATGGATGGTCTTCAGTCATTGTCGCTATTATCGCTACTGGAATACAATATTCCACGTCAAAGACGTGATCAACTTCTCTTCTCTCTTGTGCATAGCAGGGCCCGGCCGCCCGCCTAGGTCGCCGCTTTGGTGGGCGGGGCGCGGAACCTGGCCAGCGTGTTCTGGATGATCGGCCAGAACAGCGCGATCAGCCCGAGCGCCATGATGCTCGACACCAGCGGGTTCGACACGAACACGCCCAGGCTGCCGCCGGAACCGAGCAGGGACTGGCGGAACGCCTCCTCCGCCTTGTCGCCCAGCACGATCGCCAGCACCATCGGCGCGAGCGGATAGTCGGTCTTCTTCAGGAGATAGCCGATGATGCCGAACACCAGCATCAGCACCACGTCGAACGTCGAGTTGTGCACGGTGTAGGCCCCGATCGCGCAGATCACCAGGATCACCGGCGCGATGATGCTGAACGGAATGCGCAGGATCGCGGCGAACACCGGCACCATCGTCAGCACGATGATCAGGCCCACGATATTGCCGAGATACATCGAGGCGATCAGGCCCCAGACGAAATCGCGCTGCTCGACGAACAGCAGCGGGCCGGGTTGCAGGCCCCAGATCAGCAGGCCGCCGAGCAGCACGGCTGCGGTCGGCGAGCCGGGCACGCCGAGCGAGAGCATCGGCAGCAGCGCCGAGGTGCCGGCGGCATGCGCCGCGGTCTCGGGGGCCACCACGCCTTCGATCTCGCCTTTGCCGAAGTTGTGCCCCCTGGGCGAGATGCGCTTGGCGATGCCGTAGCTCATGAACGAGGCAGGCGTCGCGCCGGCCGGCGAAATGCCCATCCAGCAGCCGATCAGGCAGGAGCGCAGCGAGGTCATCCAGTAGCGCGGCATCTCCTTCCAGGTCTGCCACACCACCTTGGGATTGATGCCCGCGGCCTTGCCCTTGAAGGCGAGCCCCTCCTCCATGGTCAGCAGGATCTCGCCGATGCCGAACAGGCCGATGACGGCGATCAGGAAGTCGAAGCCGTTGAGAATCTCCGTGAAGCCAAAGGTCAGGCGAAGCTGGCCGGTGACGCTGTCGAGACCGACGGCGGCGAGCGCAAAGCCGATCATCATCGAGACGAGGGTCTTGAACGGCGGCTCCTTGCCCATACCGATGAACGAGCAGAAGGCGAGGAAAAACACCGAGAATTTTTCCGCGGGCCCGAACTGCAGGGCGAACTGGGCGACCAGCGGCGCAACCAGCGTGATGACGATGACGGCGAACAGCGCGCCGACAAACGACGAGGTGAAGGCCGCGGTCAGCGCCTCGCCGGCCCGGCCCTGCTGCGCCATCGGGTGGCCGTCGAACGTGGTCGCCACCGACCATGGTTCGCCGGGTATGTTGAACAGCACCGAGGTGATCGCGCCGCCGAACAGCGCGCCCCAGTAGATGCAGGAGAGCATGATGATCGCCGAGGTCGGCGACATGTTGAAGGTGAGCGGCAGGAGGATCGCGATGCCGTTGGCACCGCCGAGACCCGGCAGCACGCCGATGATGACGCCGAGCACGATGCCCAGGCACATCAGGGCGATGTTGTACGGCTGGCTCGCCACCGCGAAGCCGTGAAACAGACTTGTGAGATCCTCAAGCATCTAACGCGTCCCTAACCCTGCTTCGACACCCGTCCCCAGGCGCTCTTGCTTGTTTTGCTTTACGTCAAAGGCCAAACATCAAAACCCAGGCCCTATAGACCCAGCCATTCCTCGATCGGCCCCTTGGGCAACGGAACGAGGAACCACTTCTCGAACGTGAAGTACGTGATCAGCGGGACGCCGATCGAGACCGCCAGCGTAATGGGCCATGAGTAGCGGCCGAGCCACTTCATGAAGCCGCTGATCAGGATCATCGACGTGAGATAGATGCCGAGATAAGGCAGCGAGCCGACGTAGATCGCGGTCGGCAGCACCACCGACATCACCGCGCGAAGCTGCGACCAGCTCGCGAACACCCAGTCCGGCCTGGTCTCGACGAAGGTGCGCCAAAGATTGACGCCGCTCGAAAGCAGAATGGTGAGACCGACATAGAACGGGAAGAACCCCGCCTTCGGCCCCTCGACGCCCCAGTTGATGCCGACCTGCATGCTGCCGAGCATCACGATGATGCCAAACAGCGCGGTTCCCAGCGCGACGCCGATCTCGACCTGCCGCTGAAACGGACCGCGGCCGGTGTCGTGTGACGCTTCACTCATGAATTTTCTCTGACCTGTCGTTGGCGGCGAGAAGCCGGCGGACCTTCGGTCCGCCGGCTTGCCGATCTCGGTTATCAGTTTGTGGCGAGGAAGCCCGCTTCCTTCATCAGGTCGCGATGGCGCTGCTCTTCGCTGCCGACCCACTTGGCGTAGTCAGCGCCGGTCATGAAGGTCTGATTGAACGCACCGTTCTTCATCAGGTCCTTCCACTCCGGTGTCTCGCGGACCTTCTTGAACAGCTCCTCGTAGTAGGCGATCTGGTCCTTGGTCACGCCCGGGGCCATGAAGAAGCCGCGCAGCATCAGGTACTCCATGTCGAGCCCCGCCGACTTGCAGGTCGGGATGCTGTCCCAGCCGAGGTCGCCCGCGACCTTGTCGGTGTAGTTGAGCTTCTTGGCGTCGAACACGCAGAGCGGACGGACCTTGCCGGCCTTCCACTGCGCCACCGCCTCGATCGGGTTGTTCACCGTGGAGTCGACGTGGCCGCCGACCAGCTGCACCGCGACTTCGCCGCCGCCCTTGTAGGGGATGTAGGTGAACTTGACGCTCGCCGCCTTCTCGACCGCGACGGTGATGATCTGGTCTTCCTGCTTGGAGCCGGTGCCGCCCATCTTGAACGTGCCGGGAGGCGCGGCCTTGATCGCGTCGAGATACTCCTTGACCGTCTTGTACGGCTTGTCGGCGTTGACCCACAGCACGAACTCGTCGAGCGCGAGCATCGCGACCGGGGTGAGGTCCTTCCAGTTGAACGGAATGCCGGTCGCGAGCGGCGTGGTGAACAGGTTGGACAGCGTGATGATGAGCTTGTGCGGATTGGCGCGCGAGCCCTTGACGTCGAGGAAGCCTTCGCCGCCGGCACCGCCGGCCTTGTTCACGACGATGAGCGACTGCTTCATCAGATTGTGCTTGGTGACGATGCCCTGGACGACGCGCGCCATCTGGTCCGCGCCGCCGCCGGGTCCTGCCGGCACCACGATCTCAACCGGACGCGTCGGCTCCCAGGCCGCCTGCGCGGTCGACACCTGGGCAGCAACCATTACCGCTGCCGAAGCGAGGACCCCCATCCTGACTGCTGACTGCAACATGGCCGTTTCCTCTTGTGCTTTGCATTTTGTGGGCGGTGCCTGCGCGTCGCCCCACAGCGAGAACGCAACCACCGTAGCGGGTATTCCAAACCGACCGTCCGCCCGACACCCCCCGGCATCGCCGTAACCATCGGATTACACAATTGGTATACGAAATTCCACAGAGGGGAAGTGCGACCTAGGGAGTGTGGGCGGACGCCGATGTCGCAGCCCAATCCTTGCTGCAATGCAGAACAACGCGCCGTCGCGTCATTCGTTCGGGAGAGAAAATGCCGTGCCGCTGCCCACACTTAGCGGGCCGGATTTGCGACGCTCGCTTTGCAAAATGTGACATAAGCCGGCGGCCCGCACGGGGCCTGGACGACCAAAAATTCCGCAAAAAAAAATTTTTGAGCAAGCGGCCCGCCGGCCTCGCGCACGGCTCGCGATTGCAGATCAGTATCTGCGAGCGAGCACTTTCAACATCACGTTTTGTGCGCCGTGCCGATGCGTTCGGCTTGATAACCGCGCGCAAGGATCGCTTCCCACCACGGTCGGTTACTCAGATACCAGGACACGGTTTTCGCAAGCCCGCTTTCGAACGACTCCGACGCGCGCCAGCCGAGCTCACGCTCGACCTTCGACGGATCGATGGCATAGCGGCGATCGTGGCCGGGCCGGTCGGTCACATAGGTGATCAGATTCCGGCGCGGCGCGCCGCGAGATCCCGCGGCCTCATCGAGCAGATCGCAGATCGCCTCGACCACTGATCTGTTGCTGCGCTCGTTGCGGCCGCCGATCAGATAGCACTCGCCGGCCTTGCCGCGCTCCAGCACCACGCGAAGCGCGCGCGCGTGATCCTCCACGTGCAGCCAGTCGCGCACGTTGAGGCCGTCGCCATAGACCGGAAGGCTAAGTCCAGCGAGACCGCGAATGATGATGTGCGGGATGAGCTTCTCGGGAAACTGATACGGCCCGTAGTTGTTCGAGGTGTTGGTGATGATGGTCGGCAAGCCAAAGGTCTCGCGCCAGGCGCGGACCAGATGATCGGACGCAGCCTTGCTCGCCGAGTAAGGCGAGTTCGGCGCATAGGCCGTGGTCTCGCAGAATGTCCCGTCCGGCCCGAGCGATCCGAACACCTCGTCGGTCGAGATGTGGACGAAGCGGAACTTGTCGCGTGCCGCGGGCGCGAGCGCGTTCCAGTGGCGCAGCGCCTCCTGCAGCAGCGTATAGGTGCCGACCATGTTGGTCTCGATGAATGCGGCCGGACCGTCGATCGAGCGGTCGACATGGGTCTCCGCCGCGAGATTGAGTACGGCGGCAGGCTTGTAGGCCGAAAGCACGCGGCGGATCTCGGCGGCGTTGCCGATGTCGACGCGCTCCAGCGCGTAGCGGCGATGATCCTTGGCCTGCGGGATCGAATCGAGATTGCCGGCATAAGTCAGCTTGTCGACGTTGACGACGAACGCATCGGTCTCGTCGAGCAGCTGCCGCACCAGCGCCGAGCCGATGAAGCCCGCGCCGCCGGTGACAACGATGGTTTCGCTCGAAAAGCTCATCCGCGATCTCTGTCTTTCCTTGGGCCTTTCTTTGGGCCTTACGGCCTCGCCTGCTCCTGATGACTGCGATAGACCGACAACAGATATTGCCCGTAGCTGCTTTGCGCCGCGCGCTGCGCCGACTCGTAGAAGCTCTCGGCGGTGATATAGCCGAGCCGCAGCGCGATCTCCTCCGGACACGAGATCCGCAATCCCTGCCGCTCCTCGAGGATCTGCACATAGAGGCTCGCTTCGAGCAGCGACGCATGCGTGCCGGTGTCGAGCCAGGCAAAGCCGCGGCCCATCACCTCGACCGAAAGCGTGCCGGCCTTGATGTAGGCGTTGTTGACGTCGGTGATCTCGAGCTCGCCGCGTGCCGAAGGCCTGATCGAGCGGGCGATGTCGAGCACCCGGTTGTCGTAAAAGTAGAGCCCGGTGACGGCGAAGCTCGACTTCGGCTCTTTCGGCTTTTCCTCGACCGAGAGCGCGCGGCCCGAGGCGTCGAACTCGACCACGCCGTAGCGCTGCGGGTCCTTCACCGAATAGGCGAAGATGGTCGCGCCGCGCTGCCGTGCGACCGCCCGCGCCAGCAATTCCGGCAGGCCGTGGCCGTAAAAGATGTTGTCGCCGAGGATCAGCGCGACCGCATCCCGGCCGACGAAATCGCGGCCGACGATGAAGGCGTCGGCGAGCCCGCGCGGCTTGTCCTGCGCCGCGTAGGAAAATCTGACTCCGAAGCGGGCCCCGTCGCCCAAAAGGCGGCTGAACAGCGGCAGGTCGTCGGGCGTGGAGATGACCAGGATGTCGCGCACGCCGGCGAACATCAGCGTCGACAGCGGATAGTAGATCATCGGCTTGTCGAACACGGGCAGCAGCTGCTTGGAGACCACGTGGGTCGCGGGATAGAGCCGCGAGCCGGTGCCGCCCGCCAGAATGATGCCTTTCATGGCTTTACTCTATGCCGAGTCGGTTATCTGCTACCACTGAGTCGGGCTTGTACATGGAAGCGGGCCAGCCAACCAGGGACGGCGATGGACGTCATCAAGACCGCGATTCCGGGCGTTATCGTCATCGAGCCGAAACGCTTCGGCGATGCGCGCGGCTTTTTCATGGAGCTCTATCGCGCCGAGGGCTATGCCGCGGCCGGCATTGCCCTGCCGTTCGTCCAGGACAATTTCTCCCGCTCGGCGCGCGGCGTGCTGCGCGGCCTGCACCTGCAATGGCCGAACCCGCAGGGCAAGCTGATCGGCGTCTTATCCGGGCGCATCCTCGACGTGATGGTGGACCTGCGCCGCGGCAGCCCGACGTTCGGCAGGCACGTGGCGGTGGAGCTCTCCGGCGAGAACGGCCGCCAGCTGTTCGGCCCGCGCGGCTTCGCCCACGGCTTCGTGGTGCTCTCGGAGCAGGCCGACGTGTTCTACAAGTGCGACAGCGTCTACAGCCCCTCAGACGAAATAGTGCTCGCCTGGAACGATCCGGCGCTCGGCATCGACTGGCCGGTCAAGGAGCCGCAGCTTGCGCCGCGCGACGCCGCGGGCGTGAAGCTTGCCGACATCGCGCAACTGCCGCCCTATGAGCCCTGACCGATGCGCATCCTGCTGAGCGGGACCAGCGGCCAGGTCGGCGGCGCGCTCGCAGTCCTGCTGACCGAGTTCGGCGAAGTGGTCGCAGCGAGCCGCGTCATGCTCGATCTCGCCGACGTTGCGTCGATCCCGGAAAAGCTCGACGCGATCGCGCCGCAGGTCATCGTCAATCCCGCAGCCTACACCGCCGTGGACCGCGCCGAGGACGAGCCGGAGCTGGCGTTTCGCATCAACGGCGAAGCGCCCGGCGCGATGGCGCGCTGGGCCGCGGCGCATAAGGTGCCGGTGGTACATTTCTCGACCGACTATGTGTTCAGCGGCAGCGGCGAGCGGCCGTGGCGCGAGGACGATGCGACCGGCCCGCTGTCGATCTACGGCACGAGCAAGCTTCAGGGCGAGCAGGCTGTCCGCGCCGCTGGCGGCCCGCATCTGATCGTACGCAGCTCATGGGTCTATCACCGCACCGGCACGAATTTCCTGCGCACCATCGCCCGGCTTGCCGCCGAGCGCGACGAATTGCGGATCGTCGCCGACCAGATCGGCGCACCCACTTCGGCAACGCTGATCGGCGCGACGCTGACGGAGCTCGTGCGAAAATTCGGCGGCGACTTTTCCGCGCTCACTGCTGCCTCCGGCGGCACGGTGCACCTTGCCGCGTCAGGAGAGGCAAGCTGGCACGATTTCGCGAGCGCCATCATCGCGGGGCTGAAAGCGCGCGGACGGCCGGTGCGCGCCGCGTGCATCGTGCCTATCACGACATCCGAGTATCCGGCCAAGGCGACGCGGCCGCTCAATTCGCGGCTCGATCTTTCCCGCCTCACAAGCTTGCTCGGCCATCCGATGCCACCATGGCGGACGGCGCTCGAAACAGAGCTTGATCACATCGCTCACGAGCGAGCGTAGGGCGGGCAAAGCGTGCCTACGTCTCGCGCCAGCCAGAACGCGTGGGCCCGGCGCTAACGCGCCTTGGCCCACCCTACCCGTGCGGCGCGGACGACGTGTCGGGCGCAGCCGCGCGCTCGTGTTCCGGCCTTATCGAAGGCCTGAGCCGTTCGCGGATGCCCTGGAAGAACACATAGAGCGGCGGGATCGCGAAGATGCCGATGAACGACGCGAGAATCATGCCGCCGAACACCGGGCTGCCGACGTAGCGGCGGGCGAGCTCCGACGCGCCTTCGGCCACGACCAACGGATAGAGGCCGAGGATGAACGCAAACGACGTCATCATCACCGGCCGGAAGCGCTGCCGCGCGCCCTCGATCGCCGCCTGCAGCAGCGGCGCGCCCTTCTCCCGGTGCTCCTTGGCAAACTCGACGATCAGGATGCCGTTCTTGGCCGCAAGCCCGATCAGCACCACCATGCCGATCTGCCCGTAAAGGTCGAGCGTCAGGCCCATCAGCACCATCGCCAGATACGAGCCGAGCACCCCGATCGCGACCGACAGCAGCACCGGCACCGGGATGGTCCAGCTCTCATAGAGCGCGACGAGGAACAGGTAGGCGAACAGCACCGCGAAGCCCAGGATCATCGCGGTCTTGCCCTCGGCGCGCTTCTCCTGGAATGCGGTGTCGGTCCACTCGCCGCCGTAGCCGGGCGGCAGGGTGCGGGCCGCGACCTCCTCCATCGCCTTCAGCGACTGGCCCGAGGAGATGCCCGGCGCGGGGCTGCCCTGAATGGTGACGGCCTGCCGGTTGTTGTAACGGATGATGGCCGGCGCACCGACCACGATCCGCACCTCGGCGAGGCTGCGCATCGGGATCATCTTGCCGTCGTTGCTGCGGACGTTGATCTGGTAGATGTCGTCGATGCTCGCGCGGTCCTCGGCCTCGGACTGCACCTGCACCTGCCAGGTGCGGCCGAACAGGTTCATATAGTTGACGAAATAGCCGCCGAGCGAGGCCTGCAGCGCCTGGAACACGTTGTTCAGCGGCACGCCGAGGATCTGCGCCTTGTCGCGGTCGATGTCGAGATAGATCGACGGGTTGGTCGCCGAGAACGTCGTGAACACGCGGCTCAGGTCCGGGTTCTGGTTCGCCGCGACGACCAGGCCGCGCACCGCCTGCGCGAGCTGCGCCGTGTCGCCGCCGCGCAGGTCCTGCAGCACGTAGGTGAAGCCGCCGCCGGAGCCGAGACCGAGGATCGGCGGCGGCGCGAGCGGCACCACCGTGCCCTCGGCGATCTGGCGGAACTTCGGCGCAAGCCGCGCCATCACCGCGCGCACGCCGAGGTCCTCGGACTTGCGCTCCGCGAACGGCTTGAGCGTGACCACCATGAACGCGCCGTTGGCTTGCGAATAGTTGTCGATGAAGTTCAGCCCGATCACCGACGTGACGTCGGAGACGGCCTTCTCCTCGCGCAGGATCGCCTCGGCCTGCTCGATCACGTCGGTGGTGCGGTTGATCGAGGAGCCGCCGGGCATCTGCACCACGACGAACATGCCGCCCTGGTCGTCTTCCGGCAGGAAGCCGGTCGGCGTGATCCGCGACAGGCCCAGCACGCCGACGCCGGCAACCGCGACCATCAAAAGCCCGATCACCGAGAAGCGGACGAGGCGGGCCACCGCATCGCCATAGGCGTCGCGCACCCGGTCGATCGAGCGCATGACGATGCCCATGACGCCGCGGCGCGGCCCGTGGTGCCGCTTCAGCAGGATCGCACAGAGCGCCGGCGACAGCGTCAGCGCGTTGATCGCGGACAGGAACATTGCCACCGCCACCGTCACCGCGAACTGCCGGAACAGCTCGCCGGAAATGCCCGGAATGAACGCCACCGGCACGAACACCGACAGCAGCACCATCGTGATGGCGATGATCGGCGCGGTGATCTCCCGCATCGCCTGCTTGGTCGCGTCGGCCGCCGACAGCTCGGGGTTCTCCTCCATCACGCGCTCGACGTTCTCGACCACGACGATCGCATCGTCGACGACGATGCCGATGGCGAGCACGATCGCGAGCAGCGACACCGAATTGGCCGAATAGCCGACCGCGAGCAGCGCGATGAAGGTGCCGATCAGGCTCACCGGCACCGCGAAGGTCGGAATGAGCGTGGCGCGGAAGCTGCCGAGAAACAGGAACACGACCAGCACCACCAGGATGAAGGCTTCGACCAGCGTCTTCTGCACCTCGTGGATGGTATCGGTCACGAACACCGTCGGGTCGTAGGTGACCTTCCAGGCGACGTCGTCGGGAAAGGACTTCTCCAGCTCGGAGATCTTCGCCCGGACCGCGCGCAGCGTCGCGATCGCGTTGGCCCCGGGCGCCTGGTAGATGGCGACCGCCGCGGCGGCCGATCCGTTCAGCCGGGTTTCCCGGTCGAGGTTCGCCGCACCGAGCTCGACGCGGGCGACGTCGCGCAGCCGCAGCACCGAGCCGTCCTCGTTGGTGCGGATGGCGATGTTCTCGAACTCCTCGACGGTGGTGAGACGGCCCTTGGTCTGGATGTTGAGCTGCAACTGCTGCTCGCGCGAGATCGGCCGCGCGCCGATGCGGCCGACCGCGGCCTGCACGTTCTGCGCCTCGATCGCGTTGATGATGTCGGCGGTGGTGAGGTTGAGGCCGGTGAGCCGGTCGGTCCGCACCCAGGCGCGCATCGCGTAGTCCTGCGGGCCCCAGATCGCCGCGTCGCCGACGCCGGGCGTGCTCTTGATCTGGTCGAGCAGGCTGATGGTGACGTAGTTGGAGAGAAACAGCGGATCGTGGGTCTTCTTCGGCGAATAGACGGCGACGACGCCGAGCAGCGCCGCCGACTTCTTCTTCACCGTCACGCCCTGCTTCTGCACGTCCAGCGGCAGCTTCGACAGCGCGACCTGGACGCGGTTGTTGACGTTGACGGTGTTGATGTCGGGGTCGGTGCCGAGCTCGAACGACACGGTCAGCGAATAGCTGCCGTCGTCGCCGCTCACGCTCTTCATGTAGATCGCCTTGTCGACGCCGATCACCTGCGCCTCGATCGGCTGGGCGATGGTCTCGTTGACGACCTGGCCGGATGCGCCCGGATAGGTCGTCGTCACCGACACCTGCGGCGGAACGATATCCGGATACTGGGCGATCGGGATCGACAGCAGCGCCAGGAGGCCGCCGATCGTGGTGACGATGGCGATGACGATCGCGAGCCGCGGCCGGTCGACGAAAATGGCTGAAAGCATCAGTTAGAGCCTAATCCACCCAATCGGAGCTTCGGTGCTTGTGTCACTGGGTCCCCGCTTCCGCGGGGACCCAGTGCTGCTGAATCGAATTCGTAACATTTTGCTTCGCGCTTAGCCCTGCCCGGGCGTGCGCGCCGCGGGCACCGCCCGCACCGGCGCGCCGGGGCGGACCGACTGCAGGCCCTGGACGATGACGAGCTCGCCGCCCTGCAACCCCTTCTCGATCACCACGCCGGTGCCGTGGCCCCCGCCCGGCGTGACGCGCCGGACCGCCGCCTTGCCGTCCTGAACCACGAAAATGTAGGTGCCCTCCTGATCGGCGATCAGCGCCGACTGCGGGATCACGATCTTCTCCTCGGGCTTGTCGGCCTCGACCACGACCCGCATGAGCTGGCCGTCGATCAGGCCGCCCTTCGGGTTCGGCACGGTCGCGCGCACCGTCACGGTGTCGGTGCCGCGGTCCACCGACACGTCGACGAAGTTCAGTGTGCCGGTCTCGGCGTATTCGGTGCCGTCCGCGTAGCGGAGCCTGACCTTGAGGTCCTGCAGATTCGGCCGCGAGCCGGTCTGCTGCGCGCGCAGGAAATCGCGCTGGCTCACTGGGAAGGTGACGTACATCGGGTCCTGGCTGACGATCGTCGTCAGCGCGCCGGTGTCGGGACCGACCACGTTGCCCTTGGTGATGCTGGTGCGGCCGATCTTGCCGGCGATCGGCGAGGTGATGTCGGTGTAGCCGAGATTGATCTGCGCGGTCTGCAGGTTGGCTTCGGCCTCGAGGATCGAGCCCGCGGCCTGCTGGTCGGCGGCGAGCGCCTGATCGCGCGCCACCTCGGTGCCGGAGGCGCGCGTCAAGAGATCCTCCGCGCGCTGCAATTGCACCGCGGTCAGCACCTTGGCCGCCTTGGCGCGCTCCAATGCGCCCTCGGCCTGCTTCACCGCCGCCTCGAACTGCCCCTTCTCGAGCCGGTAGACCGGCGCGTTTTCCTTGATGGTGTCGCCTTCCTTGAACAGGATCGCCTCGAGATAGCCGGTCACGCGCGCCCGCACCTGAACGCGGTTGATCGCCTCGACGCGGCCGACGAAGTCGGTGGCGCGCGACACCGGCTTGCGCTCGGCCGGCACGGTGCCGACCGGGACGGCCTGCGGCGCGGCGGGCTGCTGGGCATGGGCAGGCACAAAACCGCCGGCGATGAAGACGGCGCAGAGGACGGAAACAATCCCCGCCGGCTGGCTGAACAGACGCGTTCGCTTCGGCATGGCTATGCCCCGCATTGAGTGGTCAAGAAGGTCTAGCCTATCGTATGGAATCCGACACACCAGCAATTCAATGTCTTAGTTGCGGCACCGGAGCACAGCGCCGGGCCGATCGCCGCGAAATAAGCCGCGCAAAATGGCGCTGGGTTGACGCGACGGGCGGAACATCTATCCTGATTTCTGTATCGGGAAGAGATTCGCCCGAAATCGAGCCGCATTGACCGGCAACGCCGGGCCCCCACGAACGTCTGCAACCTTTGAGCGTAACGCCGCGGGCGTGGTGCCTGCGCCGGCGCGAGCGTGATGGATTTCGCCAAATGACCGCCAAGCCTTGGATGCCGCTTTACATCGGCGACCACCGCGCACCTCGGGGCCACCGAGACGGGCATCCACATCCGCCTGCTGATGCACTGCCGGCAGCATGGCTCGATCCCGAGGGATGACCGCAGCCTGGCGCTGATCTCCCACTGCGACACAAGGCTCTGGCACCGATACCGGGAAACGGTGCTGCAATTCTTTGACGTCGTAGACGCCTCCACGATGTCGAACAAACGGGTGGCATCGGAGCGGCTCCGTGCGGAGCAAATCTCCAACAGACGCAAGGGCGCAGCCCGGCAAATGCTCAGCAAGAGGCGTGCAAATGCTGAGCATTTGCGGACACAGTTACAATCAGAGTCACAATAACAATCACAAATTGGCGGTGGTGGTGGGCGCGTCGCAGCCTTGGCCAACTGAGCATGCTCCAAGCATTCGTCACGCATGGCTGAAAAGCACAAGCCGCTTGAGGCTGAGCTTGCGCGCTGCCAAGGGCTCTTGGCGGAAAATCGCGCAAAAGCGATGAAAGCGTCCAGTTGCTATGAGAGTCGCGGGCGGTCGGACGCTTCAAGCATTGCTCCAAGCAATGCTCGGAGCACTGCTCAAGCAATGCTCCAGAATGCACATTCACAATCACATTCACAAATAGACGACGACGACGCGCCAGCGACCCCGAAGCCTTTCATCGGAAGTCCCCCTTCAGCGACACGGCATTCAAGCTTGCGAATGAGATCGCAAGACTAACGCCCTTCCGCCAAGCTTGGCCGGTGCACCCGCCGCGCGTGCGGAGCTCGCCGAACCAGAGTTGGACGGCCGAGCAGATTGAAGCTCGTGCTGCGAGCAGATCGCCACGAAGCGCGCCGCAGTTCCCAGCAGCGTCACCCGTTTCGAGTCCGGCATCGCCGTGTTCGCGGCGCGCCGGGCCGCACCTTCATCCACAGCATCACCGAAAAACGGAGGCAACCCATGCACGACGACTTGCGCCATCAGCCGGATGAGCCGCTGGTGATCACCGTCACCGAGGCCGCCGCGGGCCGTCATGAGGCCCGGCATCGCGAGGTTCTGCTGTGCCGGTCCGCGCAGCCGCTGCTGGACGGGGCGCGCGCATTGCTGGCGATGGGCTGCGACCCCTCGGCCGGGCTGGTGATGCGCCGGGCGGGCAGCGACCTCGATGCGCTGCGAACCCGGGTGGGCGTGGCCGCCGGGCTGACGGTCGACGAAACCAACGTCCGGTTCGCCCGATGGAAGCCGCGTCTTTCCCAGATCGGCGAGACCAGCATCGCGCCATTGCGGCCGCCCTATAGCCCCCTGGCCGCCGGGCCGTTTCAGCGCGCCAGCGAGACCCTTGCATAGGCAGACCGCACCGGCCGCCGCTCCGGGACGGTGGCCGGTTGTAAAACGGGTTCTTTGCTACCTCTTCCCCCTGCCCGCCATTTCCCTTCGGGATGGCCCGGCCGCGCCCTAGATTTAAAAAAACGAAAGCCGCCCCGGCGGACGGCTTTCGAAAAACCTCTGATAAATCAGTCGGTTGTTTGGTTGCGGGGGCAGGATTTGAACCTGCGACCTTCAGGTTATGAGCCTGACGAGCTACCGGGCTGCTCCACCCCGCGGAAACTGGACCGCAGGCACTTCCGGCGCACGGCGGCGGTTATGTAACAAGCAAAGCTTGGAATGGAAAGGGCAACCGTGGTTGCATTTCGTGAAACTGTCACACGGGGCCGCCAAAGAACCGCCGCATGAGCAAACCGGGGCTGCATCCGCCTGAGGCCGTGGGGGAAACGCTGCGGGCCTGCGCCCGGTTCATCCTGGCGGAGGGCCGTGCCGCGATCGAGGACCGCCAGCGGGTCGAGGCGGTCGCGGTGCACGACTTCCGCGCGACGATGAAGTGGTGGCGGGCCTATCTGCGGCTGATCGAGCCGTTTCTCGCCGTGGAAGACCATCACTGGCGGATCGAGGCGCGCGACATGGCGCGGCTCTTGGCCGGCGCGCGCGACGCCCAGGCCGCGCTCGATGCGGTGGCCGACATGGAGGACCACACCGCCTCGCACCGGCTGTCGGCAAGCTCGTGGGAAACCATCATCAACAAGCTCGAGGACCTGCGCGCCCATGCCGAGACCGCAAGCCTGACGCCCGCGCTGCGCAAGCGGCTGTCGGCGGCGCTCGACCGGGCCGAGGCGCGGATCGAGCGCTGGCCACTCGACGACGTCACGTTCGGCGACGTGGCCGAGAGCCTCAGCGAAGGCTACCGCCGGGCGCGGCGCCTGATCCCCGACGACTGGCGGGCGGCGAGCGCGGCCGACCTGCACGACCTGCGGCAGCGCGTCGTGGTGCACCGCTACCAGATGGAGGTGGTCAAGCCGCTGTGGCCGCGGCTCGGCAAAAGCTGGGTGCGCGAGGCGCAGAAGCTGCGCGACCGGCTCGGCCAGTATCAGGACCTCGCGGTGCTGGCGCGCTACGCCGAGCCGCACCAGCCGCTGGCGCGCTGGCGCTCGCGGCTGCAATCGGTGATCAGCCAGCGGCAGGGCCAGCACGTGTCGGCCGCCCGCCGCATCGCCGGGCGGATCTTCGCCGAGCGGCCGAAGGCCTTCCAGCGTCGCCTGGAGGCGATGTGGGACGGGCTTGCGGCGAGCCATTAGCCCGCGATCCACCCGAATTGAAATTTCGGAATTTGTGGTCCTGGGTCCCCGCTTCCGCGGGGACGAACGGTGATAGGCCGGCGAACTCTCTCCACGTTCGTCCCCGCGGAAGCGGGGACCCAGTGCTTCATAATCGATTCGACGATGTTGAATCGCGCTCTAACTCGCAGCCTGCGGAAGCGCATCGCGAACGCGCGCGATGACGCCGTCCCAGTCGCGCGGCGCTGACTGGCGGAACAGCCTGATGCTCGGATACCAGGGGCTCGCCTCGCGATCGAGCATCCAGCGCCAGTCCGGCTGGAACGGCACCAGCAGCGCCACCGGCCGGCCGAGCGCGCCCGCCACATGCGCGACCGAGGTGTCGACGCAGACGAGGAGATCGCAGAGGGTCAGCACCGCGGCGGTGTCGGCGAAGTCATCGAGCTCGGCACCGACGTGGGCGATGCGCGGCTCCCGCGACAGCAGGCCGGCATCGTCGTCCCGCAGCTCGCGCTGCACGCTGACGAAGCTCATGCCCGGCGCGGACAGAAGCGGCTTGAGCTGGGCCAGCGAGACCGATCGGTTCTTGTCGTTGGGATGCGCGGCGCGGCCGGACCACGCCAGGGCGACGCGCGGCGACGGCAGCCGTTCCAGGCGGGCTCGCCATTTGGCGAGATGCGCTTCGGGCGCGCGGAGATAAGGGATCGCTGCGGGAATATTCGCGGCGTCGGTCTTGCAGGCGAGCGGCAGACTGCCCAGTGGACAGTGCAGATCGTAGGTCGGCAGCTTGTCGCCGCGCGCGACGATCCCGGCTGCGCCATCGAGACCGTCCAGCAGCGTCTTCAGCTCCGGCGGCACCTCGAGCACGACCCGCGCCCCCATGCGGGCGATCTGCGGCACATAGCGGGCGAACTGCACCGTGTCGCCGAGCCCCTGCTCGGCGTGCAGCACGATGGTCTTGCCATGGAGCGGCGTGTCGCCGAGCCACGGCGGTTTCCGGAACTCCTTCCGCCCGGCCATGCCGGTGCGCTTCCAGCGCCACTCGTATTCCTGAAAGCCCCGCGCATAGTCGCCGACGGTCAAGCGCGACATCGCCGCGTTGAAGTGCGCGTCGGCGTGGTCGCCTTGCAGCGCCAGCACGCGGTCGTAGCTCGCAATCGCGTCCTGATGGCGGTTGAGCGCGGCGAGCGCATGGCCGCGGTTGAGCCAGGCGTTGACGTGATCCGGCGCGGCGGAAAGCGCGCGCTCATAGGCCACGATCGCCTCCGGCTCACGGCCGAGGAGTCGCAGCGCGTTGCCGCGGTTGTAGTGCGCGAGCGGATGGTTCGGCACGGCGGCGAGCGCGGCGTCATAGTCGGCGAGCGCATCGTCGATGCGGCCCAGCTCCGTGAGCGCATTGCCGCGGTTGATCCGCGCCTGCGGGTGCCCGGGCGCGGCGGCGAGCACCGCGTCGAACGCGCTCACCGCCTCCTCGGGCCGCTTCAGATCGAGCAGCACATTGCCGCGGTTGTTGAGCGCGTCGAGATGCCCCGGCGCGAGCGCCAGCGCCTTGTCGAGCGCCGCCAGCGCCTCGGGCCCGCGCTTGAGCGTATTCAGCACCATGCCGAGGTTGGAGAGTGCGTCGGGCGAGTTCGGATTGACCTTGAGCGCTGCGGCGATCAGCCGATGCGCCTCGCCCGCTTTGCCGCGCTGGTGGTTGAGCACGCCAAAGAGATGCAGCGCATCGAAGTTGTCGCGCTGCAGCTTGAGCGCCCGCGCATAGAGCTTCTCGGCCTCCTCGAGGCGGCCCTGCTGATGCAGCGCCACCGCCTGGCCGATGGTCTGCATGAGATGCGCGGGCGGCTGGCCGGGCAAAGCCATCGCTACCACCTGTTTCCTGGAGACAGCATCATCCGTGGCCTGCTTCTTTTTCTCTGGGCATGATCCTTGCGGAAAACCGGTACCCACTTTTCCGGGATCATGCCTACAACCGATTGGTCCGGGCGATGCGGCGGGTGACGTCGGCCGGCGTCTCGCGGTCGGCCTTCGACTTCAGCGCCAGCGCGTCGCGCGCCGCGGGCCGGTCGAGGCAGCGCAGGAGCCAGGCTTTCAGGTTCGGCGAGGCGCTGAGGTCCGTGTCGACGGCGCGGCTGATGACGGCGGCGACGTTGAGGTCGGCGACGGTGAAGTCGTTGCCGAGGAGATAAGGCTGCTTCGCCACCGCCGCGTCCAGCACCTTGAACGGCGCGACCAGCACCTTCAACGCCTCCTCGCGCTTTGCCGCGTCGCGCTCGGCCTCCGGCAGGCGCACCGCGTGCAGCGACCAGACGTTGACGCCGCGGTCCACCTCGGTGACGGCCCAGAGGCTCCACTGCCAGGTCCGCGCCTCGCCTTCGAGCGAGGCCGGATAGAGTTTTCCGTGCGCGTGCTTCTTCGCGAGATACATGGTGATCGCGAGCGACTCGAACAGCACGAAATCGCCGTCGACGATCACCGGCAGCCGCCCGTTCGGATTGATCGCCAGAAACTCGGGCGTGCGCGCGCCGGCGTCGCCAATCTCGACCGGCAGATGCTCGTAGCCGATGCCGAGCTCTTTCGCCACCCAAAGCGCGCGGAAGGCCCGGGTGCGGGCGATGCCGTAGATTTGGAGGGTCATGCGGGTTCCGATCGGGGCTTCGACCTTCCGACAATAGTGGAAGCATTCTCCGGCGTCATTCCGGGGCACGCGCCATAAGCGCGTTTACGCGCGTCTTCGACGCACTATGCGCGTGAGCCCGGAATCCAGACAAACAGGGACCTGCTGCGTAGCTGGATTCCGGGCCCGGCGCTTCGCGCCGTCCCGGAATGACCGCGGTGGGTGCGCAGGACTACTGCGGCTCGATCTTCGCCGCCTTGATCAGCTCGCCGCGCACCTTGATGCCGTTTTGCACGGTTTCGGCCAGCGCCTCCGGCGTGCCCGCCGCAACGGCAAGGCCGAGCGAGGCGAGCCGCTCCTTGACCGTGTCGAGGTTGAGGATCTTCACCAGTTCGGTGTTGAGGCGCGTCACGATCGGCCGTGGCGTCCCCGCGGGCGCGAAGAAGCCGAGCCACGACGATATCTCGAAGCCGGCAACCGTGTCGGCGACCGTCGGCACGTCCGGGATCGCCGCATAGCGGGTCTTCTCGACCACGCCGAGGATCCTGATCTTGCCGGTCGGCAGCACCGGCGCGGCCGCGGAGTAGCTCAGGAACGCCATGCCGATATGGCCGCCGACCAGATCGTTCGCCGACAGGCTGCCGCCGCGATAGGGCACGTGCACGATGTCGATGCCGGTCTTGAGCTTCAAAAGCTCGCCGGCGAGATGGTGCGGCGAGGCCACGCCCGAGGAGCCGAACTGCAGCTTGCCGGGATTGGCCTTGGCATGGGCGATGAGCTCGGCGACCGACTTCACCGGCAGCTCGGCATGCACCGCGAGCACGATGATGTTGTTCGCGCCGTTGCTGATCGGGGCGAAATCCTTCACCGGATCGAACGGCATGGTTTTGAACAGATGCACGTTCGACGACATCATCGCGTCGGTGCCGATCATCAGCGTATAGCCGTCGGGCGCGGCGCGCGCGACCGCCGCGGCCCCGACGTTGCCGCCCGCGCCGGGGCGGCTTTCGATCAGCACCGGCTGGCCGAGCGCCGCCTGCAGCCGGTCGGAGACCATGCGGCCGATGGTGTCGCTCGCGCCGCCGCCCGCCTGGGCGGAGACGATGGTGATGGGCTTGGTGGGATAATCCTGCGCCGGTGCAGGCGCGGACATTGCAACCGGCAAGAGCGCCAGAGCGCTCAAAAGAACAGTGCGGGCGTTCATCGTTCTCCTCCCCGAAGTCGTTTCCAACAATATCGGCGAAAGCCCGGAAAAAAGACAGCCGGATGCCATGCGCGGCGCGGCGCATTGCCACGCAGATGGAACAGATGCCGCATCTGCCGTGTTGGACACGGCCCACCGCGCGGCGCGCGGAAATTCCAACCAGCAGGCCTGTCATGGTGCTCGACTTCGACGATATCGCATTGCGCCTCAGCGCCGCGGCGGCCGTGGGCGTCCTGATCGGCATCAACCGCGACCTGCAGAACAAGCCGATCGGCGCGCGGACGCTCGGTCTCGTCGGCCTCGGCACCGCGACGGTCGCCGTCGCGGGCATCCAGTTTCCCGGCATGGCGGAAAATCCCGATGCCGCGAGCCGCGTCGTTCAGGGCATCATCCAGGGCGTGATGGCCGGCATCAGCTTCATCGGCGCGGGCGTGATCCTGCGCGACGCCAGGGCGCGGACGGTGGAAGGGCTGACTACGGCGGCGACCGTGTGGGTGACCGCAGCGCTCGGCATCGCTTGCGGGCTCGGTGAATGGCGCAGCGTCGCGATTGCGGTGCCGGTCGCGCTGGTGCTGCTGATGGTCGTGCCCTGGATCGAGAGCGCGGTGTCGAAGGAGAAGAAGCTGCTGGAATGACACGAGGGCTCGGAGCCGTTCCCGTCCCTACGGAACGTCCGGAAGGCTTTCGCCGCAAAATGCTCCGGCGGGCGCCGCGCTGTCATTCCGGGGCGCGCCGAAGGCGCGAGCCCGGAATCCAGAAAAGCGGGAAGTCCCGATGTGTCTGGATTCCGGGCCCGCCGCCGTAGCGCGTCGAAGACGCGCGTAAACGCGCTTATGGCGGCGTCCCGGAATGACCGCGGGAGAGTTTCAGCAGCCTGCTAACCCAGCGCGTCGGCCACCGCCTTGCCGCAGGACACCGTGTCCGCGGGTCCGCCGAGATCGCGGGTGCGCAGCTTCTGTTCGGCCAGCACCTTCTCGATCGCCTTGACGATCGCGTTCGCGGCTTCGGTCTCGCCGAGGTGCTCCAGCATCATCGCGCCGGACCAGATCTGGCCGATCGGGTTGGCGATCCCCTGCCCGGCGATATCGGGCGCGGAGCCGTGCACCGGCTCGAACACCGACGGATATTTGCGCTCGGGGTTGATGTTGCCGGAGGGCGCAATGCCGATGGTGCCGGTGCAGGCGGGACCCAGGTCGGAGAGGATATCGCCAAACAGGTTCGACGCCACCACCACGTTGAAGCGGTCGGGCTTGAGCACGAACAGCGCGGTGAGGATGTCGATGTGGTACTTGTCCCACTTGATGTCGGGGAAGCTCTTCGCCATCTCCTCGACGCGCTCGTCCCAGTACGGCATGGTGATGGCGATGCCGTTCGACTTGGTGGCGGAGGTCAGATGCTTCTTTGGTGTCTTGCGCGCCAGCTCGAAGGCGAATTTCAGCACGCGGTCGACGCCGATGCGCGACAGCACCGTCTCCTGAACCACCACCTCGCGCTCCGTGCCACCGAACATGCGGCCACCGATCGCCGAATACTCGCCCTCGGTGTTCTCGCGCACGACCCAGAAGTCGATGTCGCCGGGCTTCCTTCCCGCGAGCGGTGACGGCACGCCCGGCATCAGCCGCACCGGCCGCAGGTTGACGTACTGGTCGAACTCGCGGCGGAACAGGATGAGCGAGCCCCACAGCGAGATGTGATCCGGCACCTTGGCCGGCCAGCCGACCGCGCCGAAGTAGATCGCATCGTGCTTGCCGATCCGCTCCTTCCAGTCCTCCGGCATCATCCGGCCGTGCTTTTCGTAGTAATCGCAGGAGGCGAAATCGAAGTCGTCGGATCGCAGCTCGAAGCCGAATTTTTTAGCCGCCGCCTCCAGCACCCGCACGCCCTCCGGCACGACCTCCTTGCCGATGCCGTCTCCGGGGATGACGGCGATGCGGTAGACGCGGTTGGTGGGCATGGAATTGTCTCCAGAGTGCAGCGGACGGGGCGGTCCCCTATATACACGGCTTAAAGGGGAGCGCCATGCCGAGCCCAACCTACAAGCTGTTCGAACGGGCCATGCGCGACGGTCAGCAGATCGTCTGCACGTACGACGGCCATCGCCGTGAATTGTGTCCAATCATCCTCGGCCACTCGCAGGATCAGGAAATGGCGCTCACGTTCCAGTTCGGCGGCGGCAGCGGATCAGGACTGCCGCGCGGCGGACAATGGCGCTGCCTTTGGCTCTCCAAGGTCAGCAACGTCGAGCTTCGCGATGGCCCCTGGTTCGCCGGCGCAAGCCACTCGCAGCCGCAAGGGTGCGTCGAGGTCGTCGATCTCGATGTGAACCCGGCGAGCCCTTACAAGCCGAAACGGCGCGCGCAGACTTAAGCGGCGTCTTTCGATTTCACGGGCCAGACCGCGTCGCCGAGCTTCACGCCGAACACATCCGCGAGGCCGTCCCGCCCCTCCGGCGTGATCTTCAGCGCGCGGCTGTCGCGCACGCGCTTGAACCAGCCGAGTTCCAGGCAGCGGCAGAGGATCGCGGCACCGACGCGGCCCTTGATGTGATAGCGGCGCTCGCTCCAGTCGAGGCACGGCTGGCAGAACAGCCGGCGGCTGCCGGCGGGCACGGTCAAATCCGCGCCGAACGCGCGGAAGAACCGCTCCCCCGCGGCCGTGACCTCGCCGCCCTCGTCGTTCAGCACCACGTGATCGCGCGCGGCAAGCGCGTCGGCCACCGCGACGCCGACGTATCCGGCGAGATGATCGTAGCAGCTTCGGGCGAAGAGCTGCGCCTCCTCCTCGGCCGAGCGCGGCCGGTGGCGCGGCGGCACCTCGATCGCGGCCACCGCCTTGATGCTTTCCATCATGCGGGCGACCAGCGGCGAGGCAATGCGGTAATAGGCGAAGCGGCGTTTGCGCGTGACGGTGACGAGCTTTGCGGCGGTGAGCCTGGCGAGATGCCCGCTCGCGGTCGAGCGTGAAATGCGCGCGAGATAGGCAAGCTCGGTCGCGGTCAGTGCCTCGCCGCCCATCAGCGCCGCGAGCATGGTCGCGCGCGCGGTGTCACCCACGAGCGCTGCGACCTCGACGACATTGGCGGCGGCAACCATGCGGGGATTCTACCGCCGCGGCTTCCCGGCCGGCAAGCAAGGACGGTTCGGCATCGGCCGAACCATTGATGCGCGACAGGCCCCGCCGGCGGGCCTATTGCGGGACGGCCGAACCCCGAAACCAGGAGCACGCCATGAAACGCACGCCGATCCGCGTCGAGCCGATCTCGACCCATCTCGAAGGCTATCGCAACCGCAAGGGCCCGATCCATCCCGTCATTGTCGCCGGCGACATGGTGTTCATATCAGGGCTGCCGCCATTCGATCCGCAGACCGGCGAGATCAAGCGCGTGCCGATGGCACGGCAGGCCGAGCTGGTGCTGGAGCAAATGAAGCTTTGCCTCGAGGCCGCGGGCACCTCGCTCGCGCGCGTCGTCAAGTGCAACGTTTACTGCACGCCGAACCCGTCGCATTTCGCCGAATTCAACGCGGTCTACGACCGCTATTTTCCGGAGGACGCGCCGGCGCGCATTTTCATGCACGTGCCGTCATGGCCCGGGCCGTTCGACGTCGAGATCGACTGCGTCGCGCTACTCTGAGCGCGGCTCGCATGTTTGCCCGTATGACCGAAACCGCAACACCGGGCTTGATCGCGCTTCTGACGGTCAGCCTGGTGATCGCCGGCCTGGTCAAGGGCGTGATCGGTGTCGCCATGCCCATGGTGGCGTTTCCGTTGTTGTCGATGCTCGTCGACGTGCAAACCGCCGTCATGCTGCTCAGCGTGCCGCTGGTGTTGAGCAACATCCCTCAGGCGCTGGAGGGCGGCTTCGTCACGCGAACTCTCTGGAGTCTTGCTCCCGTGCTCGCCGGGATGGTGCCGGGCGTATGGATCGGGGTGGCGGTTCTCTTGAACGTCGATCCGGCGGCCGCGAAGATTGCCGCGGGCGCCAGCGTCATTCTCGTTGCGGCGCTGATCCTGCTTGCGCCGAGGCTGCAGATCAAACAGCGCATGATCGGCCCGGTTGGTCTCGGTGCGGGATTCTGTGCTGGATTGCTCGGAGGGATCGCGGCGCTTTCGGGCCCGCTGGTTTTCATTTTTCTTCTGGCGAAGGGCCTCAGCGGCCGGGCGTTTACCAAAGAAGCTTCGATGTTTCTGGTGGTTTCATCGGCCGTGCTGGCATGGGCGCTGACGTCCAGCCCCAAGTTTGATTGGCGCGATGTCCTGATTTCGACCCTTGCCACCGCTCCGGTCGTGGCCGGGATGCTCGCCGGTCAGAAGGTCCGCGACGCCATTCCCGCCGACGCCTTCAAGAAACTGGTTGTCCTCGCGGTGCTCCTGTCCGGAGCGCAACTCGTTTGGAACGGCATGTTCACGTGATTCCAGGCAGCTATTTTTTCCCGGAGTTCTGCCGCTCGAGCTACTCGGCCGGATAGGGCTCGTAGTCCATCGAATGAACCGTCGTGTACGGCGGGCGACCGAGATAGCGATGATAGATCGTCATCGCCTCGAAATAGCTTCCGGCCGGTCGCCAAAAAGACTGGGGGTTGCCACAGCAAAGGAGCGCCGCCGGGACGACCGGCGTGCCAAAAACGGGCAAAATCGATCAACGATCTGCCGCTCCAAATCCAATGCCGGGCCGTTGAGCGGTGCTTGCCGTGGAGGCCGCATGACGTCTGCACTCCCCGCCGGAATTCCGCCGCTGGAAGAAACAGCCTACAGCCGGGAATTCATCCTCGATGCCCTGCGCAACGAGATCGCACTACCCTCGGAAGCCGTTGCGGTGGGCATCCTTTATGCGCACGCCATCGAGGCCGATATCATCGATGTGCTGGAACGCGCCCGGCGCGAAGACCTCGACGAGCCATCGTCGCGCCTCCTGTTCCGCGGCATCCACATCCTCGGCGGGCGTCGCCTTCCCGGTGCCTACCGTCCGCTGCTGGCCTTGTTGCGCGAGCCGCAGGACCACGTGAAATGGCTGTTCGGCGACGCCATCACGGAAAACCTGAACCAGATTCTGGCGGGTCTTTTCGATGGCGACGAACAGCCGTTGCGCGAACTGGTCACCGCCGACGACCCGAACGTCGACCCGTTTGTTCGCAACGCGGCGATGAAGACGCTGGCGTTTCTGGCGCGCGAGGGCCGGATCGACCGTGCGGCCTTCGAAGCATTCCTGCTGCGGCTCGATGAGGAGAAGCTTATCGCGGCCGATGACGATGTGATGTGGCACGCTTGGATGATCGCGGTAGGGGTGCTCGGCGTGACCTCGCTGGAGGGCCGGGTGCGGGCGGCGTTCGCCGATGAGCGCATCGACCCGACGTGGTCCGGCGAGCGCTATTTCGATGACCTGCTTCGCGCCGCGGTCGAGCGCCCGGAGGACCGGACGCGGCTTGAGTTCGAGCGAATGGGCTATCTCGAGGACGTGGTGGCGGCGCTCGAGAAGTTTCCGGACGGGGACAATGACGATCCGGATGACGAGGAATTTTTCGGGTCCGAAGAACGCCGGCCTGATTGGATGCCGGACATGCCGGCCCACAACCCGTTCCGCGATGTCGGCCGCAACGACCCCTGCCCTTGCGGCAGCGGCAAGAAATTCAAGAAGTGCTGCCTGCCGACGCTGTAGCATGCGCGCACCGCATTCGAGCCAGGTTGCGCGGTGACGGGCGGTTGCTGAAGCGCCGAGCCGCATGCCGGCGTGACGCCGATACAAAGCCGACGAATCGCCCGGCCAGTTCGTGTCTCGCGGCCTATCGGATGTTGAAAAGCTTCATCGCGTTGAGGCCGAGAATCTTCTCCGTATCGGCGGCAGAAATGCCGGACGACGTCACGTCCTTGATCGTCGCGCCGAGATCGTAGGGAACCGGAGGGAAGTCGCTTCCGAGAACGATCCGGTCCGGCCCGACCGTTTCGACGCCGCAGCGGATCGCGGGCGGATGGCAGGTTTGCGTGTCGAAATAGATCCTCCGCAACGAATCCATGAACGACGATTTCAGATTGTCCGGCCCCCAGGGCGGGATCCCGTCCGTCCGCGACACGCGCGTATTCCAGCCCTCTTGAATCCGTCCGGCATAGAGCGTGATGGCACCGCCCAGACGACCGAGCAGCAGCTTCAGCTTCGGAAACCGCTCCATGTGTCCGGCCATGACCAGGCGCGCGGCCAACAGGGTCATCTCGTTCGGACGGCCCACGAGCTCCACCAGCCGGTGGTTGTCCATGTATTCGCTGCCGAGACACCCGTCGGCATTGTGGACAAAAATAACCGCGTCGAGCTTCTCGCACATCTCGAAAAACGGCAGCGCTCGATCCGCGTCGAGGAACTCGCCGTCGTATCGCGGGATCACCAGAAACCCGCGCAGGCCAAGCTGCCTCACCGCGCGCTCCATCTCGCGAAACATCGCATCCCCGGCCATCGGGTGCGCGAGGCCGAGCGCGACCAGCCGCTTGGGGTGCCGCGAGACAAGATCGGCGATGAAGTCGTTGTATTCCTTCGCGACATCGACCGGCGGAATCTTTCCTTGCTCGATGCCGGTCTCCATCACGCGCGGGCCGCTGACGACGCTCATGTCGACGCCCGCTTGCTCTTGCGCATCGAGCAGTATCTGAACATCGAGCATGTTCGCAGGCAGTTTCCCGCCGTAGCGTTCGAAAAAACGGCGGTCGGCGAGATGAGAATGCGCGTCTATGATCATATCAGTCTCCTCAAGTGGCAAAGGCCGGCCGCTCAGGTCATCGTGAGTATCAACTTCCCGATCAGGTCACGCCGGCTGAGCATTTCGTGTGCTTTGCTGATCTGGTGCAGCGGGAAAGTGCCTGCGATCACGGGCTTTATTTTTCCCGACGACCACAACTCCACGACCTGCATGAGTCCCGGCGTCGAACCCGAATTCGCGAAGTGGAAGGTGATGTTTTTCCGCCAAAGCTCCCGGGCGCTGATCTGCAGATCCCAGCCGCTGCTGGCTCCGCACATGGCGAGGCGGCCTCTCGACGCGAGGCTTGCAACGCTCTCCGGCCAGGTTGTCGCCCCGATGTGCTCGATCACGACATCGACGCCCCGTCCGCCGGTGGCGTCCATCACCTGACGGCTCCAGTCGGGTTTCGTATAGTCGATGAGCGACGAGGCGCCGAGCGTGCGCGCAAATTCAAGCTTCTCGCGCGATCCGGCGGCCGCGAGAACTTGCGCACCGGCCGCTGTGGCGATCTGCGTCGCAGCAATGCCGACCGTGCCGGCCGCGCCGAGCACCAGAATGGTCTCGGCTTTCCTGAGCTGCGCGCGATTGATCAGGACGCACGCGGTCGTATAGCTGACGGGCAAGGCCGCCGCTTCCACCACGGACGCATGGTCCGGCAGCACGACGACCTGCGAATCCGGCACCGCCACGTATTCGGCATTGCCGCCGGACACGTGGATGCCGCGCAAGCGAAAGTCGGGGCACGAACCGGCGTTGCCCGCCTGGCATTCGCGGCACGTGCCGCAGGCGATCCAGGGCACCACGATCACGTTCTTGCCGAGATAGGTGCGATCGGCTTGCGGCCCGCATTCCTCGACTCGGCCGACAATCTCGGTTCCGAGAATGTGAGGGAATTGAATCTTGCGGCCGGCACCATTTTGCCTGGAACGCCCGTCCAGCCCGTGATTGAGCCCGCACGCCAGAACGCGGACCAGCAACTCACCGGTGGCGGGCCGGGGCCGCGGCATCGCGACAAGCCGGAACACATCGGGCCCGCCGTGGCGGTCGATCACGGCCGCCTTCATCACAGGGATTGATCCGGTCGTTGTCTGCAACGGAACGCCTGACGCTGTGGCCCACAGGAGGCCGATCCATTCCTGGAAACGCGGTTCGCTATTGCTGCTGCAATCCCGAGGCCTTCACGACGCGACCGGACGCTTCACGGTCCTTGACCAGATAGGCTTGCAGCTCGGCCGGCGTGTTGACCACCGGCTCGAGCCCGCGCTGAACCATATGCTTGTCCCTGAACGAGGGGTCGTTCAAGATTTTCGCGATCTCGTCATGCAGCTTCGTGACGATGGCCGCGGGTGTGCCGGCCGGGGCGAACAGCGCCCCATAGCTCGGCGTGATGTCGCCGTGATAGCCCAGCTCCTTCAACGTCGGAACGTCCGGGACCAGCGGCGAGCGCTTATCGCCGTCGACCACGTAGGGTATGGCCTTGCCGGCGCGGATGAAGGAAATCACATTGCCCAGGCCGAGGAACAGGATCGGCGTGGCGTTCGACAACATGCCGTTGATCGCGTCGCCACCGCCCTTGAACGGCACCCGCACCAGGTCCGCGCCCTTGTCCGCCTTGAATTTTTCGATGAACAAGGCCTGAGACAGGCCGGGTGCCGTGAAGCTCAAGGTGCCGGGTTTCGCTTTCGAAAGCCGAGCCAGATCGTCGAGGTTTTTCGCGTCCAGAGCCGCGTTGGCGGCCATCACCTGCGTGATAAAAAACAGATTGGTGATCGGAGCGAAGCCCTTGTCCGGATCGAACCCGGTGTTCTTGAACAGAAACTGGTTGTAGGTCAGCGGCTCTCCCGGAAGCAGACAGATCGTGTGGCCGTCGGGTGCCGCCTCGGCACACTGTCTGGCCGCAATGTTGAATGCGCCGCCGACCTTGTTCTCGATCACAAGCGGCTGCTTGAGATTTTTCTGGAGCTCATCGCCGAGAACGCGAATCAGAATATCGCTCACGCCGCCCGGGCCGGACGCGACGATAACTCTGATCGGTCGCGCGGGATAATCCTGAGCAATCGCGGTGGTGGGAATTGCCTGAAGGACGACAAGACACGCTGCAACAAAACCTGCCAGTCTCAACACACCACTTCCTCTCGCCCCCGTCGTACTTCTTGTTTTCGGCGACGTGCCGGTTGCGGCAAATCTGCCGCGCGAGGGTTTGGGCACTATAGTCGGAGGCTAAAGAGGGTCCATGCGCGGAATTGCATGGCAACCCAGAGCGGACCGTCCGGCTGCAGACTCGCCAAACCTCGCGCAGGATTTCAACGGTGTGTTCGACGCACGCGATGTGAATCCGGCGTGCCGCTACTGGCCGAAACGCCGCGCGCAGCGTTGAACCGGGCACGCGGGTGCGGCGAGACGCGCCGCGATCATTTGTCGCCGGGTTCTGCCGCTCCCGCCAGTCCGCCGGATAGGCCCGTCGCCAAGAGTGGATCGTCGTGTGCGGCGCGCGGCCGAGTCAGCGATGATCGTGCGTCATCGCCGCGAAGGGGCTGCCGGTGGCGAATGTGTGGACGAGTCGCGCGTTGCGGGCGTGCAGCCTGCGGGCGTCGTCACCGTCGGGACCGGCGAGGCACAGGCTTTCGCGCTCCGTTCCGTCGCAGGTTTCGACCCAGATCTCGTGCAGCAGATCGGCCATCTGCGTCTTCCTGCCGCAGTGGTCGCCTGCGGCGAGAGCCCGGTTCGCGATGGACGAGGGCCTACGCGCTCAGACCCGCCGCAACGCGAAGGCAAAGCTGACCGGCCAGTGCAGATACTTTTGCCATTTGGGCTTGTCGCGCAGCCATGCTTCGTCGATGACGCCTTCGCGGCATTCGGCGAGGCTGAGCCCTGCATCAGAGGCAGCGGCCACGTGCGCGCTGAACAGATGGATGTGGCTCTCGATCGTATCGCTCCCACTGCTCGTCGTTCAACCAAAAGAGGTTGCTGCGCATGATCCCGGCCCCTTTCAAAAAAAGAAACAGGATCGTATTGTCAGCGCAGAAGAATTAATGAGTTTTGAGCCTAGTCTGACATCACGGCGTCGCGCAGGGTGCTGAGGCGATCATGTTCTTCACCAGACCCACGCTTGCGCCGCTCGGGATAGACCTGCGAGAGATCAGCGGCGGTGGCAGCTGCCCTGCGCAATTCTCCGGGCGAACCGCGGACGAGCGCCCGATCTATATCCGCTATCGCGGCGGACACTTCAGCCTCCATGGCGGTGACGTCGGAGCTCCCGACCACGACACGCCGACGGTCTTGCTCAGCGCGCGGATCGGACCGGCGCTGCACGGCCAGATGCTGCTGGAGCAGGCCTGCGATCTCGCAGGGCTGACCGTCCGTGGCGAGCGTCTCATCCTGTCGGACGATAAACGCCTCGCCGCCGCGGAAGAAGAAGACATCATGGATTGGTCCGGCGGCACAACCTACTGGGTGCGCGACCTTGCAGTGACCGAGAAAGACGGACGGCGTTTCGTGGAAGCCCTGACGCGAGCGATCGGCGAGCCGGTCTTCTTTGACGCGACATGGGAACAGCGCGGCGGGCGCTTCTGCCGACAGTATCGCATCTTCGCAGAATACAACGGCGGGTTGATCGGTTTTGGTGCAGACCGGCAGCGTCTCGAGGCCCTGCTATCGCGCACCCACGCGACGATCGCCGAAATGAAAGCGGCATTCGCGCATGTTTTGCGATTCAGCGCGCGCTGGAAAGATTTGCCTAACACGAATCTCAGTTACGCTGCGCGATTCGGTCGGCCGATTGCGTTCGCCGATGCGCGCCTACGCGGACGGATGGCAACCGAGTTCGCAACCGCCGATGTAGGCGGGCACGCCTTTGTCCAAACCGTCATCGAGGTTGCCGACGCGCATTTTCCCAATTACTTCGAGCTGGTCGATCTTCGGACGGGAGCGATAGTCGGAACGGTCGACTATCCGACTATCCAGCGTGGTACAGCCTCGATCTCTTGGCGTGGGCCCAAGCGGCTCCCGACCGGTATCTCTATTTCTACCCTGACGAGCGTTACGATACGCCGCCGCATGTCGCTATGCGGCCAGCTCTGCCGGCGTAAGTGATCCATCAACCGGAGATCTGTATCCGTCCGGTAGAGGCCGCCTTGCGGATGTGCTGAGGCTGTGAGTCATGTGACTATTCACAGGAATAGTCACATGACGATCGAGCGGGTCGAGGTCATCACGTCGGTGCAGCGTCGCCGGCGCTGGAGCGCAACAGAGAAGGAGCGGCTGGTAGCGGCGTCGCTGGAGCCGGGTGCGAGCGTGTCGGCGCTGGCTCGGGAGGCGGGGATTCACGCCAGCCAGCTGTACGGCTGGCGGCGCCAACTGCGGGCGGCGGCCCCGCCGACGAGCTTTGCGCCGGTGCGGATCGCTGCGGACGCGGCGCCAGCCGGGATCGTCTGTCCCGGTACGATCGAGATCGAGTTTGCGACCGGAGCGCGGCTGCGGGTCGCGGGCGCGGCTGACCCGGCGACGCTGACGGCGGTGGTTGCTGCGCTGGCGTGCGGGCGGCGGCGATGATCCCAATTTCCTCGGGGGTGCGCGTGTGGCTTGCGACGGGCCACACCGACATGCGCAAGGGCTTCCCTTCCCTGGCCTTGCAGGTGCAGGAGGTGCTGAAGCGGGATCCGCTCGGCGGCCACCTGTTCTGCTTCCGTGGACGCAGAGGCGATCTGCTGAAGGTGATCTGGCATGACGGTCAGGGTGCGTGCCTGTTCACGAAGCGACTGGAGCGGGGCCGGTTCATCTGGCCGAGCCCGGCCGATGGCGTGGTGACGATCTCTTCGGCGCAACTCGGCTACCTGCTGTCCGGCATCGACTGGAGACACCCACAGGAGACGTGGCGACCGACATCGGTCGGGTGACGCTTTTGCCTTGCGGATGGTGATGGATGTGATTCCATCGTCGGCGTGACCGCACCTGAATCGCTCCCCTCCGACCTTGCCGCCGCGCATGCGATGATCATCGCCGAGCGCGCCGCGCGGCTCGAAGCGGAGGCGGTTGCCGCGAACGCTAAAGCGGAAGCCGCCAACGCGAAGGCAGCCGAAGCACTGGTCAATTACCTCAAGCTCGAGATCGAGAAGCTGCGGCGGCAGCTCTACGGCCGCCGCTCGGAGCGCAAGGCGCTATTGCTAGAACAGATGGAGCTTCAGCTCGAGGAGCTGGAGGCGACGGCGACCGAGGAGGAGTTGGCGGCCGAGAACGCCGCGGCGCGGACGCAGACCGTAAAGTCCTTCCAGCGCAAGCGGCCCTCGCGCAAGCCGTTCCCCGAGCACCTGCCGCGCGAGCGCGTGGTGATCGCCGCGCCGGAGAGCTGTCCCTGCTGCGGCTCATCGAAGCTGTCGAAGCTCGGCGAGGACGTCACCGAGACGCTGGAGGTGGTTCCCCGGCAGTGGAAGGTGATCCAGACGGTGCGGGAGAAGTTCTCGTGCCGGCAATGCGAGACGATTGCCCAGCCGCCGGCACCGTTCCATGTGACACCGCGCGGCTTTGCCGGTCCCAACCTGCTGGCCATGGTTCTGTTCGAGAAGTTCGGCCAGCATCAGCCGCTGAACCGGCAGAGCGAGCGCTACGCCCGCGAGGGCATCGAGTTGAGCTTGTCGACGCTGGCCGACCAAGTCGGCGCCTGTACGACGATCCTGCAGCCGCTCTACGCACTGGTCGAGCGCCACGTGCTCGCCGCCGAACGGCTTCATGGCGACGACACCACGGTGCCGATCCTAGCCAAGGGGCAGACGATCAAGGGGCACATCTGGACCTACGTCCGGGACGACCGGCCGTTCGGCGGTCGCGCGCCGCCGGCGGCGCTCTACTTCGCCTCGCGGGACCGCAGGCAGGAGCATCCTTCTCGGCATCTCCAAACCTTCACCGGCATCCTGCAGGCAGACGCCTATGGCGGCTACAACGAGCTGTATGAGCCGTCACGTGCGCAGGGGCCGATCACGTCGGCGCTGTGCTGGGCGCATGCCCGGCGGCAGTTCTTCGAGCTCGCCGACATCGCCGCCAATGCCCGGCGCGGCAAGGATGCGGCGGCGATCTCGCCGGTCGCGCTGGAGGCGGTGAAGCGGATCGACGCGCTGTTCGACATCGAGCGCGGCATCAACGGCCGGAGCGCCGAGGAGCGTCAGCAGGTGCGCAAGGAGCAGAGCGCGCCCCTTCTGGCAGCGCTGGAAGCATGGCTGCGCGAGCAGCGCGCGCGCCTCTCGAACTCGTCCGCCGTCGTCAAGCCGATCGACTATATGCTGCGCCGCTGGGAGCGGTTCGCCCGCTTCATCGACGACGGGCGGGTCTGCCTTACCAACAACGCGGCCGAACGCGCGCTGCGCGGATTTGCACTTGGACGCAAGTCGTGGCTGTTCGCCGGCTCCGAACGCGGTGCCGAGCGCGCCGCCGTCATGGCAACATTGATTATGACGGCCAAGCTCAACGACGTCGATCCGCAAGCCTGGCTCGCCCACGGCTCGGAATCCAGGTTAACGCGCGATTTGGAGGACCTGGAGCAGGAATTGCGGGTTCCATGACGCTCGTTTT
>JAIESC010000120.1 GCA_019746355.1 Xanthobacteraceae bacterium | reverse complement strand
TGTTTTGGCCGGCTTGCCTTCACATGTCGGCCCATAGTGGATCGGCGCGTCGATGTGCGTGCCCGCATGCGAGGACAATGTGAGCCGTTCGGTGGCCGAGTGAATTCCGGGCAATGGCAGATCGTCCGGGTGGATCCCGTAAACCTTGGCCCGACTGCGGGCGAGCTCGGCGTGATCGGTGTACTCGATATGCTGTTCCTGCGTATCGAAGGAGAAATTCCGAATTGGGAGGCTGAGATCAACGATGCGCATGGATTCTCCAGCTTCTTGAGGGCTCCGCGGTCAACCCGTGCCATCATGATATTCAACAATTCATCGTGAGATTGTCAACAATATTAAAAAATTCCATCAACAATATGGCAAAGATGCAATCCGCCGGGCGGGCAGGAATGTGATCTGCGAACTCGCGCTAAAATGCCGGAACGCGATGGCGTGCGGCTACCCTGCCAAGGTTAAGGCTGAACTCTTTGGCACCGCCAAGCCCGGCTTTCCCGAGTGCCGTGGCTCCGTCGTGCGAGAGCCTGTCGTTCGGCCGGTTCGCCAAGGAGTGTGGGGGGCTTACGGCAGTTTTTCCGTCAGGACGGATTTCAGATCGACCTTCGGGGCGTCAGATCGCCCGAGGTTCAGTCCTTTCTCGATGCGGTTCACGTGCTCGATCATGAGTTGCCGTGACCGATCGGCGGAACCGGCTTCGATCGCTCGCAGAATGTCCTGGTGATCCTCACAAAGGCATCCGGGCGACCCGAGGCGGCCGTGGTGCGCAATGGAGAGCGAACTGCGGGACAGGATGTTGCGCAGTGTTTCGGAGAGGACGGAATTCTCGGCAATTTCCGCGATCGCCAAGTGAAACTCACGCGAAAGGCGCACGGCGGCAAGCAAGTCGTTGCGCTTCCATGCGCTTTCTTCGCGGCGAACGATGTCGCGTAGTTGCTTGATCGCATCGGCATCGGCGCCGCGAGCCGCGGCCGCGGCGGTCGCTGCTTCGATAACACGGCGGGCCTCGCAGATATCTTGAGTCACTCGTGCGGACGGTTCCGCGACGATCGCCGTGCGGTTTGGTTGGTGCGTAACGAGTTGGTCGTGTCCCAGCTTTTGCAAGGCCTCGCGGATCCGCGCGCGATTGACGCCAAGAGCCTCCGCGAGGTGATCTTCCGGCAGTTTCGTGCCCGGCGGCAGGCGGTGATCCACGATCGCGCTTGCCAGTCGTTGGTAGACGGCGGCCACGGACATGGGCGCGCGATCAGGATGGGGGCTTGTTGTCCGCGATCTGGTGCGCTGCGGGCGAGTCGGCATGGTCATGGTCCGGATCGTCTTTGAGGGGCGAGACACCTATAGGAGTATCAAAGAAGCAGAAAAACGCGATTCGAGCCCGCGCCAAAAGCTACGTCCAGAAGAAGCTGCAAAGGGTTGTATTAGCGCTTGCGCTATCGACAACTCGCTCAATTGAGCGGGCGGTCCGCTAAGACAGGGCGCTGAAGGAGTTAAAATCAAGTCTGCGTGTCCTTGCCGCTTGGCGAACTTTGAGCGCCCACCTTGCGCAGATGCGCGAGCACAGCGCGGCCCGTCTGCGCGCTGTGCTCGCGCAGGAGGCGTGACAATTCTTTCGCGCGACGTGCTTGCAGCGCCAGCATGATCGCGTCGTGTTCGCGCATCGATTCTTCCCAGCGAGACGAATCATAGTTGGCTTGAAAGCGCGCGCGCTGAATCCTCTCTGTGAAACTACCATAGCTGGCCGCCAGCGTAGGATTCTCCGCTGCCAAAACAATTTGTCGGTGGATCTCTTGGTTGAGGGCGAAATACTTCGCGCGCTCACCTTGCCTGAACGCCTTTGCCATTTGATTATGCAACTGGTTGATCTGCTCGATTTTGACATTGGAGATTCGAGCGCAGACGAGCTTCCCCGTAAGCTCTTCAAACGCGCTCATCACCTCGAATATTTCCGCGATCTCATCCGCGCGGACTGAAGCGACAATGCTGCCGCGGTTCGGACGAAATTCGACAAGTCCCTCGGCAGCAAGAATCTTCAACGCTTCCCGCAGCGGGGTTCTTGAGATTCCAAGCTGATGACAGAACTGTTCCTCCGGAATGCGGTCGCCGGCGCGAAGGACATTCTCGATAATCATCTGGCGCAGCGCGGCGGCGGCATCATCGTGCAGCGCTCGTCGTGACGAACGAGGTCGTTCGTTGCGGGACGCGAGATGGTCGGGTGGCGGCCGGCGTGTCTGTGCGCGGCCGCGGAATGAGGTCGAAGGAGTACGATCGGGTTTTGCGACCATGACAATCACGTGGGCGAGCCGTTTTGAGAATATCGCGGGCTCAGAGTGCATGCAGCTTTATTTATTGCATGCAAAATCGTAATATGCATACAATATGGTCAGGACCAGGGAATTGCGATAGCGCGTGGAGCCGCCATGAAACGTCTGGGAATGCTGACGCCGTCCTCGAATACCGTGCTTGAGCCGGCCACCGTCGCGATGATCGCCTCTCTGCAGCAGGTCAGCGTGCATTTCTCGCGGTTTAAGGTGACCGAGATTGCGCTATCGGCGCAGGCGTTAGGGCAGTTTGATCACGACGAGATTCTTCGGGCAGCCGAATTGCTGGCACACGCGAAGGTCGACGTGATTGCCTGGAACGGAACCTCGGCGAGTTGGCTCGGATTCGACCGCGATGAGGCGCTGTGTGAGCGAATAGAGGCCGCCACCGGCATCCGTGCTTGCACGTCGGTGTTGGCGTTCCGTGAAATCTTCGAACGAACGGGCCAGCGGCGCATAGGGATCGTCACTCCCTACACGGAAGACGTCCAGCAGCGCATTTGCGACGTTTGGGCAAGAGAGGGGATAACCTGCGCTGCCGAGCGGCATCTTGACCTGCGCGACAACTACTCGTTCGCGGAGGTGAGCGAGGAACGTATCTCCACGCTGGTCAAGGAGGTGGCGGCGGAGGGATGTGACGCGGTGGCTATTGTGTGCACCAACATGCGAGGGAGTCGGATCGCCGCTAGTCTTGAGAGTTCGCTTGGGATTCCGATTTACGACTCGATTGCGGCGACGGTCTGGAAGTCGTTGGAGGTCGTCGGCGAGAATAATGAATCGCTTGCAGCATGGGGGCGCCTGTTCAGCGATCCCGCCCTCGGCGCAGTTCGTGACCGTGAGCCAATCGCTGTGTCGACAGTTTAGATAGTACGCTGATGATGAAGGAGTGGGCGCCTGTGGAGGTGGAGAACCTCTGGCAGTTATCGGCGGTCGAGGCCGCGAACGCGGTGCGCAGTGGGCGCTTCCGTGCTCGGGATCTGATCGAAAGCAGTTTGGAGCGGATCGATCGGCACGATGGCTGGTTGCGTGCGTTCATCACCGTTTGCGCGGCCTCCGCACGCGAAGCCGCGGACGCAGCGGACCGCGCGAAACGCGCAGGAGATGCTTGTGGACCACTGCATGGCCTGCCGGTTGCCATCAAGGATACGACATTAACGGCCGGCATTCGCACGACTTTCGGCTCGCCGATCTATGCGGACCATGTGCCGGATGTGGACGACCTGTGCGTCGCTCGCCTGAAGGCCGCTGGCGCAATCATCATCGGAAAGACCAACATGCCCGAATTCGCGTTCGGGCCACGCTCGATCAACCACTTCCTTGGGTCGACGGCGACCCCATTTGATGCTGGGCATAGCGCCGGCGGATCCAGCGGAGGTTCTGCCGCGGCGGTCGCGATTGGCATGGTGCCGCTGGCCCACGGAACCGACTTCGGCGGCTCCGTGCGTACGCCGGCAAGTTTTTGCGGCATCATCGGCTTGCGTCCGACGCCCGGCCGCATCCCGAGTGTGCCGAAACGCCTCGCATGGGATGCGATGGCGACGCACGGCATTTTGGCCCGATCGGCGAGTGATGCGGGGTTGATGCTCTCGGTGCTCGCCGGCCGCGACGACCGTGATCCCCTATCGTTGGCCCAAGGCTGGACCGATGACGGGCGGCGCGGCGCGCTTCCAGGCCGTGTCGCCGCCAGCGTCGATTTGGGCGTCGCAGTCATCAGCAAAGATGTCGCTACCGCGTTCCGCGCGGCGGCCGAGAAGGTCGCCTCGAGGATGCCTCTCGAATGGGCCGCGCCAGATTGCTCCGGTGGTCAGCAGGCGTTCGAGACGCTCCGCGCCGCCATGGTCCGCCACACGCATGCGAAGCACCTGCGAGAGCACCGTGACCTGTTGACAGAACAAGCGCGTTGGAACATCGAGCGGGGTGAGGGGATCTCGGCAAGTCAAATGTTGGCGGCCGACCAGGAGCGATCCCGAATCTATGCGGCCTTCATCGAGTTTTTCAGACGCTACGATTTCCTTCTGCTGCCGAGCGCCAGCGTGCTTCCGTTTCCAAATACTCAGGCGGAGGTGCTCGACATCGACGGCCAGTTGTTGAGAAACCCGATCGACTATCTGACGATCACCTATCTTATCTCATTGGTCGGGATGCCTTGCCTCTCGATCCCGTGCGGCTGGGTGCGCGGGCTGCCGGTTGGCATGCAGATCGTGGGGCCGCCGCTCTCGGAGGATCGGCTCCTTGGCTTCGCGCGCCTGCTCGAACATGAGCTCAACTTTACGCATCAATGGCCCGCCGTTTGAAAACCGGAAACAGGTGGATGCCTTACTGGCTCAACAACCGAGCTTCATGAACGGCATCGTCGTGGTTGGCAGCGCCGACGTTGGCCGCTTGCTATGGCTCGATTTGCGCATGCGTTGCATGCTCGCTTGTGCTTGCGCCACTAGACCTGCAGTGTCGAGCGACGTTGCAATGCGAAGCGATCGCGCGCGCGACGGTCGTTTTGCCCGTAACAACTTTCGATCGCGCGGTTTTCCTGCTCTGTTCCTGCTGCCGGCCAGGGTAAGAAGGTGGGGGTGGGGCGGCCATGTGTATTCGGGCTACTCCGGCGTGCGCTGAACAGGGCTGCGGTCCCGGCCATCAGTGCAAAGCCGGCACGGTGCTTGGCGGATGCCGGTGCCGGGTGGCAAGCTCATAGCCATAGGCGATTTCAATCAACTGGGGATCGCTCCGGGGCCGGCCGACGATCTGCAATCCCGAGGGCAGGTCCTCGCCGATGAAACCCATCGGCACCACGATCGCAGGCCAATGCAGGCCCGAGGCAATCCACGTCGTGCTTCCCGCCGGCGTCGTGTTGCGGTCGCCGTTCAGCTTCGGCGGAAAGCTCGCGCACGGCATGATGAAGGTATCGACGCGGGCCTCCGCCATCGAGCGTTCGTAGGCCGCCCGCATCAGCGCCTCGTCGGCCTCGAGCTGCTTCGCCATCGGATCCTGGGCCGGGGGCGGCGCATCCGCCGCAGCCATGAGTCCAGCCTCGTGCAGCGGATGGAATTTCCTCGAGGCGACAACGTCGGCGATGGTCTTGGGAAACCCGCTGCCGGTTCCGGCCAGATATTTTTCGATCGCGGCGCGGACTTCGCTCGCGGGATGAGGCCGCGCCGGGTGGTCGGCAAATTCGGCAATGGTGAACGGGTCGACGACCTCCGATCCGCCCGCGCGCAAATCCTTCACCGCCTGGTCCAGCAGCGCCGTCACCGCGCGGTCCGATGCATCCGGAGGAAACGCCTGGCGCAACACGCCGATGCGTTTGCCGTGCATGCCGTCGGCCTTCAGGAACGCTCTGTATGACGGCGGGCTTCGCCCCGCGGCATTGGCCGTCGCCGGATCGGCGGGATCGGCACCGGCGATGACGTCGAGCATCGCCACGACGTCCGCGACCGAGCGCGCCATCGGCCCGACGACATCGCGCGCATCATAGAGGCCCATCATCCCGGCGCGCGGTACGGCTCCCCAGCTCGGACGCAAGCCGACGATGGAATTGTTCGAGGCCGGATTGCGGATCGAGCCCCAGGTGTCCGATCCGATGCCGAGCATGCCGAAATTGGCGGCAAGCGACGCGCCCGTGCCGCCCGACGATCCGCCGGTGGCATGCGCCGTGTTGTACGGGTTTCGCGCGAAGCCGGGCAGAACGGAGTTGATGTTGTCGATGCCGCCGCGCGCGAATTCCGACATCGTCGTTTTGGCCAGAATGATTGCGCCGGCCGCCCGGAGCCTCGCGACAATCGTCGCATCGCGCGGCGGCATCCAGCCGATCAGCGTGCGCGAGCCGCCGGTCGTGGGCAGGCCCGCCACATCAACGTTGTCTTTCATCAGCACCGGGATGCCATGAAGCGGGCCGGCGAGCTGGCCGGTGCCGGCAAAAGCCCGATCCAGCGCCTCCGCTTCGGCCATCGCCTTCGGATTGAGGGTTATGATGCTCCACAGTGCCGGGCCCTTGCGATCGTAAGCTTCAATCCGATCGAGATAGCTGCGGACGACGGAGCGGACGTCGGTTTCGCGAGCCCAATACGCATCGAGCATGGACGCAACGCTTGCTTCCTCGATGCCGCGCCATTTCGCTTTCGTCACGCAAGTTCTCCTTCGGCGCAAATTCCGATCGAGGATACTCACATGCCTCTTGCGATCGAAAAAGATGCCAACCGGGAGCCGTCATCTTGCGGTTTCCCGAACCGACGATGGCTTCGCGGTCCGGTTGGCAGACCTGCGAAGAATGCGCCTTGAGCCGTGAAATCCGCTTCGGCACACGTGCCGTCGAGAAAAACAAGACTGTCCTTGTGAGGGACGGATGATGACGCCGGCATCAAGATGCTGCACGTGCCGTACCGCGGCGGCGGCCCGGCGGCCAATGCCCTGCTTGCCGGCGACATCGATGCGACGTTCCTGACCGCGTCATCGGTCAGCTCGCTGGTCGAGGCGGGAAAGTTGCGGGTCCTTGCAGTGGCATCGAAAGAGCGTATGGCCATCGCGCCTGCCTGGCCGACGTTTGCCGAGAGCGGCTACAAGAACGATGCGTCGATCTGGTTCGGCCTGTTGGCGCCGCCCAGGACGAGCCCCGATATCATCAATCGGCTCGACCGGCTGACCAGGACCATCGTTGCCGACCCGGACGTGCGAAAGCGCTTCAACGATCTCGGGGTCGACGCGTCGGCGGTCAGCCAGGATGCGTTTGCGAGCATGATCAGAAGCGAGACGCGGGCGCATCTCGATGTCATCAAGCGGGCCGGAATAGAATTCGGCAACTGAGGAACTTGCGGTCCGCCGCAATGCGCCGAAGCGGCGCATGCGAACCGGCTTGGTGCGCGCGTTCGGATGAGGCAGGGTGCAGCTCATGAAGCGCAGCACTGAACGCATTCTCACCACCCACGCCGGAAGTCTTCCGCGTCCCGATCATCTCGCCGGCCTTTACGTGCGGCGGGCGCGCGGCGAGCCGGTCGACAGCAAGGAAATCGCCGCCGCCGGGCGCGACGCGCTGCACGCGGTGGTGCCGCAGCAGGCCGCGGCCGGCATCGACGTCGGCAACAACGGCGAGCAGCAGCGCGACTCGTTCTTCCTCTATCTCAAGGAGCGGCTCTCCGGGCTCGGCGGCACCTGGCAGCGCGCCTCGCGCGCTGACGTCGATCGCTATCCGGAATTCCGCAAGCGCTATCTGGAGCAGACCTCGACCGCGACGCGCGTGTCGCCCAACGAGGGGCTGCCGATGGCGGTCGGCGAGGTGCGCTATGTCGATGCCGCCGCGATCGAGGCGGAATGCCGCGACTTCACCGATGTGCTTGCGGCCCATCCGGGCGTCTTCGCCGAGACGTTCATGAACGCGCCGTCGCCCGGCATGCTGGCGGCGACGGTCAAGAACCGGCACTACGACACCGAGCTACGATATCTCGAAGCCCTCGGTGAAGCCTTGCGGGTCGAATACCAGGCCATCGTCCGCTCAGGCTTCGTCCTGCAGATCGACGCGCCTGATCTGGCGCTGGAGCGGCACATCTCGTTCAAGGACAAACCGGTCGCGGAGTTCGTAGGCTTCGTCGAGAGCGTCATCGAAACCATCAATCGCGCGCTGGCGGGTATTCCGCCGGATCGCGTGCGGCTCCACGTGTGCTGGGGCAATTCGGAATCGCCGCACGACGCCGACGTGCCACTGATAGACATCCTGCCCACGCTTTATCAGGCCAATGTCGGTGGGCTCTATATCCCGTTCGCGGGGCCGCGCCACGCCCACGAATTCCGCTGCTTCGAGAAGCTGCCCTTGCGGAGCGGCCAGCTTCTGATCGCCGGCGTGATCGACCCTTTGACCAACGTCATCGAACATCCCGAGGTGGTGGCGGACCGGATCGAGCGGGTGGCCGCGGCGGTCGGCGATCCGTCGGCGGTGCTGGCCGGAAACGACTGCGGCTTTGCGACCATGGCGGGCTGGGGCCGGGTTTCGCCGGACGTGGTCTGGGCGAAGTTTCGGACGCTGCGCGACGGCGCGCGGATTGCCTCGGACCGGCTGTTCTGACCCCCGGAAAGCGCGTGGCCGCAAGGCTTCACCCGCCGCTGACTTCCCAATAACCTAGCCGCGCCGCCGAGTGGCGCGCAGCGACACGAGGAGCCGGCGCGGCAGCTATAAAGTGCCCGCGCTGGCCGCTCGCTTCGCTCGCCAGCGCGGGGGCCGTTTTGATTTTTCAGAGGTGAGGTGCTGCGTTGCCGGAACATCAGTTCAGGGGCCGCCGGGAGGACCAGCGGCTGGTCACCGGTCGGGGGCGTTATACATCCGACCATGAGTTTCCGGGGCAGGTCGCCGGGCATTTTCTCCGCGCCGACCGCGCGCACGCCAAGATTGTCCGGATCGGCATCGAGGACGCGAAAAAGCTCCCCGGCGTGCTCGAGATCATCACCGGAGCCGACATCGCCGCGACCGGCTGGAAGGGCGCGCCGGCGATGGCGTTCTTCAAGGGCGTGGGTGGCTCGTCGCTGCGCGTGCCGTTCCGCAACGGGCTTGCGGTCGATCGCGTGCGCTTTGTCGGCGAGCCGGTGGCGCTGATCGTCGCCAGAACCGAAGCCATCGCGCAGGACGCAGCCGAGCTCGTTGCGGTCGAATACGAGGACCTGCCGGTCTCCGTGACCGCGGACGCGGCGCTTGCGGCGGACGCCGCGCCGATCCACGCGGATGCACCGACCAATCTGGCGTTCGATTACGAATACGGCAATCGCGAGAGCACCGCGCCCGGCTTCAAGGACGCGGCGCATGTCGTGCGCGTCGCGCTGCACGCGCAGCGCATCTCCGGCAATCCGATGGAGCCGAAGTCCTGCATCGCGCTCTATGACGCGGCGACGGAGACCTACGACGTTTGCATTCCGACCCAGGGCATTTCGGACATCAAGGCCACGCTGTCCGGAATGATCGGCCTCCCGCCGGAGAAATTCCGCGTCATTTCGAACGACGTCGGCGGCGCATTCGGCGTCCGCAACGAGGTTTACCCCGAGTTTCTCGCGGTGATGCTCGCGGCAAAGCGCACCGGCAAGCCGGTCAAATGGCTCGGCACGCGTTCGGAAACCATCTCCGGCGATCACCAGGCGCGCGCCGCCGACCTGATCGGCGAGCTGGCGGTCGATGCCCGCGGCAAGTTTCTGGCGCTGCGTGTCGAATGGCTGGTCAATCTCGGCGCGTTTTCCTCGAACGCCGGGCCGCTCATCAATACAGTCGCCGCCCCGACCAGCTCCGCCATGAGCCTCTACAACGTCGGTGCGCTGCACGGCCGGCATCGGCTCGTCTTCACCAACACGACGCCGACCACGGCCTATCGCGGTGCCGGCCGTCCGAACGTCGCCTATCTCTGGGAGCGCTTGATCGAGGAGGCGGCGCTCGCAACCGGCATCAACCCGGTCACGCTGCGCCGGCGCAATCTCCTGAAGAAGGATGCGTTCCCGCTCAAGACGCTGACCGGCTCGTCCTATGACAGCGCCGACCCGGCGCGGCTTCTGGACACCGCGCTCGAAGCCGCGGACTGGGATGGCTTCAATGCGCGCCGCAAGGCCGCAAAGAAAAGCGGCAAGCTGCGCGGGCTTGGGCTCGCGCTGTTCCTCGAACCCTCGGGCGGCATGGGCAAGGAGCAGGTCGAGATCCGCGTCGGCTCGGACGGCAAGCTCGGCATGTATTCCAACGCTGGTCCGTCGGGGCAGGGCCACGAGACGGTGTTTCCGGCGCTGGTCGCCGACGTGCTCGGCATCCCCGAGGACCGGATCGAGATGCGCGTCAACGACGTGGCGACGCCGAAATTTCTCGGCACCGGCACCTTCGGCTCGCGCTCGCTGATCTGCCACGGCGCAGCGCTGCAGGCCTGCGCGAAGGAGATCGTCGAGAAGGGCAAGAAGCTCGCCGCGGGCGAGCTCGAGGTTGCCCCGAGCGACCTCACCTTCGACAAGGGTCAGTACCGCGTCACCGGCACCGACCTTTCCATCAGCATCAAGACGCTGATCGAGAAGAACTGGGACCAACCCGCCCATCCGCTCGACACCAACACCACCTTCGACATCGCCTTCGCCTATCCGAGCGGCGCGCATGTCGCCGAGGTCGAGATCGATCCGGACACCGGCGAGTCGCAGATCGTCAATTACGTGGCGGCCGACGATTGCGGCACCATCGTCAGCCACGCGCTGGTTGAGGGCCAGTTGCACGGCGGGCTGATGCAGGGCATCGGCCAGGTGTTCGGCGAACATGTGGCCTATGATCCCGACACGGGCCAGCTCCTGTCGGGCACCTTCATGGACTACTTCATGCCGCACGCCGAGAACCTGCCGCCGATCAAGCTGATCGACTGCGGCGTGCCGTCGCCGTTCAACCCGCTCGGAGCCAAGGGCGCAGGCGAGGCCGGCGCGACCGGCTCGGTGCCGGCGCTCGCCAACGCGGTGTTCGACGCGCTGAAACCGCTGAACGTGCGCAAGATCGAGATGCCGTACACGCCGCACCGCATCTGGCGCGCCATTCAGGACGCGCAGGGCTAGGCAGGCTGTCATTGCGGGGCGGCCCCGTAAGCGCGTTCACGCGCGTCTGCGACGCGCTATGGCGCCGGGCCCGGAATCCAGGGCCGCACAACAGCCGTTCCGTGCAAACGCTGGATTCCAGGCTCACGCGCTTACGCGCCCCGGAATGACGTCGCCCTTATTCGCACGGCAGGGTTGCCCGGCGCGCGTTTCGGGTTCGATTCCGCCCATCCGCTCCTTTATGATGCGCGCACATCGGAGCCGCCCGTTCGGGCGGCCGTTGCGACAGGGAGAAGGTCATGTCGGCGGCTCAGAACGAGGCCCAGCAGGCGTTTACGGCCAAGATGCAGGCCAAGCACATCACGCCGCTGTGGACCATCGCCAACCGCGTCACGCGCAAGGAGCCGACGCCGGTGATCCCGTCGGTGTTCTGGAACTACCAGCGCGACATCCGCCCCTACATCCTCGAGGCCGCCGACATCATCACCGCGGCCGAAGCGCACCGCCGCGTGCTGGTGCTGAACAATCCCGCGCTCAAGCACGGCGCGACCCACACGCTCACCTGCGCGATCCAGGCGATCAAGGGCGGCGAGATCGCGCCCGCGCACCGGCACTCGCAGGCGGCGCTGCGCTTCGTCATCGAGGGCGAGGGCGCCTACACTGCGGTGAACGGCGAGCGCATCTATATGCATCCGGGCGACTTCATCGTCACGCCGGCTTGGACCTGGCACGACCACGGCAAGGAGTCGGACGGGGTGATGATCTGGCTCGACGGCCTCGACGTGCCGCTGGTCAACCATCTCGGCGCGACCTTTATGGACGACTACGAGGGCGACGGCGCGTTCCCGCAGTCGCGGCCGCCGCACGACTCTTTCTCCCGCTACAGTTCCGGAATGCTGCCGCTCGAACCGATCAGGCACCGCCACTCGCCGGTTTTCGCTTACCCGTATGAGCGCACGCGGGCCGCGCTCGAGAACCTGAAAAAGGCCAACGACTGGGACATCTGCCACGGCCTGAAGCTGAAGTTCGCCAATCCGGCGACCGGCGACTGGGTGATGCCGACCATCGCCACCTTCGCCCAGCTTCTGCCCAAGGGCTTCAAGACCGCGCAATACCGCTCGACCGAGGCGACCGTGGTGATGACCGCCGAGGGACGCGGCAAGGCCATAGTCGGCGATCAGACCTACACTTTGGGCAAAAATGACATATTTGTGGTGCCGAACTGGACATGGTGGCAGGTGGAGGCCGAGGACGACCTCGTGCTGCTGAGCTATTCGGACCGCGCTGCGCTCGAGAAGCTCGACCTGTGGCGCGAGCAGCGCGCCAACGAGCCGCCGACCCTCTAGAAAGAGAGACGAGACTTCAATGGCCAAAGAGAAATTCAACCGCAACAAGCCGCACTGCAACGTTGGCACGATCGGGCACGTGGACCATGGCAAGACGTCGCTGACGGCGGCGATCACCAAGGTTTTGGCGGAGACGGGCGGGGCGACGTTCACCGCCTATGACCAGATCGACAAGGCGCCGGAGGAGAAGGCGCGCGGCATCACGATTGCGACGGCGCACGTGGAGTACGAGACGCAGAAGCGGCACTACGCCCACGTCGACTGCCCGGGGCACGCCGACTACGTCAAGAACATGATCACCGGTGCGGCGCAGATGGACGGCGCGATCCTGGTGGTGAGCGCGGCCGACGGCCCGATGCCGCAGACCCGCGAGCACATCCTGCTGGCGCGTCAGGTGGGTGTGCCGGCGCTGGTGGTGTTCATGAACAAGGTCGACATGGTCGACGACCCGGAGCTGCTCGACCTCGTGGAGCTCGAGGTGCGTGAGCTTTTGTCGAAGTACAACTTCCCGGGCGACAAGATCCCGATCGTGAAGGGCTCGGCGCTGATGGCGCTGGAGGGCAAGAGCCCGGAGCTCGGCCACGACGCGATCCTGAAGCTGATGGAGGCGGTGGACAGCTACATCCCGCAGCCGGAGCGCCCGATCGACCAGCCGTTCCTGATGCCGGTGGAAGACGTGTTCTCGATCTCGGGCCGCGGCACGGTGTGCACGGGCCGCGTCGAGCGCGGCGTGGTGAAGGTCGGCGAGGAGGTCGAGATCGTCGGCATCCGGGCGACGCAGAAGACCACGGTGACGGGCGTCGAGATGTTCCGCAAGCTCTTGGATCAGGGCCAGGCCGGCGACAACATCGGCGCGCTGTTGCGCGGCATCGACCGCGAGGGCGTGGAGCGCGGCCAGGTGCTGTGCAAGCCGGGCTCGGTGAAGCCGCACACCAAGTTCAAGGCCGAGGCCTACATCCTGACCAAGGAGGAGGGCGGGCGTCACACGCCGTTCTTCACCAACTACCGTCCGCAGTTCTACTTCCGCACCACCGACGTGACCGGTGTGGTGACGCTGCCGGAGGGCACCGAGATGGTGATGCCTGGCGACAACATCGCGATGGAGGTGCAGCTGATCGTTCCGATCGCGATGGAGGAGAAGCTCCGCTTCGCCATCCGCGAGGGCGGCCGCACCGTCGGGGCGGGCGTCGTCGCAAGCATCATCGAGTAGGAAGTCGGTCGTCGTCCCCCGCGAAGGCGGGGGATCCAGCCTTTCGTTGCCGAAGTGATGACAAGTGGTGAGCGGGGAGGTTCCATGATCGTCACAACGACCAACGACGTCGCTGGTTACAAGATCGCTCGGCACCTCGGCGTGGTGCGGGGGCTGACGGTGCGCTCACGCAGCGTCATCGGCAACATCGGCGCGGGCATCCAGTCGCTGTTCGGCGGCAACATCACGATCTACACCGAGCTCGCCGAGCGGGCCCGCGAGGAGGCGTTCAACCTGATGGTCGAGCACGCCTCCTCGGCCGGCGCCAATGCCATCGTCGCCATGCGCTATGACGCCAACGAGATCACCGACGGCATCACCGAGGTGCTGGCCTACGGCTCGGCGGTGGTGGTCGAGCCGGCCTGAAAGCGGAGTATTTTCGATCGGGGATGACAGGACGCGGGCAGCCCACTATGTTGCCGCCGCCTGACCCGCAGGAGTGTAGCTCAATGGCTAGAGCACCGGTCTCCAAAACCGGGGGTTAGGGGTTCGAGTCCCTTCACTCCTGCCATTTGCCACCCGACATCCAAAGTTTGAGCGCCGGCATGCCTCCTGCCAAGGAAGCACGGCCGAAGCCGCATCCCTGCCTGGGGCCGCGCGCCCCAGGCCAGCGGTTCGGCATCCGACGTGGCTCGCCCCTAAGCCGGGCTCCGCATCCACCGGCAAGACACGGTATCTGCGAATTCAGCGCGCGTCCGGCTTGCCGTGGGAATGGCTATTCCCTGCTTTTTGAACTCGTGGATTTTGTTGCGCAGGCACCGCACCGAGATGCCCAGGGTGGTCGCGGCCCGCGTTCTGTTCCACTCGGCGTCGCTGAGCGTCCGGATGATGAGCACACGCTCGACCTCAGCGACGGTATGACCCACTAACTTCTCGGCGATCTGTTCGTCGAACGGCACCGGCTGGTCGCCAATGTCCTTCGGTGGGTGAGCAGTACCCATAGGCCCCTCCGATAAGCTTCCGACAAAACCACAGTGATTCGCACGGTCATTATCCTCCCGCTGGCCGGTTGCCATGAGGTAGGTCAGTAGGAGTCAGGCAGGAAAGCGTCGGTTTTCGCCCGCGCGGCGGTGCCGTCAGGTCCGTCAGGCCCTGCGTCGGCACCTCACGTGGTTCGCGCCAGACCTCTGAAGTCTGCTGCAAATCGCTGAGTTTGCTCCGGAATTGCGGGTCGTCTTGACGTCATCCCGCAATCGATATACCAAGCCGACCATCGCCTAGCGGCCCGGCAACGGACTTCCGCGGCGAACCTGCTCCCAAAAATGGATCGCTCGCCGATCTCATCCTTAACGGTTGGGATCGTCGTGCCTATTTGAAGTCGCCGAAGCCCGAAGCGTCATGGCCAAGTTCAGCCCGTTCAAGTTTCTGCAAGAGGTGCGCTCGGAGACCGACAAGGTCACCTGGCCGACCCGCCGCGAGACCATGATCACGACGATCATGGTGTTCGTCATGGTGGCCGTGGCGTCCGTTCTGTTTCTGGTGGCCGATCAGGTCATCCGCATCCTCATCACCTTCATCCTCGGGATCGCCAGCGGCTGACGCGGCGACCAACACGCAAACTGATACTTCCATGGCAAAACGCTGGTACATCGTTCACGCCTACTCGAACTTCGAGAACAAGGTCGCGGAGTCGATCCGCGAGCAGGCGAAGCAGCGCAATCTGTCCGACCTGTTCGACGAGATCATGGTGCCGAAGGAAAAGGTCACCGAGGTGCGGCGCGGCCGCAAGGTCGACACCGAGCGCAAATTCTTCCCGGGCTACGTGCTGGTGAAGATGGACCTCACCGACGAGGCGTTCCATCTGATCAAGAACACGCCGAAGGTCACGGGCTTCCTCGGTGCCGACAACAAGCCGATGCCGATTTCCGAGACCGAGGCGCTGCGCATCCTGCAGCAGGTGCAGGAGGGCGTGGACCGGCCGAAGCCGTCGATCTCGTTCGAGGTGGGCGAGCAGGTCCGCGTCTCCGACGGCCCGTTCGCGTCGTTCAACGGCACCGTCGAGGAGGTGGACGAGGGCCGCTCGCGCGTCAAGGTCGCGGTGTCGATCTTCGGCCGCGCGACGCCGGTCGAACTGGAATTCGGACAGGTCGAGAAGGTATAAGGCGGCCTGTTTGAAGAGGCGGCCGCTCCTAAGGGCGGCCGTAACAAGCGAGAGACGTGGAAGGTGAGGCGGCTGCCAACCGCTGAGATCCGCACCACGGATCCTGAACCGGCCCGAAACGGCCAAACGCAGGAGTGTTAAATGGCAAAGAAAGTCACCGGATTCCTGAAATTGCAGGTTCCGGCCGGTGCGGCGAACCCCGCGCCGCCGATCGGTCCCGCGCTCGGTCAGCGCGGCCTCAACATCATGGAATTCTGCAAAGCGTTCAACGCCCAGAGCCAGAAGCTGGAGAAGGGCGCGCCGATTCCGGTCGTCATCACCATCTACGCCGACCGTTCCTTCACCTTCGAGATGAAGACGCCGCCGATGGCGCACTTCCTCAAGAAGGCGGCGAAGATCGAGAGCGGCTCGAAGACCCCCGGCCGCGACAGCGCCGGCTCCGTGACCAAAGCTCAGGTCAAGGAGATCGCTGAGGCCAAGATGAAGGACCTCAACTGCAACACCGTCGAGGCGGCCATGAAGATGGTCGAAGGCTCCGCCCGTTCGATGGGCCTTCAGGTGAAGGGGTAAGGGTCATGGCGAACATCGGAAAGCGCACCAAGAAAATTCGTGAAGGCCTCGATCCGGCCAAGGCCTATCCGCTCGACGAAGCGGTGAAACTGGTCAAGGAACGCGCCAAGGCGAAGTTCGACGAGACCATCGAGATCGCGATGAATCTCGGCGTCGATCCCAAGCATGCCGACCAGATGGTCCGCGGCGTGGTCACGCTGCCGAACGGCACCGGCCGCACCGTGCGGGTCGGCGTGTTCGCGCGCGGCCCCAAGGCCGACGAAGCCAGGGCCGCAGGCGCCGACGTGGTCGGCGCGGAGGACCTGTTCGAGAAGGTCAATGGCGGCACGATCGACTTCGACCGCTGCATCGCCACGCCGGACATGATGGGCCTCGTGGGCCGTCTCGGTAAGGTGCTCGGCCCGCGCGGCATGATGCCGAACCCGCGCGTCGGCACCGTGACGATGGACGTCACCAATGCGGTGAAGGGCGCCAAGGGCGGCTCGGTCGAATTCCGGGTCGAGTCGGCAGGCATCCTGCAGGCCGGCGTCGGCAAGGCGTCGTTCGCCGCCGACAAGCTCGTCGAGAACATCCGCGCCTTCACCGACGCGGTGAACAAGGCGAAGCCGTCCGGCGCCAAGGGCCACTACATCAACCGCGTCTCGATCTCCTCGACCATGGGACCGGGCGTGAAGGTCGATATGGCGACGCTCGCGCCGGTTGCCGCGGAAAAATAACCGGCGCCACAATCCGGCTTCCAAGTCAGAAATCCCGGCCGTTGCCCAGGCAGCGGTCGGGATTTTTCTTTTCCGCCAGCAAATTTGCCAAAGCGTTCTACTTGTGTGCAGCGCAGCACGATCTAGATATCATGTCCCTTCGGTAATGTTTCCGATCGTAAGGCGGATTTCCGTCCGTTGTTTTTCCGCGATCCGGCGCCTCTGCGTTCCTGACCGCCGTTGCAGCAAGTCTCCTTGGGAAGGACGATCGATGACACGTCTCTTGCCGCTCAGCGCCGTTCTGCTTGCAGCCTTCGCTCTGGCCGGTTGCGACAACAAGCCGGCCGCCAATGCCGGGCCTGATCTTCCGGTGGTCACGGTTTCGCGCCCGCTCGAGAAGCGGATCACTGAGTGGGACGAGTACACCGGCCGTTTCGCGGCGGTGAAGACCGTCGACGTCCGCGCCCGCGTGTCGGGCTTCATCGAGTCCATCCATTTCAAGGATGGCGAGATCGTCAAGCAGGGCCAGCTTCTGTTTATCATCGACGAGCGGCCGTATCGGCTCGCGGTCGATCAGGCCAAGGCCGACCTGGAACGCGCCCGCTCGAGATACGACGTCGCCACGCTCGATCTCGATCGCGCGACGCCGCTGCTGCGCAGCCAGGCGGTCACCGAGCGGGAGTTCGATACGCGTCGTGCAACGCAACGCGAGGCCGCGGGCGCGGTTTCGGCCGCGGAAGCCCTGTTGAAGCAGGCCGCGCTCAATCTCGAATGGACCGAGGTGCGGGCGCCGATCGACGGCCGCATCTCCGACCGCCGCGTCGACGCCGGCAATCTGATCACCGGCGGCCAGACCGGCGCGACGCTGCTCACTTCAATCGTGTCGATCGATCCGATCCATTTCATCTTCGACGGCTCGGAGGCGGATTTTCTGCGCTACCTGCGGCTTGCCGCAGCCGGCGCGCGCCCGTCGTCGCGCGACGTGCAGAACCCGGTCGCGGTGCGGCTCGCCGACGAGACCGATTACAAGCACTTCGGACGGATGGATTTCGTCGACAACACGCTCAGCACGCGGACCGGCTCGATCCGCGGCCGCGCCATCTTCGACAACAAGGACGGCTTGCTGACGCCGGGCTTCTTCGGGCGGCTGCGGCTGTTCGGCGGGCAGCACGACGCGCTGTTGCTGCCGGACGCAGCGATTGCGTCCGATCAGGCGAACAAGATCGTCTTCACCGTGGCTGACGACGGAACCGTTGCCATCAAGCGCGTCGAGCTTGGTCCGATTGTCGACGGGCTGCGGGTCATCCGGACCGGGCTTGCACCCATCGACCGCGTGGTGATCGAAGGGTTGGCGCGCGCCCGGCCGGGCCAGAAGGTCAAGACCGAGGACGGCAAGATCGAAGCGATCAGGACCGAAGCGAAAGCGCCATAACCCCCCGCACGCTTTCCGGACCGCTTCGGCTCAGGATTTCATCATGCGATTCTCACATTTCTTCGTCGATCGTCCGATCTTCGCCGCGGTGCTCTCGGTCATCCTGACGCTGGTCGGCGCAATTTCCTACCGCGCGCTGCCGATCACCGAATTTCCCGAGATCGCGCCGCCGACCGTCGAGGTCACGGCCCAGTATCCGGGCGCCTCCGCTGAGGTGCTGGCCGGGACCGTGGCCTCGCCGATCGAGCAGGAGATCAACGGCGTCGACGACATGATCTACATGGTGTCGCAATCGACCGGCGACGGCGTCCTGTCGATCCAGGTGGTGTTCAAGCCGGGCGTCGATGTCGACCAGGCGCAGGTGCTGGTGCAGAACCGCGTGTCGGTCGCGATCCCGCGCCTGCCGGAACAGGTGCAGCGCTTCGGCGTGACGGTGCGCAAGAAGTCGCCTGACCTGATGCTGGTGATCCACCTGATCTCGCCCGACGGCAGCCTCGACCAGCAATACATTTCCAACTACGCGACCGTAAACATCAAGGACGTGCTGGCCCGCATTGACGGCGTCGGCGACACCATCGTGTTCGGCGCACGCGACTATTCGATGCGCATCTGGCTCGATCCGGCGAGGGTGCAGGCGCGCGGCCTGACCGCGACCGACGTGGTGAACGCGCTTCGCGGTGCGAACATCGCGGTGTCGGCGGGTGCGATCAATCAGCCGCCGGCCACCTCGCCGGGCGGCTTCCAGATCGCGGTGCAGACGCTCGGCCGGCTGACCAGCACCGATCAGTTCGAAGATATCGTGGTGGCGACCGATCCTGACGGTCGCGTGACGCGGGTGCGCGACATCGCCCGCGTCGAGCTCGGCTCGCAGGACTACACTCGAAACGCCTATCTCGACGACAAGACTGCAACCGCCATCGGCATCTTCCAGCGCCCGGGCTCGAACGCGCTCAAAACGGCGAAGACCCTGTTCAGCACGATGGACGAGCTGTCCAAGAGCTTCCCGCCGGGGCTGAGCTATCGGGTCGCTTACGACACCACGGAATTCATCAAGCAGTCGGTCGACGAGGTGGTGAGGACGCTGTTCGAGGCGACGGTGCTCGTCGTGATCGTCATCGTCCTGTTCCTGCAGACCTGGCGGGCGGCGATCATCCCGATCGTGGCAATCCCGGTATCGCTGGTCGGCACCTTCTTCGTCATGCAGGCGTTCGGCTTCTCGCTGAACAACCTGACGCTGTTCGGCCTGGTGCTCGCGATCGGCATCGTCGTCGACGATGCCATCGTCGTGGTCGAGAACGTCGAGCGCTATCTGCGGCAGGGGATGAGCGGGAAGGAGGCCGCGCACAAGACCATGGACGAGGTCGGCGGCGCGCTGATCGCCATCGCACTGGTGCTGTGCGCGGTGTTCATTCCGACCGCCTTCATCGAGGGCATCTCCGGCGCGTTCTACCGGCAGTTCGCCCTGACCATCACCACCGCGACCGTGATCTCCTGCTTCGTGTCGCTGACGCTGTCGCCCGCGCTCGCGGGCCTGCTCCTGAAACCGCATTCGCACGAGGAGCGTCGCGGCATCTGGAGGAGCCTCGGCAAGCCGCTCGATGCGTTCTTCGGCGGCTTCAACCGTGCCTTCGACCGCCTGTCGTCCGGCTATGGCGAGCTGACGCGGCGCGGCACGCGCATCGCCGGCGTCATGCTGTTCGTCTATGTCGGCCTGATCGGCCTTACCTATCTCCAGTTCGCACGCACGCCCGGGGGCTTCGTGCCGCCGCTCGACCGCGGCTATTTCATCACCGCGATCACATTGCCGCCCGGGGCAAGCCTCGAGCGGACCGACCACGTGGTCCGCAAGGCCACTGAGATCCTGCGGTCGCGGCCCGGCGTCGGCAACGCCGTGGTGTTCGCCGGTTTCGACGGTGCGACGTTCACCAACGCGCCGAACTCGGGCGTCATTTTCGTGACCCTCAAGCCGTTCGAAGAGCGGGTGAAGCAGGGGCTGACCACGCAGGGCATCCTCAACGATCTGCGCGCGCAGATGCAGACGCTGCGCGAAGCCTTTGTCCTTGTCATTCCGCCGCCTTCGGTTCCCGGCATCGGCACCGGCGGCGGCTTCAAGCTGTACGTGCAGGATCGCGCCGGCCGCGGGCCGCAGGCGCTGGAGCAGGCGGTCATGGGCCTCGTCGGCCCGGCCAACCAGACACCCGGCCTCGTCCAGGTGTTCACGCTGTTCAACACCTCGACGCCGCAGATCTATGCCGACATCGACCGCACCAAGGCCGAGATGCTCGGCGTGCCGATCACCCGCTTCTTCGACACGCTCGGGACCTACATGGGCTCGACCTTCGTCAACGACTTCAACATTCTCGGCCGCACCTATCGCGTCACCGCCCAGGCCGACAATCCGTTCCGGCTGTCGGTGCGCGACGTGCAGAACCTCCGCACCCGCTCGACCAGCGACGACATGGTGCCGCTCGGCGCGGTGGCGAACTTCCGCGAGATCACCGGGCCGTATCGCGTGCCGCGCTACAACCTGTTCCCGGCGGCGGAAGTGCAGGGCGCGACCTTGCCGGGATTCTCCACCGGGCAGGCGATCGCGGCGATGGAGAAGCTCGCCGCCAGCCTGCCGACCGGTTTTGGCTACGAGTGGACCGAGATCGCGCTGCAGGAGAAGGCTGCCGGCAACACCGCGGCCATCGCCTTCGGCCTTGCGGTGGTGTTTGTGTTCCTGCTGCTGGCCGCGCAATACGAGAGCCTGCTGCTGCCGCTTTCGGTCATCCTCATTGTGCCGATGTGCCTGCTCGCCGCGATCAGCGGCGTGCTATGGCGCGGCATGGACAACAACGTCCTCACCCAGATCGGCCTTGTCGTGCTGATCGGCCTTGCCGCCAAGAACGCCATTCTGATCGTCGAGTTCGCCAAGCAGGCCGAGGAGCAGGGCGCCAACCGCTGGGACGCCGCGGCGCAGGCCGCGCGCACGCGGCTCCGCCCGATCCTGATGACGTCGCTCGCCTTCATTCTTGGTGTGGTGCCGCTGTTGATCGCGACCGGCGCGGGCGCGGAGCTGCGTCAGGCGCTCGGCACCGCGGTGTTCTTCGGCATGCTGGGCGTCACGCTGTTCGGGCTGGTGTTCACGCCGGTGTTCTACGTGCTGGTGCGCGCCATCGCCGACCTGGGGCGAGGCGAGCAGGGGCGAACGGCTAATCCGCCCGCAGCCCCGCAGCCTTGATCACCTTCGACCACTTCGCCGATTCCGCCTTGAAGAACGCGGTGCATTCGTCAGGCGTGTTGACCACCGGCTCGAAGCCGAGCGCATCGAGGCGCTCCTTCACGTCCGGCAGCACGACGATGCCGCCGATCATCCGCTGAAGCTGGACGATAATCTCCCTGGGCGTCCCGGCCGGCACCACCACCGCGGCCCAGCTTGCGCCTTCCACGTCGGGATAGCCGGCCTCGGCCATCGTCGGCACGTCGGGCAACGCCTTGGCGCGGGCTTTTGAAGTGACCGCGAGCGCGCGCAGCTTGCCGTCCTTGACCAGCGGCACCGCGGGCGTCAGCGCGCCGAACGACGTGGGCGTATGGCCGGCGACGGTCGAGCCGATCGCGGGGCCGCCGCCGTTGAACGGCACGTGAATGAGGTCCGGCGCAAGCGACATCCGGAACAGCTCGCCGACCAGTTGCGGCGGCGTGCCGACCCCGGGCGAGGCGAAGCTGTACTTGCCGGGATTGGCTTTGACGAGCGCGATCAGCTCCTTGACGCTCTGCGCCGGCACCGACGGGTGCACCGTCAGCACCACCGGCTGGCTCGCGCCGAGCGTCACCGCGTCGAAGTCCTTGAACGGATCGTAGGGGACGTGGCTGTAGAGGAACGGGTTGTTGACGTGGCCGCCGCCGGTCACGAGCACCGTATAGCCGTCGGGCGGCGACTGGGCGGCGCGCCCGCTTCCGGCGTTGCCGCCCGCGCCGCTGACGTTCTCGATGTAGAATTGCTTGCCGGTCTGTTCCGACATCTTTGCCGCAATCAGGCGCGCGAACACGTCGGTCGGGCCACCCGGCGCGAACGGCACGATCAGGCGCACCGGCCGCGCCGGATACGCCTGTGCCCATGCCGTGCGCGGAACGATCGGCAGCGCAGCAACGCATGTGGCCGAGCGCAGAAATCGGCGGCGAGACAGTGTCATCGAGTTATCTCCTTGGCGTTTCCTCCTCCATCCCGTTTTGCAGTCCCGGCTTGGCGCCGGCGTTTATTGCAGCTTGATTCCGGCCTCGCGGATCACCTTGCTCAGGCGCGCGGTGTCGGAGGCAATCATCTTCGAAAAATCCTCCGGCGAGGTGATCAGAACATCGGTCGCCTGCGGCTTGACGATGCGGGTGATGTCCGGGTCGCGCGCGGCCTTGGCGAACTCGTCGTGCAGCCGCTTCACGATCGGGGCCGGCGTTCCGGCCGGTGCCACCATGCCGTGCCACATATCGAGATCAAGTCCGGAAAAGCCCGCCTCGGCCATCGTCGGCACGTTCGGCTCGGAATCGATCCGCTTCTTGCCGCCGATCGCGACGATGCGGAGCTTGCCGGCCTTCGCCATCTCGCTGATCGAGATGTAGGAGGTGAACAGGAAATCGAGCCGCCCGGCGACGATGTCGGTCGCGGCGGGAGCAGCACCACGATAAGGCACGTGCACCATCGGCGTGCCGACCCGGGCCTTGAACATCTCGCCGAGGATCTGTCCGCCGGAGCCGACACCCTGCGAGCCGAAACTCAGGCCGCCGGGCTTGGTCTTCGCGTGCGCAACGAGATCGGCCACGGACTTGACCGGGCTGTTCGCCGGCACCACCAGGATGTGCGGGAAGATGATGATCGGTGTGATCGGCTGGAAGTCCCTGACCGGGTCGAGATTGAGCTCCGGCGACAGCACCGGATTGACCGACATCACGCCCATGTTGGTGAGGAACAGCGTGTAGCCGTCCGGCGCGGCCGACTTCGTCGCCTGCGCCGCGATGTTGCCGCCGCCGCCCGAGCGGTTGTCGATGACGATCGTCTGCTTGAGCGCGTCCGCGACCTTCGCCGCGACCGGTCGGATCACCACGTCGGCGCTGCCGCCGGGCGGGAACGGGACCAGCAGCGTCACCGGTCGCGACGGATAGCTATCGCCCTGCGCGGATGCGGCCGGTGCCGCGGCGAACCATGCTGCGGCCGTGCAGGCCAGCACGATCGAAGTCTTCATGACGTTGCCCCCAATCTGCCGTTTCGTTATGCGGCCGGTATTCCGGCTGTCGTATCGATGACGGTGGCGCGGCGCATGTCGCGCACATGCGTGCTCGACTCGAACGGCGTTGCGCGGTGCATGGTGCAGCGGTTGTCCCAGATCACGAGATCGCCGCGCCGCCATGGATGCGCGTAGATGAAGCGCGGCTGCGTTGCGAACGCCACGAGCTCGTCGATGAGGGCGCGGCCTTCGTCCTCCGGCCAGCCGATGATGTGCGACGCGTGAGAGGCGACGTAGAGCGCGTTTCGGCCCGAGCCCGGATGCCGCCGCACCAGCGGATGCCGGGCCGGCGGCCGCGCCCGGCGCTCCTCGTCGGTCGGCGTGTAGCCGCCGAGCTTGGCGCGCGAGTGCCAGATCGAATGCTCGGCGACGAGGCCTTCGATCCGCGCCTTCATGGTCTCCGGCAGCGCATCATAGGCGGCGCGGGTGTCGACAAACTCGGTGTCGGCGCCCGACGGCGGCACGACGCGCGCGTGCAGCATCGACCAGGTCGCGGATTTCTGCCGGAACGAGCTGTCGGTGTGCCAGAGCTCGTTGCCCTGGCGATAGGCGCGGCGCTGATCGTCGAGATCGAGGATTGTTCCGTTCTCGTCGAGATTGGACACGTCGAAGATGTGAGGATTGCGAATGCGCAGCGCCGCCGCAGGGCCGCCATCCCTGCTGTGCACCGGCGGCGAGACTTCGAGCGGGCCGTAGAGCGCCGCGAAGGCGGTCTGCTTCTCGTCGTCCAGGTTCTGGTCGGGCAGCACCGTGACCGCATAGCGGTCCATCGTTCGCTCGATCTCGCGTTGCGACTCGGCGTTGATCCCTGCCGCGAGATCGATTCCGGTCAGCTCCGCGACGAACAACGGATGCAATTTTCTAACTTCCATGACGTCCTCCCGGCGTTCTCGACGTCTTTTGGTGGCGATCTTACGCCTCTCTTGGGCAGCGCCAAAGTCACGGTCCGGGCAATTTCTGGCCAAACTGGGTCTGGAGTGCGCGTGACAGAGTGCGCGTGGTAAGACCGGCTGCGGTGGGGGTCGGTTGCACCCGATTTTGGTGGTCTCGCTATGAACGTGAACGAGAGTCTCCCGTCTCCGGTTCTGGCCTGGCTGCAATCGGATGGCGTGAAGCTCCGGGACACCGCGCAGTTCGTCGAACGGTTTGCAGCCGAACTGCTCGCGGCCGGCGTCGACATCTATCGTCTGACCACCGGAGTTCACATCGTCCATCCGCAGATCGATGCGTCGAGCTCGCTCTGGCAGAAAGGCAAGCCCGTCACCGAGCGCCGCTGGAAGATGGACCGCCAGATGCTGCAGAACAGCCCGATGGCCATCGTCTACAGCGGCAAGCGCTATTGCGCCCGTCTTGATGGGCCGCCGGAGGCCGGAGAGTTTCCCATTCTGAGCGAGCTTCGTGCAGAAGGCGTGACCGAATACATCGGACTGCCGCTGCCGTTCTCCGACGGCTCATGGAAGGCGGTCAGCTATGCGACGCAACGTGCCGGCGGCTTTCCGGAACATCAGGTCGCTCTGCTTGAAAGTCTCGTGCCGACGTTGGCCATGATCCTGGAAATCCAGACGCTGCAACGGACCACGTTGACCTTGTTGGACACCTACGTGGGGCCGGTCGCCGGCCGGCGCGTGCTCGACGGCGCGATCAAGCGGGGCATGTGCGACGAGATCGAGGCGGTGATTTGGTTTTGCGATCTTCGCGGCTTCACCGAGTTATCGGAGAACCTTTCGGGCGCGGAGCTGGTGAGCTTCCTGAACGACTACTTTGGCGCCATGACCGACGCCGTCGGGCGGCACGGCGGTGAGGTCCTGAAGTTTATCGGCGATGCGCTGCTGGCGATCTTCCCGCTGTCCGGCGAGACCGGCTCCCTGGTCGCGGAGCGCGCGCTCGCGGCCGCGACGGACGCGGAGGCCGCGATCCGCGCGTTGAACGAGAAGCGCAGGGAAAGCGGACAGCCGGCGATCCGCTTTGGGCTCGCGCTCCACGTCGGCGAGGTGCTGTACGGCAATATCGGCGGAGCAAACCGCCTCGACTTCACCGTGATCGGGCAGGCCGTCAACGTCGCGTCCCGGATCGAAAACCTGACCAAAACCCTCGGTAGGCAAATCCTGTTCTCCGGCGATTTTGCGGAACTGTGCCGCGGCAAAGGCGAGCCGCTCGGCACCTTCCCGCTCAAGGGGGGCGGCGCCGAGCGGCCTGTCTATGCTTTGACAGTGGACGGCGCGCCCTGAGCGGCGCACCTGTTCCGGCTTCCGGGGGAAGCCCGTCTACTGCGCCTTGATCCCTGCGTCGCGGATGACCTTGCCAAGGACATCGATGTCGGTGGCGATCAGCTTGGCGAACTCGGCGGGGCTCAAGGTCGACATCTCGACCGCCTGCGGCGCGACCTTGCTCAGGACTTCCGGTGACTTCGCGGCCTTGATGATCTCCTCGTTGAGCTTGCGGACGATCGGCGCGGGCGTGCCTGCCGGCGCGACGATCCCGTGCCAGATCTCGAGCTCGGTGCCGGGAAAACCGGCTTCCGCCATCGTCGGAACGTCGGGCAACGCCGCCGCGCGCTTGGTCGCCGTCCATCCCAGCACGCGGAGCTTGCCGGCCTGGACCTGGCCGATGGCCGACACATAGGAACTGAACAGCAGATCGACGTTGCCGGCGGCCAGGTCGCTGACCGCCGGGCCCGCGCCGCGATAGGGCACATGCGTGAATGGAGCCCCGGAGTTTAGCCGCAGCATTTCGCCGAGGATGTGGCCGCCGGAGCCCACGCCCTGCGAGGCGAAGTTCAGGCCGCCGGGCTTGCTCTTCGCGAGCGCGACCAGATCCTTGACGTTGCGGGCCGGTGAAGCGTCCGGCACCACCAGCACGCTTGGAAACGTGACGATCGGCGTGATCGGCTGGAAATCCTTGAGCGGGTCGAAATTGATGTTGGGCGTGAGCGCCGGCAGGATCGCGAACAGGCCATTGTTGGCCAGCAGCAGGGTATAGCCGTCGGGCGCCGCCTGCTTGGCGGCGATCGCGCCGGGTGCGCCGCCGCCGCCGCCGCGGTTGTCGATCACCACATTGGCCTTCAGGTTGTCGGCGAGCTTCTGCGCGACAATGCGCGTCACCACGTCCGAGCTGCCGCCCGGCGGGAACGGAACGATGATGGTGATCGGACGCGATGGATAGCTGTCGCCCTGCGCCGATGCGGCGGGCGCCGCGGCGAGCCACGCCGCGGCCGTGCAGGCGAGCACGATCGTAGTCCTCATGACGTTCCCCCGGTTCTGTTTATTGCGGCGGTGTTCGGGGGCGATCTTACGCCGCCATGGGGCCGCGCCATAGGTCCCGTGCCGCGGCACGATGGCCGCGTGCGGGACCGGCTGGCCGCCGAAACCACCCGGCGGCGTGGGTGGTCAAGCGCCCGATTTTCAGTTCTTCGGCTTGAAGTTGATCGCCTTGACGGTGGCAGCCACCGCCGCGCGCTGCTCCTCGATCGCGGCGGCGAATTCGTCGGGACCGCCCACATTGATCACCTGGCCGGTGGCGGCAAGCCGCGAACCGATGCTGCCGTCGGCTGCGGCTGCCCTGAAGTCGGCGGCGATCCGCTCCTTCAAATCCTTCGGCGTGGTCGTGCGTCCGATCAGGCCGTGCAGCCCTTCGAACACCAGCGACGGATAGCCTTGCTCGCGCGCCGTCGGCACGCCCGGCACGAGGTCGGTGCGCTCCTTGTTGTTGACCGCAATCAGCTTGATGCGGTCGGCGCGCCACTGCGGCTGCAGGATTGCAAGCGACGCCATCGCCACCTGGATGCGTCCTTCGGCGAGATCGTTCGGAGCCTGGTTGATGTCGCGGTAGGGGACCTGGGCGATGTTGAGCCTTTCGTGATGGGTGTAGGCCCAGAAGGTGAATTCGGTCAGGCCTGTGACCAGCCCGGAGTTGAATTGTCCGGGTGCGGCGCGCGCCGCTTCGGTGAATTCACGCACGGTGTTGTAGGGCGACGATTTCGCGAGCGCCAGGGCGAGGATCGTGTTGGACGCGCGCGCGATCGGGACCAGCTGGTTCTGGTCGTAAGGCAGCTTGCTGTGCACGAACGGATGAACGGTGAAATTGCCCGACGGAATGTAAAGGAAGGTGTGGTCGTCATCGGTGCCGAGGAAAGCCGTGATCGCGATGAAGCTGTCGCCGCCGGGCCGGTTCTCCACCACGACCGGCTGGCCCCAGCGCTGCGAAAGCTTTTCGGCAAACAGCCGCGCGCCGATGTCTGCGCCGGCGCCGGGTCCGAACGGAACGATGAACTTGACCGAGCGCGTCGGCCATTGCGATTGCGCCGACGCCGGCGTGCCGGACAGGGTGAAGATCACGAACAGTGCAGCCAGGATTCGCAAGTCGATCCGCAAGCTCGTCATGTCGCTCTCCCGTCATCTCATGGTTTTGCGTCAAATCCGTTCTCGATTGGGGTCAATCCTCTTCCAGCGGCGCGCCGGCCTTCTGCCGCAAGGCCCGCAGCACCGCCTCGGGCGTCAGCGGCAATTCCATCAGCCGCACGCCCACGGCGTCGTCGATCGCGTTGGCGACAGCGGGCGAGAAGCTGAGCGTCGCCGACTCGGCGCCGCCCTTGGCCCCGAACGGCCCGTTCTGCTGATAGGAGCGCACCGACTCGTTGATCATGACCTGCGGCACGTCGGCGATGCCGGGGATTTTATACTCGGCGAGCGACGCATTGATGATCTGCCCGCCGTCGAGATGCATCTTCTCGAACAAAGTGAAGCCGAGCTGCATCAGCGACGCGCCGGAAATCTGCGTCTCCAGGATCTTCGGATTGACCGGCGTGCCGCAATCGATGACGTTCACCGCCTTGGTGATGCGCACGTGTCCGGTCTCGGTGTCGACCTCGAGCTCGACGCCCGCGCCGCCGATCATCCAGTACGGCGTGATGTTGGTGGTCTGGCCGGTCTCGTGCTTGGCCGGCATGTAGTCGGGCTTGTAGGCGCCCGAGCCGATCACGTTGCCGGCCTGCATGCCGTAGCGCTTCTGGAACAGCTCGGCGATCGGGATATTGGACCCCTCCGGCTCGCCGACCTCGCGCGCCAGCGCCGCAAGCCTGGCGCGCACTTCGTCGGCCGCGGCGCGGATCGCGTTGCCCATGTGAAACAGCGAGCGCGAGCCGAGCGTGCCCATGTCGTAGGGCGTCGCATCGGTGTCGCGCGGCACGACCCGCACCCGATCCGCCGGCACGTTCAGCGCTTCGCCGACGATCTGCGCGAGGCCGGTGTCGGAGCCCTGGCCCATGTCGATGGTGCTGCAATAGAGCGTGACGCTGCCGTCGGCGCCGACATTGATCATCGCCACCGACGTGGTCGGCGAGATCGCGGCCTTCAGCGCCAGCGCAACGCCGCGCCCGCGCCGCACCGTCCCTGAGCCGCGGTCGAACGGCGCGTTCCAGTTGAGCCGTTCGCAGAGCCGGTCCAGCACCGCGCCGAGCGGCGCGTCCTTGAGGATCGTGCCGCTGGCCTGCGGACGGCCCTCGTGCAGCAGGTTCTTGCGGCGGAACTCGACCGGATCGAGCTTCAGCGCGCGGGCGATGATGTCGGTGTGGCTCTCATAGGCCCAGGCGAGCTGCGGAATGCCGAAGCCGCGCAACGCGCCCGCCGGCGTCATGTTGGTGTAGAGCGCGTAGGAGTCGGTCCACACATTGTCGATGTCGTAGGGGCCGGAGGCGACGAAGCCCGATTTGTGCGTCACGCGCGGGCCGACGTCGGCATATGCGCCGCCGTTCCAGTACACTTCGCATTTGCGCGCCGTGACCCGGCCGTCCTTGTCGACGCCGCTCTTGATGCGGATCGTGCTCGGATGCTTGGTGATCTGGTAGAACTGTTCCTCCATCGTCAGCGCAATCTTCACCGGCCGCCGCACCAGCAGCGACAGCGCCACCACCAGCGCTTCGAGCTTGATGTAGAGCTTCGAGCCGTAGCCGCCGCCGACATAGGGCACCTTGATGCGCACGCGGTTCTGCGGCCAGCCGAGCAGGCGTGCGATCTCGGCCCGCACGAAGGAGGGGCCTTGGCAACTGGTGTGGACGGTGACGTGCTCGTTGCGCGCGTCGGCGATGGCGGCGAACGGCTCGAACGCGAGGTGCAGGCACTTCTGCGTCCGGAAGGTGTGCTCGAACACGTGCGCGGCGGTCGCAAACGCCGCATCGACGTCGCCGCGGCGCAGCCGCGCGTCGACCGCCATGTTGGTCGCCTTCACGTCCTTCAGATGCTTGAGGTCGGCGAAGCTTCCGGCCGGCCGGAGCCGCTCGTGCACATGGACCGGCGAGGTCATCGCCTCGACCTCGTCATAGACCGCCGGCATCTCCTCGTATTCGGCGACGATCTGCGCCACCGCGGCCTCGGCGATATGCGGATCGGTGGCGACCACCGCGGCCACCGGCTCGCCGACGAAGCGCACCTTGTCGAGCGCGAGGATCGGCTGGTCGTGGAACGCCGGGCCGTAATAAGGGTCGGGGATCACGCGGCGGATGTCCTCGCCGGTGAACACGCCGATCACGCCAGGCACGCGCGCCGCGGCGCTCACATCGATCCGCTTGATCCGGCCATGCGCGACGGTCGAGCGGAAGATCTTGCCGTGGACCATGCCCGGCATGCGCATGGTGTGGGTGTATTCGGCGCGCCCGGTGACCTTGTCGCGCGCCTCGAGCCGCGGCAGCGATACGCCGATTTGCCGGCCGGACGTCACGCTCGCAGGCATAACCGACCCTTTCATCGCCGCGGTGTCGCCGACGATTTGCCGTGTGAAGGTCAACTCAAGGCTAGCATCGAACCCGGCAGCGTCGATGTGCGGCGGTGGCATGCAGCCCATCGGGAAAGGAATGGGATGCCACTGCGCAGTGGGGTGGAGCGGCTAGGCCGCGTCGCGGATGCGGCGGGCCAGACGATCGCGGTCGTGCGGTCTTGAATAGTCGATGGCCGGTCCGACCGGGACGATCCCGTTCGAGCCCACAGGGCCGGCCTTGCTGAACACGCCGCGCTTCATGCCTTCGATGTCGCAGACCTCGGCGATGCCCGGCGTCTGGTAAAGCTCGCGAAGGTAGTTCGAGAGGTTGGGATACTCGTCAAGGCGGCGCAGGTTGCACTTGTAGCCGACGTAGTAGCAGGGATCGAAGCGCACGAGGCTTGGAAACAGCCGCCAGTCCGCCTCGGTTTCGACGTCGCCGCACAGATAGCGTTGCTGCGAAAGCCGTTGCTCCAGACCGTCCAGCGTCCCAAACAAGAGCTTGATGGAGCCGTCGTACGCCTCCTGCGAGATCGAATAGCCGCAGCCGTTGACGGCGTTGTTCACGCCCTTCAACACGAGCGCGTTGGTCGCGTCGATCTCCACACGCAGCGGCTCAGGATGGTAGTCCGGCGTCGGCTGTGCGACGCCGGAAAACGCGGTGTTGAACATCCGGATGATTTCGGAGGACTCGTTGTTGACGATGCGGCGTGTCTTGGCGTCCCAGACCGTCGGCACGGTCACGCGCGTGGTGCAGGCGGGATCGGCAATGGTGTAGAGCTCGTGCAGCCACCGCACGCGCTGGTCGGTGCCGGGAACGATGTGGCCTTGCTCTCCGAACGACCAGCCCTGGCCGCCGACCTCCTGGAAGGTGTTGGTCAGCGTCACGAAGGGCTCGAGCCTTTTGAGCGTGCGCATCAGCGTGGCGCGATGCGCCCACGGGCAGGCGACGGCGCAGTAGAGGTGATACCGGCCGGCCTCGGCCGGAAATTCCGCGGCCGGCTCGTTGCTGATGCGGTGGCGAAAAACGGAGTCGCGCTTGAAGTAGAGTCCCTTGGCGTCGTGCTGGACGAGGACGTTCTCGGTGGTCCATTTGCCGTCGACGAGCTGTCCCATTCCGCGTCTCCCGCGCCATGCTGCACGTCGCCGACCTTACGATGCGGCCTTTCTCGGCCGCAACTCCGCCCTTGCAGCCCGCATTTTTGTCAGGCGGGTTGCAGCTCGACGAAGACGACGATCTGTCCGAGCCTTGGCAAAGTTTGCCATTCGAGCTATATTTGGCCCGTTTCGAGGAGATTGCCATGCCCACGCGCAACATCAGTCTTACCGTCGAGCAAGACGCCTTCGTCGATGAGATGGTCCGCTCCGGTGAATATCAGAACGCCAGCGAAGCAGTGCGCGACGCGCTGCGAACTCTTCAGCAGCGCCGCAAAGAAGATGCGCTCAAGCTGAAGGCGCTGCGCGCCCAGATCAAGGCAGGCGCCGATGCTCTTGCTCGCGGCGACTATGTCGAAGTCGGCGAAGCGGAGCTGGGCCGGTACATCGAGGGATTGTCGGCGGACGAGCGCAGCTCGCGTTGATGTGATGCGCCGCTTTCGGCTGTCCGGCCCGGCCCAAGCGGATCTGATTCGGATTCTTTCAACCAGTACGGAACGCTGGGGCGAGCAAGGCAGGCGCCGCTATGCCGCGACATTGACCGCGGCCCTGCACAAGGTGGCGGCCGAACCGAGTGGCCCGGCGACGAGGGATCGGTCGGAGCTTTCGCGCGGCCTGCGCAGCTTCCACGTTCGCCATGTACGGAGCGACGATCCCGACGACAAAGTGCGCCGGCCCGTTCACGTCCTTTTCTATCGCGCCATCAGCTCGGACGTGATTGAGATCGTGCGCGTGCTGCACGAGCGTATGGAGCCAAGCCGGCACGTGGGCGAAGGCGGCGTTTAGGATGTGGTCGCCGCAGAACTCACGCCGCGCTCTTTCTTCCCCACAATTCCGCGCTCGCCATCCTCGCGCCTTCGCTCAGCGAGCGCAGCTTCGCCCACATGATGCTCTCGTGCACGCGCTTGGCGAACGGGCTCTGCGCGAACCCGCAGTCGGTGCCGCCGAGCACGTTCTCGCGGCCGACGACCTTGGCAAGGCGGACGAGGCGGTCGGCCACCAGCTCGGGATGCTCGACGATATTGGTGGCGTGGCTGATCACCCCGGGAATGAGCTTCTTGCCCGGCGGCAGCTTCACGCTCTGCCACACCTTCCACTCGTGCTCGTGACGCGGATTGGCCTGCTCGACGCTGTAGTGGCCGACCTTCACCTGCAGCAGGAGATCGACGATGCCTTTCAACGGCACGTCGAAGGCGTGCGGCCCGTTCCAGCTGCCCCAGCAGATGTGGTAGCGCGAGCGCTCCTCGGGAATGCCGCGCAGCGCGTGATTGAGCGCATCGATGCGAAGCTGCGCCCAGGCGCGGTACTGCGCCTCGATCATCGGCGGCACCATCTTCTCGTGCATGTAGGGCAGGAACGCGTCGTCGATCTGCACGGTGAGGCCGGCATCGACGATCGCCTTGTATTCCTGGTGCAGGCAGTCGGCGAGGGCGAACAGGAACGCCTTCTCGTCGGCATAGTGCTCGTTCTTGGCGCCAGGCAGCGCCGAGGCCGGCGCGACCACCGGCAGGAACGCGCCGGTTGCCTTGTGCTTCGTGGCAGCGGCCTTGAGCGTGGCGATATCGCGCTTCACGAACGTGTCGTTGTAGGTGAGGGGTCCGTTGACGACAAAGCGGTTGCCAAGCCGCGCGCCGAGGCCCGACACGCGATAGTACTCCGCGTAGAACTCGGGAAACGCCTTGGTGTCCTGTCCGCCGCCAGCGGAGGTCAGCGGATCGTTCATCTCCTCCGGCGTCGCTTTCCGGGTGGTGAGGCCGGTCAGACGCTCATGCACGTAGAAGGCCCAGTTGCGGCCCTTAGAGAATTCGCCGTCGCTGACGATGTCGACGCCGGCCTCCACCTGCTGGCGGACGATCTCGTCGATGGAGGCTTTCAGGCAGGCCTCGTAACCGGCCTTGTCGCAGGGCTGGCCGGCCTCGATCAGCTTGAGGAACTCGACCAGCTCGGGCGGCCGGACCAGGCTGCCGACATGAGTGACGAGAATGCGGTCGGCTTGGCCAGCCATAGAAACCTCCCAGTTTCATGGGTACGTTTGATGCTGACTGTAGCCTGCTGACAGTCCAAGGAAACTGTTGGGCAAGTGGCCCACGAAACCGCCCGTGAAACCCCTTGGCAAACCGGCACAAAAGTTCTAGATAGTGGCCCATAGGCGTGCCGGCCTCACTTGTCGGCGCGCCTTTGCGCGCTTCCTGAAATGTACAGCGAGAAGGACCGAATTCCTTTTGGACATCCTCCGGGACATCTGAAGGGAAAAGGAAAAGCTCGCTGCCCGTCTCGGTAAGCCGCGTCCTGTCCAAGACTGCAGGTGCCGGACGTCCGGCTTAATTGTGACCGCCTGCACAGACGGGTAAGGCCGATAGCAAGTCCGGGCAACCGGACGTGATCGGTTCGAACCGTTGGACCTTCCTTGGCTCAAGCCATGAAGGCGGCAGGGCACGAAAGCGTCGTCCCCTGCGTTCGCGTTGCGGATGCCTGGGACGGCAAATCGCAACCGGCAGCCGGGTCCCGCGTGACTTGAGCTGCTAACCAGAGAGAGCTTGCTGTGGAACGAGCGGCAAAAGCAGCGCAGGTGACGGAGCTGAAG
>JAIESC010000202.1 GCA_019746355.1 Xanthobacteraceae bacterium | reverse complement strand
GCGGCCTGAGCACCACCGCGGTCGGCAACTTCTCGACCACGCAGCTTGATGCGCTGTCGACCACGCAGACCCGCGGCCTCTCCACCACGCAGCTGAATGCGCTCGGCGTCAGCAGCCTGAACGCGCTCGACCTCGACGAGTTCTCGACGGCGCAGGTCGCAGGCCTCACCACCACCTCGATCGGCAACCTGACCACCACCCAGGTGGCGGCGTTGACCACCGCGCAGGTCGCGGTGCTGACCACGGCGCAGATCGGCGCGCTGACCACGACCGCGCTGCAGGCCTTCACCACCACTCAGGCCAACGCGCTGACGGCGACGCAGCTCGGCAACCTGACGACCACCGCGGTGAACAACCTCTCGACCACGCAGTTCAGCGCGCTGTCGACCGGGCAGGTCCAGGGCCTGCTGTGGACCCAGATCAACAACCTGACGACCGCAAACCTCAACGCGGTCGCCCTGAACAAGCTCGCGACCTGGCAGGTCGCAGGCCTCTCCACCACGACGATCACCAATCTGACCACCACCCAGGTCTCGACCTTGACCTCGGGTCAGGTCGGCGCGCTCACCGCGGCAGGAATCGGCGCGCTGACCACGACCGAGATCCAGGCCTTCACCACCACGCAGGCGAGCGGCCTGACGGCGACGCAGCTTGGCGGGCTCACCACCACGGTGCTCGCCAACTTCTCGACGACGCAGCTTGCCGCCTTCAGCACGGCGCAGTCGCAGGGTCTGACCACGACCCAGCTCAACACGCTGTCGACGGCGAACCTGAACGCGCTCGACATCAACGAGCTGTCGACCGCGCAGGCGACGGGCCTGACCACCACGGCGGTCGGCAACCTGACCACCACCCAGGTCAGCACGTTCACCTCGTCGCAGATCGGCGCGCTGACCTCGGCCCAGGTGTCGACGTTCTCCACCACCTCGCTCGCCGCGCTGACGACGACGCAGGCCGGTGCGCTCACCGCGGCCCAGGTCGACGCGCTGGGCTCGGCCAAGTTCGCCGCGCTGACGAGCACCAGCGGCATCCCGAGCCTGAGCACGGCGGCGATCGCCGGCATCTCGACCCAGGATATCGCCGCGCTGACGACGACCCAGGGCAACGCCTTCACCCAGTCGCAGCTTGCGGTGATGAACGCCGAGCAGCTCAGCGCCCTGGTGGAATTGTTGACATAGCCGGCACGAGCGCCGGCTATGTTCGGCCGCTCCCGTGGCGGCCGAATCAGACGAGTGTGGTAAGCGTGCTGAAGCGTAACCCGGGCCGGGACAACCGGCTCCGGGCGGTTGTTGCGTTCACAACATCAACGCCGAAGAGACGCTTGCATGCAGACCCCGCCGGTCGAGATCAATGCCGCCACCGAGCTCTACGCCCGCCTGACGCATCAGGCAGCCCTGCGCCAGCTTTCCATCATGGATCTGTTCCATGGCGCATCGACGCTGCTGTCGATGCAGCAGCGCCCTTTGGTGGCCGAGCTGTACAAGGTCTGGATCGCGCTCAACGGCGACCATGAATTGCTGCATGCCGTCCACTTCAACTACGGCGTCACCCTGGCCGATCTGCGCGACTTCGCCGGGGCCATCAACGCGTTTCGCGACAGCATCCGCTGCAAGCCCGATTTCGCGCCGCCCTACATCAACCTCGGCCGGGCGCTCGAGGACATCGGCCAGACCGGGCAGGCGATCGGCGAGTGGATGAAGCTGATCAACAGCCTTGCCGGGGTCAGCGGCGAGGCGGTGTCGCACAAGCTCACGGTCATGCACCAGACCGCCCGCGTGCTGGAGGGCCTCGGCAACGACGTCGCCGCCGAGGAAATCCTGCGTCAGAGCCTGGATATCGACCGCCGCCAGTCCGAGGCGCTGCAGCACTGGGTTTCACTGCGGCAGCGGCAATGCAAGTGGCCGGTGCTGCAGGAATCGGAGCGGGTGAAGCGCAAGGACATGCTGAACGGCATTTCCACGCTGTCGCTCGCCAATCTCACCGACGATCCGATGTTCCAGCTTGCCAAGGCCTGGCACTACGCCCGGCATCAGATCGGCATGCCGAAGCCGGTCCGGGCCGCACCGGCTTCGCTGCGGCAGGATCTGCTGCGCAAAGACCCGCTGCGGCTCAAGATCGGCTATGTGTCTTCGGACCTGCGCGAGCATGCCGTCGGCTTTGCCATGACCGACGTGGTCGAGCAGCACGACCGCGAGCGCTTCGAGATCTTCGCCTATTACTGCGGCATAAACCGGCCCGACGCGACCCAGGCCCGCACCAAGGCCAGCGTCGATCACTGGACCGAGATCACCATGATGACCGACGATCAGGCGGCGGCGAAAATCGCCGCCGACGGCATCGATATCCTGGTCGACCTCAACGGCTACACCAAGGACGCGCGCACCAAGGTGTTTGCGCGGCGGCCCGCGCCGGTGAACGTCAACTGGTTCGGCTATCCCAGCACCATGGGCACGCCCTATCACCACTACATCATCGCCGACGACGTCGTGGTGCCGCCGGAGAGCGAGCTCTACTATTCGGAAAAGGTCCTGCGGCTGCCGTGCTACCAGCCCAACGACCGCAAGCGGGTGGTGGCCGAAAGGCGGCCCGTGCGGGCGGAGGCGGGCCTGCCGGACAACGCCTTCGTCTTCTGCAGCCTCAACGGCATGCAGAAGACCACGCCGATCACCTTCGACCGCTGGATTGCGATCCTCAATCGCGTGCCGAACAGCGTGCTGTGGCTTCTCACCAGCACGACGGAGACCAACGAGCGTCTGCGCAAATACGCCGCCGACCGCGGTGTCGGTCCGGAGCGCATCGTCTTCGCCGAGAAGATGTCTAATCCGGACCATCTGGCCCGTTATCCGCTGGCGGACCTGTTCCTCGACAACTTCCCCTATGGCGCGCACACCACCGCCTCGGACTCGATGTGGATGGGCGTGCCGATCCTGACGCTGCCGGGACGGTCGTTCGCCTCGCGGGTTTGCGCGAGCCTCGTGACCGCGGCCGGCATCGGCGAGATGGTCTGCGCCACGCCGGAGCAATATGTCGAGCGGGCGGTCGCGTTCGGCAACGATCCGTCAAGCCTCGCGCCGGTCAAGGCGAAGCTTGCGGCGGGGAGGGACACCTGCACCCTGTTCGACACGCCGCAGCTCGTCCGCCATCTCGAGGATCTGTACCGGCAGATGTGGGCCGACCTGATCCGCGGCGCGATCCCGGTGCCGGACCTGCGCAATCTCGACGTCTATCACGAGATCGGGCTCGGCCTCGATCTGGAAAACCTCGAAACGCTTGGCGACGACGCCTGCGCGGCGCTCTACCGGGAGAAGCTCGCGGAATGGCACGAGGTCTATCCGATCGGACCGGACAGCCGGCTCTGGCGCGACGGCGCGCCGCGCGTTCAGTCGATCGGCGAGGCGCGGGCGGTGGCCTGACGGACATCCCAATCTAGGGCAGTATTGCAGGATCGAACAGTGTAGCACTGGGGCCCCGCTTCCGCGGGGACGAGCGGCTGAGAGAGTGGCGAGCTCTCTCCCCGTTCGTCCCCGCGGAAGCGGGGACCCAGGGACAAAAATGCCGAACCTTCAATTTTGAGCAGATCGACTCCTAAAGGATGCGCACGTTGCCGCGGATCGTCGGATTGTTTCGCAGTTGGCCGTCATTGCTGTTCGTGCTGCTGGCGCTCGGCCTTGCCGGCTGCAATGCCGAGTGGATGAAGAACCACGATCGCGTCAACACAGCTTATACGGCGCGGCCGGCGAACTACCGCGCCGACATCACCGCATTCATGCGCACCTATCTCAACGATCCGGTCGGCGTCCGCGACGCTGCGGTGTCGGAGCCTGAGATCAAGACGTTCGACAGCAACAGCCGTTACGTGGCCTGCCTGCGCTACACCGTCCGCAGGGGCCCTGGGCAAAATGCCGGCCCACGGGAAAGCCTGGTGCTGTTTCTCGACGGTCGCCTCGACCGCGTCGTCGATAACGCCCGCGAATTCTGCAAGGGCGCGGCCTATCAGCCGTTTCCGGAGCTTGAGCGGTTGACGCGGTGAAATCCGCGCCGGGTCTTCAGGCGAACAGCTGCCGCACCATCGCCACCAGCGCAATGAAGCCGTCGCCGACGGCGGACCAGATCCGGCCCATCCATGATTCGTCGCGCAGCGCCGCGTCGCTGTGGCTCGTTTCTTTGCCGGGCGATGTTCCGGCGTCACTTGGACCGGAGGCGGCATTGCGGATCTGGTCGTCAATTTGGCGGGCCTCGGCCGAGGTGATGCGTTCGCTGGCGTCGCTGTCGGTCTTCGGCGTTGCTCCGACAGTCTCCGGCGAGCCGCCGGCCATCGCCAGATCGATCGGGTTGAGCTCGTCGCTCATCACCACCTGCACGTCAGTTTCCGCGTGTGCGGCGTAGGCGGCCGCCACCGCCGACGGCAGCCCGGCCGGTTGCGGCGAGGTTGCCACGTCACGGGTCGGGTCAGGTGTTATGTCGGGCGCGCTTTCGGGGACCGGGCGCGGTGCCGGGCGGCTGCCGCCACGCCGGTGCTTGGTCTTTCCGCTCTTTGCCGTTGTGGCCTTGGCCGTGGACTGGCCGCCGGCCTTTGCGCCGCCGCGCATGAAGGCCATCAGGTCGAGCGGCCGCGACTTTTCCGTCGCGCGGCAGCCCGGCCCGTTGCAGACATTGGCGGACTGCGCGGTTGCGCCGATCGTGGCAAGCAGCCCGAGGATCAAGGCAGCGCAGCAGATGATTGCGCGAGCCATCATGACGCCGTCCCCGCGTTAGGCGCGTTCACGCGCGTCTTCACGCGCTCTAAAGCGCGTTCACGCGCGTCTTAGCGCGCTATGGGTTTTCTTGTTGTCACATGAGGCCTCGGCGGCGTGACGTCAGCTTGGCCCGACCTTGACGCAATTGCGGAATCCTTCGCCCCACTGGTGGCCGCATCGAGGAAAGTCGGGCTCCGGACACGCTCCGCGCGCCCGTCGGGTAGGCGCCGTTGGTTGTTGAAATCACAGGCTCATTCATGCTTGTTGACGGTTCCGGCGACGCCGGAACCCGGGGGCATCCCCGCATCACGCCTGAGGTTTTTGCAGCAAAATGGCGGCCTTTGTCGGATTATGGTGCGCGGCGGCTTTGTTCGGCGTCTCTGCGGCGGCGGTGCTGGTCGGCCGGTGGTCCTGGAGCTTCGCTCCGGTCTATTTCGCGAGCCTTGTGGCCTGCCTTGCCGGTCTCGCTGCGGCCTTCTGGCACCTGTGGATGGGGCTGCCGCCCGAGACGCTCAGCCTCAGGATCGGCCTCCCAGGCACCGGCGCGCACTTTCGTCTTGATCCGCTCGCCGCCTGCTTCCTGATCGTCGCCAATCTCGGCGGTGCGATGGCGAGCCTCTATGCGCTGGGCTACGGCCGGCAAATGACGTCACCAGAGACCTCGCAACTGCGCGTGCTGCCGTTCTATCCGGCTTATCTTGCGGGAATGAATCTCGTCGTGCTCGCGGACGACGCGTTTTCGTTCCTGATCGCCTGGGAGTTCATGTCGCTGACCTCGTGGGCGCTGGTGCTATCGAACCACCGCGCGCCGGAGAACGTCCGCGCCGCCTACGTCTATCTCCTGATGGCAAGCTGCGGCACGCTCGCGCTGCTGCTCGCCTTCGGGCTCCTCGCCGGCGCGAACGGCAACTATGCCTTCGAGGCGATCCGGGCGAGCCATCCCGATGCGCTCGCCGGTGCGCTGGTGTTCCTGCTGGCGCTTCTCGGCGCGGGATCGAAGGCCGGCCTCGTGCCGCTGCACATCTGGCTGCCGCTCGCCCATCCGGCCGCGCCGAGCCACGTCTCGGCGCTGATGAGCGGCGTGATGACCAAGATCGCGATCTACGGCTTCATCCGTATCGTTTTCGATCTTGTCGGCGCGCCGGCCTGGTGGTGGAGCCTGGTCGTGCTGGCGCTCGGCGGCATCACCGCGGTCCTCGGCGTGCTCTATGCGCTGATGCAGCAGGACCTCAAGCGGCTGCTCGCTTATTCCACCGTCGAGAACGTCGGCATCGTTTTCATCGGTCTTGGCCTCGCGCTCGCGTTCCGCGCAAGCGACATGGCGCAGCCTGCCGCGCTGGCGATGACCGCGGCGCTGTTGCACGTGTTCAACCATTCGCTGTTCAAGAGCCTGCTGTTCTTCGGCGCGGGCGCGGTGCTGCACGCGACCGGCGAGCGCAACATGGAGAGGCTTGGGGGGCTCATCCATCGGCTGCCGCGCACCGCGGTGGCGTTCCTGACCGGCTGCGCGGCGATCTCGGCGCTGCCGCCGCTCAACGGCTTCGTGTCGGAATGGCTGACGTTCCAGGCCGTTCTTGTCGGCCCCGGGCTGCCGCAATGGGGACTGCGCTTCATGATCCCGGCGGTCGGCGCGCTGCTCGCTCTGTCGGCGGCGCTCGCCGCGGCCTGCTTCGTCAAGGCCTATGGCATCGTGTTCCTCGGACGTCCGCGCAGCACCGCGGCGCAAAACGCGCACGAGACCGATGCCTTTTCCTTGAGCTCCATGTTCATCCTCGCCGGCCTGTGCTTTGCCGCGGGCATCCTGCCGGGGGCGATCATCGATGTTCTTGCGCCTGCGGTGCAGGCCGCGGTCGGCGGGCGGTTGCCGGCGCAGACCTGGCTACCCTGGGCCTCGATCGTGCCGATCGCCACCAGCCGCAGCTCCTACAACGGCCTGCTGATCCTGCTCTTCCTGATCACCGCGGGCGTGCTGACCGCGCTCGCGGTGCACCGCTTCGCCACGCGCGCGACGCGGCGGAGCGACATCTGGGATTGCGGCTATCCCGATCCGGCGACCGTTACGCAGTACTCCGGCTCGAGCTTCGCCATGCCGATCCGCCGCGTGTTCGGCACGACCCTGTTCCGGGTGCATGAGACGGTTGACATGCCGCGGCCCGGCGAGACGCGGGCAGGGCGGTTCCACGTCAAGGTGATCGATCCGGCCTGGCGTCTGATCTATGGCCCGGCGGCGCGGACGGCGCTGCGCGCCTCCGCCTCGCTCAATCAGCTCCAGTTCCTGACCATCCGCCGCTACCTGACGCTGGTGTTTGCGACCCTGGTGCTGCTCCTGCTGGTGGTGGCGGCATGGAGGTGACGGGGCTCGCCATGGTCTTTGAGCTTGCCGCCCAGGCAGGGCAGATGCTGCTGGTGCTGGCGGTCGCCCCATTGGTGCTGGGCGTCACCCGCAAGGTCAAGGCGCGGCTGCTGCGCCGCGTCGGCCCGCCGACCTGGCAGCCCTACCTCGATCTCTGGAAGCTTTTGCACAAGGAGGCGGTGCTCGCCCACAACGCCTCGTGGCTCTATCGCGTCGCGCCTTATCTTGTGTTCGCCACCACCTGGGTCGCGGCCGCGCTGGTGCCGACCTATGCCGTCAACCTGATGTTCTCCTGGTCGGCCGACCTGATTGCCATCGTCGCGCTGCTGGCGACCGGGCGGTTTGCGCTGGCGCTCGCCGGCATGGATGTCGGCACCGCCTTCGGCGGAATGGGCTCCTCGCGCGAGATGATGATCGCGTCGCTCGCCGAGCCCGCCATGCTGCTGGTGGTGTTCAGCGTGGCGCTGATCGCCGGCACGACCCAGCTTTCGACCGTCGCCGCGACCTTCGTCACCGGCAGCATCGGGCTCCGCGTCTCGCTCGGCCTTGCTCTGTTCGCCTTCGTGTTCGTGGCGATCGCCGAGAACGCCCGCATCCCGATCGACAATCCGGCGACGCATCTCGAGCTCACCATGGTGCATGAGGCGATGGTGCTGGAATATTCCGGCCGGCATCTCGCCATGATCGAAGCCGCGGCGGCGCTCAAGCTCGTGCTTTATTTCTCGCTGCTCGCCTGCCTGTTCGTGCCGTTCGGCATGGCGACCGCCGCGCTGAATGTCGACAGCGCCCTGACCGGCCTGATGACCTGGCTCGCCAAGATCCTCGTCCTCGCCGCGCTCTTGCCGGCCGGCGAGACCGCGGTCGCCAAGATGCGGGTGTTCCGCTACCCGGTGTTCCTCGGCGGGGCTTTCGCCGCGGGCGCGCTCGCCGTGTTCCTCCTGTTCGTGTCGCGGAGCTTCTGATGACGCAGAACATCGGCTTCGATGTCGCGCATCTGCTTGCCGGCTCCATGCTGGTGCTGAGCTTCGTGCTGCTCTACCAGGACCGCATCACCGCGGTGCTCAACGTGTTCGCCCTGCAGGCGATCGCGCTGTCGCTGTCGGTGGCCTGGCAGGCGTTCATTCAGGATGCGCTGCACCTCCTGGTGACCGCGGCGATCGCGCTCATCCTGAAGGGCGTGGTGATCCCGACCGCATTGCACCGGATCGTGCGCCGGCTCGGCATCCATCGCGAGATCGAGCAGGTGATCGGCGCGGGCCCCACCATGCTCACCGGGCTCGGCCTCGTCGCGTTGTCGATCCTGCTGGTGTTGCCGGTCGGCGGCGGTGTCAGCGTGCTGGTCCGCGAGGATCTCGCCTTTGCGCTCGCCGTCATTCTGCTCGGCATGCTGATGATGATCACCCGTCGTAATGCCGTGACGCAGATCGTCGGCTTCATGTCGCTGGAGAACGGCCTGGTGCTCGCCGCCACCGGCGCGAAGGGCATGCCGCTGGTGGTGGAGATTTCGGTGGCGTTCTCCGTGCTGATCGCCTTCATCGTGTTCGGCATCTTCGTGTTCCGCATCCGCGAGCGCTTCGACACCGTGGACGTGAGCGCGCTCGACCGCTTCCGCGGCGAGAGGGGAGAGTCATGATCCTCCAGATCCCCTCCATTCCCTCCCTGTCTCCCATCACCGCCTTCATTGCCTCCCTGCCGGTCACGCCGCTGCAGGCGGTGCTGCTCATACCCGCCGTTGCCGTGGTGCTGCTCGCGTTAATTCCGAGCTACCGCCTCGGCGCGTTCCTCAACGTGCTCGCCTCCGGGCTCACGTTCCTCGCCGGCGCGTCGCTCCTGTTCGAGCCGCAATCGCGCAGCGACATCCTGATTCTCGACGATTTCAACGTCTATCTCGTGACGCTGACGACGTTCGTCGCCTTCACCACCTCGATCTTCAGCGCGAGCTATATCGGCCACGAGCTCGAGATCGGTCGTCTGACGCCGAAGTTCCTGCGCTTCTATCACGCGCTCTATCAGGCGATGATCGGTGCGATGAACGTGGCGCTGGTCGCCAACAATATCGGGCTGCTCTGGGTCGGGCTCGAGGTCGCGACGTTGACCACCGTGATGATGGTCGGCCTCTACCGCACGCCGGAGGCGGTCGAGGCCGCCTGGAAATACTTCATCCTCGGTTCGGTCGGCATCGCGCTCGCCTTCTTCGGCACCATCCTGGTCTACCTCGTCGCTCAGGAGGTGCTGGGCGAGGGGCTCACCGCGATGGCCTGGGACACCATGCTCTACAGCGCGTCGAGCTTCGATCCCAAGCTCCTGTCGCTCGCCTTCATCTTCCTGCTGGTCGGCTACGGCACCAAGGTCGGCCTCGCGCCGTTCCATGCCTGGCTGCCCGACGCCCACGCCGAGGGCCCGACGCCGATCTCGGCGGTGCTGTCGGGGCTGCTGCTGAACGTGGCGCTCTATGCCCTGCTGCGCTTCAAGATGATCCTGGCCGCCAATGCCGGAACCATCAATGCCGGCCTGGTGCTGATCGTGCTCGGCCTCGTCAGCCTCATTTTCGCGGGCTTCATGCTGTACCGCCGGCGCGACATCAAGCGGCTGTTCGCCTATTCCTCGATCGAGCACATGGGCATCATCACCTTCGCCTTCGGCATGGGCGGGCCGCTGGCGAACTTCGCGGGCCTGCTGCACATGACCATGCATTCGCTGACCAAGTCGGCGATCTTCTTTGCCGTCGGCCATATCGCCCAGGTCAAGGGCACGCAGCGCATCGCCGACATCCGCGGCCTTTCCGCGAGCCATCCCACCTTGGCGGTGGGGCTCGCGCTCGGCGTCATCGCCATCGCTGGCCTGCCGCCGTTTGGCGTCTTCACCTCCGAGTTCATGCTGGTGTCGTCGAGCTTTGCGCGGCAGCCGCTGCTTGCGGTCGTGCTGGTGTTCGGCCTGATCGTGGCCTTCGGTGCGCTGGTCTTGCGGCTCCAGGATGTGCTGTTCGGCGAGGCGAGCGGGCCGCCGGGGAAGGTCAAGGCGACCTACGCGCCGCTGTTCCTGCATCTCGCTCTGGTCCTCATCGCGGGCCTGTGGCTGCCCGAGCCGGTGGTGCGCTGGTTCCGCGCCGTCGCCGCGCAGTTGGGATGAGCGTCATGCCCGCGCGCCAACGCCTTTCCTCGCTCTTGGCCAACCGGGCTCCGGTCGCGGGCCACAAGCCGTGGCCGCGCTACGAGATCGACCACGACGCCTGGACCGCGGTCGCCCAGGCGCTGGGCGAGGGCGGCGGCGAGCTGCTCGGGCTCTGGGGCGAGAAGGACAACGTACACATGGCGCTGCGCGCCGCGGGCGCGGCACAGCCTTGCGTCGTCACCATCCGCACCCGCACCTCCGATTTCCCCTCGGTCGGCCGCTACCACGCGCCGGCGATCCGCCTGGAGCGCGCGCTGCGCGATCTTTACGGCTTTGCCCCGCTCGGCATCCCCGACCGGCGGCCATGGGTCGATCACGGGGCCTGGGGCATGCGCGCGCCGCTCGGCCCGCGCGCCCCCGCGGCGCGGCGCGATCCCGCGGCCTACGAATTCCTGCCCGTGGCCGGCGAGGGGCTGCACCAGATCGCGGTCGGTCCGGTCCATGCCGGCATCATCGAGCCCGGCCACTTCCGCTTCACGGTGAACGGCGAGACCGTGGCGCGCCTCGAGCAGCGCCTCGGCTATGTCCACCGTGGGGCGGACGGTCTTCTCACCGACACCGACATCGAACCCGCGGCGCGGATCATCGCCCGCATCTCCGGCGATTCCACGGTGGCCTACAGCTTTGCCTACGCGCGCGCCGTGGAAGAAGCGCTCGACGTCGACCCGCCGCCGCGCGCCAAGGTTCTGCGCGGCATCATGGCCGAGCTCGAGCGCGTGGCGAACCATCTGGGCGATATCGGTGCGATCTGCAACGACGCGTCGTTTTCGCTGATCCACGCCCATTGCGGCGTGTTCCGCGAGCGGGTGCTGGCGGCGATCGACCGTGCCTTCAACCATCGCCTGATGATGGACCGCATCGTGCCGGGCGGTGTCGAAGACGCGGCTCCCGGCGCGGCGCGCGCGCTGCAGCAGATGATCGAGGAGATCGAAGCGCCGTTTGCCGAGATCGTCGCCCTCTATGACGACACGCCGTCCCTGCAGGACCGCACCTGGTCGACTGGCATCGTCAGCAAGGAGCTGGCCACTCGCTTCGCCGCCGGCGGTCATGTCGGCCGCGCCTCGGGAAGGAGCTTCGACGCCCGCCGCGACTTGCCCTATGCGCCCTACACCGACGTGCCGTTCGAGGTGCCGGTGCTCACCGCGGGCGACGTCGACGCGCGGGTCTGGATCCGCATCCGCGAGATCGGGCAGAGCCTCGCGCTGCTCAAGCGCTGGCTCGCCGATATCCCCGGTGGCGAGACCCGCGTGGTGCTGCCGAAGATCGAGGGTGCGCGCGAGGGCATCGCCATGACCGAGGCCTTTCGCGGCGACGTGCTGGTCTGGGTGCGCATTCTCGACGGCCGGCTTGCGCGCGGCCATGCGCGCGATGCGTCCTGGTTTCAGTGGCCGCTGCTGGAGGCCGCGATCGAAGGCAACATCGTCGCCGACTTCCCGCTGTGCAACAAGTCGTTCAACTGCTCGTATGCGGGAGTCGATCTCTGATGAAGCGGCTTCAGCTCCCACAACGGACTTGGTGCTCACCGTCCCCTGAAGGGGCCCTTGAAAGGGGGAGGGTCGGGGTGGGGGTCCGTTTGCGCCCAGCGGCAGCGAGCCTGGCGCTGCAATCGGCTCTTCATTGCCGGAGCATGCTCTGATGCGCGCAAAGCTCCTGCTCCGATCGCTGTTCGCAAGCCCGCTGACGATGCCCGCGCCGCGGCCGGGCACAGCGCCGCCGCCGCAGCCGGGCGACGATCCGCTGCTCGCCGAGCTCGGCAAGGCGCTGGAGGTCCAGGCGCGCAGGCTGTTCGGCCGCTCGATCACCATCCGCGAGGTCGATGCCGGATCCTGCAACGGCTGCGAGCTCGAGGTCCACGCGCTCAACAACCCGGTCTATGACGTTGAGCGCTTCGGCATCAAATTCGCCGCCTCGCCGCGCCATGCCGACGTGCTGCTGGTGACCGGCCCCGTGACCAAGAACATGCGCGTCGCGCTGGAGCGGACTTACGCCGCGACCCCCGATCCGAAATGGGTGATCGCGGTCGGCGATTGCGCCGCGGGCTGCGGCGTGTTCGCGGAGAGCTATGCCACGGTGGGCGCGGTGGATGCGGTGGTGCCGGTCGATCTCGTGATCAAGGGATGCCCGCCGAAGCCGGTCGATCTGCTGCAGGGGCTTCTCGCGCTGATGGACAAGGCGACCGGCAAGGCCGTGCGGTGAACGTCACCGCTTCTGGACCCAAAATTGGTACATGCCCATGAACATGCCCGGATTTTGCTGTTCGAGGGCGTGCCAGTTGTCGAGGTCGGTCAGCGTCTGGTCCGCAGGATAGGCCTTCGCGTAGCGCAGCCGCGCGGATCCTGCAAAGCCGATGAGCGAAAGCCTGTTCTCGGCGAGAAACTCTTTGATCTCCGGGATGCTCGTGCGCGTCTCCTGGACGTGGAACATCAGGTCGCGGCAGCCGCTGAGGCTGTGGACATCCTCGAGCAGCGCCAGCGAGTTTCCGGGCGCGCCGTCATCGGCCGCCAAGATCTCTTGCCGGAATCGTCGGATGACGTCCGCGGTGGGGCTATGGCCCCGCTCGGCGATCAGCGTTCGCAAGGCGACGATGTCTTTGCGCGCGAGCTCGCTGTAAAGCCCGATCCGCATGAAGCCACCCGGCCGCAGCAGGGGCAGCAGCCTGCGCCAGCCCTCGCGCCAGTCGCGCATGTGATGCAGCACGCCGACCGACTCGATCACGTCGAACGTCCGGCCGATGCCGCCGAGATTGAGAATGTCGGCCTGGGCGAATTCGATGTTCGAGACACAGGCCTCTGCTGCCTTGCGTTTTGCATAGGCGAGACTTGCCAGGCTGAGATCGACCGCGAGAACGTTCGCGCCGGCAAAGAGCCGCGCCGAGTCGATGGCGTGGCGTCCGGTGCCGCAGCCCGCGATCAGGATATCGACGTCGGTCTTGCCGAGCGGAGTGAACTCGACCTTTGGGAATCCCGACTTGAGCCTTGTGTCGATAGGCTGAGGGTCGCTGAATAACGAGGCATCGGTCCACCGCGGGTAGGGATTTTCCTCGTACTGCTGCCGTACAAGCTCCGAGACGCCGCTCGCGATCGGCGTGAGCGCCGGGATCGACTGCCGCAGCGCCATCTCCTGCGCAGGCTCGGCGATCTGTTGCCGGATCAAGGCGCCAACGCCATCCGGCCAGGCGCGCGACCACCGGTCCGGCGGAATATCGAGCGAATGCAGCGGCACATAGGCCGCGACGACCGCAACCGTCAGCGGCGGCACGTCGTCGCCGGATCGCAGGGACGCGAGCAGCGTGTCGCGCAAGTCCCCAACGGACACCAGCTCGTCGTCTGCGACGGCATAGATGTATTCATTGCTGAAGCACTGCTGCGCGAGCGCAGCGCAGAATTCCACGATGCCGTCCACCGTTGGACTTGCCGCGCCTTTTGCCGTGTCCAGGGCGGCCGTCCGTGCCTTTGTCAAAAGCCGCTGCAGGGCTGCGTCGCGCACGACGGCCGACGAGAGCAGGGCGCGCAACAATTCGTCGCCCGCGAGTGCGATGAGGTCCTGAGCCTTGAATGGGTCCGCCGGAACCGTTCCGGGAGGCCCCCGGCCCATGCGAGCCATGAGAGGGGCTACGGCCGGGCTCTCCTTCACAAAAGCCGTCGCGTGCCTGGCAAACATTTCCGGTCGGTGCCAGCGTTCGAGGAGTGCCCGCAGGATCAGCCGTCGCAGCCCGGAAATTTTGGGCGGCGCCTGCAGCTGCTCGATGGCGATCCCGAAACATTGCTTCAGTTCGTCCGTCTCTTTGACGCCGAGCCCGAGCACCACGACGTCAAGGGCGTCGCCCGCGTTGCCGTCGGATAACAGCACCAACACAAGATTGCCGTAGGCGGAAGGCTGGTCGGGGCGGCGTGACAGGGCACGGCGGAAATGCAGCGCTGCGTCCTTGAGCTGTCCAAGCTCTACCAGCGCGGCCGCGAGGTTTGTGTGCGCGTCCGCATAATCGGGCTTCAGCGCCACCGCGCGGCGGTAATGCTGCACGGCTTCAGCGGTGCGACCGAGCGCCGTCAGAACAAGACCAAGGTTGTAGTGATAAGGGGCGACGCGTCCGTTGGCCGTGATGGCTTCGCCGATCAATTCGACGGCCGCCGCACTGTCACCGACCTGATGGGCAACGATGCCGAGTCCGTTCAGACTTTCGGCATGGTGCGGATCGGCGTCGAGCGCGCCGCGAAAGCATCGTTCGGCCTCGGCCAGCCGTCCCGCCGCTTGATGTTCCAGAGCAAGATTGCACAGCCGCGGCGCTGTGTCCTGCGCGCGCGCTATCGGGCCCGGAAAAGGCCGCTGCCTTCCTCCCGCGTTGCGACCGCGCACGCCCGATCCCCAGCGGTCCGCCAATAGACCAAGCTTTGGCGGCTCCGGTGCCCATGATAGTGCAACCGGGCCGGGAACAACAGAAGTGCCGCGCAGGCGGACGGCCGCAGAGTTCCCGTATGGCCGTCAGGCGTGCAGCGCCTCGATGATGGCCCTTTCAACCGGCCAAAGGCCTCGATCTTTCCGCAAAAGGGCAAGCGGTTGCGCCGGATGCAGCGGCGGTTGTACCAGGAAGCGTGGCCGGGTCCCGGCAAGCGGCTGCCCGGAAACGGATGGCAGGGATAGACAGTGCCTGCAGCAACCGTCGCCGGTACCTGCGGACGATGGGCGGTCTCGGCAAAGTCGTTGGCGCAGAGTTGTCGCAGCGTCAGGCCGGCGAACGGGGAGAGGTCGTCGATTCCAGCCAACCAGTCTTTTCCCGCTCCGCGGGAGTGAACGGATAGAATCCCGTCCACCGAAACGAAACTCGGTTTAGCGGCTCAGCTCGATCTCCAGCTCGCGGTCGATCCGCTCGAGCTCGGCGGCGTAATCCTTGGCGACCATCTTCAAGAACCACTCGCGGCTGTCGATCAGAGTCCAAAGCGCCACACGGTGTTCGCTCGTCAGCGACCGGTCGCTGGCGAGCCTGATACGCGCGGCGACAACGTCGCTGCGGCAGCGTCCTATCAGCCTCTTCGTCGTCGGAAGCTCGATGTATTCCCGCTCTTTAAGAAGCTCGGACACGCGCTGCTCCTCCGTTTGCCCCGTTGCGACAGAGTTCGCGCAGCTTTTGTTACTTTTCGTGAATGCGCAGCGAAGATTTGCAGCTACTTCCCTAACCTGTGTGACTGACGGTACCGCAGTGCTGCCGCAGGGAGGCAATCCGGCCGTCCTGGCTGCGCCTGCCTCTCGCACCTATGTCAGGCATCAAGGTTTGTGAGCAGTGAACCGTTCCGAGCGCGACAAAATGCTGTCCGGCGAGCTGTATCGGCCGGGCGACCCGGAGATACAGGCCGAGCTTGCCGCGACAGCGCATTGGCTTGCGCGCTACAACGCGTCGCTGCCGCCGGAACGACCTGCGCTCCTGCGGGAGCGGATTGGCAGCGTGGGGCAGGGCGCGGAGATTCGCCCGCCGTTCTTCTGCGATTATGGCTTCAATATCCGGCTCGGCGCAGGTGCGTTCCTCAACTTCAACTGCGTCATTCTTGACGTGGTCGAAGTGACAATCGGCGAAGGAGCCCAGATCGGCCCGGCCGTGCAGATTTATGCCGCCGACCACCCGCGCGATCCGGAGCAGCGCAGGTCGGGGCTGGAGCTTGGCCGTCCCGTTCGTCTCGGCCGCAACGTGTGGATCGGCGGCGGAGCGATCATCCTTCCGGGAATCAGTGTCGGCGACGACGCCATCATCGGAGCGGGCAGCGTCGTGACGAAAGACGTGCCGGCGGGCGTGACGGTTCGGGGCAATCCCGCTCGCGCCTGACCGGCGGCGGGGGCCGCATTGGCAACCCGCGAGCAACGCAGAGTAAACGCTAAGGCATCGGCGCCGAAATAAATTCAATCCCGACCTGACCGGGCCTGCGCCAGATGACGCGGCACCACTTCCTGAGACCGGGCCGAAGGCGGAGCAGGAATTCGTCCGGGAGCCAGGCCGGATCTTTCATGATCAGCTTGGCTCCGGTCGCGGATACATCGGCGACTGCACACGGCATGGGAGATTCGATGTAGGCGCGGGCGTCAATCGCATGCCGTTGATGTTTGCGCTGATTGGCAGCCATACCCGCAATCTTAAGGGCGTCCGGTTAACCGGATGCGTCAGCCGCCAAGGCAATTGTACGTGGCTGAACGTCCCCAGGGACACATCGCATCCGATGTTCGGCGCACGCGGGTGCGACACACTGCGCCACATGGTAAAATTTGTGTTGGCCGGCGCGTTGCGCCGAGCCGAATTCGGGCTGGTTTCCCGGACGTAGCGCCCGCTCCATCCGCCTTGGTCCCGCCCCAGCCGACATCTCACTCGATGATCTTGTCGGCCAGCAGGAGAAATGGCTCCGGAATCGTCAGCCCAAACGCCTTGGCGGTCTTGAGGTTGACGTGCAGCTCAAACCGCGTGGGCTGCTGAATCGGCAAATCGTTGGTCTTTGCATGTGTCGGGAGCATACGACGTACAGGGAGGCGATGTTGGCTTCGGCAGCCGCGGCCAGCGCCGCAAGGAAACCCGCCGCCTCATCGACTCCGTCCGCGCTCCACGTAGGGGGCCGCACTATCGTAACGATCCTGCGCAGCCGCGGGCAGCGCTGGCTTGATGGACACCCGGGGCGAATTCGTAGGGTTGACATGTTCTCTTTTTGTTCTATTAAGATGTCATCCCCGCTCATTCGAGGGCGTCAACCGGTGACTGCTGTTGGTGGAGCGGGGAGCGGTGCCTGCGGGTCGGGCCTTGTCAGCCGGACACCTCGGGGCGCCTCGGGACTCCGCCTCATGGGCACTACGACCCTGGCGCAGGGAGCACTGCTGTACGACCGGGCGAAAGAGCAAGTAGCCCGGCACGCAAGCGCGGCCCGAGCGTGTGGAGCCAGGCTCCACGGAAATCACCGCGGTGAAGCGCCGCAAGGCGCGCCGGCCCGCGTCATGGGCCGGCAGTCCCTTCCGTTGAAGGGACTGGCCTGACCGCAAGGTGGCCACCGGGTGCGGCGGATTCCGCACCAGCGTCTTGTGGCGCTTCACCCTCCTCGATCTGTTTCGAGGCGGACAGGACGGACGGCGGCCGGGTGCCGAGCCATTTCCCGGAGCGTTGACGCTTGTCCGCCGGGCTGTTTGACAGCGTGAATCGGTAATGAAGGTACACCCTCGCAACCCGAGCGGTGTCACGCGCCGACTTGATCCGCGCGTCCATGAGTCGGCGCAGCGATTTCACCCTCATGAGTTGCACTCGCTGCATCGGCTCATGGATTGCCGGGTCTTTGCCGCGCCGAAGCGGCTTCGGCCGCGCAGGCGGGTCACGGCGCCAAAAGCGCGTTCACGCGCGTCTTCAACGCCAGGCGCGCATCGGCGAGCGAAGCGACGCCGCCCTTCGGACGGCTGTGCCCGGCAATGACCGCCGAGAGGGCGGTGGCGGGAGGAGCGGACCGTTAGCTGCGCAACCCCGACTGCACCAGCAGCGGATAAACCTTGTCGCGGAATGCGACCATGTCGTCGTGGAAGCGGGGGAACGTCAGCACCACGCCGTTGAAGCCGCAGCCGCTGAGCTTGCCCAGCATGTCGACGATCTGCTCCCTGGTGCCGACCAGCGGAAAGCCGCCCCAGCCGGCGATGAAATGCCTCTTCATCGCCTTGAGTTGCTCCGGCGTGAAGGTCTGGGCGTTGATGCCCATGGTGTCGATCAAGGTCGTCACCGCGTCCCAGTCGCCCTTGCGGTCGACGTATTCGGCGAGATAGTCGCGCGCCTCCGCTTCGGTCTCGCCCTGCACCACATAGGCGTTGGTCCAGACCTCGATCTCGTTGTCGTATTCGTCGCGGGCGAGATTGCGGTACTCGTCCGCCATCTTCTTGAGCGGGGCGTATTCGCGGACCTTTGGTGCGAGGAAGGCGAGGTCGCAGTACTTCGCCACGAAATGTCGGCCGCGCTCCGAGCCGCCGGCATTCATGATCGGCGGGTAGGGCTTCTGGATCGGCTTGGGCTCGGCGTAGCCCTTGACGATTTTGTAGAAGCGCCCCGCGAAATCGAAATCCGCGCCTTCGGTCCACAGCCGCTTGACGATCTCGAGCCATTCCACCGCCATTTCGTAACGCTCGTCGTGCTCGCGCAGTGGAATACCGAACATCTCGATCTCCGGCCGGTTCCAGCCGGTGACGATGTTCAGCGCGGCGCGGCCGCCGCTGATGTGATCGATGGTGATCATCTGCTTGGCGGCCATGATCGGATGCACCAGCGGCACGTGCGAGGTGGCGATCACCGCGGGATAATTCGTCTGCGCGCCGACGCCGGCCGCAAAGGTGTAGGTCTCGAAGCCGGGGCCTGCGAAGTTCGTCGCCCCGCCGAAGCCGCGCCAGCGCGCCACCGGCACGATCGCCTCGAACTCCATGTCGTCATGCAGCTTGCCGAGCGCCTTGATGCTCGGCCAATCGGCCTTGTGCGTGCCGTCGATCGTGCTCGCCGCGCCGCCGTGCTCGAGGTTGATGCTGAACGAGCCGAGCTTGAGCTTGCGGCCGTTGTAGAACGGATTGGTGCTGCGGACTTTGCTGTTCATGGCCCAAAAGCGCCCCGGTTACGCTCCCCGTCATTCCCACGCGCTCTTGCCCGACGTCTTCGCCAGCGGCGATTTCTCCCGCGCCACGTAGCTGCCGTCGCCCGGCGCGCCGACCAGTGTCCCGTCGCGCACCACGAATTTTCCGCGCACCATGGTCGAGACCGGCCAGCCCTTCACCTTGATGCCCTCGTAGGGCGTGTAGTCGGTGCCGCCGTGCATCAGCGACTGCGCGATGGTCAATTCGCGATTGGGGTCCCAGATCGCGATGTCGGCGTCGCTGCCGACCGCGATGGTGCCCTTCTTCGGATAGAGACCGTAGGTCTTCGCATGATTGGTCGCGGTCAGCGCCACGAACTCGTTGAGCGTGATGCGGCCCTTGCCGACGCCTTCGGAATAAAGGATCGGCAGCCGCGTCTCGACGCCGGGAATGCCGTTCGGCACCCAGCGGAACGAGGTCCGGCCCTTCGGCGCGAGCTTGCCCTGCGGGTCGTCGTAGCGGAACGGGCAATGGTCCGACGAGAACAGCGAGAACACGTGTTGCTGCAAGCCCTCCCAGCAGGCCCGCTGGCTGGCCGCGTCGCGCGGCGGGGGCGAGCACACATACTTGGTGCCCTCCATGTTGAGGCCTTCGAGGTCCTTTTCGGTCAGCACCAGGTATTGCGGGCAGGTCTCGCCGTAGATCTTCAGGCCGCGCTGCTGCGCGCGCCGGATCTCCTCCATCGCCTCGCGGTTCGATACGTGCACGATCATGATCGGCACGTCGACCAGCTCCGACAGCGAGATCGCGCGGTGCGTCGCCTCGCGCTCGACCGGAATCGGCCGCGACGCTGCGTGATAGTGCGGCGCGGTCTTGCCGGCGCGCTCCAGGCGGTCGGTGAGGAAGCGGATCGCGTCGTAGTTCTCGGCGTGGATCATCACCAGCGCGCCGGTCTCGCGCGCCACGCTCATCACCTGGAGCATCTCCATGTCGGAGAGCGCGAGCCCCTCGTAGGTCATGAACACCTTGAACGAGGTGTAGCCGTCGTTGACCAGGGCGGGGAGCTCCTGGCCGAGCACGCGGTCGGTGGCCTCGGCGATGATCAGGTGAAACGACACGTCAACGTAACACTGGCCGTCGGCCTTGGCGTGGTACTGCTTCACCACCTCGCGCAGGCTTTCGCCCTTCTGCTGCATGGCGAACGGCAGCACCAGGGTGTTGCCGCCGAACGCCGCCGCGCGGGTGCCCGAGGCGAAATCGTCGGCCATGACGATGCCGGGCCCGGACGGCTGGGCGAAATGCACGTGGCTGTCGATGCCGCCCGGCAGCACGAGCTGGCCGGTGGCATTCACCATTTCTCTGGCATCGCCGAGGTTCTCGCCGAGCGCCGCGATCCGCCCGCCACTGATGCCGACGTCGCTCTTGAAGGTGTCGGATGCGGTGGCGACCGTGCCGCCACGAATGATGGTGTCAAAGGTCATGCTGTCTCCAAAACTGCGGACTTCATCTAACATCGTTTTTTTCCGCAGTCGCGTGCCCCGCTTGGCGGTGCGCGCGCGGGAACGAAAACGTCCGGAGCGACCTTTATCCGGATGCAAAAGGATTTCGACGAAGAACTCGACCGGTTCGAGCGCCATCTGCCGGAGCGCATGGCGCGCCTGGTGCATAAGGCGCGAAGTCCCGGTGGTGCCGCCTACCGGATCCCGCTGGGCGTTTTTCTGATCGCCGCTGGCCTCGTCGGCTTCCTGCCGATCCTCGGCTTCTGGATGGTGCCGCTGGGGCTTGCCATCCTGGCGCAGGACGTCCCGTTCCTGCGCCCGCCGCTCGCCCGCGCGCTGGCCTGGATTAACCGCCGATGGGAACAGGCGTGAAGGCCAGTAGCGGCGCGAGGTCTTTTCAACAGAGGGTTGTCACATCGGCGATCTGTGATTTGTCAGGGGTTGACTGACAAGGCGAAGCTGTGACAATCTGACGCACGAGGCGATCTTGATCCAACCTATTGGGAAGTAGGGCGAATGCATGCGCTTTGATTTCGGCGCAGCCGGCGGTTTGCTGGCTGCTATCAGTGCAGCTGTACCTGCGTATTCGGCAGGCGAGGACAGCCCAGACACGAAACGCCACAGCGCGCCGGCCGCCGCCAAGAAGAAGGCGATCCAGCCACTCAAGCATCCGAGCTGGGACGGTTGTTACGCCATGTCGCGGCAGCGCGGCTTCGACCACGAGCACGACGAATGGCTGCAGTCGATTGCCGACCGCCAGGAGGGCAAGATTCCGCTGTAATGCGATTGCGATGACGGCGATCTCCGTGTCGCCGTCATGCATCGGGCGGGCTGTCGGCCCGCCCGTTTTCTTTGATCGTTTCGCTCCGCCGAAAGATCAGAGCTTCTTGACCTCGACCTTGCGGAATTTCATCACGCCCGCACCGTATTGCAGCGTGAAGTGGCCTTCTTCCCAGAGGCCGTTACGGACATCGACGGTCTTCTGACCGTTGAACACCAGCGTGAGCTGACGGCCCTTCAGCGTCACCTCCATCGTATTCCACTTGCCGGCGGCCTTCGGCATCGGGTTCACCTCGGCGATGTAGACGATCGATCCGGTGCCGTAGGTCGGGTCCGGGCGCGTGTCGAAGATGTTGAACTCGTAGCAGGTCTTTGCGCCGATCTTGCCCGGCTCGCAGCGCGCGAAGATGCCGCTGTTGGCCTTTTCGTCGGACCAGAACTCGATGCGGATCGCGTGGTCCTTGTACTTCTCCTTGCTGACCAGGTGTCCGCCCTTGCCCTGGTCGGCGACGATCGCGCCGTCCTCGATGCGCCAGTTGGCCTCGCCGGTCTGGGTGAAGTTGTCGAGGCTCTTGCCGTCGAACAGCGAGACCCAGCCGTCCTGTCCCTGTGCGCTGGCACCCACGGCAAACGCGGAAACAAGCAATGCAGATGTGACTGTCGCCCAGCGTGTCATGTCGTCCTCCCTGTGGTTTATGATTATGGAGTAAAGCGTAGCAAAGTCGGGTCCGGCGCGTCACCGGGGGCAAAGCCCGACGCCGATTGATTTTCGTGCCGCGGGCGTTACAGGATCGCGCCGCAAAATAAAGGAGGGAGTACCGATGTTATCGGAAGCCGATCGCAACAAGGCCGCCGACATTCTGATGGAGGCGCACAAGACCAAGAAGCAGGCGGTCCAGCTTTCGACCACCTATCCGGGCATCACCATCGAGGACGCCTACAGCATCTCGACGATCGTCCACAAGCGGCAGATCGCGGCGGGGCGGAAGCTGATCGGCCACAAGGTCGGCCTGACCTCGAAGGCGATGCAGCGCTCGTCCAACATCGACGAGCCGGACTTCGGCTACCTGCACGACGACATGATCATCGCCGACGGCGCGAAGGTGCAGCACTCGAACTATTGCCGCCCGCGCGTCGAGGTCGAACTGGCCTTCGTGCTGGGCAAGAAGCTGATGGGACCGGGCGTGGGCCTGACCGACGTGCTCGCCGCCACCGACTACGTCGTGCCGGCGCTCGAGATCGTCGACGCGCGCGTGCAGGACCCGCGCAAGATTTTCGACACGGTGTCGGACAACGGCGCGGCCGCGGGCATCGTCATGGGTGGCCGCCCGGTGCGGCCGATGGACGTGGACCTGCGCTGGGTCGGCGGCATCATGTACGTCAATTCCGAGATCGAGGAGACCGGCGTCGCGGCCGGCGTGCTCGGCCATCCGGCGATGGGCGTCGCCTGGCTCGCCAACAAGCTCGGCACGCTCGGCACGCCGATGGAGCCCGGCCACGTCGTGCTCGCGGGCTCGTTCACCCGCGTGGTGTTCGCCAAGAAGGGTGACACGCTGCACGGCGATTTCGGCGCGCTCGGCGGAATTTCGGTGCAGTTTGTCTAGCGCACCGCGAGCAACATAAGCGCTGTCATGCCCGCGCTCGTCGCGGGCATCCACGCCTTGGCTCCGAAGCAAGGCGTGGATGGCCGGGACGAGCCCGGCCATGACGTGGAGAGAGTTTTCGTTACAACCGAGGTCGAAATTCCATGGACATGCCGCGCAACGCCTTCAAGCACGCCATCGCCAAGGGCCACTTGCAGATCGGGCTGTGGTGCAGCCTGTGCAGCCCGGTTGCGACCGAGATCGTGTCGCATGCGGGCTACGACTGGCTCTTGCTCGACACCGAGCACTCGCCGAACGATGTGCCCGACGTCCTCGCGCTGCTTCAGTCCGCGCAGGCCGGCACCGCGTCCTGCATCGTGCGGCCGGCCTGGAACGACATGGTGCTGATCAAGCGCTATCTCGACATCGGCGCGCAGACGCTGCTGCTGCCGTTCGTGCAGACCCCGGAGGAGGCCAAGCGCGCGGTCGAGTTCACGCGCTATCCGCCGAAGGGCGTGCGCGGCATCACCGGCTCGGGCCGGGCGAGCCGCTACGGCCGGGTGAAGGACTATCTGAAGAACGCCTCCGACGAGATCTGCGTGCTGGTGCAGGTCGAGACCCGCGAGGCGCTGAAAGAGATCGAAGCCATTGCGTCGGTCGAGGGCATCGACGGCGTGTTCATCGGCCCGAACGATCTCTCCGCCTCGTTCGGCCATATCGGCAACTGGGGCCACGCCGAGGTGCAGGACGCGATCAAGGACGCGGCGCAAAAGATCAGGAAAGCGGGCAAGGCCGCGGGCATCCTCACGCCGATCGAGGACGAGGCGAAGAAGTTCATCGAGTGGGGCTACACGTTCGTCGCGGTGGGCGCGGACCTCGGCCTGCTTGCAAAGAACGCCGACGGCTTGGCGAAGCGGTTCAAGCCGGGTAGCTAGAACAGGACTCGATCATCGGGGCCCCAGGGACACACGCATGAAGTATCAATTTGAGTGGGGCGGGCTTTAGAGAATATGACAAGCAACTCGTGGCAGGACGTTCCCCGCACCAATTTCATGCTGCTGCATGCCGCGCGCATGCAGGCGCACTACGCCGCGCAATGGCTGGCGCGGGCGGCGCGCGCCTATATCCCGGCGCAGCCGCAGGACCGCCACACCAACCTCGGCTGGGACGATGCGTTCGGCGGGCTCACCACGCATCCGCTGCCGGACGGCTCGCGGCTCGGGCTTCGCATCGCCGATCTGACGCTCGCCTTCCTCGACCAGCATCCGCACCAGCTGCCGCTCGACGGCCGCGCCGACGCCGAGGTGCGGACCTGGCTCGGCGGTCACGTCGCCGCGCGCAATCTCGCCTCTGGCAAGCTTGACGATCCGTCGCCTCACGCGATGCCCGACCATGCGCTCGGGCTCGGCGCGCGTTATACGCTCGACGAGTACGGTGAGGCCTTCAAGGTGCTTTCGGTCTGGTACTCGAACGCCCACGCGGCGCTCGTTTCGGTGCAGCAACGGCTCGCCGCCAAAAAGCTGAAAGCGCCGGCGGTGCGCTGCTGGCCGAACCATTTCGACATGGACACGCTGGTCGATCTCGGCCGCGGCCGCAGCATGGGCATCGGCTATTGCCCGGGCGACGAGTTCTGCGACGAGCCGTATTTCTACACCTCGATGTGGCCGGAGCCGTCGATCCCGAACCTGCCGCTGTTGCCGGCGATGGCGCACTGGCACACCTATAAGTTCCTCGCCGCGCTTGCGCCCGCGCACAAGATCGTCGCGGCGCATCACCAGGGCACCTACGTCCAGCAATTTCTCGATGTGTCGGTGGCCGCCGCGCTGAATGCACTGCGATAAGAGTCCGATATTGCGCCCGGCGATCCGCAATCGCTGACGCAATCCTGCCCGGTGCGACATTAGGGCCAGTCCCGCCTCGTCGCAGCGTCCTCCTATCATGGGGCTCCTTCGGGGGAAGGGGCATGGGGAAGGGGAGTAAGGCCGCGGCCATTGGCTGCGAGGAAGTGGATTTATTTCTTCGCAAGCCGGGCCGCTGATGGCCGACACATCCGGTACACGCAACGCTCATGGGCGCGCGGGCACAGGCCTTGGCGCGCGCTCGGACAGCCACGCGCTGCGCAATCTCGCGGTGTCGGTCGGCGTCTTGTGGTCAGCGGCCTTCGTCGTGGCCGGCCTGCACTACGATCTGCAGATGTACGGCGACGGCTCGCTGTTTTCCTACGCGGTCGCAGCGCAGGACGCCTGGGCGTTTCACTGGCACAACATCCCGGGCCGGCTGTTCGTCTATCTCTACGCGTATCTGCCGTCCGAGGCCTATGTCGGATGGTTCGGCGATGCCCGCGGCGGCGTCGTCCTCTATGGCTTGCTGTTTTTCATTGCGCCGCTTGCGGGGCTGATCGCGACCTGCGCCGCGGATCGCTCGGAAGGCCGCGTCATTTTCGTCTACGCTTGCGCGTCGACCGCGATTCTGAGCCCGTTGGTGTTTGGCTTTCCGACCGAGGTCTGGGTCTCGCACGCGCTGTTCTGGCCGGCGCTCGCGCTCTGCCACCATGCGCGCGCCAGCGTCGGCGGCGTCATGCTGGTGTTCGCAACGCTGCTGGCGCTGCTGCTGACGCATGCCGGCACGGTGCTGTTTGCCATAGCCATCCTGATGACGGTCGCGCTTCGGGGAACGCGCGATCCCGCCTTCCTGCGCACCGTCGGAATCTTTTTCCTGGCGATGGCGGTCTGGAGCACGGTCAGGGAGTCATTTCCGCCCGACGACCATATGGCAAGGATACTGCGGTACGCGGCGCTGCACGTGTTCGACATCGGCATTCTCGGCGGCAAGCTGGTGCTGCTGCTGATGGCCGCGCTCGCGGGCTACGCGATCGCGTTCTTCCTGTTCCATGGGATCAGCGGCGACAACGTTCCGGTGGAGAAGGTTCACGTCTATGCCGCGTCGGTGGTGGTCGCGGGGCTTGCCGCCTACTGGCTCTGGTTCGATCAGGCGCTCCACGCCGACAACCGCTACTACCTCAGAACGGCGCTGATCGTTGCGACGCCGGGCTTTGGCATGCTGGCCGCGCTGCAGATGCTTGCGGCCGAGAAGCGGCTCGACCTTCCCGTGCCGCTGCTGCCGCGGCTGGTCCCGCTCATGGCGCGCGGCGTGACCATTCGCCTCGCCGCCGGCGCGTTCGCGGTGGTGACGCTGATCCATGTGGTCGAGACCGGAAAATTCGTGAGCGGCTGGACGCAATACACGGCCGTGGTGCGAAAGCTCGCGACCGGCACGGCGTCGGACCCTGCGCTCGGGGATACAGACCTCGTCTCGTCGCAACGGATCGGTGCAGAGTTGAACCGGCTGTCGTGGTTCTCGACCACGCCGTATCTATCGGTGCTGGTCGCGCCGAATCTCAAGCCGCAACGGCTGGTCGTCGATCCGGACTCCGCGTTCTTCTGGCTCTCGTGCCGGACCGCGACGGCCAACATGCGGGCCGAACGGGCGCTGCCGGTCGAGAGCCGCCGGCTGGTGCGGGCGGAAGCCTGTTTGCACCGGCGCTAAGGCACGATCAGAACCCTCAGGGTCCCTGCAATTCGTAGCTGCCGTCGCCGCAGATGATCTTCAGATAGCGCTCGGCGGAGCGCTCCAGCACGCCCTTGCCGTCCGACCAGATGGTGCGGTCGGTGAACGCGCCGTGGATGCGGTCGAACTTGTAGGGCTTGAGCGATTTCACCACGCCCTCGACGCGTGGTCCTGACAGCGGAATGAAGTTCGGGAAGCTCCACATGAAGCTCACCGACTTGTTGTCCTGCACCACCTGGACGATGTCGCCGGACAGAAGCGCGCCCTTGCCGCCCGCGCCCTGCGCCCAATGCAGCACCGTGCCGCCGGGATAGTGTCCGCCGGAGCAGATCAGCGTGACGCCGGGAAGCAGCTCCTTGGTCTCGCCCTGCCAGTACGCGATCGCCGGATCGCCGCGCATGACCCACCTGCGGTCGGCCGCATGAAGATGCACCGGCACGCCGCCGAACGCCTTACTCCACTCTGCCATGCACGAATAGTAATGCGGATGCGAGATGGCGATGCCCTTGACGCCGCCGAGCGCGTTGATCAGCGCGACCGTGGCGGGGTCAATGAGCGAGATGCAGTCCCACAGGATGTTGCCGTGCGGGGTGCGCAGGAGTTGCGCGCGCTGGCCGATGCCGAACTGCGGAAAGGTCGTAATCGAGATCAGGTTGGGCTCGAGCTCGCGCCAGCCGTTGGTGAAGCGCTTCTGCAGAGTGTCGAGCGTGGTCCAGGTCTGGCCCGGCGGCGGCACGTATTGCCGCTCGTCGTCGCAGATCGGACAGGCCCGCGGCGGCTTGTCGCTCGGCTCGTATTGCGTGCCGCAGGTGTTGCAGATGAAGGCGGGCATGGCGGCTCCTCTCCGATCTCCGATCCTAGCGTTTCACGGACGGGGAAGGGGAGTGGGCAGTTATGCAGCCGCGACCGCAGGCGTTGCGGATTTGCGCCCGGTGCCGATGAACAGCACGGCGACCGCCGCGATCAGGCACAACAGACCCGACAGCATGAATGCCTCCATGTAGCCGCCGAAATTGACCCGAAGGAGCCCGCCGAAGAACGCCGCCGACGCGCCGCCAAGCTGGTGGGCGGTGAACACCCAGCCGTACACCATGCCGGCCTTCTCGCGGCCGACCTTTTCGGTGATCAGCCGCACGGTCGGCGAGACGGTCGCGAACCAGTCGAGGCCGTAGAACACCGCAAACAGCGTCATGGTGTAGAAGTCGACGAACGAGAACGGCAGATAGAACAGCGACAGCCCGCGCAGGCCGTAATAGATGGAAAGCAGCCGCCGGTTGTCGAAGCGGTCGGCGAGCCAGCCGGCGCTGGTGGTGCCGATGAAATTGAACACGCCCATGGTCGCAAGCAGCGCCGCGCCGGTGATCTCGGAAAAGCCGTGGTCGATGCAGGCCGGAATGAGATGCGTGCCGATCAGGCCGTTGGTCGATGCGCCGCAGACGAAATAGGTCGCGGCAAGGATCCAGATGTCGCGGATGCGCGAGGCGTCGCGCAGCGCAGCGAAGGCGAGCGCAACCGGATTGCCTTGTGCGGGCTTGGGCTCAGCAATAGGCGTGCCGGTCTCGCCGTACGGCATCAGCCCCACGTCCGACGGGCGGTCGCGCATGAACAGGAGCACCAGCGGAATGACCGCGCAGGCGACGGCGGCGATCGCGAGCACGGTGGCGCGCCAGCCGAAGTGTGACGCGATGGTCGCCATCGCCGGCAGGAACAGGAGCTGGCCGGTCGCGCCGCCGCCGCTCAGGATGCCGACCACGAGGCCGCGCCGCGCGGTGAACCAGCGCGCAGCCACCGTCGCCGACAGCACGGTTGCGAGAAAGCCCGTGCCCGCGCCGACGACGAAGCCCCACATCAGGATGAGTTGCCAGGCGTATTGCATCATCGAGGTCGAGGCGACGCCGGCTGCGACCAGCGCCAGCGCGTAGACCACCGAGCGGCGCACGCCGACGCGCTCCATGATCGCCGCCGCGAACGGTCCGATGCAGCCGTAGAGAATGAGGTTGATGGAGACCGCAAGCCCGATGGTGGCGCGCGACCAGCCGAACTCGCTTTCGAGCGGCACCATCAGGATGCCGGGCGAGGAGCGCACGCCCGCGCCGGTCAGCACCACAAGGCATGTGACGCCGACGATGATCCAGCCGTAATGGATCTTGTTGGGGCCCAGCATGAAAATCCCACGCCATCCCTGACCCAGGATGCGCGTGGGATCAAGTGGCGATGCCGCAGCCCTGTGCTGCGGTGCCGTATCCGGACGTCATCAAGCAGCCCGGCGAGCGCCGTGCGCGAATTCGCTTTCGATGTCCTTGCCGGTGTAGTCATGCATCATCGCGGTGGCGACGAGGCTGATGACGGCGCAGACCGCGATGTAGCCGGCGATCGCATAGGCGGAGTGGGTGCGGCTGAACAGCCACGTGGCGATCAGCGGCGCGGGACCGCCGGCGATCACCGAGGCGAGCTGGTAGCCCAGCGATGCACCGCTGTAGCGGAGCCGGCCGGGGAAGGATTCCGCGATCAGGGCGGCCTGCGGGCCGTACTGCATGTCGTGGGGTATGAGCGACAGCAAGATCGCAATGAAGATCAGCACCAGCGAGCCCGTGTCGAGCAGACCGAAATAGACGAAGCCGAATACGCCGGTGGTCAGTACGCCGAGCATGTACATGTTCTTGCGGCCGATGCGGTCCGAGATGTGGCCGAACAGCGGGATCCAGATGAACGACAGGACTGACGCCGCAAGAACCGCGACGAGCAGGAAGTCGCGCGAGACGCCCAGTGTTCCGGTTCCATAGGCGAAGACGAAGGCCGTGAAGATATAGAACGGTGCCTGCTCCGACATCCGCGCGAAGGCGCTGAGAAGAATCTCCCGCGGGTGGGACCGGATCACCTCCAGCATCGGCGTCCGCTCCACCTTCCGCTCGGCGACGAGCCTGGCAAACGTCGGTGTCTCGAGAATGCCGAGACGGATGTAGATGCCGACCACAACCAGGATCAGGCTGAGCGCGAAGGGGATGCGCCAGCCCCAGGACAGGAACTGATCGCCCGACATCTGGCTCAGCGCGAGCACGGCAAGATTGGCGAGGAACAGGCCGCAGGGCACGCCGAACTGCGGCCATGAGGCAATGAAGCCGCGGGTGTCATCGGAACGCGACCATTCCATCGACAGCAGCACCGAGCCGCCCCATTCGCCGCCGACGCCCACGCCCTGAAGAAAACGCAACACGGTCAGCAGAACCGCGCCCCAGATGCCGATCTGTTCATAGGTCGGCACCAGCGCGACCGCGAAGGTGGCCAAGCCCATCAGCAGCAGCGTCGCGATCAGCGTCGACTTGCGGCCGATGCGATCTCCGTAGTGTCCGAAGATCGCAGCACCGATCGGCCGTGCCACGAAGCCCACGGCATAGATCGCGAAGGCCTCGAGCGTGCCGGTGAGCGGGTCCGATTGCGGGAAGAACAGCTTGGCGAAGACCAGGCCGGTGACGGTGCTGTAGAGAAAGAAATCGTACCATTCGATCGCCGTGCCGATGGTGGAAGCGACGACGGCGCGGCGGAGCTGCTTGCGGTGTTCGTTCTCGCTGAGCGGGTGATGGGAATAGGCAAAGGCATCGGTGGCGGCCATGGCGTTCCTCCAGGCACGCGCCCCCGAACCTGGGCATCCATGGAAGCGGACGCCGGTTCAGCCCATTAACGCGCGGAATGGCGCTTCGGCCGGGCTGAATCCAGCGTTCACCTGGATTTGATGACAGCGATGGAACGTTTGCGCTGCACCAGCGGACGAACGGCTTCGCTGGTGCGAGCGGCCAAGCGCAAGCAGTCTCACTGCGGGATCGGCACCTCGCCGACGTCCTTCGGGATCTTGTAGCCCTTCTGGGTCGCGGGCTTCTTGGCGATCGTCGTGTACCAGCGCAGCACGTTCGGATACTGCTTCATGTCGACGGTCTGCCACTCGTAACGGCTGATCCACGGCCAGATCGCGATGTCGGCAATCGAGTAATCGTCGGCGACGTATTCGCGGCCCTCGAGCCGCTTGTTGAGCACGCCGTAGAGCCGATGTGCTTCCTTCAGATACCGCTCCTCGGCATAGGGCGCCTTGCCGGGATTGTACTTCACGAAGTGATGCACCTGGCCGAGCATCGGGCCTGGTCCGCCCATCTGCCAGTTCAGCCACTCGATGACCTTCCAGCGCTTCTCGCCGGACTTCGGCAGGAGCTTGCCGGACTTGTCGCCGAGATATTGCAGGATCGCACCGGACTCCATCAGCGACAGGCCGTTGTCGCGATCGACGATCGCGGGGATGCGGTTGTTCGGGCTGATCTTGAGAAATTCAGGCTTGAACTGCTCGTCCTTGCCGATGTCCACCGCGTGCACGGTGTAGGGCAGGCCCATCTCTTCCAGCGCGATGGAAATCTTGCGGCCGTTCGGCGTGGTCCAGGTGTAGAGATCGATCACGGTGCGTTTCCTCAGGGTGTATGAAATGGCGTTTCAGCTGCCGCGGTAAGTCGTATAGCTCCATGGTGTCGCGAGCAACGGCACATGGTAGTGTCCCTCGGGCTCGGCGATGGCAAAGCGGATCGGCACCACGTCGAGAAACGGCGGATCGGCCGGAAGCTTGCCGACCGTCTTCGCGAAGTAATCACCGATATGGAATGACAGTTCATAGGTGCCGATGCGAAGCGGCTCGCCGCCGATCAGCGGCGCGTCGGTGCGGCCGTCGGCATTGGTGGTGGTCTCTTTCAGCAGCCCGCGGGCGCTCGCGCCGATCTCGTGCAGCGCAATCTTCACGCCGGGAGCAGGGCGGCCGCTCACCGTGTCGAGCACGTGGGTCGAAAGCCTGCCGACGGTGTTCGGCTTGCCTGGGCCTTCGACCATCGAGGCCACGCGCAGCCGGGTGATCAGGCCGATCTCGGCAAGCGCTGCCGCCTGCTCGGTCGCCGCGTCGTTGGCGAGCCGCCGCTCGAACTGCCGCAGGATCGAATCCCGGGTGTGGCGGCGCACACAGACGATGAAGGGAAAGCCGAACTTCTCCCGGTAGGCCGCGTTGAGCCGGCTGAACCGGTCGAACTCCCCGGCGCTGAGCGCGTCGAGCCCGAGGCTGCCCTGTTCGGCCGTGGAATGGTCCGTGAGGTCGGCCCGCTTGACCCGGCTGCCCAACTCCGGGTGGCCGCCGATGAAGGCCAAGAGCCGGTCCGGCGGGGCGGTCCGGACCGCCTGCATCATGGCCTCGTGCAGGGCCGCGACCGTGGGGAAGGGGCGGCCACCCGCCGCTACCTCCGCCACCCAGCCGGCGTGTTCGAACGCTTTGCCGAGTGCCGCGACAAAGGAGGAAGCGGGCATGGCGTTGAGGGCATCAAGGCTCAGCGGCGTGTCGATCATGGCCCCAGTTAATCATTGCAGAATGGGGGTTGGCGACTGTTTTTGCTTGCGGCTCAAGGGGTTTAAGGAGAAATTGCAATGCCTTTGAACCTGACCTCTGCTTGCCACGACAAATTGCACGAGAGCCGAGACTTGTCTGCGAACCCAGCCACTTCGGACGAAGTCCTGATTGGACGGATCGCAAACGGCGACCGGCTCGCGATGCAGGTCCTGTTTGCCCGGCATCATGTGCGAGTGTTCAGGTTCGTCCTGCGGTTGGTGCGTGAAGAGGCCACTGCGGAAGACCTGATCAGCGAGGTGTTCCTCGATGTCTGGCGTCAGGCCGGGCGCTTCGAGGGAAGGTCGCAAGTCTCGACCTGGCTCCTTGCCATCGCGCGCTTCAAGGCCTTGTCCGTCCTGCGAAGGAAGCCCGAGCACGAACTGGACGAGGAGACGGCAGAGGCGATCGAGGACACCTCGGACACCCCTGACGTCACCTTGGAGAAGAAGCAGAAGGCGGATGTGATCCGGAAGTGCCTTGGGGGACTTTCGGCCGAGCACCGGGAGATCATCGATCTGGTCTACTACCACGAGAAGTCAGTCGAGGAAGTGGCCGAGATCGTTGGAATTCCGGAAGCAACCGTCAAAACGCGAATGTTCTACGCGCGTAAGAAGCTGGCAGAGCTGCTGAAAGCTCAAGGGATTGAAAGAGGTTGGCCATGAACGCGGTCAAAAAGGACACCAACGAGCTTCCGGAGGACGTAGAGCTCCTTTTGCCGTGGCATGCCGCAGGCACTTTGAGCCGCCGCGACGCCGCCCGCGTCGAGCAGGCGCTCGCCAACGACAACGAACTCGCGGCCCGCTACGAGCTGGTGCGCGAAGAGCTGGGCGAGGCGATCCGCCTCAACGAGAACCTCGGTGCGCCGTCGGCGCGCGCGATGGAGGCGCTGTTCGCCAAGATCGACGCCGAGCCGCTCCGTACGCCGAAGGCCTCCTTCAACATCACCCAGTGGATGACCAATTTCGTCGCCGGCTTTTCGCCGCGGACGCTCGCTTACGGCGCAACGGCCGCGGCGCTTGCGATCGTGCTTCAGGCTGGCATCCTCGCCGGTGTGTTCGTGAAGCAGGGTGAGGTTGGTCCGCAGCTCGCGTCCAACACGCAGGACCAGGCGACCGACGGCGCTTACGTCCGCGTCAGCTTCAAGCCCGACGCGACCGCTGCCGCCATCACCGCCTTCCTGAATGACAACAAGGCGGTCGTCGTCGAAGGCCCGCAGTCCGGCTTCTTCCGGCTTCGCGTGTCCGACAAGCCGATGTCCAAGGAAGCGCTTGGCGCGGTGGTCAAGAAGCTCGCGGCCAATCCGGTGGTCAGCTTCACGGTGCCGGCGGCGCAGTAAGCCACGAAGTTCAAGGCGTCCCGGCCTGAAGCCTGGGACGGTCGACACGGCGGGGCCATAAAGGCGTCGCAACAATAAGGGGCGGAGCGGGAGTAGAAGTCTTTTGCGCGGAGACACCGCCATGCGCTCTTCCAATCGTCGTTTCAGGCTGATCGGCGTCCTGTCGATCTCAACCGCCTTGGCAGTGGTCGCGGTCGCCGCGGCCACCAGCGCGTCGCACGCGCAATACCGTCCGAGCGGCATGTCCATGGGGCCGCGTGGCGGCAGCATGGGCAATATGGGCGGCGGCTCGATGATGGGCGGCCATGGCTTCCGCAACAGCGAGCCGCGCTTTCAGCGCTTCCAGAATTCGATCCAGGATAATCCGAAGCTGGGCCATCCGAAGCTCGGCTCCCGCTATCCCGGCAAAGGCAAGGGCAAAGGTAGCGACGTTGTCGTGATCCGCGATCCGGGCGGCGACGGCCGTCCGCCACACCGTCCGCCACACCGTCCGCCGGGCAAGCGTCCGCCGTGGGTCGGCCCTGGTATTGGCCCGATCGTCGGCCCGCCGGTGGTCGGCATCGCGGTTGCGACGCCAGGGCCGGTTGGCGCAGGGCCGGCCGGCATGGGCCCGCTGCGTCCGCCGTCCCGCGGCACGACCGTTGCGCAACGCGGCGGCGTCACGCTCCCGCAGCCGAGCGATCCGCGCTTCGTCAAGAACGAGGTGCTGATCGAGGTCGTCGGCCAGATCTCGCCGCAGGAGTCCAACGCGATTGCCGCGCGCAACCGCCTGACGCGGGTCGAGTCGTTCTATTCGCCGCTCACCAACTCGACGATGTTCCT
>JAIESC010000296.1 GCA_019746355.1 Xanthobacteraceae bacterium | reverse complement strand
CTTCGGCTACATGTGCGGTGACTTCACATGGCACAGACTCCCACTATGCTGACCAGTAGACTGACGGACGCACTCATCGTGGGCACGGCCGAAGTGAAGCACCTCTCGGCCGCCGCGTCGCAATGAGCCCCGCCCTCCCAAAGGCGGGGCTTCGCGTTTGCAGCGCGGACGATCAGCAGACTTAACCCTTAAGGGTCATTTTCAGGTCCATCGAACCTGCGGCATCAATGCTCCTGCAAACCTCAAAACGGGAGCATTCCAATGATCAGACTGATCGCTGTTGCTGCCCTTGGGCTAAGCCTTGCCGGCTCGGCGCAAGCCGTGTCGCCCGCGCCGCTCCCTCAGCCCGAAGGCGTGACCACGCAAATCGCCTTCGGATGCGGACCCGGCCGCACCCGAGTCCGGGGCGTGTGCGTGGCGCGCACCACGAGACGTCAGGTCCGCCGCTGCGTGGTGTGGGGCGCGGGCGGCGTCTGCAGGCGCTGGCGCTGGGTCTGAAGCGGCGTTGAAAACCGGCACGACGGTTATTTCAGACCCGTTCGCGTCTAATGGATTGGAGGAATTGCTTCGCCTAAGGCGGCGACTCATATCCGAATTCGACGCCGAGCGGTTTCATCGGCGGCGGCGAGATGATCGTGGGCCCGATAGCGACTCCGGCAGCAGGAGTCCTTATTCGGTCGGCGCAGAGTCTGTCGCTCGAGCTCCAGTGGTTCGGCACCGTGCGCGGCCGCGTCGGCTGGACGTGCGGCGAAAGGGGCGACTGGCTTTTCTACGGGACAGGCGGGTTGGCCTATGGCCGCGTGGCAGGCACTGCGGCCTTCGATCGGCTGACGGTCCCGGCGACGCCCTTGTCGTGGGGGTCGGAAACGCGGTTCGGCTGGACGGCGGGAGCCGGACTCGAACGTGCGTTCGGTCCATGGGCGGTTGGACTGGAATATCTTTATTACGACCTCGGCCGGACAAGCATAGCGACCGAAGACCATCCCAATAACCTTTTCGGGCGTTTCGGCTCGGTGTTTACCGTGGACCCGTGGATCCACGGCCATATCGTCCGCGCCAAGCTGAGCTACAGGCTCGGCGCTCCGCGTCCTGCGCCGTAGGCCGGAACCGATTCGATCCGGAAACGACCAAGCCCTTCACGTCTCATTCGTTTCCATCCCCACCACCACCGCCGCGATCGTCGCGGGCCGCGGCGCACCTGAGCGCAGACAGAGCCGCGCGTCGGTGTCCCATTCGCCGGGGCATTCGATCATCGGCTCGTCGAAGGCGGGCCACACCGTGTGCGGCTCGATTTCCGCGCCCTTCGAGGTGAGCGGCAGCGCGTCCATGCGCTCGAACGCCTGGCCGTATTCGACGCCGGCGTGATGGGTGTCGATCAGGATGAAGCCGACGTGATCGATTTTCTTCGGCTGCGTCAGCGCAGTGCCCTTCTGCGCGGCGTAGGCGAGCTTCGCCGACTTGAAGCGTGCCGCGTAGGGAAGCCCGACACAGGCGTCGGTGACCGCCGCGGGCAATCCTGCGATCGCGCCGCCCGACACCTTATGTACGCCCATGTCGCGGCCGATCGTCACGGTGCTGCCGTCAGGCAGCGTCGCAGTAAACGGCGCGGCGGTGTTCCAGCCCCACACCACCACGTCGCAGCCTTCGAGGTGGCTCAGGCCCGCGATCGTCGTGGCGGGCGCCCCGGAATAGACCACGTGGCAGTCGGCGAGCCGCGCTTCCGGCCTGCCGAGACACTGGTCGCGCCGCGCCATCTTCTCGATGAAGCGCCGCGGCGCGCCATTGATCGTGCGCCGCACCACATAATACACCGCGTCCTCGAGCCGCGACGGCAGCACCGCGTGGCGCTCGATCGCGCCTTGCGTCTCGACCCGCGTCCAGCAGACCACGTCGTCCTGCGGGTCGTAGAGGAGCGCGGCGCTGCGGCCGTCGCCGAGCGGAAAGTGGATCACGGTGTCGGGCTGGCGCTGCACCGCGATCCAGCGGAAGCCTGTGAGACCGATGTCGAGGTTGAGCCGCGTCAAATCGTTGACGTCGTAGCTCGGCCCGCCCTTCTCCGGCACGACGGCGTAGACGCGGCGCTCCGACTGGTTGACGTAGACGCCGCTCTTGTCGATGCGCACGGCCGGGAGCTGGGCCGCGCCCTGGGTGGTGAAGTCCTTCGAGTTGTAGGTGGTCGGCGTGATCGGCTCGTCGGCGTTGTTCGAGCGGATCACCGTCGCCGCCATCTCGCGGCCGACCACGAGGCGGTCGAGCGCCAGCGCCCAGTTGGTGATCTGCACCGGCCCCGAGCCGAAGGTGCGGATGATGGGACCTGCGTCGCCCTCGTAGTCGAGGTCGTAGGACTGGTAGCCGTCGGAAATGCTGCCCCAGTTGTGGTCGCGGCCGAGCCACCAGATGCGCCCTTCATAGAGCACCGGCACGTCAGGAAAGCCCGCGAGCTTCGACCAGTCGCCCTCCTGCCAGTCGTCGGTCGCAACCAGGTTGGAGAAATCCTTCAGCACCTCGACGTTGACCTGCGTTGCCGAGACATATTCGGTGACGCGGCAGATGCCCGCGCCGCCGCCCCCGGACTGCGCGGTGATCAGCCCGCCGTTCGGCGTGGTCTGCGGCGTCTCGTCGGAACGGTGTTTCAGGCCGCGGTCGCCGCCGCCGCCCGCATAGGTGAACTCGACCGTGGCGCTGCCGCTGGTGTAGGCGGTGAAGATCACGCGATACCAGCACTCGACATTGTCGTAGGTCGCGGCGTCGGTGTGCGCGGTGGTGCCGGGCGCGGTCTGCGCCGTGTCGATGTTGACGAAGCCCGCGTCCGCACCGTCGAACGAGCGCTGCAGTTGCAGCGTGCCGACGAAGGCGCCCGCGATGATCCAGGAAAAGTTTCGGTCGCTGCCGATGCCCTGCACGCGGATCGCGTCTGTCTTGGACCCGAGCGCGCCCAAGAGCGCCTTCCGCCGCTGGCCCGAGGTGAACAGGCGGAACAGCGCGCCGACGTGGCCCTCCTCGAAGACCGGCAGGTTCGAGGTGAGCGTGGTGTTGCCGTAATAGTTGCCGGGCGTGAGCTCGACGCTCGCGGTGGGGAAGACGTTGAACGGCCCGTCGTTGCATTTATAGAGCACCACCGACCAGGAGCGGTCGTCGCGGCGCTCGATCTTGCGCTGCGGCTTGCCCCGGCAGCCCACGTAAATGACATCGCCCGATTGATCGAAGCGGAGGAAGTCGAGATCGGCCTCGCCCCAGGGCGACGGCAGCCGCAATTCGCTGGCGCTCTCGATCGCGACCTGCGTCACGGAATGCGCGTAGGTGTCGGTGCTCTCGATCTGCAGGTAGAGGTTTGCGGTGGTGGGCGTGAACGCGAGCGAGTGAGTGCCGGTGTCGAGCGTCATCTGCCGAATCACGTCGCGGCCGCCGGGCGTAGAGCCCATGCGGACGGTCACCGGACCGTTGGCGACGACGATGCGCAGCCCGTGCTCGACGTTGAGGTCGACGGGGGCGACGCCGATGATCTGCTCGGCGCGGGCGAACCCGCCGCGCGCCAGCGCCGCGAGCGTCAGCGTGTTCGCTGCGATCGTCGCGCTGCAGCCCGCGGTAGCGGCGAGCGTCCAGCCGGTGGACGAGGCAAACGCCGGGTTCTGCAACTGGGTGCCAACCGCGTTGCGCATAACCAACTGATCGTCGATCCAGATGCGGATGGTGTCGCTCGCCACCTCGATCAGCGCGGTGTCGTTAACCCCGTAGATGAACGGAATGAGGTTGCACGGCGCGTCGTTCAGCACCTGGCCGACTTTCGCAAGCCCGGGCCGCAGCGACATCGCGCCGAGCACGGTCGGCAGGTAGTTCACCTGTGTCTCGGCGGCGAGCCGCAGTCGATCCACGTCCACGCGCGCGAGCGCCTGCTGGCTCACCTCTCCGCGATTGAGCGCGAGCAGTGGTGCGTTGACCTTGCCGCCCATGGGTTATCTCCGGAGCTTTCTTGAACCGTCGGCAGCGCCCACCATCCCCTGGAGGGGGAGAGTGAAGATCACCCGAGTGGCAGCAGCCTCGATTACGTCCACGTCCCATCCCACCGCGCGCCGTTGCCGCCACCACCCCTCGCCCGCACCCAGCTGTTCAGCGGCGGCACGGCCGGCGGGCCCTCCATCGCATCGACGCCAAGCGCGACGTTCATCGCCCGCTTCTCCTCGGCGATCAGCAGATCGAGATCCGCCTTGTTGTTGGTGACGCGCGGGCCCGCCTTCAGCGCGAGCCGCGCCTCGACGTATTCAGAAAACATCGCGCCCCAGCGCGACAGGTCCATGCCGAACGCGCCATCGTTGGAGATGTAGGTGACGTAGATCGCGTCCACGTCGGCATACCAGACGCCGTTCTCGTCCAGGTAAGAGAACCCCGCCTCGCCGCCTTCGGTGCCGGAGACGAGATAGACGCGCACGAGATCGTCCGGTTTCTCGAAGGCAAAGCGCGGGCCGAATGCGGGGGTGATGTTGGCCGAGGCGGGAATCCGCACGCTGCGCTTTCCGTGCTTCCAGTAGCCGCGCGCAAGGCAGTAGGCCACGACGCTGTCCCAGAAATCATCGAGCACGCGGCGGGGCTCGCGCGCTTCGGTCAAGCTTGCGAGCTTGCGCTCGCTGAGCCTTCCCAGCGCGCCGTTGTAGCGCTCGAGCTTCGACATGGCGGCTCAGCCCTTGTTGTTGGACGCAAGCCACAGCATGGCCTCGTCGCGCGCGCCGCATTCGCCCTTGACGATCTGATCGTCGGCGAGGCGGACAACACACCAGCGAAGATGCGGGCCCTTCCACTGCACCGCGAAGCCGCCGCGGTCGGGCTCGGGCTTGAGCCTTTCGAATTCGATGACGCGCAGCGGCACCAGCGTTGCGTGCTGGCGGCCGGCGTCGCGGACGAACAGCTCGGCGAAGAAGCTGCCGTCCTCGGCATGCACCTCGACGCGGTCGGTCGGGCGGAAGCGCGCCGCGACATGCGCCCAGTAGAGCGGGTTCAGCACCTCGTCGAGCGTCGTGCCGTCAGAGGGCGTGATGAAATAGACGTTGCGCTTGTGCTCGGCGAGCGCGAAGCGACTCGGATGAAGCTGCGGTGCGGATTTCGGCTCGGATTTCGGCTGGGCTTTGGCGGCGGCTGGCATGCCGTGCTCCTTGTTGCTGAAGAGCGTTGGCGGAGAGCGTAGCGTGGGCCAAGGCGCGTCCGCGCTTGGCCCACGCACGCCCGCCGCCCTACATCGCTCCTGATGGCTGAACGAAACGGGCGGCCGTTTGGGCCGCCCGCCGGTTGCAATGCGATGACGAAATCAGGTGATCGCGGTCGGAGCGGCGACGGTGGCCGGGCCGCCGGCGGTGACCGCCGAGACCTGATAGCGCTTGTACTTCGGGCCGGTGGTGGCGACGACATCGACGATGTCGCCGACACCCATGCCCTTCGCCGAACCATCGGCGAAATAGCCCGCGCCGGTGATGGTGGCATCGGCGTCGGACGCGGTGACGTAGATCCACTCGCGCTGAAGCTGGCCGACCTTCGGGGCCTTCAGCGAGAGATTTGCGGGAACGTAAGCCATGAAAGGCTCCTTTCGTTTGTCATGATGGTGAGAGCTGGGTCTCCGCTTCCGCGGGGACCCAGGAACAGAGACGCCGGACTTTCGATTTCAATCGTTCAGCAGCTAGCCCGGCACATACGCCGAGCCGTCATGCCGCATCTGAACGATGCCGCCGTTCTGCAGGAGCTTTGAGCCGAAGTGGCCCGACACGCGCGCCCATGAGATCGCCTGCTTCTCCTCGTAGCCGACCGGGCTTTCAAGGTTGTCCTTGTCGAGCGCGTGGCCGATGGCGTTCCTGTGGAACAGGTAGCACTTCTCCGCCGCGGTGCCGGTGCCCGTGAGCAGCGGGCTCTCGATCCAGTTGACACCGAACCAGCGCAGCATGGTGCCGGGCCGGCCGGTGAACGGCTTTGCATCGACGTAATCGGCCGAGGCGAACTCCGCGACCTGCATCAGGTAGCCCATGAACGCCGGCGTCACCACCGCGAACATCTGGTCGACCTCAGCGGTCGGCACATAGTTGACGCCGAGGATGGTCTTGGCCTTCGCCACCATCGCCAGCGACGCCGGGGCGTACGCACCGGTGTGCAGGGTCGCGGTGTCGAGCTGGGCGATAATGTCCCGGTCAATCTGGCGATTGACCACGGCCATCGACGTCTCCTGCATGATGCGCCGCTGGTCGCCCTGCGAAGCGAAGACGTTGAAGTTGGTCTTCTCGACGAGATCGTGCCACTCGGCGAGCATGCACTCGAACTGGTCGTTGGCGTCGTTGCGCGCCGGGATCAGCCCGTTGACGCCGCGCGTCACCGCGGTTGCGCCGCCAGAGCTGGCCACGAGAAACGTCGCCTTGTTGCCCTTGATCACGGTCTCGGTGACCGTGCAGGAGCGCAGCATCGACTGGCGAAACTCGAAGCCGTGGATGAACTCCTCGCGGTACTGGGTCTGGAAAGCAGATGGGGTGGACATGCAGTCCCTCCGTATGTGTGTGTTGAGGACTGCCGCGTCGCAGGGTGTCCGCGCGCGAGCGGTTGCGGGATGACTGCGCTAGGCAGGGCCGCTGGCTCGTGCAACGGGGCTTCGATCTGGCGTGTGGTTCAGATTGCGATCACCGCCGGGGCCTTGCGGGGTGTCCGGCTGAGATCGTGTGATTGAAATCGTACGTCGCACCGCAAAGGGCGGTGCGCTCCCTCTCCCCACTTGCGGGGAGAGGGTCGAGGTGAGGGGGTGTCACCGCGCGAGAGCTATTCGTGGAGAGTCCCCCTCACCCGCCTCGCTCTGCTCAGCGACCTCTCCCCGCAAGCGGGGAGAGGTAAGACGGAAGCGAGCGCGTTACGCCGCCCGCGATCCCCTCTGCGCATCGCGCGCGGCGACGAGCTCGCGGTACTCCGCCTGCATCGCGTTGGCCTTCGGGCCTTTCCAGTATTCCGAATGCCGATCGCCCATCAGCGACTCGATGCTGGCGATGCGCTGCGCGAGCCCCTGCGAGGCTGGCGTGAACCCGTCCGGCACCAGCGTGCGTCCCGGCTCGATCGCGCCTGCGATCTGCGCCAAAACCTGCGCCATCACCGGGTTGTCGCCGATGCGCGAGCCGTCGGCCATGCGGCCGGCGAGGAAATTCTCGGCAAGCCCCTCCGGCCATTTGGTCAGCATGTTCTCGATCGCGTTCTTGTTGCGCTTGAAGTCCTGGCCTTTCCAGGCCTCGCGTAGCGTTTCCTCCGCCTGCTCCTGGAACGCCGCGTCCCTCTCGTCGCGTGCGGCACGCGCGACGTCCTGCAATTCGTAATAGCGCGAAGCCATCTTTGCGAACGCCGCCTTGTCGATGTTGCCGTCGAAGGCCGCACCGGCAAACTTCAGCATGATCGCCTGGTCGGCCTCGCTCAGCACCGTGCCGTCCGGCAGCGCGAGATCCCTCATGTAGTCCTCGGCGCTCGCCGGCAGCCCAATTTCGGCGCGCCACGCGGCGATGTCTTCGGGCGAGGCGTCTTTCCCCGGCACACGGCGATATTCGCCGGAGGAAAGCTTGCCGCGCAGGCTCACATGCGCCTTGCCGAAGTCGGCCTCGGTCGCATAGCGCTCGAGCTGCCTGGCGAGCTCGCGGTCGTCGCCGGCAATGCGCTGCCGCCAGTCGGTATTCGGCCGGCTTTGCTGCTCGCTCGCTTGCTGCGACGATTCACTCGACGGCTGCGCGGTCTGCTGCGATGTCTGCGGCGACGCGCCGCCCGTGCTCACGTTGGTTTCGGCCATGGCCTTTCCTGCTCCTGAGAACTCTGCGAAAAATTCACGACGTCATTCCGGGGCGCTCGCGAAGCGAGCGAGCCCAGAATCCAGTTCAGGAGAAAGTCCCTGCCTATCTGGATCCCGGGCTCGCCCCTTCGGGCCACCCCGGAATGACCGCGGGAGACTTTTCACCCCGCTCTACGGCTTCGGTGTCTCGAGCCCCGGCACGCCGTTCGCGTGCTTGACGAGCTGCCGGCCGACATGCGCCTTGCCGAGTGCGTAATCGGTCTCGCGCGCGCCGTCCGCGCCGGGCCGGAACGGCTCGTCGTAGGTGCGGCAGAGCTTGTGGATCATCCAGTCGAGCGCGAGGCGCTGCTGCGCGGGCGTTGCCTCGCCGCAGGCCAGCATGCGGATCGCGTAGCTCTCGGCCGCCGTATAAGGAGCCGGCAACAGCGGGGAATGCTTGTCGATTTTCATGGTGCGATCCCTGGTGCGATCTTTCGCGCGATGCGCCCGAGGCTTCCGATCCCGTTGATTCCACTTGAGACACTTTTTCGCTGTCGTCTCGGTCACAGGCTGTTCCTGGCCTGGTCGAGGCGCAGCATCGCGTCTCCACGTCAAGCTCACCGACAACCAGCAGGAGCAGGAGCGGCTCGAACAGCTGCTCGACGACACCAAACCCGCGATCCGCGCGGAATGCGCCCACCTGCGTTATCTCCTGTTCACGCCGTTCCGCTGTGGCGCGCCCTACCCGCACGGCTCCAGGTTTCGCCGCGCGGGCTTCACGCAGGGTGTGTTCTACGGCGCGGAGCTGCCGCGCACTGCGGCGATTGAAGTGGCGTTCTATCGCCTGCTGCCCGTTCGCGGGATCGCCACAAAAGCGCAGAAACTTTGGAACGCTGGTCGGCGTGAGGGATTTGCCTACAAGCGCTGTGGACACCGCGAGTTCCGCGCGCTGAAACCCGAAACTCGAAGTAGGAAACCCTCACTTCCAAAGAGGAGGCAATGCTATGGCCAAAGGACCAGCCGAATTTACCAACCAGAACGCCGAGCGCGCGTTCCACGCCGCGACCCTTGGCATGGATTGGATGCGGGAAGCCGCGGAACAAAGCCTCGGTCAAAGCCAGGCCGTTGTTCAATCCTTGCTGACACTCGCGCGCAAGGTGGGCAACGGGCTCAATCAGCAGGCATCGGCCGTTCATCGGTGTTCGCTGGCGCTCACCGAAGAGACCTTCTCCAACATGATCGGGCTCGGCCAGCAGCTCGCGCGGGTCAAGGACCCGCAACAACTGGTTCAGGCGCAGTCGGACTTCCTGAGCCGCCAGGCCGAAATCATCGCGACGCACTCCAAGGAGCTTGCGCAGGACGTCGCGAAAGAAACCAGCGAGCTGACCAGTGCGACCGTGAGAGAGGTGGAAACCACGCGCAAACGTGCGGAAGCGGCCTAGCCTGCCGCACCGAAAGTGAGACGCACATGGACAAGGAGAACAACCGCCGGCGGCATTCGCCGAACGAGCTGGTGAGCCAGTATCGCGACATCGGCATCCCGGCCGTTGCTGCGGCGGCGCGCTATCAATCGCCGGATCGCGTGGGCACCCGGCCTCGCCGGCAGGACGACTCGCAGGATGACGCGCGGGCGGGCGAAAACCAACGCGAGAGTGGCGAGGCCCGCCGCCGGTGACGCTTCGGATTGACGGCCGCAGCGCTTGGACCGGCGGAGAGCCGGGCGACGGCCCCGAATCCGGGGCCGTTCGCTTGCGGCCCACCTCGTCGCCAGCGAGGCACCCCCTTGCCGGTGCGCCGTTGCCGGTCGCATGATCATGGCCGCTTGGCGAGCTCTGGGTTCAAGAGCCCGTGGGGAGGATGCAATGACCGCCTTCAACGCCGTGCGCTTCCGGGTGAAGCCCGGGCGCGATCAGGAATTTCTCGACGCGCACAAGGACATTGCCGGAAGCTGGCCCGGCCTCAAGCACGTCAGCATGATCAAAACCGGCGACCGCGCCTATTGCATCATCGCCGAGTGGACCGACATGGACGCGCTCGCCGGGGCCCGGCCCGCCATGATCGCGACGCTCAACTCGTTCCGCGACACGCTGGAGGATCTGGGCGGCGGGCTCGGCGTCACCGATGCCGTGGCCGGACCGGTGGTTCTGGCGCTGAAGTAGCCAGGCAGGAGAAAGCCTCATGACGCGAAAGGCACTGCGATTGGCGTTCGCCGCGATGAGTCTCGCCGCGGCGGTTCTGGCGTTCGGTTGTCCCGCCGCGGTCGAAGCACGACCGGGCAGCGGCGGCCGAAGCCTGTCGCTCGGCAATCAGTCGGCCGATGCGGCGAGAAGCGCGACCAAATCCAAATCGGGCGCGAAGAAGACCACCGTGAAGCGGAAGTCGCCGGGCGGAAAGCCGGAGGCTGCGAAAAATTCACACGCGATGAGGTTGGGTTGAGTCGATGCAGCCCCGTTCGTTCCCGCGCAAGCGGGAATCCAGGGCCAAATGCAAAGTCTGAATCGCGGCCCTGGGTCCCTACCTTCGTGACATGCGACCAGGCCGTTGTCGTCCGCCCGCATGCTGACGATCGCGCAGCCGAACGTCAGCACGTTGAAGGCGGGCGCGACCCACGTCACGACTTTGCCCTGGCGGACATCGCAGTTGGCCCGGCTGATGTCGACCGATGACCCAAAAGCGGCCATCAGAGCCCTGCGGCGACAGGACGCAAGACACCCGTCAGGCCCATTCAACGGCCCGCGCGGCACCTTCATGTGGAGCACCAACCTTGGTACGCTGGTGCGCTGTCGGTCATTGTACACCTGCGCTCACGACTGAGCAGACTGCCGAAACCAAGCCTCGGCCCTGGAGATCAGACATGCCGATCAAACGAAAAGTCATCCTGATCGTTGGCATTGCGGCGACACAGATTCTGGCATCGAACTCGTATGTCCTCTCCGCCGATCTCCACCTGCGATCGGCCAGACCTCATTACAGAGCTGCGAGAGTGGTTGCCGATTATGATGGAACGGCCATCTATTTGCGTCGCGCCCGCCCGATGTTGGCTTACGACGGGACCGTGCGCCGCGACCTGTATGACGCGTATCCGGTTTTAGATATTTACAATCCTCGGATGGGGCCGGAGCCCACCCGCTATTTCACTGGGCAGCGCTACCCATGACGCATCATTGTTGACCATCTGCGCGTTGCACTTCCACGTGCGGCTGCAGGCGTACGATGCCACATGCCGCGGACCTCGCGGCATGTCCGGCCAGACGTCGGCCATGACCGCTGTCGACCATGACCGCTGTCGGCCATGACCGCTGTCGGCCATGACCGCCGCCGGCGTTCGCCGACGCCCCCAAGGGAACAGAGTTTCCCCAAAGGGCAATATCACCCGGGTGAGAAGGAGCGCACGATCCGGGTCGTTGGTTGGCTTTCTCCGGTTGGACCACCGTCCGGGCTAGCCGGCCGCAAGCGACGACTGCAGACGAAAGCACTTCTCAACTCGAAGGAGACGACACATGAGGACTTTCCTCGCACTGTTGGTCGGACTTTCTGTCACGGCTTTTGCGTCGCAGGCCCTGGGGCAATCCGATCCAGGGCGTGCGAATACCGCCGACCCGGGCAGCGCTCCGGGCGTTTCGTCGACCGGTGGCCGGCCGGTGCCGGTGAATCCTGGCGAAGTCAGACGGGACAACACAGCCGACCCGGGCAGCGCCCCGGGCGCTTCGACGACGGGTGGCCGGCCGGTGCCGGTGAATCCTGGCGAAGTCAGGCGGGACAACACAGCCGACCCGGGCAGCGTCCCGAGCCGAAGGTAGATGCCCAAGGCCACCGTGTAGACGCCGCCAAGCCGAACACGCGTCGGCGGTGGAACGCGCAAGGGCTACCACCTGCAACGTGGGTGGTGGCCCTTTCTCGTCGATACTGCTCGTCGCTCGCAGGGCGATAAGCGAAGCGCCATCCGCCGACTTCGATGCACCAGGTCGGCGGGTTACGCCTTCGCGCCAATCCGCCCTGCATGCCATATCCGTCACCCTGAGGTGCGAGTGAGCGAAGCGAGCGAGCCTCGAAGGGCGACGGCCCGGCTATTGCGCGATCGGGGCCGTTCATCCTTCGAGGCTCGCCATAGCGTGTCGAAGACGCGCGTAGACGCGCTTACGGCTCACACCTCAGGATGACGGAGATAGAGCGAGACAGGATGCTGGAGACAGCGCGAGACTGATCGCCCTCAACCCGCCCTCGCCTCCTGCACCACCTTCGCCGCCTCGCCCGCGGTCTGCACCGCGGTGCCGACGCGCGTTGCGACGTCGGCACCGGTCGCCATCGCCTGCGCCGTGGCCGCCGCCTGCTGCAGCTTCTGCGCCTGCTGCTTTCCGGCCGCGGCAACCTTGTCCGGCTTGATCCACTTCGCCGGGGCCACGCCCGCGAGCGCCTCGCGGAACGCCAGGTCCACGTCGAAGTCGTGCGCCACCAGCGGGTCGATCCTTGCCGCCTGCGCGAGCAGCGCCGCCGACTGCGCGAACTGCTCGCTCTTAACGCGTTCGGTCGCCGACTGCAGCGGGCTGTCGAACTGCCAGACGATGTTCTGCCTGCGCAGCGCCTGCGGCATGTCGTCGAACGCGCCGAACATGCCCAGTGCATTGGCGGTCTCGAAGGTGAGCTCGCAGAGGCCGGCGTTGTATTCCACCTCGATCGGCTCGAACAGCGGCAGCGCGCGGCGGATGTATTCCTTCACCCGCTCTGCCGTCTCGGTCGCGGTCATCTTCTCGCCGCGCGCCGCCTCGGGCAGGTTGATGACGTTGAGATAGAAGGCCTCGGCGATCATCCGCTCGATCTTGTCCTCGCGGAGCTCGCCCCAGCGGAGATCCCCGCCGTCGCGGATGAGCGGCTCGATCGCAGGACCCAGCCGCTCGTCGTACTCGCCGTCGACCCAGGTGATCGCGCCGGCGTATTGATTGACGCTGCCGATCACCGCGTCCTTCGTCGCCTTCAGCGGCGGGTCGACGCGCTTCTGCCCGGCCTCGAGCAGCGTCAAGGTCATCGCCTGCAGCATGCGCGCGTCGGGGAGCGCCGCCACCGCCGCGGGCGAATAGGCGTAGGGCGAGCCCGACACAGTCTGCCAGCGCGGGATCACGTACCAGAGCCGCGGCTGCGGCACCTCTTCCAGGATCGTCTCGTGGTCGACGTCGATGAGGATCGAGCAGAACGGCATGCGGTGATGCCGGCCCTTCTTCTCGACGCTGAGATCGTACTCGTCCTCGGGGATGACGATCTGCCGGCAGTTCACCTTCTTGAACGGCTCCTTCTCGGCGATGGTCTTCACGTTCGCCGCGACCTTGTCCGGAAACATCTTTGCGAGCGCGCGCGCCTCGCGCAGCCACTTGTGGTGGATGGTGTCGACCTTCAGCTCCTCGTTCTCGGCGAACACCACGTCGCGCAGGTGCCAGTTGCGAACCAGCAGCCCGTCGAGCATCCGGTTCGGCTCGATGGTGATCACGGTCTGGCCGAATGCGACATAGTCCATGTCGCCCTGCTTGGTGGCGCGCACGAAGCCCGCGCGGCTGTCGTACATCGCCCGCCACATCACGTCGGCGATGTGGTCGAGATAGGCCTTGGCCTCCGAGCTGGCATTGAGCGCCTCGTCCATGGTGCGGGCGTGAAACCAGCGCACCCCGCGCGGCCGCAGCATCGAGGACAGCGCATTGCCGAGGTCACGATGCGCCAGCACCGGCCGCCCGGTCATCAGGTGCGAGGCGAACTCGTGCCCGGGTTGAGGCCGCGCGACGAAGTCGGCGCGGATCGGGCAGAAGTGCTCGGCGATCGCCTGCCACAGCGCCATGACGCCGGAGCGGTCGGCAAACATCCTGTCGCCCTGGGCGATCAGGTCGCGCACGCGCTGTTTCATGGTTCAGGCTCCGGTGCCGAGCCGCGTCGCGGCGTAGCTGTCGAAGTTGGTGCCGCCGTCGGCCGTCCTCGCGCGCGGCTTCGGCGGCGAGAGCAATGTGGAACGGCGGCCGCCGGAGGCGAGCGCCTCGATCGCGCGGCGGCGCGCCTCGCGGTTCGCCGGATCGTTCGGATCGGCGCGCGGAATGGGCGCAGGCGGCTGCGGCGGCGGCATCTGGATGATCGGTGCGGGCGGGTCGTCGTCACCGCCGAAAATGGCTGACATGGGATGATCCTTTCCAGGCCGGCGCGGGCGTCGCGCTCCGGACCCGTTCTCAAAAATCGCGAATGCCTCGTCGCCAACTCGAGCGCTTAAGGCGCGACTATCTCCTGCGCCGCTTTAGCTCACGCTTGAGTGCGTCGATTGGGTCTTCTCCGGGACGGGGGACGACCATGGGCCGCATGGATGGATTTCGAGCGCGGTGGGTAACGACCTGGTTCGGCGACAGGGTGGTGGTGGGTGGAAACTCTTCCGGGAAAAACTCCTTAACGTACTCGTTCGGCGACGACGGAGGCGGCGGAGGCGGCGGAGGCGGAGGCGGAGACGGCGGAGGAGGCAGAAGATACTTGCGGGGCGGCTGCTCGAACGGGCGCTCCGGCGGAGAGAACAGGACCGGTCGCACCTGAGCCGCCGCATCATCGGCGCGCGTTGCCGGCGCGGTGAAGATCGTCTTGTCGGCCGTGCTGCCGGCGCGCTTCAGCTTCCCCGCCGCGTCGTCCTCGTCGTTGTCGAAAATTCCTGACATGGGTTCTTCCTTCTCTCTCTCGTCGCGAGCGGTTTATCCCTCGCGAGGAGGGATAGCAGCGCCCGCATTCCGGTGTGGTCCGCGCTCGGTGCGCGCCATCCCAATGCGGTCACAATTCGGAATCATGGTTCGCTCTACCGGGGGGTTGATGCGCGTCTTCCGCCTTCACGCTCACGCGCTTCGGCGGACTTAAAGCCCGGCGTAGCTCGCCGCCAGCGCGTTCACGCGCGTCTTCGACGCGCTATGGCGAGCGGAGATAGGTCGACGCGCCACAAGCGCGGTTACGCGCGTCTTCGACGCGCTATGGAAACGGGGGTGCGCCATGCACGCGGCAGCGTCGTATCTTTTTGGCAGCATCATCGTCGCGGCGCTTTCCGTCGCGACGGCGAAGAGCGAAGACTCCGATCCCCCGTGGAAAAAATTTTGCGAGAACGACGTTTGCTTTGTCGGCAAAGGCGGCGCTGGCGGAGGACGCCCGGGCCGCGGCTGGCTGCCCGACTGCGGGTTTGCCGGCGCGTTGACGCTCGTTGAGCGCAAGACCCGATCCGACAAACACCTGAGCCTGGCGCTGCCAGGGAGCCTCGATCCCGAACGGGTCATCCGCATCACGATCGATGACAACGCGCCGATCAGGAACAAGGCTTGGAGGTGCGACTGTGCCTGCTGGGTCGGCTACTACGAGGAGGAAAGCGCGAAGCTGCTCGAACGGCTCAAGCGGGGACGGCACCTCGTGCTCGAAGCCGTCAGCCGGGGTCAGCCCCACATTGCCGTGATCCCGCTCACAGGCTTCGCCGCGGCTTACGACGGCCCGCCGACGGAATGGATGCAACTCTCGGCGGCACGCCGCTGAAAATCGATCCGGTATCGCGCACAACGGCCGGGGAGCGATGATGGGCTTCAGAGCTTTGGCGACGGCCGCCCTGAACGCGGGATTGCTGGCCGCCGCGATGGTGCCGGCCGCCGCGCAGCACGCCGCGACGCCAGCCGCAGCGCCGTCCGCCGCGATCATGCAATTTCCACTCGGCGTGCAGTCCCCGCACCAGCGCGTCTACGCGCGTGTTCGACGCGCTATGGCGCGGGGATGGGGAGAACTCTCGTGGGGCACCTTCTCCCCACCCGGCCGCTTCGCGGCCACCCTCCCCTCGCGGGGCCCTCGCGGGGAAGGATAAGACCGCCCGCGCATCGCGGGCAGCGTGAGCGCACGGGCGCGCGCATCAGCGCCATGGACGACTCCAAGGCGCGACACAGCGGCCGCGAAGAGGATTCGAATGTCAGGAAGCACCTGTGCGAAATTCGCCCAGGTAACCAATCCATGTAGAACTATCCGCCGGGATGTCAACCCTGCAGCCCGCGCGCGCATCACCCCGCCCGGCTCCCCCAATGCGGTCACAATCCAAACTCATGCTGCGTGCGCTTGGTACGTGCACTTTTGGCGGGGGTGCGCTATGCGCGCGGCGGCGTCGTACCTTTTTTGCGTGATTGTCTTTTGCGTGATGATCCTGGCGGCGCTTTCCGCGGTGCCCGCGGCGAGCGAGGAGCCCGATTCCTCGTGGAAGAAATTCTGTTTGAACGACGTTTGCACTATCGGCAAAGGCCGCCGGTCCGACTGCGGGTTGATCGGCGAAGTGACGCTCGTCGAGCGAAATACAGAAACCGGCAAACGCTTGAGCATGGCCCTGCCGGCGCGCATCACTCCCGACCGGAACCGGGCAATACGCGTGACAATCGACGGCAACAAGCCTGTCAGTCGCGAGATTTCGAGATGCGACTGTGCCTGTTGGGTTGATGACAAGGGAGGTTGGGACCTGGTCGAGCTGGTCGAACAGCTCAAGCAAGGACAGTGGCTCGTGCTCGAAGCCCTGACCTCGCGCCGTCAGCCCCATATCGTGGTGATGCCGCTCGCCGGCTTCGCCGAGGCTTACAACGGCCCGCCAACCCCGATGCCGCAGATGAAGGAGCGAATGGCGTCGCAGCCGAGATGAACCTTTCTGTCGCCGCTGAAACAACCAGGAGGCGATCATGCCCCTCGACAAGTACACGAAATTTATTCTGACGGTGATTGCCTGCGCCCTGCTCGCGCTCGTGGCGCAGAACGTCATGGGTCGGTCGAATGCGCAGGAGGCCCAGCCGCCAACCGTTCTGCCGAATGTGGAAGCTCGTAAATTCGAGAAGATTCAATTTTGTGATTCACGGGGCTGCATCGAGTTGTTCAACCTCACGCTTGAAGGTCTTCCGGAAGCTTGTGCCCGCGCGATGGACAACATGCCGACACCGACGCAGCCATAGTCAGTACGGGTCGAACGTTCCCGGAGCGCGGCCGAGGGGCCTTGGATCGAACCGCAACCGACGCTCCCGGGCGCGCCGAAGCTCTTCTTCTTCGTGCCTCCTCTTGAATTCTTCGATCATCTCGGGGAGCTTTCTGGGGTCGAAGGTGATGCCCTTGATCTCATCTTCCTTCGGGAAACGCTCGTCGACGATACCGGCGGGCGTGTGCATCTCCTCGTGCTTCTGCGGGAAACGCCTGTCGACGATATCAGCCGGCCGGTCGATTCCGCCGTAGCGGTCCTTTGGCAGAGCGGCCAAGATCGTGCGACCGGTCGTACCGGCGCGCTTCAATTTCTCCGCCTCGCTTGCCTCGGCGTCGCCGAAAAATCCTGACATGGGTTCTTCCTTTCTTTTCTCGTCACGGGCTATAGCGCGTCGACCCGGTTTCGCTCGCCATAGCGCGTCGACCCGTCTCCGCTCGCTGCGCGAGCTACGCCGGGCGCGAGTCCGGCGAAGCGCCTGAGCGCGAAGCCGGAAGACGCGCGTGAACGCGCTGGTGGCGCGTCAAAAACGTGCGTGCACGCGCTGGTTGCCATGCCGCCGCCCGAATTGCATCGCAGATGATCAGCGGCAGGCTCGGGGCTCCCACCAGCCCGGGACGATCTTGCGGCGAGCGCCATGGTCCGGGGGCGATGATGGGCTTCAGAGCTGTATCGGCTGTCGCCTTGAGCGGGGGATTGCTGGTCGCTGCGGCGATGCCTGCGGCCGCGCAGCTTGCCGCAACGCCGGGGGCGGCGACCGTCCGGTTTCCACTCGGCGTGCAGTTCGAGATTCCGCACGGCTGGTCGGTGCGCGACTTGCAGTTCGGTCCGGGCTCCAACTCGGTCGTGGTCTCCCGTGACGCAGACCGGCCGCGGGAGAGCCGCTCCACGGGCTGGATCAGCTCCGTGGGCGGGAGCAGCTCCGTGCGCAGTCGGAACGAGCTTTCCGTTGTCTTCAATGGCGGGATCCCCGAGCCCTTGAGCGAGCAGGCTCTCAAGGGCTGGACCCGCATCGATGCCGATCGATCGCAGGTCCTGTCCAACGGCGCAGTCGCCCGTTGGAAAATCGGCAGGATGTGGAACGTCCACGAAGCTCTGGCCGGCGGCGCGACGCTCGGCGCGACGACGCTCGGCTTCATGAAAACCGACGCCCCGGCGCGTCAATTCGATCCGGCCGTCCTCGAAACCGCGTTGCTGACGATCGCAGGCTCGATGCGCGCGATGCCGCGGGGCCTGGCGCTGTTTCACCCGGCCCTGCAAATGGCGCTCGAATGGCACGATCCGAAGCGATGGTCGGGGGAGATCACCGAATACGACTTTCGGCTGCGGTGCAAAATTTGCGGGCAAGGCAGCCGGACCCACATGGTGATCGCTCGCATGACGACCGTGACATACGAGGATCTCGATGACGTGCTTGCGCTGGTCACCCGCGCGCAGGTCAGGGCCCACAAGCTCGATCTCGGCGAAGTCCGCCGCCACGCGTTTGCGGACGTGGCCCATAGCCCGTCGAAGACGGGCGTGAACGCCCTCGTCGCATGGACCGAGCAGCCGGGCAGCCGCGCCCCCTTCGTCGGCGCGGTCCAGCGCGGCACCGGGTACTTCTTCGTCTCGATTGCCGCGCCCGAGGGCGTGACGGCCGGCAACGACGAGCTGCGCAACGACTTTCTGACGATGGCCGGCAGCGTCCGGGCGTGGGACGGCCAGTAGCCGGAGTCGTCACGAATTCCGCCGATGTTGGGTTGACGACAAGGCAGGATGGGAACTGGTCGAACTGGTCGAACAGCTCAAGCAAGGACGGTGGCTCGTGCTCGAAGCCCTGACCTCGCGCCGTCAGCCCCACATCGTGGTGATACCGCTCGCTGGCTTCGCCGAGGCCTACGACGGCCCGCCAACCCCGACGCCAAAGATGAAGGAGCGAATGGCATCGCCAGCCGGAATGAATACTGCTCGGGGACCCGCCCTTGTTTTCGTCACCGGAACCATCAGGAAGTGATCATGCCCACCGACAGGTACACGAAATTTATTCTGACGGTGATTGCCTGCGGCCTGCTCGTGCTCGTCGTGCAGCACGCAATGGGTCCGTCGGATACGCCAGTTGCACAGAGCGAAGCTGCTCCGCCGAATATTGCCCAGTCGAATGCTGCTCCGTCGAATAAGAAAGCTCGTGTATTCGAGAAGCTTCACTTGTGTAATTCGATGAGCTGCATCGAGATTAAGGCGTGCGACGACGGGATTCAACATTATGCAGGAGTTTGTGCCGATGCGACGGGCGACAGATCAGCGATAACGCGGCGATAACCCGCCTCGCCCGCCTTCGGTCAAAGCGGACGGGTCGTCACCGCCGAACAGACCGGACATGGCAGCTCTCCTCAAGTGTTCCGAAGGCCGTGCAGCCGAAACGCCCGGTTGAGTTCCTCGCGCCCCATCCTGCGCAGCCAAGCAGGCGATGATGCGCATCGACAATTACACGAAATTTCTTCTGACGGTGATGGCCTGCGCCTTGCTCGTGCTCGTCGTGCTCGTTGCGCGGAACGGGAACAGCCGGGTGAACCTGCAGGGTCGCAGCTTCGACAAGATTCAACTTTGCGATTCGAAAATTGGCTGCATAGAGTTTTTCAACGTCACGATTGACTCATGCGAGCAGAAACCGGCTGGAGATCACTTGTCCTCCCTCATCCTGCGACGGATGTAGTCCCGACATCGGCGGACAGCGCCCGGGTCGCGCGCCCTGCCAATGCGGTCACAATCGCGAGCCGTTGCAGAAAATCTGAATGTCGGGGAGCCCTGAGCGAATTTCGCCTTGGTAGCCATTTCTAATAGAACTTTCGGCCCGGGTGTCAACCCCGCGTTCCCCGGCCCCGAATTGACACACGGCCACCGTGGGGCCCGCTTGGCCGCGTGCTCGGCCCTTAAGCCTGTGTCCGCATCGCCAGGATGCCGCAACTCCAGTTGTCCGTAAGTCCGCTCAGACTGCGACTCGGGCGCGGCCTCCCCCTTAGCGCGTCAACACGATGAAATCCGTGTCTTTGCCGGTCTCACGGCTGATGCCATGGTCGGATACGATCAGCGACGAGCCGGGCGTCAGCAATGGAGCAATCCGATCAACCGCATCTTGCGGCATGTCGATGCGCTCCAGAACGGCGTTCGCCTTGTCCGGCATCAGCGGTTCTTTGTGCAAGCCAGGTGAAGCTTGCCTGATGAGAGATGCCTTCTCGGGGATCGAAACGACAGTCCAGCGGATTGCTGCGTCCTCGTCCGGTGATTTCATCACGCTGAAAACGTGCGTTCCGATCGGCTCCGCTGGATCCCGGATCGTGATGGGCACGTCAAAAAGCGGCGTAAAACCCCTTCGCACGAACAGCCTGCTCGAGTGGCGGCTGACAAAAACAGAGATCGGCACGACCTTTTGAGCCTTCACTCCGGCGGAGGCGGGATCTGAGGCCTTGGGATCAGGACCGGACACCAGCGCGCCAGGCGTTGCCGCGGCTGCAGCACCATCATTGCTCGCAAGCGTCGCGGTGCCGGATTTCGGCAAAGTGGACGCGACGCTGGGCTTCTGCGCAAAAAGTTGCGGATTGATGAGCTCGACGGGCCGGACATCCCGCGGTGCGATGATCACCCGCGTGCCGCGCTTCGTGAGATGCCACAGCCGGATGGCAAAGTCGTGCGTCAGGCGGATGCAGCCGTGGGAGGCCGGATAGCCGGGCAAATCGCCCGCATGCAGCGCTATCCCCGACCAGGTGATGCGCTGCATGTAGGGCATGGGTGCACCGCTATAGATGTTGGAGCGATGCCATTTTTGCTTGCCGATCACACTGAAGACGCCAAGCGGCGTTGGATGACGCTCGACGCCGGTCGAGACCGAAGAGTGTGCGATCAGCGTCCCGTTTTCGTAAAGCGAGATGCGCTGATCGGCGATCGAGATGATGATCTGGAGCGGCCCCTTCGAAGCGCCCCGAGACTGACGCTGCTTTGTTAAATCAGATTCCGTGTGCTTGTGTTGGCGCTTCCGCCTGTATGGGTAATCACCGAACCAGAATCCAGGTTGGGACCAGAACAGGGACCGGGCATGCGACGGCGTTTCTGCTGAAAGCAGGCAAACCGCCAGTGCTGCCAATGTCGGGGCGCGAACGAGTCTGACGCTGCGTCGGAGAATTCGCGGCAGACCTCCAGCGCTCATCACGGGTTCACTTCGGGTTTGCTGGCGGCGATGTCCGTTTCAATCCGGCGAGCTGCGCCGCCTTTGCCCGGCCGCGTTTATCGGCATATTCCTTGCCATCGATCGGCGCGACGTGCGGTGGATCCCTGCCGAGATACGGACGGCCGATCCCAAGCTCTTGTTCATGCTCATCGATCCACTGCCACAACTTTTCGCTCGAGGCATAGCGCTCCGCACGGGTCTCGCCCTTGACGCTCACGAGATCGACCGCAAGTGCATGACCGTAGCCGCCGCGGCGGCTGCCGCCGTGGTATGAGCTGTCGCTCGCGGCCCTGTTTCCGCTTGCGATCGATTGCCGGTAATCGTCACGGAATGCGCTGGTGATGCCCGGCATGAACCCGGCGTCGTCGATCGTGCGAAGCGCATGATGGAGCTTCAGCTTGAAGCCGCGATCCAGGCCGCCGATCACGTAGTCCTTGAGCGACATGCCGGCTCTTTGCGCAGCGATTGGATCCTTCCAGGTGAAGTCGCCTGCGACGTACTTGATAACGGTTTTGACGACGGTCCGCGTCTTGCCCTTCACCTTGACCGTCGTCTTGATCTGCTCCGTCACCTTGTTGGTGTCAATTTTGGGTGCTCGCTCGTACAGCGACCAAAGATAGTCGTCGATGCAGATTTCAGCCACGAGGCATTCGTTGGGAGTTTCAATCGGGCGCACGACCGGTTTCGGATACTCCTTCACGTCCTTCAACGTCGACAGGGTCACGAGTTGCATGCGCGGCTCAGACCGCGGCGTCGGACGGGACTCGGACGAAGAGGCTTCGAGGACGGTACCCTTGGCTGCGGAAGAGCCCGCGAGGACGGAGGCATTTTCAGCCGGGTCCGGATCAGCCATGGCCGTCTTGCCACCCATGACGGCAGGCTCCGGCAGATTGAGATGCGACGTCGCCGCGGCGGCCACCGAGCTGATGGCACCGACCGATGGTGCGTCGGCCGCGCCCGCAGCGTCACCGCTCAAAGGCGTTGCCCCGCGTGTCGCCTCGCGGTCCGAGATTGCGGTATTCTCGATGCCCGACGAACCGATGCCCCCGAGCCTGGCAGCGCCCCCGACGGTGATCGCGATCGCTCCGCACAACGCCACCCAAGCGACAAGCTTCCGCGGTGTCATCAGCCCCTCCGCGCGCTTAAGGCACCCGCATAGCCGTCATAAGAATCGCGGCGATTTTTGGGTCACCAGGCGCTTCGGGCGGACGGGAATACCGCCGGGCGTCATTTTCCTCGCGCGCTGTTGCCTACGGATGTCGCTTGGCCCGCTGCGGAGTTGGCCGATGACGATCATGGATTCCCAGCCGTTAGGATCAGCCGGGAGGCGACGATGCTCCGCCGGCGGCGACACGGTCAATTTCCGCGGCGTGTTCTGAGCTCCGCGCCGGGCTCTTTGGTTTGCTCAGTGAGAATTGTTCGACGCAGCAGCCTGTCGGGTTGACCTCTGCCCTCTGTCAGCCTCCGCAATCAAAATCCGCGACAAGCGCCTTCCTGGATCGTCCAGTACGGATCTCCGCACGGATTGCCTGGATTTCTGCGAAAGTAGCCGTAGCCCGTGGGAGCCGGGTTGGTGACTGCGCGGTCCGTTCGCCTTGTGCCGGGGGAGACGCAACTTCGGCCATTGTAGACTTGGCCGGGTTTGCACCGATCCTGAGCCTCTGCCGTGCCAATTTCGATCATTCCCAATCCGATCGCTGCGATTGAGATGCATATGATCTTGCGCATGGGACGAGCCTCCTGAGCATCCCGGAAATTCTACAGCGTTTGGCAGAGCCGGAATACGCCATTTGCGGCGAGCGCGCATCGCAGGCCGAGGTGTCGGATCAAGGCAGGATGGGCTATCGTCACAACACGTGACTCCAGAAAAGCCTTGTCCAGCACCAGCCCACCTTGATGTTCTGGCGATCCATCAGACAAAAAATCGTCGGCATCGCCATCGGGCTGATCATCCTGATGGTCGTGACCTCGGTGCTGTCGATCGCCATGGCCACCCGGGTCGGCCGGTTGCTCGACGAGCTGACCACCAAGTACGTTCCGGCCTACGGCCATCTGGCGCGGGCGAACGTCCGTTCGCTTGAGCGGGCGCTTGCGCTTCGTCGCATGGTGATCGCGAAAATGCAGGTTCCGCCCGACGAGGCCGGCTATGCCGCCCGCAGGCAGGATTTCGAGCAGCTCAGTCCCGAGGTCGAGCGTGAGGCGCAGGCCGCGCGCAAGCTGATCATTTCGATCATCGAGGACGTCAGCACGCCGTCGGACAATGCCGCGCTGGCGCGGATCGAGACCCGCATCGACGTCGCGTCCACTGATCTGCGCCACCGCATGAACGAGGAGATGGCGCAGCTTCTCACGCTGCTCGAGGCGCGGGATTTCGAGCAGGCCGGACGCAACCTGGTCCGTGTCGATCAGCTTCGTGACGAGTTCACGCAAAAGATCGATGCCGTTCGCGCCGACATGCTCACCCAGGTGTTTGCCAGCGCCTCCACCGTCATTGCCGACCAGAAGCGCGCGATCATCGTCACCGTGATCGTGACGGCGCTTGCGGCGCTGCTCGGACTGATTTTCGCCGTGCTGGTCAGCAGCGGCATCACCCGGCCGGTCAGGCTTCTCCTGGAAGGCACCCGCGATGTCGAGGCGGGCCGCCTCGGCCATTCGATCACGATTACGACGCAGGACGAGATCGGACAGCTCTCGCTCGCGTTCAACCGCATGATCGAGCAGCTCCGGCGCAACGAGCGCGTCCGGGAAACATTCGGCCGCTACATCGATCCGCAGGTCGTCAAAGGCCTGCTTGATCAGCCGGCGCTTGCGGCCGCCGAGGGTCAGCGCCGGACCATGACGGTCCTGTTCTGCGACATGAAAGCCTTCGCCACGCTGAGCGAGGGCGTGACCCCGCAGGGCCTGGTCAAGGTCATGAACCGCTATCTCTCGACCATGTCCGAGCCGATCCGCCATCACCGCGGCATCATCGACAAGTACATCGGCGATGCCATCATGGCCTATTGGGGACCGCCGTTCGTCGAAGAGGCCGATCAGGCGCGGCTCGCCTGCCTTGCGGCGATCGACATGGTCGGGCGCGTGGCGACGCTGCGCAAGGAAATCCCCGAGCTCCTTGGCGTGCGCAATATCCCGGTGGAGTGCGACGTCCGGATCGGCATCGCCACCGGCGAGGCGCTGGTCGGCAGCATCGGCTCGGAGTTCATGATGAGCTACACGGTGATGGGCGACAACGTCAATCTCGCGTCCCGGCTCGAGACGGCCAACAAGGAATACGGCAGTCACGTGTTCGCGTCGGAGGCGACCGCGCGCGCGGCCGGCCCCGAGATCGAAACGCGCGAGATCGACCGCGTGGTGGTCGCGGGCCAGAGCCAGGCGGCGGGCGTGTTCGAGATCATGGGGCGCAAGGGCGAGCTCACGCCGCAAGCAATCACGCTCCGCAGCGCATATGCCGAAGGTCTTGCGGCCTATCGCGCGCAGCGCTGGGACGACGCACGCCGTGCCTTCAAGGCCGCGCTCGAATCGGCACCGGGCGATGGGCCTGCGCTGGCCCTGCTGAACCGCATCGAGCGCTTGCAGCAAAACCCGCCCGCCGCCGATTGGGACGGCGCGTGGCATCTGCAGAGCAAATGAGAAGCGGCTGAAGCGCGCCAAGCGTACTGTTTTCCCGTTGATCCGCGGACCTGGTGCTGCCGATGTCCGCTTTTGGCCCGAATCCGGCGCTACCCTGCCCGGCGAATTCCTCCTGTCTGGGGATCGACCATGACGCGGCGGAAATTCCTCAAACATTTTGGAATCGCGGCGGCGGCGTGGCCGCTTGCGGCGCGCGCGCAACAGCCGATGCCGGTGATCGGATATCTGGGTGCCGAGACGCCGGCCGCGTTCGCAAGCCGTGTCAGGGCGTTCCGCCAAGGTCTCGGCGAAGGCGGATACGTCGAGGGGCGCAACGTTGCGATCGAATTTCGCTGGGCTGAAGGCCGACACGACAATTTGCCGGCGCTGGCGGCCGAGTTGATCCGTCGTCCGGTGACCGTGATTGTCGCGCCGGGAGGCGCGCCTGCGGCGCTTGCGGCAAAATCAGCGGGCGCAACCATGCCGATCGTCTTCGAAATGGGCGCAGATCCGATGGCGCTTGGATTGGTCGAGACGTTAAAGCGCCCGGGAGCGAACCTCACGGGTGTGACGAGCCTGAACGTGCAAGTCACGCCGAAGCGGCTGGAAATCCTCCGCGAAACAATTCCCACCGCGACCAGGATCGCCGTGCTCCTCAACCCGACCAGTCCGACCACCCCATCGCAATTGAGAAGCCTGCAGGCGGCCGCGGACGCCCTCGGCGTGAGCCTCCATGTCCTGCACGCCAGCACCGTGCGCGACTTTGATCGTGTGTTTGCAACCCTGGCCGAGCTGCGGCCGGGCGGACTCGTGGTCGCCTCCGATGGTTTCTTCGCGACGCACGGTGAGGCGCTAGCCGCACTCAGCGTCCACCACGCGATCCCCGCCATCCATCAATCCCGCGACTTCGCCGTCGCCGGCGGCCTGATGAGTTACGCAGGCAGCTTCATGGAATCGCATCGTCAGGCGGGCATCCACACCGCGCGCGTCCTCAAGGGAGAGAAACCTGCCGAGCTGCCGGTCCAGCAGGTCACGAAGGTCGAGCTGATCGTCAATCTCAGGACCGCGAGAACGCTCGGGGTGACAATGCCCCTGACGCTGCTCGGGCGAGCCGACGAGGTGATCGAATAAACGGCGAGGTCCGCTGATGGCGTGAATGACCCCAAGCCGACGCCCCGCCCGGCCGGTATTGGACCAGGGTCCAACTCGATCATCGCCGCGCAGCGCCGCATAGTCCCGCGACAACGTCATGCCATGTGTCGCACCGTGCCGGGCCCCCAGGTTCAGCACTGCGGCCCGGCCGTGCCTGCACCGAGGAGAGCCATCATGAAACACACTCTGTCCCCGCTCGCCGCGGCCGCGTCGGCGCTCGTCCTTATGTTTGCGAACCTCGCCCCAAGCGCGGCGCAACAGACTTCCGCGGACGAGGCGCAGACCATCGCCCAGGAGGCCTACGTCTATCTTTATCCGCTGATCCTGATGGACCTGACGCGCAAGCAGTTGACCAACCTTGATCCGAAGGCCAACCCGCTCGGCGGACCTGCGAATGCCTTCACCCACGTCCGCACGTTCCCCACCGCGCAGATGAGGAGCGTGGTTCGTCCGAACTTCGACACGCTTTATTCCTCCGCGTGGCTCGATCTGACCAACGGCCCGGTGGTCGTCTCGACCGCCGGCACCGGCGGCCGCTACTTCATGCTGCCGATGCTCGACATGTGGACCGATGTTTTTGCCGTGCCCGGCAAGCGCACCAACGGCACCGGCGCGGCAAGCTTCGCCCTCGTGCCGCCCGGCTGGAGCGGAAATCTGCCGCCGGACGTCGAACGCATCAACGCGCCGACGCCTCATGTCTGGATCATCGGCCGCACCCAGACGAACGGGGTGAAGGACTATGAAGCCGTCAACAGGATCCAGGACGGCTACAGGATCATGCTGCTGGCCGACTGGGGGAAGAACCCGCGCAAGGCCGAGCAGAAGATCGATCCATCGGTCGACACCAGGACCGAGCCGTTGCGGGCGGTCGCGCAGATGCCGCCGGCCGACTATTTCCAATATGGCGCGGAGCTGATGCGGCAGAACCCGCCTCACCTCACCGACTGGTCGATCCTCACGCGCATGAAGCGCATCGGGATCGAGCCCGGCAAGTTCGACAGCAGCAAGGTCAGCGCCGACGCGCTGACGCAGGGTGCCGCCGCCGGCCTCAAGCTGATGCACGACAAGACGCCGACACTTGCCCGCGTCACCAACGGCTGGCAAATGAACACCGACACGATGGGCGTCTACGGCGACTTCTATCTCAAGCGCGCCATCGTTGCGCTCGTCGGGCTCGGGGCCAATCAGCCGGAGGACGCGATCTACCCGCTCAATGTGTCGGACGCCGACGGCAAGCCGGTCATGGCGGAGAACAAATACGTGCTGCACTTCGACAAGGACCAGCTGCCGCCGGTCGGCGCATTCTGGTCGCTCACCATGTACGACGCGGAGGGCTTCCAGGTCGCCAATCCGCTGAACCGCTTTGCCATCGGCGACCGCGACGCGCTGAAGTTCAACGCCGACGGCTCGCTCGACCTCTACATCCAGAATGAAAATCCCGGACCCGACAGGGAGGCGAACTGGCTGCCCGCGCCGAACAGCGGACAGCTCGGGCTGACGCTGCGCCTCTACGCGCCGAAGCCGGAGGTGGCGGACGGGCGGTGGAATCCGCCGCCGGTCAGGCAGGTCGACGGCGGCACCGTCGGCCGTCGTTGATGATGTGAAAGGCTGAACCCGAAGCCGCCCGACCGCCGGCGGCGGTAACGGGATGCCGTTTTTACGGCCGGCCGGAGCGTCGGGCCCCGCGTGATGTCCCAACGTATAGAGTCATGTGCCCACGTATAATGGACCGGGTCATGGATCGAGCCTAAAGCCGAACCCAAGGCAATTTTTGGGGAGGCGAAAGTGATTCGATTTCGGACTTTCCTGCTGGCCACCATTGCTTTGAGCGTTTGCGGCGGAAGCGAATTTGCGGCGGCAGCCGACCTTCCGCAGCGCCCGGCCTATCAAGCGCCGGCCATGCTGCCCGCGCCGAGTTGGACCGGCTGCTACATCGGCGGCAACGTCGGCTATGCCTGGGGCCGCGCGGAGCTCGAGAGCCCCGTCGGCACCGCCTCTGCCACCAACTCCGGCTTCACCGGCGGCGGCCAGATCGGCTGCGACTACCAGTTCGCCGGCACGGGCTTCGTGGTCGGCATTCGCGACATGTTCAACTGGACCGGCCTCGAAAGCGACGCAACGTTCGGCAGCGGCCCGCTCGCCGGCGTCACCGCCAACAGCAGGACCAAGTGGGTCAACACGCTCACCGGCCGCGTCGGCTATACGGCGTTTCCCAACTCGCTGCTTTACGTGCAGGGCGGCGGGGCCTGGTCGCGGATGGACGTCGACCTCATCAACGGTGCCGGCGCGCAGATCGGACAGTTCGCCAACACCAAGGGCGGCTACGTCGTTGGTGCCGGCTGGGAATACAAGTTTGCGCCGAACTGGTCCGCCTTCGTCGAATACAACTACATGAATTTCGGCACGACCTCCGGCACCACGAGCACCGGCGTGAACCTCAATCTCGACAAGAACGCGCAGAACGTGCTGTTCGGTGTGAACTGGCGAATGTAGGCGGTCTTCCGGGCCTCGCGTCCGCCAGGCAGCACGCGGCAACGACGTTGCCGCGTGCTTTTTTTGCGGCCGGCAGGATCACGCCGCGGCATCCGCCGGGTACTCAGGCTTGCCGCCGCCGCGGCGAGCGTCGCCGTGCCGGCCGCGGTGATCACCGCGACGGATGCCGAAGCCCGCATCGGCAATCCGGCTCGGCGGCGAGCCGTGCCGGCATGAACCGGCGCGACCGGCGTCGCGATCGGCGCAAGAAGAAGAAATAGCCGCGACACCCACGCAAACCACGTGACGGCACGAAGATGTGCGGCGCTGGCTGATGCAAACCCGCATGCGGCTCCTGACGATCCTGACGGCGTCGCTCGCCACGCTGCTGGCGGTGACGTTCACCGATGCCGCTCAGGCCAACCGCGAAAAGTTCAAGACCCCGCCCCGCGAGACCGGCATCAAGCGCGATCTCGACGGCGCGCCGAACATCAGGCTGGACAACCGCGCCAAGCATGGCGAAGCCCTCGCGGAAGCGGCCGGTGGGTCCGTAAGCCCGCGCCGCCGTAAGCCCTCCCGGCCGCCTGCTGCAGCGGCCGTCCTTGCCATCCGCATCGTCGATGCCGGCACGATCGGGCGTGCAGCAAGCCGGCGATGTCATCCGGCCGCGGGAGCTCCCGCCACGGCGCGAGGGACGGAGGATTTGGGGGCGCGCCGTGGCGGGGCCTTCAACGGGCGAGGGCGGACAGGATCAAAGCGTAGGAGCACAGCGAGGCGACCACGTAGACCGCGAGCCAGATCCGAAAACGATCGACTGATGGCACGTGAACCTCCCCGGTGGAGGACACATCCCGGGGATCGTAAGACCATATGTCGGGCTCAAGACATTGGACCAAAGTGCATCCGGGAAAAACCTGACACCCCGGCTGCCGTCGCGGTTCTTTTGGCAGCTCCCTTGGCAGCTCCCTTCCAGGGCCACGGACGCAGCCCTGCGTGCCGCTCCAGCTCGCGCATCTGCCGCTCGCCCTCTCTTTCCAGCTCGCGTTCCAGCCGCTGGCGTTGAACCTCTCGTGCTCGATCCTGCGCTCCTGTTTCATCGTCGGAGCGTCCGCTGCGGCCGGCGGCGATTCGATGATGGTGCCTTGCGGCCTGAAGCCGGTCTCTGGCTCGCCGCCGAACGCCCTGGGTCGAACAGCAGCCCGCGACCAGTCGCGCTGAAGCCTCTCCGCCGCGCGTCCGCCTCGTCGCCGAAGACTGCGGACATGGGATCGTCCTTCTCTCTCCACGGGCAGGGCTATCGCATGCGGCGCGGCTCGGGCGGTTCCCCTCCCCTCGCGGGCAAGGAGCGCAACGCCCGAATGATCGGAAAAATTGCCGCAAATCTTAATTGCGGCCGGAGTTGGTTTTTAGAAATTTTCCGGCTGATAGGCGGAGCAAAACCAGCGAGGCGTATGCATGTTCGGCGACAGACGTTCGCATCCGCGTATCACGGTCAATCGCGTCGCGCGCATCTACGCCGAGCAGGCCGGCGTCAATTGCGAGTGCACGATCACCGACATCTCCGAAGGCGGCGCGCGGCTGTTCGTTCCGGAGATCGACCTGCCGCAGCAGTTCGTGCTGCTGATCTCCGGCGACAAGGTGACCCGCGAGGAATGTAAGGTGGCGTGGCGGCTGGGCGGCGAAATGGGCGTGCAGTTCGTGACGCGGTCCGTGGAGCAGGCGCGCGCGCCGGTGGTCAACGAGCTGCGGGCGCTGGCGCAGCAACGGTTCAGGAACTCCGGGGCCGCTTAGGCGGGGATCGGATTTCTAGAGCTTGGTATCGGTGCCCTATATCGAAAGGTAGCGCGGCGACCGCAACAGATAATACCGCCGCGGCACCGCGCGCGGTTCAATACAGACATCGTGAACCCGCCATGCGTCTTCGTTCCGGCGACGCGGGGCCCGGAGTGTTTCCCATGAACCACAAAAAAACGTCCCTCGACATCTATCTGTTCATTTGGGTGAGCATCGCCGCGATGCTCTGTTTCTACTCGGCGATCGGACTGATGCCGTAACGGCGGCGGCGATGCCCGCCGGCCCTTCCACCCGTCCTCGTTGACCCGGTGCCGTGCCGGCTCCCGAGCCTGGGCGCGACCATGAGGCGGCGGGCGTTCATCGCGGGGGAACAGAACGACCGAACCGAGCTTTGACTGCTGACACCTCTTGAAAGAGGTGTCCGGGAACTTCCGCCACGACGCCCCTTATGCCCTAGCCGTGGCGGGACTTTTTCAAGGCCCGCGCGATGGCTGACGAAGCCACCACAAAGTTGGAACGACGTGCCGCCTGGCTGGTCGCCACGGTTGCGGTTCTGGTGCTGATGCTTGTCATCGCTGGATATGCGCTCAGCTAGGCTGCCTCAACTGGCGGCCTCTTGTCCCCTCCCCCTACGCAAACCCGTCCTGCGGGCTGACGATCAGAGCAAGGCCGCTAAACAATTTTCTCGTCAACGAAATGACCGCCGGCTGCCGAGGAACGCGTCGCGCGCCAGCGCATAGATCTCGCTGATCTGTTCGTCGGTCATGGAGCGATCTCTGGCCAAATCGAATCCCTTACCGGGTGTACCCTTGAATGTCCCTCGCTGACATCCACCTACCATCCAATCAGATGTTATATGGATGGCAAGTTCCATGTCAGACAATGTCCGCGAACTCCGACCGAAGCCCGCCGATACCGAAAAAATCACGATCAATCTGGGTTATGTCGACCTGGGTCACGTCGACCTGATGGTGCAGGAAGGCTTCTACTCGAACCGAACCGATTTCATTCGGACAGCGATCCGCAACCAGCTCGAACGTCACGCGGACGTCGTTAAACAGTCCACCGCCCGGAAAAGTCTGGACCTGGGTTTGCGGGATTACCGCCGGGAGCAACTCGAGGCGGCGCGGCGAGCCGGTGAGATGTTGCACATCAATGTTCTGGGCCTTGCCAGCATCGGCCACGATGTCACACCCGAACTTGCTCGCGCGACAATTGCCTCGGTTTCGGTGCTCGGAGCATTGCACGCCAGTCCTGCGGTCAAGGCCGCTCTCGCCGACAGGATACGGTGAAGGCGATGCTGAACCAGGACACAGTTCGCGAAGCCACCCGCCTCACCCGCGCCGGCCAGCTCGCCGAGGCGACGGCGCTCCTTCAGCGCATGCTTCGCGGCGAGAGCGCGCCGTCGCACCCCAGCGCGAGCACCGCTGTTGCACGGCTCGAACCGCCAACCATTGACGCGAGGGCCGAGCCTGCCGAGGCACCGGATGCTCCGCGCCCCGAGCGGCCCACATCCGCCCAGCCATCCAATGTTCGCACGCCCGATCTTCGCGCGTTGCTCGATCGCGCATGGCTGCGCTCCGGGTTCTCGCTGCCAGATGGGATCAAGCGCGCCCGGCCGTCGATACGGGACATCGTGCCGGAGGGCGCAAGGTTCATCGAAGGGACCTACAGCAATGCGGCGGGAAGCCGTGCCTACAGGCTATTCATCCCCAGCCGTTATCAGGAGGGGCAACCGCTTCCTTTGGTCGTCATGCTGCACGGCTGCACCCAGTCGCCGGACGATTTCGCGGCCGGCACGCGGATGAACTTTACCGCAGAAGAGCAGGCATGCTTCGTGGTCTATCCTGCGCAGCGCAGCGAGGCCAACCAGGCGAAATGCTGGAACTGGTTTCGCACAACCGACCAGCAGCGGGACAGAGGCGAGCCGTCGCTGATTGCGGGCATCACGCGCCAGATCATGCGCGAATATTCGGTTGATCCAACGCGTGTGTACGTGGGTGGGCTTTCGGCCGGAGCCGCCGCGGCCGCCATCATGGGAGCCACGTACATTGATCTGTACGCGGCCATCGGTATCCATTCCGGCCTCGCCTGTGGAGCCGCCATTGACCTTCCCTCGGCGTTTGCCGCCATGCGGCAGGGCGGCGCGTCGCATGACAGGGCCCTTCCAGGTGCCGGGTCGCCGGTCCCGACCATTGTTTTTCACGGCGATCGCGACACGACGGTGCATCCCAACAATGGCGATCAAATTCTCGAGCAGTTCCTGAGAGCGAGGAGCACGCAAAAGAAGGTGCATCGCGGACGGGCACCGGGAGGGCACGCCTATACCCGCACGATCCATGCCGACGCGAGCGGGCGTGGCATCCTTGAGCACTGGAATATCCACGGAGCTGGACACGCCTGGTCGGGCGGCAGCCCTGCAGGGTCCTACACCGATCCGCGCGGGCCGGACGCGACGAAGGAAATGCTGCGTTTCTTCCTGGAGCATTCGCTCTCACAGCGGCCGGGCTAGTACATCCGAGCGGAAGTTTTGACTCCGCTTTCTGCAAGAAGATTTGAGGAGTCGAATCGGCTGTGTTGTGGCA
>JAIESC010000249.1 GCA_019746355.1 Xanthobacteraceae bacterium | reverse complement strand
GCAGGCTCGCATTGACGATCAGCACCAGCGGCGGGCCGTCGGCGACCTTGCCGATCAGCGTGAAGTCGTCGACCGCGCTGTAGGGCACCTTGATGTAGTGCAGGTTCTGCACGTCGGCGAGCGCGTTGACCAGAAGCGTATAGCCGTCGGGCTCGGAGCGCAGCACATGCGTCGCACCGACGACGCCTGAGCCGCCGGTCTTGTTCTCGACGACGATGTTGCCGCCGAGTTTCTCCTGCATGATCGGCGCGAGCACGCGGGCCGGTACGTCGGTGAGCCCGCCCGGCGCGAACGGCACCACGAACGAGATCGGCCGATTCGGATAATTCTGCGCCTGCGCAACGGCGAGACCGAATGCGGTCAGTCCCAGCGCCACCATCCATGTCCGAATGCGCATCGAGCCCTCCATCGCTGCGTTGAAGGATCATAACCGCAAGCACACTGCATGCCAGAGGCTCTGCTGCCGCACATTGCGGCATTGCAAAATCGCATGCGATGCTAGGGTCGAGACAACGGAGCACGACGACATGGCAGACACTGCTCAAGCCGCGCGCATCCTGATCCGCGGCGGACGCGTCTACGATCACGACGGCGACGTGCATCAGCCGGCCCCCGCCGATCTGCTGGTCAGTGGCGGCCGGATCGAGCGGATCGCGCCGCGCATCGAGGGGCCCGCGGGGACCGAGGTCATCGACGCCACGGGCAAGCTCGTGGTGCCGGGCTTCGTCAACGCGCATTACCATTCGCATGACGTGCTGATGAAAGGCATGTTCGAGGAGCAGCCCTTCGACATCTGGACGACCTACACCGGAGCCGGGGCTTATGGCCCGCGCTCGCACCGCGAGGTCCGCATCCGCACGCTGATCGGCGCGGCCGAGATGCTGCGCAACGGCATCACCACGGTGCAGGATTTCCTCACGGTGTTTCCGCCCGACGAGGCCTATGTCGATACCGTGCTCTCGGCCTATGACGAGGCCGGCATCCGGGTCAATTTCGCCATCGCCGCGCGCGACCGCTCCCAGCTCGACATCGCGCCGCTGATGGCCAAGGACCTGCCGGAAGCGATCCGCAGCCGCATCTTCGGCGGCGCGGGCCGCACCGCACAGCAGGAGTTGGACTTCGTCGCCGGCCAGATCAAACGGCTCGGCATGAATCCGAAGCCTCTGATCACCTGGGCGCTGGCCCCGTCGGCCCCGCAGCGCTGTACGCCGGAGCTGCTCGAGGGGCTCGCCGCGCTGTCGCGCGAGCATAAGCTGCCGGTGTTCACACATGTGTACGAGACGCGGCCGCAGGCCGCCGCCGCCCGCGTGCAACAGGTCTCGCTGCTCGATCTGCTCAAAGATGCAGGCCTGCTCAACGAACGCCTCAACCTCGTGCATGGCGTCTGGCTTTCGGCCGGCGACATCGAGCTTCTGAAGGAGGCGCGTGCGCGCGTCGTGCACAACCCGATCAGCAATCTCAAGCTCAAGAGCGGGGCTGCGCCGATCCTCGACCTGCACAAGGCCGGGGTCGAGATCGCGCTCGGCTGCGACAACTACAGTTGCGCCGAGACGCAGAACATCTTCATCGCCATGCGGATGCTCTGCCTCCTCCCCGCCATCACCAGCCCGGAGCCGCATCCGGTCAGCGCCGCGCTGGCGCTCCGGTCCGCGACGCTCACCGGCGCGAAGGCGGTCAACATGGAAGGCCGGATCGGTGCGCTGAAGGAAGGCATGGCCGCCGACCTGATGATCCTCGATCTCAACGAGCCGGCGTTCGTGCCGTTCAACAGCGCGGCGCGGCAGATCGTGTTCTCGGAGTCCGGCGCGGCGATCGACACCGTGCTGGTGGCGGGCCGCCCGGTGGTGCGCGGCCACAAGCTTCTGACCGTCGACGAGGCCGAGCTCGCGGCCGAGGCCGCCGAGATTTCGCCCGCCTTCCGCAGGGAGATCGAGGCGCAGATCAAGCGCACCGCCGACCTTGTTGCACCGCTGCTCGAAGGCAACCGGGCCGTCTGGAAGACGCAGCTTGGCATCGCGCGCTACGTCGGCGGCCCGAAGGATTCCTGACACGCCACACGATCGTTGCTCCCGGGTCCCCGTCCTACGAAGCCTTGCGGCTGCACAGGTCGAGCGCCATCGCCAGATAAATCTTCGCCGCCGTCACGCAATCCTCGACCAGCACGTGCTCGCCGAAGGCATGCATGGACGTGGCGTTGCGCGCGTCCGGATGCATCCGCCCGCCCGGCCCGAACGCCACGCAGGGAACGCCATAAGCCGTCAGATGCACGGCGTCCGCGCCAGGCCTCCGGATGATGTTGGGCGGACGTTCGCCGGTCACCTGCTGCTGCGCTACGCCCAGCGCCTCGATCACCGGCAGCTTGTCGTCGAGCAACACCGGCGGATCGCTGACATAGACGTGCAGCTTCGGCTCCTCGATGCCCTTCCGGTCGGCGAAGCCGCGCAGCACCTTGCGCAGGTCGCGCTTCACGCTCTCCACGGTCTGGCCCGGCACGGTGCGGATGTCGAGATAAAGGCTGCATTCATACGGGTTGCGCGACAGCCGCCACGGCGCGCCGCCGCGAATGGCCGCCACCGTCACGTTCGGATGCTCACCCATGAACACATGCGCCGCCTCGTAGTCCTTCGCCCATTTCGCGATGTCGGTCTGCAATTCGTGCATCACCGCGATGGCGTTGACGACGTTCGGCCGGTTGGTGTGTGCCGAATGCGCCACCGTGCCGCCGACGGTGATGCGCAGCCAGATGCAGCCCATGTTGGCCACTGAGACGCGGAGCCCGGTCGGCTCGGCGAGCAGCGCGAAGTCCGCGGTGACGCCATGGGTCGCAAGATGCCGCGTGCCGATGCCGTAGCCGGAATATTCGACGCCCTGGAATTCCTCGATCGCGGTCTTTTCGATCTCGCCGACCACGCCGCCGAACGAGATATCGCCCGAAAGCTCGATGCCGGCCTGCGCGATCGCCTCGATCGCGACCAACGCCGAGGCAAGTCCGCTCTTCATGTTGTTGGAGCCGAGCCCCCAGACCCAGCCGTTGCGATACATCGCTCTGGGCTGAAAGCCTGTGCCAGCGTCGCGCAGATGCTCCTCCTGCCCCGAATAGGACGTGTCCATGTGGCCGGTGAACAGGAGATTGAGCCCGTCGCCGCGGCCACGCCGGTGTCCCACCGCATTGGGACGGTTGGCGTCGACCAGCGGCAGGTCGGTGTCCATGCCGGACTTGCGCATCCGTGCCACGAGGTATTGCGCGACGCCGATCTCGCTGCCGGTCGGGCTTGCGATATCGACCAGGTCCATCAGCAAGGTGCGGACGTTTTCGGCGCTGATGAAAGCTGCGGCCTTGGCGTAGTCAGGATGGGACATTCAATCATTCCAGTCGGGTCATTGCGGGGACGCGAGCCTAACCGCTTCCCGCTCGCGTCGCATCAGCCGCGGAACGCCGATCGGGCTACTGCGCCTTCAACCCCGACGCGCGGACGATCGGCCACCACTTGTCGATCTCCGCCTTGTGATAGGCGGCGAGCGCGGCAGGTGTCCGCTGGTCGGCCGGAAACGGATCGTGGCCGATGTCGGAGAGCCGCTTGCTGACGTTCGGATCGGCGAGCGCGCGCCCCACCGCGGCATTGAGCCTGGCCACCACTTCCTTCGGCGTGCCCTTGGGGGCCCACATCGCGTGCCAGTAGGCAACGTAGAGTCCCGGCGTGCCCGACTCGTCGGCCGACGGCACATCGGGCAAGGCCTGCCAGCGCGTCTTCGACATCACCGCATAGGCCTTCACCGTGCCCGCGCGCACCGGGCCGAGCGCGTTGGCCGCCTGGTCGAACATCAGATCGAGCTGTCCGGCCGCCATGTCCTGCACCGCAGGCCCGCCGCCGCGATAGGGCACGAAGCGGAACGTCGTCCCGGTCTCCTTCTGGAAATAGATCGAGGCAACCTGCGCGCCGCCGGCTGCGCCGACCGTGCCCGCAGTCGCCTTGTCGGGATTGGCCTTGAGCCAGGCGATCAGGTCCTTGATGTCTCTTGCCGGAAAATCCTTCCGCGCAATGATGAGCTGCGGCGTGATGGTGAGCAGGCCGACCGGCTCCAGCTCCCGCACATCGTAATTGAGCGAATAGGTTACCGGATTGACGACGTGCGTGCTCCATTGCCCGATCATGACGGTGTAGCCGTCCGGCTCGGCGCGCGCGGCGCGGCCGACGCCGAGATTGCCGCCGGCACCCGGCACGTTCTCGATCACCACCGGCTGGCCGAGCGCCTCGCGCATCGGCTCGGCGATGACGCGGGCGATGCTGTCGAGCGGTCCGCCCGCGGGAAACGGCGCGATCAGCGTCACCGGCCGCGACGGGAAGGTCTGCGCGAAGGCGTCCGGCACACCTGCTGAAACAACAGCGAGCGCCGCGGCAACAATCCATGGTCTCATCCCACCTCTCCCTGCTCGCGCTGGCGAGCCACCAGCGCATTGACGCGCCTGTTCGACGCGCTATGGCGAGCGCCCAGCGCGCGCACCGTCGCCGCCGCGGGCCTGTTGCGAATGGTAGCCTATAAGCAAACGCCGTGCCTTTGCCTCACGTTGACGCGCGTCCGCCCGGCGGGCATGTTCGATTCGGGAAGGATGCTGCAAATCGAACTGGAGCAATTAAGAATGGCACAATCAGGCGGACCGCTCAGAAAGGTCCTCACACGAATTCTCGCGACCGGCGCGCTGCTCGGCGTTTATGCGCTCGGAGCGATCGGCATGGGCGGCGCGGTGCTGACCGCGGGCGTCTCGCCGGCGATGGCGCAGCGCGGCCACGGCGACCATCATCGCGGGCGCGGACGCGGCGACCATCATCGCGGACACGGCCGGGGTTACGGCGGCGCGGCGGTCGGCGCCGGTATCGCGGCAGGCATCATCGGCGGTGCGATCATCGCCGACCAGGCGCGGCGGCAGGCGGCCGAGGACGACGCGGTCCGCTACTGCATGCAGCGGTTCCGCTCGTACAATCCGAACACCGGGACCTACATCAGCAGTCGCGGCGAAGAACGCCCCTGCCCGTAAGCACGGCTCGCGTGATGCAACATGGAAGGCTCCGGCCTCACGGCCGGAGCCTTTTGCTTTGCCTTCATCAATGCGGCGACAGCACGCTGTGGATCTGCGAAACCACCGCCGCGCCCTCGCCGACCGCAGCCGCCACGCGCTTGGTCGAGCCCGCGCGCACGTCGCCGATCGCAAACACGCCCGGCACGCTGGTCTCGAGCGGCAGCGGCGAGCGGTTCGAGCCGGCGCGGCCGTCCCGGAACTGCTGGCCGGTGATGACGAAGCCCTTGCCGTCGACGTCGACGCGCTTGGTCAGCCAGTCGGCGTTCGGCTCCGCGCCGATGAACAGGAACAGATGGCGCGGCGTGCAGGTGTGCAGGTTGCCGGTCGCGCGACAGCGGAAGGTCGCGCCGGCCAGCCCGCCATGGCCGTTGCCTTCGAGCGCAACGATCTCGGTGTTGGCGTGGAGCGTCGCGTTCGGCAGCGCGGCAATGCGGTCGACCAGGTAGCGCGACATCGACGCCTCGAGGCCCTTGCCGCGGCAGACCAGATGCAGGTGCTTGACCTTGGGCGCGAGATAAACCGCCGCCTGCCCGGCCGAATTGCCGGCACCGACGAGGGCCACCTCCTCGCCCTCGCAGAGCTTGGCTTCGACCGCCGAGGCCCAGTACGACACGCCGCTGCCTTCGAAGTCGGCGAGGTTGGGGATGTCGGGCCTGCGGTAGCGCGCGCCCGAGGCAATCACCACGCTGCGCGCCTGCACCGCGCGGTCGTCGTCGAGGATGATCCGCAGCGGCTCGTCGTCGGTCCGCGCCGCGCCGCCGCATTCCAGGTACTTCGCCTGCAGCGGGATCGCGATCTGCGCGCCGAACTTCTGCGCCTGGGTGAACGCCCGGCCGGCCAGCGCCCCGCCGGAGATGCCGGTCGGAAAGCCGAGATAGTTCTCGATCCGTGCCGAGGCCCCGGCCTGGCCGCCGAAGTGGCGCTGGTCGAGCACCAGCACCGACAGGCCTTCGGACGCGGCATAGACCGCGGTGGCAAGACCCGCGGGGCCCGCGCCCACCACCACCACATCGTGCACGTCGTTCGGATCAAGCTCGGGCGTGATGCCAAGACATGAGCCCGCCTGCACGTCGGTCGGCCGCTTGAGCAGCGTGCCGTCCGGACAGATCATCAGCGGCAGGTCTTCCGGCTGCACGCCGAACCGCTCGATCACCGCCCGGCCCTCCTCGTCGGTATTGGCATCGAGCGAGGTGTGCGGATAACCGTTGCGGGCGAGAAAATTCTGCAGCCGCAGCAGCTCGGGATCGGTGCCGCGCCCGACCAGAATCGAGCCCGCGCCGCCTTCGGTGAGCAGCGCCACGCGGCGCAGGATGAAGGCGCGCATGAAGATCTCGCCGACCTCGGCGGAGCCGACCATCAGCGCGCGCAGATGTGCGGCGTCGAACGGCAGCGCGGTGCAGCCGTCCTTGCCGGCGCGTCCCATGGTGAACGACCGCTTGCCGGCGAGCGACCCGACCTCGCCGGTGAACTGACCGGAACCGAAGGCATTCAAGGGAGACTCATGGCCGAACGCGTCGCGCAACGCGAGGTCGATGCTGCCGCGCAGCACCAGCCAGGCCGGGGCAGCACGGTCGCCGGCACTGTGGACGGTTTCGCCCGGCGCAAAGGTCCGCGCCTCGCCGCTGGCGAAACGCTTGATCGCCTCGACCTGCGCCGCACTGAGAACCGGGAAAATCTGATCGCGGCGGGTCTCGGCAACGCTCATTGAATCGTCCTCTGGCCGGGACGGCCGCTCCTTGCGGCCGCACCACCAGCCTAGCGCGACCTATATAGGACGCGCTTGTGACGTTCCGAGGGCTTGCGCTCGTTTTTTGCCGTTTTCAGTCCGGACCGGGCACCGGTTTGAACCGCTTGGCACCGGCAAGCGCATGCAGCGCCGCAGCCGCCACCTCGCGGTCCTGCTCGCCGGTGCCGGAACCCACGCCGATCCCGCCGATCACATGGCCGTCGACGATCACCGGCAGACCGCCGAACAGGTTGATGCGGTCGCCGTCGGTGCCGATGGCGAGCTTGATCTCCAGCGCCGGCGCGATGCCGCCGGTCGGGATGCCGTAGGCCGCCGAGGTCTGCGCCTTGCGCAGCGCCGTCTTGAACGACAGCGCGAACGCGCCATCCATCCGCGCCATGGTCAGCAGGTGCCCGCCGGCATCGACGATGCAGATGCATTGCGGCACGTTCATCTCGCGCGCCTTGGCAACCGCCGCGTTGAGCAGCTTGTGCGCCCCATCGTAGGTGAGCTTCATGGACGGTGCGGTGTCTGGCATTTCCTCTTACCCCTGTGGCCTAGAAGCCGGTTGCACGTTATAGCCCACGACCTTCCGGTAGCTTTCGAAGATCGTCTTCATCTCGTCCTGGCTGATGACGTCTTCCAGACGGTCGAAGCGCTTGCCGCCGGTGCGCTGCTCCACGGTGTCGACGATCAGGTTCGGCGGCGCGGTGCGGTTCTGCACCACGATCTTGCTGGTCGCCGGCAGCCGCGCCTCTTCATAGGCCCTCAGCATCGCGACCGGGTCGCTCTCGCTCTGCAAAAGCCGCGCGAGGGTGGCCGCATCGAGGATCGCCTGCGCGCCGCCGTTGCCGCCCTGCGGATACATCGGGTGCGCCGCGTCGCCGAGCAGCGTGACGCGGTCGAAGCTCCAGCGCGGCAGCGGATCGCGGTCGACCATCGGATAGGACAGGATCTGCTGCGCGTTCCTGATCAGCGCCGGCACGTCCATCCAGTCGAACACCCAGTCCTGATAGGTCGGCAGGAAATCCTCGAGCCGCCCGGGCTTGTTCCAATCGACCGGCACGGCGACGTCGCGCTCGATCTCGCAGACCCAGTTGTAGAGCGTGTTGCCCTTGCCGTCGTAGTTCCGGCGCAGCGGATAGATGATCATCGTGGAGTGCCGCGCGCCGATCCGGGCAATGCTCTCGCCGGTGAGGAACGGCTTGTGCAGCGACACGCCGCGCCAGAGGTTGTAACCGCGGAACTTGAACGGCCCCTCGTCGGGATAAAACTGCGTCCGCACCGCCGAATGGATGCCGTCGCAGGCAATCAGAATGTCGCCTTGCGCGTCCGGCAGGGCGACCCCATCCGGCCCGGCGAAGTGCGCGGTCACTTGCCCACCACTTTGGCCGCCGCCCTGATCGACGCCGGTGCAGCGGTGCCCGGTGAAGAAGTTCTCCGCACCAATTCGTTGGCGCACCGCCCCGAGCAGCACCCGTTGCAGGTCAGGTCGCAGCAGCGAGATGTGCGGCCACTGATGGCCGGCGGCCTTGCCGAACGGCTCGCGGTAGACCAGTTGCCCGTGCCGGGTGAAGAAGGCGTAATCTTCAGGCTGGCAAGAGGTCGCGACCAGCTCGTCCTCCAGGCCGAGCGCACTCAGCTCCCGCATCGCGTGCGCGCCGATATTGATGCCCACGCCGAGCGCCCGCATCTCGGCCGCCGCCTCGAACACCCGGATGCGGCGGGCCTTGCCCGTCGCATGCAGGGCCAGCGCCAGCGTCAATCCCCCGATACCGCCGCCTATGACAATGATTTCCATGCCGTATTGTTAGCACGGCCGATGCGGCGCAAAAGCTCCCAGCGCCGCGGTGCTGGTTTGCAAATTGCCGGTATGGCTCTATCGTGCCGGTGGGACTCATAGGGCGTCGTCCGGATCGGGCGCAGCCGTCATTTGCGAGTATTGGGACGGGAAGAAACCGCGGCGGCGCGTTGCGCTGGCTCGCGCTGGCGAGAAAAGCGAGCGGCCAGCGCGAGCAGCCCACAGTGGCCGCGCCGGCTCCTCGCTCCGCTCGGCGGCGCAGCGGCAGTTCGCGCCCCACGCCGCATTGCGGCGGAGGCCTATTCATGGTTGAGACGATTGAGATCTGGGACATTCGATGAACAAGCCCCATGAGACGCTGGAGCGGGTCGGGCTGTTGCGCTCGCTTGACGCCAAGGCCCGCGCCGGCTTCGAGAAGCGCTGCCAGTGGCGTCACGCCCACGCCAAGGAATGGCTGCTGGAGCAGAACGACGTCGGCACCGACATCTATTTCCTGACCAGCGGCGTGGTCCGCGTGCTGATCACCCCCACGCCCGACCGCGAGATCATCCTCGGCGACATCGAGGCCGGCGGCTATTTCGGCGAGATGGCGGCGATCGACGGCCAGCCGCGCTCGGCCGGCATTCTCGCCGTCACCGACGCCACCATCGCCTGCATGTCGGCCGGGGTGTTCCGCGAGATCATCCACAACCATCCGGACGTCAGCGAGCAATTGCTGTCGCAGCTTGTCGCCCGCATCCGCACGCTCGACCAGCGCGTCAACGAATTCTCGTCGATGCACGTCAAGAACCGCATCTATGCCGAGCTGTTGCGGCGGTCACGCCCCGATCCGACCGACGAGCGGCGAGCGCTGGTGTCGCCGCCGCCGGTGCATTCAGACATCGCCGCCCGCGTCAGCACGCGGCGGGAGATGGTGGCGCGGGAGCTGAAGGCGCTCGAGCGCAAGGGCCTGCTGTCAAAGCGGCGGGGCGCGTTCGTGATCAACAATGTGCCCGAGCTGATGCAGATGCTGCACAGCGACGACTAAACGTTTGCGCATGTCGGTTTCGGAAAACCGGTGCCCACCCGGATCAAGTCCGAAGCAGGCTTTTCCGGGACATGCGCCACGCGCCCGCCCCGCCTCGTCACTTCAAATAATTGCAGGCCACTTCGATGGCCGAGTGCGCGCCGGCCCTGCCGAGTACCGCGACGCCGATGATGAGGACGTAGAACGTGACCCAAAGACCGGCCACGTTCGTGCCCTTGCGGCACTCGTCGGAAGCCCTGTGATAGTGCCCATGCGTGTCGCCGTGACGCTCGGCAACGTAGGAAGCGCCGACGACCGTAAACAGCCCGGTGCGGTCCTTGTCTCGATGGTCAGACATTGGTTTCCCCTTCCAAATCACTTGTTCCGCAATGTCGGGGACTGTGATGCTGCGATCCGGGACAATGAAGTGCGGTCCGGCACAGATCGAAATTTTTCTTTTCATTCAATGTGTTGGAGTTCGCCGGCCCGAGCCGATTCACGGCCTTGAACTCCCGGCCGTTTCCCGCCATTTCCTTGCGCGTCCAACCGCCGGAGACACGTGCTGCCAATGACCGACACGACTGCTGCGACCACCGCTTCCAAGCCTGAGAGCCGCGTCTTCGAAGCCGACGTCGCGCGGCTGCTGCACCTGATGGTGCACTCGGTCTATTCCGACAAGGACGTCTTCCTCCGCGAATTGATTTCCAACGCCGCCGACGCCTGCGAGCGGCTGCGCTACGACGCCATCGCCACGCCTGCCCTGCTCGCCGACGATCCCAAGGCGCGCATCAGCATCTCGATCGACGCCGACAAGCGCGAGCTCGCGGTCGAGGACAACGGCATCGGTATGAGCCGCGACGAGCTCACCGACGCGCTCGGTACCATCGCCCGCTCCGGTACCAAGGCGTTCATGGACAGGCTCGAAGCCGCCAAGGGCGACGCCGGAAAGGGCGGCGACAGCGCCACGCTGATCGGCCAGTTCGGCGTCGGCTTCTATTCGGCGTTCATGGTGGCCGAACGGGTCGACGTGGTCTCGCGCCGCGCCGGATCGGATGAAGCCTGGCGCTGGTCGTCCGACGGCAAGGGCACCTACACGGTCGAGCCGGCTGACACGGCACAAGCGCCCGCGCGCGGCACCCGCGTCACCCTCCACCTGATGGAAGACGCCAAGTCCTACACCGAGCGCTACAACGTCGAGCGCATCGTGCGGGCCAATTCCGGCCATGTGCCGGTGCCGATCTCGATCGTCGAGAAGCCTGGCGCGGAGCCCGCGGAGCTGGCCGACGGCGTCGCGCTGTGGACGCGGCCGCGCACCGAGATCAGACCTGAGGAATACACCGACTTCTACCGCACCGTCGCCGGCCAGTTCGACGAGCCGGCGCTGACCATCCACTTCCGCGCCGAGGGCCGCCACGAGTTCACCACGCTCGCCTTCGTGCCGACCTCCAAGCCGTTCGACCTCTACGATCCGGGCCGCAAGAGCCGGATGAAGCTCTACGTCAAGCGCGTGTTCATCACCGCCGACGCCGAGATCGTGCCGCATTATCTGCGCTTCGTGCGCGGCATCGTCGATTCCGCCGACCTGCCGCTCTCGCTGTCGCGCGAGATGATCCAGACCAGCCCGATTCTCGCCGCGATCAAGAAAAGCGTCACCGGCCGCGTGCTGACCGAGCTGGAAAAGCTCGCCGAGAGCAACGCCGAGGCCTACGGCAAGATCTGGGACGCGTTCGGCCCGGTGTTGAAGGAAGGCATCTACGAGGACTACGAGCGCAAGGACGCGCTCCTGGCGCTGGCGCGGTTCCGCAGCACCGCGCAAGCGGAAGTGCGGCGGAGCCTGAAGGACTACGTCGCGGCGCTCAAGCCGAACCAGACTGCGATCTACTACATCGCCGGCGACAACCTTTCACAGATCGAGGCCTCGCCGCATCTCGAAGGCTTCCGCGCCCGCGGCGTCGAGGTGCTCTTGCTTTCCGACATCGTCGACAGCCTGTGGGTTAGCTACAACCCGTCGTTCGACGGCAAGCCGTTCCGTTCGGTGACGCAGGGCGCGGCCGATCTGGCGTCGATCCCGCTGCTCGACGACAAGAAACAGGACGAGAAACCCGAAAGCAACGAAGCGGTCACGAACTTCATCGCCTTCGTCAAGCTCACGCTCGGCGATGCCGTGTCCGACGTCCGCACCTCCGACCGCCTCACCGACAGCGCAGTCTGCCTGATCGCGCCGGAAGGCGGCCCCGACCGCTCGCTGGAAAAGCTGCTCGCCGGCTCCGGCCGCGCGGTGCCTTCGGCCAAGCCGATCCTCGAGATCAACCCCCGCCACGGCGTCATCGTCTCGCTCGCGGCGCTCGGCGACGGCGACAATGCGTTCAAGGAGGACGCCGCGCATCTCCTGCTCGACGAGGCGCGCGTGCTCGAGGGCGACCGGCCGGCCGACGCCAAGGCGTTTTCGGCGCGGCTGGCGCGGCTACTCGGCCGGGGATTGCAGGCCGGCAAGCCCAGCTAGACAGGCTCCGCTAAAACGGCATCAGGTCGCGCAACATACCCGACGGCTCCCTTGCAGGGGCCTCAACGTTCCACCGATCCTCTGTGTACGTCCAGATCGTCTCCAGATCGGCGCGCGTACGCGGTGTGAGAACGTAGCCGCTCATCGCGAGCCGGGCGCGGTCCCGATGCACTTCGTCAAGGAAGTCGTTCAGATCGAACGGTGTGGGCGCGCCGCTCTGCTCGCCTTCGACCAAAGCAGCGCGCAGCCGTTCGATCTTCAGCTCCTGCTCCTCGAGCAGGCGAAGGCCGGCGCTCACCACATCACCCGGGGATGGATATCGGCCGCCTTGCACCTGCCGCTCGATGAAATCGGCGAAATGATCGCCGACCGTCACGGATGTGTCCTTGCTCATGCCGTAGGTTTACCAGATTTGGCCCTTGCGGCAATTCAGCAAGGTCTAAGGTCTGATGTCTCGAGCCTCGGAATATCGCCGGAACGTGCCTGGCGCGGCCCACCGTGTCGGAATGGGCGGCGTCCTCCCGAACGGAATGACCGCGTTGCTCCCGGCGCACACCTCTGCGTACTAGAGTGGCCGCCGCTCGAACACGAAATGAGGAGGAAGCGTGAGCACGGACGCCCTGCTGGTCGGCAGCATTCCGCTCGACACCGTCGAAGATGTATTCCGCGAGTTCGGCGGCCCGCTCGGGGCGTCGCTCAAGACCATGCCCGACGGCGAAGTGGGCCCGCGGCGGCACTGGATCAGCCGCATCCACTATCAGGTGCTGGCCGGCCATCCCGAGCTCGAGGTGGTGCGCCATCCCGCCCCCGACGACAACGGCGTCGAGCGCCAGTTTCCGCGCAACGCCGGCGACAGCTGGCTGTTCAAGGTCAAGGACGGCGTCGAGCGGGTGCGCTTCGGCGATCCCGGCTGGCGCATCGGCTATGCGCGCGATGCGGTGAACTCGTATTTCGTGTTCAAGACGCTGCGCGAGAAAGGCCAGCTTGCGAAGCACCTGCGCTTCCAGGTGTCGCTCGCCTCGGTCAACAGCGCGTTGCCGCCGCGGATTTTCCCGAACCAGGCCGACCTCGCGAAGATCCGGCCGGGCTTCACCGAGGCGATGGCCACTGAGGCCGCCATGATCTGCCAGAAGATCCCGCACAACGATCTCGCCATCCAGTGGGATTGCTCGACCGAGGTGCAGGACGCCTACGGCGCGGTGCAGGGCTTTTCCGCAGACGGCGCGATCGAGCGCAACACCGCCCAGTTCCGCACGCTGTCGGCGCGCATTCCGGAGGCGGTGCAGCTCGGCTATCACTTCTGCTTCGGCACGCTCGGCGGCTGGCCGCGGTTTGCGCCGGCCGACCTGTCCGCGACTGTCGAGCTTGCCAACGCCACGGTCGAAGCCTCCGGCCGGCGCGTCGACTGGATTCACATTCCGGTGCTGCCGGACGTCGGCGAGGCGTTCTTTGCGCCGCTGAAGAACCTCAAGCCGAAAGGCGCGCGGGTCTATCTCGGCGTGGTGCATCACATGGACGGGTTCAGGGAGCGCGTCGCGCATGCGCGCAAGTTCCTGCCGGAGTTCGGCGTCGCCGGCTACTGCGGCTTCGGCCGCGTGCCGCCCGCGGAGCTTCCGGGCGTGCTCAAGGAGCATCAACAGGCCGTTGAAGCCGCGCGGTAGCGCATGTCCCGGAAAAAGCCTGCCCCGGACTTGATCCGGGGTGGACACCGGTTTTCCGACAAGGACATGCGCAAACGCAGGAAGTCGCGGCAGGGAGAAATCGACATGACGTCTGGATTGAAGGCCGCGCTGCTTGCCGCGGCCGCGCTCACCGCATTCACTTCATCGGCCCCCGCGCAGGGCTTCCCCGATCGGCCGATCAAGGTCGTCGTGCCGACCGCGCCCGGCGGCTCGATCGACACCACCGCGCGCACCATCGCTGACAAGATGCAGGCGAAATGGGGCAAGCCGGTCGTCGTCGAGAACCGGCCGGGGGCCGCCATGCGGATTGGCGCGGAAGCCGTGCAGAAGTCGCCGGCCGACGGCTACACGCTTCTGGTCGCGCATGACGGGACGATGGCGATCAACCCGCTGGTGTTCGCCGACCTTCCTTATGATCCGCAGAAGGATTTCGTGCCGCTCGGGCTCGTCACAGCGATACCCGAGGCACTGATGGTGAACGTCAACGTCCCGGCGAAGTCGGTCGTTGAGTTGATCGCGCTCGCCAAGAAGGAACCCGGCCAGCTCACCCACGCGTCGGGCGGCTCGGCCACCCTGCTCGCGCTGGAGCTGTTCAAGGCAATGGCCGGCATCGACATCCGCAGCATCCCCTATCGCGGCGGCGCGCCCGCCGTCACCGCGACGATCAGTGGCGAGACCAGCACGATCATCGCCGACCTCACCACCGGCAGCGCCGCCCTGCAGTCCGACCGGATCCGAACGCTCGCCGTGACCAGCAAGGAACGCTCGCGGAAATATCCCAACGTGCCGACGCTCTATGAGGCCGGCGTTCCGGGCTACGAGGTCAACACCTGGATCGGCTTCTTTGCCCCGGCCGGCACGCCGAAGGACGTGGTGTCCGCCATCGAAGCCGCAATCAAGGAGGCGGTGGCGATGCCGGATGTCCGCGCCCGCCTCGAAACCACCGGAGCCAATGTGCGGACCGGCAGCGCCGAGGAGATGCGCGCCCTGCTCGCGGTCGACGTCGCCAAATGGGCGAAGCTCGTGAAGGACAAGAACATCAAGATCGCGCAGTAAGGCGCCGCGAAAGCGCGGCGCAGTCAGCGCGGGTCGGGCAGATACTGCAGGCCGACATGGTCCGCCTTGCGCCACACCACACGCGCAGCCTTGCGGGCATTGCCGACGATGACATGAACGACCGGCGGAAGGTCGATGTTCTCCGAAAGCTTGAGCCGCGTGCCGCCTTCCGAAATATCCCAGACGAAGCACGTGATCGGCGCGCGGCCGCGCCCCGGATCGAGCTTGATCAGGCAGTTGTCGACGCGCCGGCGCGGTTCGGAGCGGCGATCGACGAAGAAGGGCTGCAGGAACGAATCCGCCATGAGCGGGGCAGACGCTACCCGCAAGAAATGACGAATTACTCAAAGCCAGTGCACGGCACTGCACCATTTTTTATTCGAATGGCGCTGAACCGGAACCGCGTTCACCACCGTCATTCCGGGGCGCTACGCCCGGGCGTTACGCCCTACTCCATCGAAATCCCCGCGGCCTTGATCGGCGCGCCGTTCTTGGCGATCTCGCTTTCGGTGAACTTTCTCAGATACTCGGTCGAGCGGCGGTCGGGCGCTGAAACCAGAGAGCCGGACTTCAGGAGCTGTTCCTGCACCGAGGACGTGTCCAGCGCCTCGACGGTTGCATCGCGCAACCGTTTGATCACGGCCGCGGGCGTCCCCTTCGGCACGTAGAAGCCGAACCAGGTCGATGCCTCGAAATCCTTGAACCCCTGCTCAAAGGTGCTCGGCAGGTTCGGCAGCATCGGCGCGCGGTCCTTGGTCATGACCGCGATCGCCTTGATCAGGCCGCTCTCGATCTGCGGCACCGCCGTGCCGGAGAGCGTGCAGAAGTAGTCGATGCGTCCGCCGATCAGATCCTGCATCGCAGGTCCCCCGCCGCGATACGGCACGTGGGTGATGTTGAGGCCGATCGCCGCGTTGAACAGCGCGCAGTCGATGAAGCCGGTCGAGCCCGCGCCGGCGGAGCCGAACTGCATCTTGGCCTGGTTCGCCTTGGTGTAGGCGATGAACTCCTGAAGTCCGTTCACCGGCAGGTCCTTGCGCGCCACCATCACCGTCGGCTGATCGGCGACCAGCACCACCGGCTCGAGGTCGTTCATGAGGTTGTAGAGCGGCGTCTTGTAGAGCGTCTGGTTGATGGCGTCGGCCCGACTGCCGAGCACGAACTGGTAGCCGTCGGGCGGCGACTTCACGACACGCGCCGAGCCCATCATGCCGCCCGCGCCGCCGACGTTCTCGACGACCACCTGCTGCCCGAGCGTCTCCGACAGCCGCTTGGCGACGATCCGGCCGAGCACGTCGGTGCCGCCGCCCGGCGCGAACGGCACCACCATGGTCACCGCCCGTGTCGGCCAGTTCTGCGCCACGGCCGATGTGCCGGATTGCGACAAAGCCAGGATTGCGAACGCCGCAGCACCCCAAACGCGCATCATCGACCTCCCTGCGGAACCGGAACTCGGGCTGAAAGCATATCGGCTCCGGGAGGCTGCCGAAGCGGAGATTTCCAGCCGCGGCGACGCAGCCCGCGCATCGCCTTTTCGCATCAAAAGATGCGCCTAAGCGTCGGGGATTCCCCGACATTTTCAGCCTTTCGCAAGCTGCGTCCTCTACAGCCGTCGGGCTGGGACATTGTCTGAGCCCCGGCGATCACTCGGAGGCTCCAACTCCTGAAAAGGAGTTGGAGCCTCTCTTCCGCTGTGCACGGGGCGCTGGACGCCGCACCGGGATATGTGACACTTGCCACTCGAGTGACCCGGCTGTTCAGCAACGGTTCAATCGGCCGGCTGAAGTTATGTCGCTCCGATCGAAACATTGTCGGATGGTTCACCCATCGTGAAGATCGCCGCGCTCCTTGCCGCCTTCCGCGCCAAACGCCGTTCACTGCGGCTGTGGCTGGTGGCGCTTGTGGCCGCGGCGCTGGTGCCGGCGCTGCTGTTCGGCGGCTGGCTCACGTTCAGCTCGGCACAGTCGGAGCGCGCGCTGCTCGAGCGCAATGCCGACAACAAGGCCAAGGAGGTGATGGCCGACATCGATCACGAGATCGCCACCGCCACCGCCATGCTGACGGCGCTGGCAAGCTCGCACTTCCTTCAAACCGGCGACTATTCCGGCTTCCACAGCCAGGCCGCGGAGGTGAGCCGCCAGCTCAACGTGCAGATCGTCCTGCGCGACGCGACGACCGGCCAGCAGATCGTCAACGCGTCGGTCCACTGGGGCGAGACGCTGCCGCAAACCATCGCCGCTGAATCGCTCAGCGCAATGCATGAGGCCCTGAAGACCGGCAAGCCGACCATTTCCAACGTGTTCTATGGCGCGTTCATCAACCGCTACTTCATCACCGCGGGCATTCCGGTCAGCCGCGGCGGCCACATCGCCTATTACCTGCTGGTCGCGATCCCCGCCGACACCTTCAGCGATGCGCTGAAAAATGCCGGCCTGCCGGGCCAGTGGATCGTCGCGCTGATCGATCGCGGCAACAACATCATCGCGCGCTCGGAGCGCCACAGCGAATATGCCGGCACCAAGGTCAATTTCGATTTCGCAAAGAAGGTGACCAAGACCGAAGGCGTCAACATCGGCCCGACGCGATACGGCGACGACTTCCGCTGGAGCTGGCGGCGGTCCGCCTCGACCGGCTGGATCGTCGCCGTGGGCATGCCGACCAACCTGCTTCGCGCGCCGCAAAACACCGCCCTGTTCAACTACGCCGCCGCGAGCGGCGTCGTGCTGCTGGTCTCGCTCGCCCTCACCTACTATCTGTCCGGCCTCCTCCCCCACTCGATCGGCGCGCTGGGGATCGACCGCACCCCGACCAAAGAGGAATTTCGCATCCTGTTCGAGTCTGCTCCCAATGGCGTTCTCGTGGTGGATGAGAAGCGGCGCATCGTGCTCGCCAACGAACGGCTCGATCAGAAATTCGGCTATGAGCGGAGCGAGCTGATCGGCAAACCCGCCAGCATCCTGTTCCCCGACCGCTTCTGGGACGCTTCAGAGAAAGCCGGAAGCAGCGCCATCGTCAGCCTGAAATCGCCGCAATCCGCCGGCGACCGCTACCTCAATTGCCGCCGCAGGGATGGCGGCGAGTTCCCGGTCGAAATCCTGATCAATCCGATCGCCACGCAGGCCGGCCGCTTCGTCATCGTCACCATCATCGACGTGACGCCGCGGGTGCAGGCCGCAGAACGGCTCGCCGCTGCGGTGTCCGAGCGCGACGAGCTGCGAAGAAGGCTGATGCAGGCGCAGGAAGAGGAGCGCGTGCGGCTGGCCCGCGAGCTGCACGACCAGACCGGGCAGACGCTGACCGCGGCGATGCTGGAGCTGAAGGGCCTCGAAATCCAGTACACCGAAGCCGGACGAAACCGCATCCGCACGCTGCGCGAGCGGATGGAGGAGATCGGCAAGTCGCTGCACCGCATCGCCCGCGAGCTGCGGCCCGCCTCCATCGACGAGCTCGGCCTCAACTCGGCGCTCGCCAATTACGTGGCCGAATGGAGCCAGCAGTTCGGCATCGCCGCCGACTTCCACCACGGCGACGTCGATCTCGACGCGCTCACTGACGAGAAACGCACCGCGATCTACCGCATCGTGCAGGAGGCGCTGACCAATGTCGCCAAGCACGCGCGCGAGGCGACGTCGGTCAGCGTGCTGGTCGGCCGCTCCGGCTCGACCCTGCAGCTCACCATCGAGGACAACGGCCGCGGCTTCGACGCCGCGGTGCCGAGCGGCAACAGCAGCTTGTCCGGGCGGCGCGGGCTCGGCGTCGCCGGCATGCGCGAGCGGCTGGCGCTGATCGGCGGCGAGCTTGAAATCGAATCCTCCTCGGGCGTCGGCACGACCGTGTTCGCCCGCATCCCACTCGACCTGGCGAGGCTCTCAGCGTGAACGGAAAATCGCGAATTGCGCTCTGCGATGATCACCCGATCGTCCTGGCCGGACTGCAGAATCTGATCGCGTCCGAAGCGGATTTCGAGATGGTCGGGACCGCGACCAGCGGCCTGACCGCGCTGAAGCTGATCGTCGACAAGCAGCCCGACATCGCGCTGATCGACATTTCCATGCCGGAGCTCAACGGCATCGCGCTCGCGCGAAGGCTCGCCGAGGAGGCGCCTTCGGTGCGGGTCATGGTGCTGACCGTCTACGAGGACCGCGCATTTCTCAAGCAGGCGCTCGACGCCGGCGTCCGCGGCTACCTGTTGAAGCGCTCGGCCGCGGAGAACCTGATCCAGGCGGCGCGCGCGGTGCTGACCGGCGGCATCTACGTCGATCCCGCGATCGTCGACCGCGTGTTCGTCAACAACACGCCGCGCCAGGGCCGCAACGGCGACAAGCCGATGATGCCGGCGCTGACCGAGCGCGAGAGCGAGGTGCTCAAGCTCACGGCGCTGGGCTTCACCAACAAGGAGACGGCGCGGCGGCTCGACATCGGCGTCAAGTCGGTCGAGACCTACAAGGCGCGTGGGCTGGAAAAGCTCGGGCTTTCGACGCGCGCGGAACTCGTCCGCTACGCCGCGGCCGAGGGCTGGCTCGCCAATATCTGAACAGCGGTTCAGAAATCCGACCGCGGTGTCCACTATGTCGCGGGGGCGGCCGCGAGTTCCAACTTGTCTGTGTACAGGAGACCACTTTTAATTTCCGCGTCGCCGTGGGGACGGCATGCGATTCGGGGACGGCATGCGGACAATTGCGACTGCGCTGGCTGCCAGCATTCTTCTGGCGGGTTCTGCTTATGCGAAGCTCATCTCGGTTTCAGAAACGGGCCGCGCGCCGATCGAGATCCAGAGTCGCGACGTTGTTGCTGAAACCGAACGCTACTGTCTGACGCTCGCCATCTACTTCGAGGGCGGCTCGACCTTCGAGCCCGAAATCGGCCAGCGCCACATCGCCCGCGTGATCACCGAGCGGGCCAAGGCGGACCGGCGCTACTGGGGCGGCAACACGATCTGCGGCGTGGTCTTCTACAAGAGCAAAGGCGTCTGCCAGTTTTCCTTCGCCTGCCTGCCGATGGCCCGCCGCACGCCGAAGAAGAACCTGCTGTGGCACGCATCAGAAGCGGTTGCGGTGGACGCGATCGAGGGCCGCAACGACGACCCGGATGCATCGATCCGCTACTACATGAACGAGGAGCTGTCGGCGCTCAAGAACGTCTGTGCGTTCCGGAAAGAGTTCGTGCCGGTCGCCAAGGCGGGCCGGCACGAGTTCTTCCGCGAGGCGACGGCCGACGAGCGCGCGACGCTCGCCAAGACCAATCCCGAGGCCTGCCAGCGCTACGCGGAGTTGCTGAAGAAGGCCAAGGCAAAAAAGAAGAAGCAGGCGAAGAAGGCGCTCGCCGCCAAGCGCGGCAAGGCTAAGGTCGCGTCACGGTAATTGGCTACGGAATCGTATGGTGGGCAAAGCCGCGAAGCGGCGTGCCCACGCAGTGCTTCCGCGAGCGATCAAACAAGACGCGGGCACGCCGCCTGCGGCGGCTTTGCCCACCCTGTACTCTACTCTGCCGGCACGGGACGTGGCGTCGTCTCGGCCGGCACCACGCTGCCGCGCAGCGGCCGCTCCTCCATGAAGATCAGGAAGAAGAGGCTCAGCGCGAGAAACACGAACGAGGCCGCGAACACCCAACGGAAGGTCAGCGCCGCGCCGGGTCCCGCGGTGCTCATGGACTCGATGACCGACACCGCGCGGCCCCCTCGCCCGGCCGAGACGCCGAGCCCCGCGAGCAGGATCGCGCCCAGCACCGCGACCACGAAGGCCGAGGCGAGCGAACGGAAGAAGTTGAGCGCGCCCATGGCGATGCCGACCTGGTGGTGCGGCACCGCGTTCTGGATCGACACCGTGGTGATCGGATAGACCACGCCGATGCAGGTCCCGACCACGCCCATCAGCGCGATCGAATAGACCAGCGGCATGTCCGGCCGCCAGATCAGGAACGTGAGCGCAAACAGCGCGATGACAAGCCCGATCACCGGGGCGCGCTTGTAGTGCTTCCAGTAGAGCATGGCCTGGCCCGCCAGCAGCGAGCCCGGCGTGGTGAGCGCGAGCGGAATGAGCGCGATGCCGGACTCGGTCGCGGTCAACTTGTGCGCCACCTCGAAATACATCGGCACGACTATGGTGAGCCCGATCGACACGCCCATCGCCAGCGACGCCGAGGCGGTGCCGGTCCGCATCACCGGGTTGTTGAGCACGGTGAGCGGCAGGAAGGGCTCGGCGGCGGTCGCAAGCCGCCAGCCGAACAGCAGCGACAGCACGAGCGACGCGGCGATCAGCCCGAGGATCGGCGCGGACGTCCATGAATAGAGCGTACCGCCCCAGGTCAGCGCCAGCAGGATCGGGATGCACGAGGCCATCATCAGCACTGCGCCGAGCACGTCGAGCTTGTGGCGGCGGTCGTGGCGCGGAATCCGCTTGAGATAAATGTGCGTGAGCAGCGCTGCGCCGAACGCCATCGGCACGTTGATCCAGAAGATCAGCGACCAATGCAGATGCTCGGCCATCATGCCGCCGAACACCGGGCCGCAGACGCCGGAGGTGACCCACACCACGCCCATGTAGGCCTGGTAGCGGCCGCGCTCGCGCGGCGCGACCACGTCAGCGATCACCGACTGGCAGAGCGGCAGGATGCCGCCGCCGCCGATGCCCTGCAGCCCGCGGCCGAGAATGAGCAGCGTCATGCTGGGCGCGGCCGCAGCCAACACGGAACCCGCCATGAACAGGCCGATGGCGACGAGGATCATCGCGCGGCGGCCCCAGATGTCGGAGAGCTTGCCGTAGAGCGGCGCGACCGCGGTGGATGTCAAAAGATAAGCCGTCACCACCCAAGGCAGGTTCTCGAAGTCGTGGAAGTGCCGGCCGATCGTCGGCAGCGCCGTGGCGATGATGGTCTGGTTCAGCGCCGCGAGGAACGCCGCCAGCATCAGGCCGAAGAAGATGGTGCGCACCTCCGCGTGGCTCATCGCCGCGCGCGGCGCGCTGGCGGCGGCCGCCACCTCGGCGGGAGTCGCGCTTCCAAACGTCACAGTTCCGGACTTGGCCGGCGCGGCGCGCTCGGTCGCAGGTTTCCGCCGTTTCCTGACGGTCATTCGAACGCGCGCCCGTGCCCGGGCGGCGGCCCTCGAAAAATTCATCGCAACGGACAATCCGGCCGCGAATGAACCGCGGCGATTCGAGCTTCAATGCTGCAAAGCAACATCGCGCGTCGGTTGCGCAATTTCAACGGCGCTTGTTGCAGCGCAGCTATGACGAGACCTGAGCGGCCGCCCCTGCTCCGCGCTATTCGGCCGGCGCGCCACTTTGCTGCTGACCTTGCGGCCCGCGCAGCGGCCGTTCCTCGATGGCCAGCACCGCGATGAGGCCGGCCGCGAGAAACACCGCGGCCGAGGCGAACAGCCAGCCGAACATTGCGGCGAAGTCCGCGCCGGCGAGCGTCGCCCCGCCGCGCAGCATCTCCAGCGTCAGCCCGCGGCCGCCGGTGTCGATGCCGCCGAGCACGATCGCGCCGAAGGCCGCGACGGTGATCGTCCCGCCAAGCTGCCGCGCGAAGTTGAGCGCGCCGGTTGCCGTGCCGAGCTGATGCGGCTCTACGGTGTTCTGGATGATCGTCGTCGTCACCGGATACATCACGCCGAGGCCGGTTCCACCGACCGTCAGCAGCACGCAGACCTCGAGCAGCGACAGCCCTGCGGGCCGCGCCGCGAACGCCGCCAGCATGACGATGCCGAGCACGAGCCCGCCGAGCGGGACGCGCTTGTAACGCGCGGTGAGGATCATCAGCCGGCCGGCGAGGAACGAGCCGATGGTTGCGGCCGCCAGAAACACGATCAGCGCGGTGCCGGAACCCGACGGCGAGAAACCCAGCACCAGCTCGAAATAGAGCGGCAGGAAGATCGACAGGCCGATGATCACGCCGACGCTGAAGAACCCGGCGATGGTGACCGCCGCGACGATCGGCTCGCTCAGGATCGCGAGCGGAATGAACGGCTCGGGCGCGGTCATCACGCGCATCGCAAACAGCGCCCACAGCGCGCAGCTCGCGGCGAGCAATCCCAGGATCGGCGCTGATGCCCAGCCGTAGCGGGTGCCGCCCCAGCTCATCGCCAGCATCAGCGTGAGCGCCGCGAGCACCATCAGCGCCGCACCCGGCGTGTCGAGCTTGTGCGGCCGGTCGTTGCGCGGGAGCTTTTTCAGCGCCCGGTCGGTCATCCACAGCGCCAGCGCGCCGAGCGGCAGGTTGATCCAGAAGATCATGGTCCAGTGCAGGTAATCGGTGAGCACGCCGCCCAGCACCGGGCCGGCGACCGATGCGGCGAGGAACATCACCGCCGTGTAGCTCTGGTAGCGCGGCCGCTCGCGCGGCGAGACCATGTCGCCGATGATGATGTGGGCGATCGGCAGGATGCCGCCGCCGCCGATGCCTTGCAGCGTGCGGGCCGCGATCAGCGACGGCATGTTGGGCGCGAGCGCGCAGGCCGCGGAGCCGACCAGGAAGATCACCGTCGCAACGAACATCATCCGCCGACGGCCGTGGATGTCGGAGAGCTTGCCAAACAGCGGCACCGCCGCGGTGTTGGCGAGGAGATACGCCGACACCACCCAGGACAGGTTCTCGACGTCGCCGAGCGTCCTGCCGATGGTCGGCAGCGCCGGCGCGACGATGGTCTGCTCCAGCGCCGACAGGAACATCGACAGCATGATGCCCCACATGATCGCGACGATGGCGGGGTGATCGAGCGGCGCGCGGTCGGAGGGCGCGGCGTCAGGCTGCGGCGAAGGTTCGGGGCCCGGCATGGCGGGGGCAAGATGCAGGAGGCGGCGGGAAATTCAACAGGATGTGCGGCAGGGCTGGTGTGCGGGGGGATTCTCCCTGCAATTACGAGCTCCCTGCGACCGATCGGCATCGGGCCGCGTGTTGGCTGTTTGCCGCAAGGCGGGTACGGACGCAGTCGCCCACCACGCCACCAGCTCGGCGATGCCGCGCTCGAAGTAGGCGATGCTGCTCGGAGCCTCGCCGCGTCGCTTCACGATCTGCTGGCGGCACGCCTCCTGGATCAACTCGGCCGGCCAACCCCGGTCCAGCCAGCTTTGGACGCGCTCCGGCGCGCCGGACCAGCTCCGCGGGACGCGGTCGCCGCTATAGCCGCAGAGCGCGGAAATGATGTTGGAGAGTTTAAAGGCAGTGTCGCTGATAGAAGTAGGGCTGGTGCCTCTAGAGGCGGTGTTGCTGATAGAAAAAGGACTTCCGATCGAAAGCTTCTTCGCTGTGCCGTCATCCACCCCGTCGTCATGATGATGACGGTGGGCGGTGGATTCTGGAATCTGGTCTTTCTGGATTCTGGCATCTGGTATCTGGGCTTTAATCTCCGGGTTAACCCCCGGCATGAGGCTCGGGTTACCGCCCTTGCTCCCATTCCTTTGATCTCTCACGGCTTTGGCGTGATCGCGCACCATCCGGCGCGAGACGATCTCGCCCTTCTCCCCGCGATCAAACACGCGGTTCCTCTCGAGCTCGGCGAGCGCCCGGCGCACGTTTTTCAGGGGCGCTCCGACGATCTGCGCGATATCCTGCTCGGTCAGCGTCGGGTCGAGATGGCCGTATTCGGCGCTGCCGTGCATGAGGCCGATCAGCTCGATCCAGAGCCCGCGCGCCGGGAGCGAGCAGCGGCGCAGCAGCGGGTCGCCGCGCCAGTCGCTCGGATAGAATTTGAGCCAGGGGTATGTCGTCATCGGATTCTCGCCTGTTGAGAGAATTGCGTTCGGTGTCCGCAAGCGCGGTCGCAATCATGCGCGCAGGCGCAAGGCCCGCGGCGCGACGGAAAGATTTCGATTGCGGAGGTTTGGCCGGGTCCCGGCGTTGCCGGTTGATGCAGCGACCGCAGCGCGAATCGGTTTTCGCGCCATGCAGGAATCAGGATAGAAATTCCGCCCGCAGCGTCAACCCATCGGAATTCCGGTCGCTACCGCCGCAGAGCCTTCGCCCGCCCGTTCGTTGACGGGGCCAAAGCCTTGGCCCCCTTCGGCCACTTCAGCGGCCAGCTGACGATGTGATCCTCCAGATCGTCGTCCGGCACGTTCACCTCGCTCGCGCCGACCTTGCCGCGCACCGACACGCCCGCCTGGTGCACCGTCTCGGGGTCGCCTGAGACCAGCGGGTGCCACCAGTAGAGATCCTTGCCTGCCGCCACGAGCTTGTAGGCGCAGGTCGGCGGCAGCCAGGAGATGCGGTTGATGTTGCGCGAGGTCAGCGTGACACAATCCTTCACCTGCGCCGAGCGGTTGTCGTAGTCGGTGCAGCGGCAGGTCTGCCCGTCCAGCAGCCGGCAGCCGACGTCGGTGTAGTAGGTGCGGTCAGAGCCCTCCTCCTGCAGCTTGTTGAGGCAGCAGCGGCCGCAGCCGTCGCACAGGCTCTCCCATTCGGCCTCCGTCATGTCCTTCATGGCCTTGCGCCGCCAGAACGGCAGTTCGTCGGCGTCGATGGGCTTTGAGGTGGGCTTTAGGGCGGTCATGCGAATTGAAGGCTATAGAGCGACGAAGGCCCCCGTCGCAATCGGGCATCTTGGGATATCGACGGGTCTTGTAGCCCGCCCCGGCCTCGACTTGAATTGGCCCGTCTACGAGCCGGGGATCATGCCCTACAGCAAAGCGGACAGCCGTACTGTTTCCGGTCAGCACTGATGCCGACGATCTCCGTTTTCTTCGGAATCGCCATCCGGATGTTCTTTGCCGACCATCCGCCGCCGCATTTCCATGTTTCTTATCAACGCTATCGAGCGGTGATCGCCATCGAATCCGGTGCTATTATCGCTGGCGCGCTGCCCCCGGCCGTGCATCGCCTGGTGCGCGAATGGGCGGCGCGGCACCGCGCGGAACTCTTGGACAATTGGGAGCGCGCGAGGGCGCGCCGTGCGCTCCAGCGCATCCCGGGAGCCGATGTGGAATGAGCACGCAGTCGTTTGAACTGGTCGACATCGTCAAGGCAGAGCCGCGCGGCGGCCACCGCCTCCATGTCGCCTTCTCCGATGGCACCGAGGGCGAGTTCGATCTTGGCGACTTCATCGCCAAGGGCGGCGAGATGGTCGAGCCGCTGCGCGATCCAGCGTTTTTTTCGCGCGTCTTTCTGGACGACGGCATTCTGACATGGCCGAACGGCTTCGACCTCGACTCGATCGCGCTGCACATGGACATGAAGGAACGAGGCCTGCTGCGCCGTTCAGCGGCCTGAGGCCCTGATTCCGCCAAATGCCGCTGCTGCCCGCAGCGGCCCGTCCCGCCGAACCAGCCAGTCAATGCCGGGGCCACCCACCGGCCTTGAACCAAACCGGACCGTTTCGCGTCAAATTATGGCGGCGGCAGGAGAATTTCCCCCAGATTTCCGTTTACCCTGTGGCCGCTGCGCCATGGAAGACGGCCTTACGATGGTCTAAAAGTTACCGAAAGGTGAAACGCAGGACACCCCGGGGCCGGGGGCGTTTTCCCTTTTTCTGAGGCGGCGGTGCGCGAGCTTTATCCCGATCCCGAGAAGGACTGGAAGCCAAAGGTCCAGCGCTTCCTGCTGGATACCGATTCGCGCTTCGACGACTTCCTGTTCCAGGCCGGCCGCTGGTCGCGCGAGCTCTTCGAGCGGTTCTCCATGTTCATGGACCGCTTCCACATCGGCGGCTGGCGGCGCTGGGTGTTCATCGAGCCGCTGTCGGAAGGCGCGACCATGGGGCTTGCAGGCCTCGTCGTGCTGCTCGCGCTCGCCCAGTCGGCGTTCCGCGAAACCTCCGACGACGACTGGCTGAAGAAGTCCGAGCTCGCCGTGACCTTCCTCGACCGCTTCGGCAACGAGATCGGCAGCCGCGGCATCAAGCACAACGACTCGATCCCGCTCGAGGAGTTCCCCGACGCGCTGATCAAGGCGACGCTCGCCACCGAAGATCGCCGCTTCTACGAGCACTTCGGCATCGACGTGCCCGGCACGTTCCGCGCGTTGCTCACCAACGTGCGCGCCGGCGGCGTGCAACAGGGCGGCTCCTCGCTCAGCCAGCAGCTCGCCAAGAACCTGTTCCTCACCAACGAGCGCACGATCGAACGCAAGATCAAGGAAGCGTTCCTGGCGATCTGGCTCGAGTCGCGCCTCACCAAGAACGAGATCCTCAAGCTCTATCTCGACCGCGCCTACCTCGGCGGCGGCGCGTTCGGCGTCGACGCCGCCGCGCAGTTCTATTTCAACAAATCGGCCCGCGACGTCACGCTGTCGGAAGCCGCGATGCTCGCCGGCATGTTCAAGGCACCGACCAAGTACGCGCCGCACATCAACCTGCCGGCCGCGCGCGCGCGCGCCAACGTCGTGCTCGACAACCTGGTCGAAGCGGGCTTCATGACCGAAGGTCAGGTGTTCGGCGCGCGGCGCAATCCCGCAACCGCGCTCGACCGGCGCGACGATCGCGCCCCGAACTACTTCCTCGACTACGCCTTCGACGAGGTGAAAAAGCTCGTCGGCTCGTTCCCGAAGAGCATGACCGAGCGCGTGTTCCTGGTGCGCACGTCGGTCGACACCGGGTTGCAGCGCACGGCCGACACCGCAGTCGAGAACCTGCTGCGCCAGTACGGCCGCGACTATCACGCAAGCCAGGCCGCGATCGTGGTGGCCGATCTCGACGGCTCGGTGCGCGCCATGGTCGGCGGCCGCGACTACACTGCAAGCCAGTTCAACCGCGCCACCGATGCGCTGCGCCAGCCCGGCTCCTCGTTCAAGCCCTACGTCTATGCGGCGGCGATCGAGACCGGCATGAAACCCACCTCCATCGTGGTCGACGGCCCGGTCTGCATCGGCAACTGGTGCCCGCACAACTATTCCGGCGGCTATGCCGGCTCGATGTCGCTGACCCAGGCGCTGACCCGCTCGATCAACACGATCGCGGTGAAGCTCTCGATCTCGATCGGCAACGGCAATCCGAAGATCGGCCGCGCCAAGATTGTCTCGCTCGCCAGGAGCATGGGGCTGCGCACCCCGCTGATCGACACCCCGTCGCTGCCGATCGGCGCGGGCGAAGTGACCGTGCTCGATCACACGGTCGCCTATGCGGCGTTCCCGAACGCCGGCCTGGCCGTCGCCCCGCATGCGCTGCTCGAGGTGCGCACCGGCAACGGCGACGTGATCTGGCGGTTCGACCGCGACGGGCCGAAGCCCCGGCGGGTGATGACGGCGCAGACCGCCCTCGACATGAACATGATGATGAACAAGGTCACCGAGGAAGGCACCGCCCGCCGCGCGCTCATTCCCGGCGTCCGCATCGCGGGCAAGACCGGCACCACCAACGCCTATCGCGACGCCTGGTTCGTTGGCTTCTCCGGCAACATGGTCGCCGGCGTCTGGGTCGGCAACGACGACTACAGCTCCACCAACCGCATGACCGGCGGCTCGCTGCCCGCCATGATCTGGCAGGCGATCATGAGCTACGCGCACCAGGGCATCGAGATCAAACCGCTGGCCGGCCTGCCGCCCGCCGCGGCCCCGCCGACGCCGGCGCGCAACCAGGTCGCCGCGAATCAAGCCGCGGGCACCGCCCCGGTGCTTCGCCCGACGCTGCTCACGCGCCGCGGCACCGAAGTGCTGATCCGGATCGAGCACCTGATGGAAGACGCCAGCCGCGCCCTCGCCGCGGGTCCGACGGTGTCCGAATTGCCGGTGATGGGCCCGGCTGGCAGCCCTACGCGATCCGATGCCGTCGCGTCCGCCGCGAACGGCTCGGCAGTGCGCGGCAACTAGGGCCATATTCAAGACATTTCCGTTTCCGATCATCGTCCCTTTCGACCGGATCGATCGTGCGCCTGCTTCTTGGATCTTTGTTTGCTCTCGCCGTCGCGGCAGCCGTCGGACTTGGAACGACCTGGCTGGTGCTGACGCGCGGCACCGCGTTCGGCGCGGTTCCGATCGGCGCATGGGTCGCATGGCCCAAGAACGGCACGCGCGACGTTGATCCTTATGCCCGGGCCACCATGGCCCGCACCGGCGAGCTCCCGGTCGGCTCCGGCGACGGCGTCGCGTTCCTCGCCCGCACCGATGACGGCGGCCGGCCGCTCGACGGGCGTTGCGACGTGCGGATCATCGGCACCACGCCGCAGGCGCGGTTCTGGACGGTGACGCTCTACGACCCGCAGGGCCGCCTGATCGGCAACGCGATCGACCGCGCGGGCTTCACCAGCCAGGAGGTGGTGCGCCGCGCCGACGGCAGCTTCGAGATCTCCATTGCGCCCCGCACCCGCGCCGGCAACTGGCTGCCGACCAACGGCGTCGACAGCTATGTGCTGGTGCTGCGGCTTTACGATTCCCCGGTCGGGGTGGCGACGCGGGCCGCTCGCGAAGCGCCGATGCCGGCGGTGACGGTGCAGTCGTGCCCATGAGAACTGCACAAGCGAGGCGCGCGTCATGATCCGCTGGCTGCTGTGGCTTCTCGCAGGTGCGCTGCTCGGCGGCATTGTGCATCTTGTCGCCGTGCTGGTCCTGCCGCGCACGGCGACGCAGGACGCCTATTCGCGGCTCGCGCCGATTGCGCCCGTGAACACCGTCGCGGCGGTGCCGCAGCCGGTGCCGCAGAACGAGATCATGCCGTTCATGGATCCGGCGTTCGCCACGGCGGTCTGCCGCTACGACCTGACCGACGGCCCGATCAAGCTCAGCGTGCCGGTCAGCGCTGCCTACACCTCGGTGTCGTTCTACACCCGCCGCGGCGTCGCCTACTACGCCATCAACGACCGCTCGGCGGGCCGTCGCCTGATCGAGCTCGAGCTGATGACGTCGGATCAGCGCGACCGGCTGCCCGAAGAAGAAGACGTGACCGCAGCCGACCGGCTGATCGTGGAATCACCGAGCAGCACCGGCCTGATCATGATGCGGGCACTGGCCCCAGAGCCCGGGCTGATGCCCGCCGCCCGCGCCGTCCTTGCCACCGCCACCTGCCGCCAGCAGCCGATGCCGGCGGAGCAGTAATACGATCAAATCACCGCTGACAGCTTATGCAGACCTGGGTCCCCGCCCCCGCGGGGGACCCAGGGACGCAAACTCCGACCTTTCAATTGCGGGTTGGCCTTAAGCGCTGTATCCGGCGACACGCTGCTGCAGCAGGTTCAACTGCCGCTCGGCCTCGACTGCAATCGGCGAGGGGGCCGCGATCACCATGCGCTCCAGCGCGATCCGGTAGGAGGCCACGCGCTCGTCGAGCGAGCCGCGCACCCACTCGATGATGCGGCTGTTCTCCATCATGCGGAATTCGGTGTTGGCGCGCTCCTCCTCGCTGATCCGCGAGACGTAAGCGAGCCCCCGCTGCCGCTTGCGATCCATGTCGGTCACGTAGCGCGCGGTGGCGAAGAACGGATCGAGCCGCACTATGTCGTTGCGGATGTCCTCGATCAGCTTGTTGTAGCGGGCGGTCTGCGAGCGATAGGCGGTGGTGAACAGCCGCGACGCATAGGCGTTGCGATCCGGATAGGGCCACACCCGGCTGCCGAGGCCGAGCTCGCCCAGCGCGCTGTACCATTTGTTGCGGTCGTAGGGCGGGTCGATCAGCGGATAGGCGAGATCGCGAAGCCTGCGCTCCTCGTCGGTGAGCCCGTGCCGCCAGGTGATCGCGCCCTGCTCGCGCACGGTGACGCTGCCCATCCAGGCGTGCGCGTCGTCGTTGACCAGCGAAGTGCGGACCCGGCCGAAATCGCCGTTGACCCCGCAGCCGGAGAGCAGCCCGAACGCGGCCAGGATCGGGATCGCCACCGCGACCGGCCGGTATCGCATCCGAGACTCCCTGCGTTCGAGCGGCGTGCCGCTCAGGAACGCGAATTGCGCCGCCGCCGCTTGCGCCCTGACGCTGCGCCGTCGCGGCCTGTGAAGCCATCCGATGGTTGATCCGGATGACGCTCGATACGCACAACGGGAAGAATGATCACGCTGGCCGGCTCGGAGTTGGCGTCCACATAACGGCCGCCGAGCGGGCGATGCCCTTCTGGAAATTGCACGATGATTCCCATGCCCCTCCTCCCCCGGCGGTCCAGCGGACGTCCTCCGCGGACCGGCGGTTCGGTGCTCCCGATTAAGGGCCAGCATGGTTAACGGCTTGCTAACGGGGCGGGCGCTAATGTTCCAAACAGTGCTCATTCCGCGCTGTGTGGCAATCATGACCGAAACTCCCCCAAAGCCCCTCAACGGCCTCGCCGAGCTGTCCAAACGCACCGGCGTCGACATCCGGCCGACGCTGCTTCGGGTGATCACCGATCTCTACGTGCAGAAGGCCACGCACAGCGAAAAGGAAGAGGCCGAATACACGCGGATGGCGCTGCGGCTGCTCGACCACGTCGACGCCAAGACCCGGACGATGATCGCCGGCAAGATCGCGGGCTATCCCAATGCACCGGCGGCGGTGCGGCAACGGCTGCTCAAGGACCACATCGTCTGCGAGGCCCCCGAGGAGCCGGCGAAGGAAACCGCGAGAATCGAGCCGCCCAAGAACGAACTGGCCAAGCGCGAACCGGCCAAGCGCGAACCGGCCAAGCATGAACCGGCCAAGCACAAACCAGCCAAGCCGGCACCCGACCCCAAGAGCGAACCCAAGAGCGAGCCCAAGCGGAAGGCCGAGGCGCTGGAGCTGAACGAGCTGTTCTTCGCCTGCAACGCCGAAGAGCGCCGACTGATCCTGCTCAATCTGTCGTACGCGCCGATCGCGCCCGCCGGTCCGATCGATCCGGCGGCCGCGCAATCGGCTATCCAGCATCTCGAAGCCTCGGCGCTTGCCCATCTGACCGAGCGCTTTGCCCGCGATCTCGGGCGGGTGCTGTCGATCTCGCAAACCCAGGCCCTGCGTCTGACCAACGACCCGGGCGGCGAGCCGATCGTGGTCGCGGCGGCGGCGCTGCAGATGCCCGCCGCCGTGCTGGCCCGGATCCTGCTGTGTCTCAACCCGGTCATCAGCCGGTCGGTGCAGCGCGTCTACGATCTGACGCAACTGCACGAGGAGCTCAAGGCCGAGGCGGCGCTTCGGCTGGTCGCGCTCTGGCAGGCGGCGGACCGCGCCGCTGAGCGGCCTCCGGCATCGGCCCCCGTGGCGGTGCCGCCCGCGCCGCCACGCTCGGTCGAAGAGCGCATCCGGCCAGCAGCAGCGCCGCTGGCGCGGCCGAAAATACTCTGGGAACAACACGCCCAGACGCGCAGGGCCGACAGCGCCTGACGGCCAGATTGCTCAAGAAGCCCGGGCCGATAGGGGTCGGGAAGGTGTTAGCCTCCCCGCCCTCCGAACCGCACGTGCGGTTTTCCCGCATACGGCTCTCCA
>JAIESC010000191.1 GCA_019746355.1 Xanthobacteraceae bacterium | reverse complement strand
GCCACAACACAGCCGATTCGACTCCTCAAATCTTCTTGCAGAAAGCGGAGTCAAAACTTCCGCTCGGATGTACTAGTCGCTCGGCCTTGGCTGGCCTAGCGCTTCCTGCGCTTCTGGTCCCCCCGGTCGCCCTCGCCCTTCTCGGTGACGGTCCTCGCCTTCTTGCGGCGGTCAGCCGATAGCGAGCGGCTTACGTCGTCGCTTTCTTTGAACCGTCTACTTGTTGGCCGTCATCGATTTTGAGCGCTCTCTTGATCACCACCAAATCAGCCTTGATCTGCTCCTGCTCCCTGTGAGTGAATTCGTGCTCATCCCGAACAAACGACTTGAGCAAGCGCACAATGACGAGTGGGATGATGAAGAGCGGGATAACGTGCATGAGCACGACGCCTACCATGCGTCCTGCAAAGGTGACTGGGACGATATCCCCATAGCCAACGGTCATCGCAGACACCACGGCCCACCACAGGGAATCGCCAACGGATTTGTCTTCTGCAATCGAGAACGTGAACGCCCCGATGAGGATAAGACCGAAGTAGAGCGCGAACAGCTCCTTGAACGTGTCGGTCGAATTGATGATGTGATCGATGAACCTTTTCATCTGTTGCTCGGACGTGCTCTCAATTTATCGCAGCGGACTGGACGGCCAATTTTAGGCTCTGCCGGCACTCTGCGGCCTCCGACAGCTTCCCCACCCGAAACATATCCAAGATAGACATAGGCTCCCCCGAACCGTGCCCAAGTACACCCACTAGACGGGTGAATTGTAGATTGCACGCATCCGGCTTGCTAGCGGTCGGTTCGGGGATGTGCGCAGCATTTCTCGCGGTAGCCTTGGAGCGGCGCGCATCCGAACGTGCCTCGTCTTTGTCAGCGGCCGTGCTCGCCGGCTAAGCGAGCGATTTCGCTCCCAGCCCCCAAGCGTCCCTTCAGTCGCTCACCGTTCGTACTGCCCTCGCGGGACGCCAACCGCCAGCGTATTCCTGGCCGGCCGGGCTATTCAATCAACCCGCGCTGACATTCGCGCCACAGACCTCGCACCAGTCTTTAGGGAACTGCGAGAGCCGGCCATCACGTCACTGCACGCCATTGCGCGAGCGCTGACGGAACGGGGCATCCCGACCGCACGCGGCGGCTCAACATGGAGTGCGGCTCAACGATGTCGTTGGTGCCGTTCATCCCAAGGCCATGCCAGTGATCCTCACCACCGAGGCCGAGATCGAGCGGCGGATGACAGCACCCGCCGAGGAGGCGCTCCAGTGACCGTTGCCCGAGGGATCGTTGAAAGGGCGCTGCTGCGCTGTAACCGTCTGAATGCAACTTGCCGAACCGCTGCTGTAAGTCGGTTAGCAGACAAAGGGATGGTATTCGTTGGTCCGTTTTCCCTCGACTTGGCGATGCATGAAGGCGCACACTGCGGCATCACCGACAAGCTCAACGCTTGGCGTCGGTGACTGAGAGACCAGTCGCGCTCCCCCTGTCTATGTTTTGGGAGGTGGCAATGTCAGCGACAATACAGCCATTCATCAGAGATACGACGTTCGGACCTGACGCCCTTGCGGTCATGGGCGATGCCTTTGATCGCGCCTGCGCGGTGAGCGCGCAGGCGGGAGATCCAACCTTCGTTCGACAAGTCATCGCAAGCTGCATCATCGCGCTTGCCAAAAAAGGTGAACGTCATCCGCAGGTACTGTGCGACCGCGCCTTGGAGGCACTTGGCCTGCCGGGCAGCTCGCGCTCAAGTTGGACGGAGGGCTCGGCCCCGCCACGGCATCCCTCCGTTGCCCGTCGGCGTCGCTCTTTGACCCACAGCGCTTAGTTCCGAGCGCGGAACACTGCACCAGTGCGGGCCGCGGTCCTAGGTGGCGCTCGTCGTCGCGATCGTCATCGCGACCTTCACGCTCTAGGCCGCTTTAAGGCGGCCTCTCGCGGCGGTTGAACGTCGGCGGCAGAAGGCGGCCGACAAGTCCGCCCCGCGTGACTTGATGGCGCGCTTTGGCCTCAAACACGAGCGTCCCCGTGCCCACGTATCGTGTGTGTCTACCGTCTCAATGCGGACCGCCACATCGTGGCCCCGCCCTACGTGCCGACGGTCGACTGCGACGAAAAGGCCATCGATGCGGCCCGGGCTTCCCTGGACGGCTTTGATCTGGAGGTCTGGGAAGCAGATCGCGTTGTCGTCCGGCTGTCCAAAGACAGCGAACAGGCTGCCGCAATCGTCTGCAACAATCCGGAATCGAACGATCTTGCCATGCTCCACAGTGACCGTCTCGCGCTTGCGCTGCGCCACGTCGCAAGTGGACGCGCCATCCTTGAAAGGCAGCGCAAGTTGGTCGCTGAGAAAAAACTAAAGGATATGACGCGGCAGCATCCGAAAATCTGCTGGATTGCTTTGAGCGCACACAGGCGATCTTTGAGGAAGACCCAGCCACGATCCTCAAGGCCCATAGGCCGCCTCAGTCGGCTGCCCTATCTATTGCGACGGCGGACGGGTCGCTAACTCGCGACGCTCCACCTGCTCCTGCGCCACGATCCGGGAATCGTCCGACGATCGGATTCCCTTCGCATCCATGTAGTGACCCAGGCCGTAGGCGACCGCACCCAAAACGAGGCTGATGCCCATCAGGAATGCAAACCTTTTCATGTCCCGATCAACGCGCTGATCACTTCCCCAGCTCCCGCGCCACGTCATCGACCATGGGCCTGACCTTCTGCACAGCCTGCTTCAGCTGTGCCGCGCTCACTCCGAGCTTCTCTGACCAGTACCGGCATTCGTAATCCTCGCTCACGTCGATGCGCTTGCGGTCCTGACCGCCGCGTTTGGTTTTGTCGTCTGACATGGGCGCTCGCTCCATTAAAATATCATCCCCACCGTCGGGCCAACGATCCGATTTGATCGAGAGTTCCGGTGGAACGAACGATGATCGAGGATGTTTGCACCACAGCAGCTCCGGGACACGAGCTGCCAGTAGCGCCCCGCCCCCGGTTCCCCGCAAACGCCCCGGGGCGGGCGCCGCGCGAGCTTCTGGGCGGCGTCAATCGCACCAACTCCACACCCGCTGCCGTGCAGCCTTTCCCTGACGAACGTGGTTGTCAGCCGACTTCATGCTCCAATCACAAATCGCGCGGTGCATGACCTCGAAGCCACCGTTCGTAGCTTTGGAATTTCACACCAAGTTTTTCGTAGTGCACCCTGAGATAGCCATCGCTTCCGCGCGTCACCGCGCCGGGTACCACGTGCTGAACCTCCTGCGCCAAGACGCCAACGTATGCCTTGCTGCTGCCGTTGTAGCTGAAGCGGTACAGACCCAGCCCATTGTTCAGGTGACCGACAAGGACGATGTCGTGTTTGAGATTGATGTCGGATCGCCGGCCACCACGGCCTCCGCCACCAAAGCTTCGACCGCCACCGCCGAAACTGCGACCACCGCCGAAGCTGCGCCCGCCGCCGAAGCTGCGCCCGCCGCCGAAGGCCTGTGCACGCGCGCCCATACTGCGATGGATGCCGCCACGGTTCGCCATGCGATTTGGGGCTCCGCGGTGGGCGACGTTTGTCCTTGCATGAGTGCGTGCGCTTGCCGTCCGGCCAGGCGTCCGGTTTCGGCTGGCCGTCTGACGCCGTGCGGTGTTGGAAGCACGTTGTGAGGGTCGGGTGTTCGCACTGCGCAGCTGGTTGGCGCGGTTGGATACCCTCTGACCCTGATCTGGACGATTTTGTCCGAGGCCGGTGCCGGGCCTATTGCCGGGATTGAGCACCCGTTGACCTTGGCTGCCGCGAAAATCGCGCTGAGCGCCACGGTCACGGAGGGCCTGTCGATGATCGACCCGGGGCTGCCACCTGTCACCGAGGCCGGCGCCGCTGATCGGATGTGACGGGCGGCCGCCGGGACGTGTTCCCGGCGGATTGACCACGATGTTATTGCCGCCACCGCTCCAGTTGATGTTGCCGCCCCAATAATTTCCCCAGTTCGCCAGCGCCCATCCAGCTCCGAAGGCGAGCCCGGTCGCAAGAAGACCGTAACCGATGTACGGCGGGGCCCCCCAGTCATAGGGCGGATAGTCAGGATAGTCCCACGCGCCGTAAACCACCGCCGGGTCGTAATACGGGACATAGACGGTGTAAGGGTCCGTTGGCTCGATGGCGATGACCTGCCTGCCTTCCACTTGATTCACTGTCACCCGCTGTTGCGGGCTGGAAGGAAGTTTGTCGTTGGCGTGTGCCTTGGCCCGCATCCGCTGGATGGCGTCCATCACCTCAGGCTGCTGAGCAACGACCGCATCGCCCAGCTTACGTGTCCAATCGAGATGATCGTTCATCCTTTTGAGAACGTCCGGCGTCGCCACCAGCGATTTGATGCTGTCGTCCCACGGCTCCTTGTCTACGGCAGCCTTGAGCTGATCTCCCTTGAGGCCCTTGTGACGTTCCAACCAGCGTGCGGCCTGGACAACATCGAGTGGATAAGCAGAGGCCATCAGAATCTCGGAAAGAAGCGTATCCGGATAAAGCGCGATCGGCGCGACAAGTCGGTCGAGCTCTTGCGGATTTAGAGGGTTCGACCTCGGTCCCGCACTGTCCGTGGTCTGCGCGGTCGCGGCCATTGGTGCCATGAAGAGCATTGCCGCTATGAGCAACCGGGCGATTGTGCTGATCATTGGTGTCCTCCTGAGGAAACATCAGGTCCCAACGAAAGCGGCTGCTGGCCTGTAAGGCCACGTCGCAACAGCCATGACGTGCTCCACGTTTGCGCACGAACGGATGTCGTGCACACTGATCTCCACTCGAGGATCGTCGTGGTCGCTATGGCAATTGTCGCTGCGATCGCCGCTTATGCTAACGACGTCCGCATTGCGAGCCATTAACCGCGAAAATATGTCCCGACATGCACCGGGAGTCGATTGAACAAAGGTTTACGTCAGATGACACAGGCCGCAGGCTGGCGCAGCCGGGTCCCGATGCAACAATGTTCGTCTGCAGGAACGTTGGACCAAAGGGAAATGGCCGCCACGGGCAGATGGCGGCATTCTTATCGCGTTCAGCGTTGAAGAATGGGAGCATCTCCCATGCAAGGCAGAGAGACATTGAACGAGGCACGGGTTCCCGCGCCGCGCGACGCTTTCGAGGCACTGAAGGGCCGCCCGCCAGCGACAGATCAGGAATTGAGCGACTGGCTTGCTTCCGACGAAGGCAAGGCCGCGACGGCCTTTGAGACAACATCGGCGTCCCGCTGGGGCGAGATCGGTCGATCATAGGAGCGACCCCGGCGACGGAGATACCTTAATGGTCAGCGACGGGCATGCGGCTGCATGTCCGAGGGGGACCTGTGCGCCATCAATCGCCCGAATTGCACGAACAGGTCGAGACAGACGAGCCTGCCGCCGTGGAGACTGCAGATCAACTTTACGCAAAGCGCCTCCACTTGGCGGAGAACATCGTCGAGCGTCTCCGCTCAGCCGGTATGCCGTGCGCCATCTTCGATGGCGTTCAGCCTCGCCAGTGCTTGTGACGGCATCGCCTGGAAGCCTGCGATGGACAAGACACTTCATCCGGCAGCCTCCAATCATTGACCGGCGTTCGTCACCGCGCCCGGTGAAACCGACGTGCCGATGGTCGCGGCAGCCGCGGTTCCTTTACTTTCAGTTTCCGCTTCGGCGTGACCTGGCTGATATTCCTCACATTGCCTGCACGCATACTCCACCCGTCACGCAAGCTGCAGTATGAAATAGTAGCTGCCCTCGGGCTTCTCGCACTGTTCACGCAGATGCATATCTTCTGGGTGGCAGGTCTGCCGCTTGCGCTGATGGATTTTCCCGACATCGGCGGACACGTTGCTCGACATCTACCTGTTCATATGGGTGAGCATCGTCGCAATGCTGTGCATCTACTCGGCGATGGGGATGTTCCCGTAATGGGTGTCCGCTGCGGCGCGCCCTAACGCGGAATGACTTTTCTTCGAACCGTCATTCCGCCTTAGCTTCTTGTTTGAGCACGATCTTTTCCGAAAACCGCTTCACACCCCGGATCAAGTCCGGGGCAGGCTTTTTCGGGATCATGCTCCAGCACGGCGAGCCACCTTGAAATGCTCAGGTGACAATTTGCCCGATGAGATGCGGCCGATTGGTCACCTGTGGTCAAAGAAGACGACGCAGCTTTGAGAGCCTGCACCGCTCGTCAGCCTGGAACGGTATCAAGTAACCACCGGAGCCGAAAAACAAGTCATGAAGGTTGACCTGTTTGATGCATCTCCGCCACGGACGCTGAGAAACGGCAATTCCCCGGAGTGAATAGCCAGAACCAACATTGCAGCAAACGTCTCAAGGGATCAGGCTTACGCAAATTGACCTTCAACAGCGGGAGGCAATCATGCGTGGTGTTTCAGCAGTTGCCATTGCGGCGATACTTGGCCTAGGGCAAGCGGCATCCGCTGCCGATCTTCCGCGCTCCGCACCGAGAGCGCCGGCTGTTTACGCGCCAGTCAGTTCCTGGACCGGGTGCTACATCGGCGGCAATGCCGGTGCCGGGTGGGGCAGCGGAGAAATCTCGTCATCGGCCGGCACAATTTCCGGCTCAAGTGACAACGCCCGTTTCGTCGGTGGCGGCCAGATCGGATGCGACTGGCAGACCGGGCTTTGGGTGTTCGGCATTCGCAACATGTTCGACTGGGCGGATGCGGAGCGCAGCGGCACCATTGGCAGCGGCCCGTTTACCGGCTTCTCGGGCACGATCAAAAACGATTGGGTGGATCTGCTCACAGGCCGCATCGGCTACGCGATGCAGCCGAACTGGTTGCTGTATTTCCAAGGCGGCGCAGCTTGGCGGAAGAATTCACTGACAGTTTTCAATCCCGCCGGTGTGGAAGTCGGAAGCACCAGCAGAACTCGTACCGGCTGGACGGTCGGCGTTGGCTCTGAATACAAATTCGCGCCGAATTGGTCGGTGTTTGTGGAATACAATCACGCGGGTTTCGGCACGACCACCGGCACTTCTCCTGCCGGCGTCTCATTCAGCGCAAAGTCCGATGTCGATGTGGTGCTTTTTGGTCTGAACTGGCGGCCGGGCGGCTGGGGCTACTGAGCAATTCCAGACCCGTCGCCGACCGGATCACACCGGACCGGTTGGAAAGAGGAGGTGTTGCATGAAGAAAGTGGCGCTGGCATTTGCGCTGGTTGTTTCGGCATTGAGCCTGGGCGGTTGCTTTGTCGGCAAGGGCAAGGCCCCAGCCCCGGTTGTCACCAAGGGATAAGGCCTGAGACTACCGGAGCGCCGTTCGTTTCGCGAACACCGTGATGCTCGCGACGACGGCGCTCTTTTCGTTCGGCTCACTTTGCGCCATACGCGCAGTATCAATAGAGCCCGTTCGAAAGGCTGAGATCAGAGATCGCACCGAAGCCGATGGGCCGATCTGCAGCCGCCTTGCACGCCTCCAGGCTTTCAAACTTTTCCATGCTCTGGGAAAACGAGAGCGACGGGCTGACCGGAGCCGGTCGCAGGCGAAAGCATTGCCAACACGAGGACGAGTGAATCCATCGCTGACCTCCCGTCTCTGAGACAAATTCTGCCGTGTCCGATCAGCTCTGCCCACCGGCGACTTGTGCGCCTCTGTAGGACCGCCGCAACAGTGCGAACAAGCTGCCGCCAGTCACTGCACCAATGAGGTAGACGCCGGCGATGATAATCGCGACCGGCGCGCGAGCGCTGAAGCCCAAAAATTCCAATGTGACGACGTCGCGGTTCTGCAGCAGAAAGATCAGTATCGCGAGTGCAAAGACAACAACGACGCACAGATGAAGCCAGCGCATAATCGCCTCCCTCGGCAGATCGAACTTAACGTGCTGCTCGCGACGACTATGCGTGCGGACGACTGCCAGTTAATGCGACTGGAATGAATACGGCCCGGCAGGTGCGTAAGGATTGCTGGGGCCTGCCGGGCCGCACGGAGGAACACTCCATCTTCGTCGTCACTTCGACGAAAAGACGGCGTCGCGCGCAGATTGCGTATTTCAATACCAGCGGCTGCAGACGCCGCCCGCACCCCAAACCGCGCATCGCCGAGCCTCGCGGCGAACTTGACGTTTCGTGGTTCTGGCCACGCAGACGCCACCAACCCGTGTCCTTCCGGGCCCGCATCCGACGGCCACTGGCGTGATCATCTCGTCGGGCAGATTAAGCGGCGCTGGAGACATGGCTTGTGTAGATGACGCGAGCGCCAACATGAAGGCCGCAACAGCAAGCATTCTGATCATAGCTTCCTCCGATGTTTCCACCGATCGTTCAGAAGGAACACCTCATGGCCACCGATGGGGCGGCTCCGGCACGGCAGGATAGCAGCCTTGTTATTTCTTATTTTTGTAACGCCGATCACGACGTCGATCGCGTCGGTTCATGCCCGCAACGCTTGCTGCCGAGGCGGGATTTCCGACGCGGGCTTCGGCATCCGTTGCGGTCATCACCGTCGCTGGCACCGCGAGACCCGACGCAACAGCCGGCCCTGCAAGCGCAAAGATCCTTCGACGCGAGATCATTTCGGTTACCTCACTTGTCTACGTCATCGTTGAACCGATCAATACTATGCGCAGGTGTATGTCAGTTGACCTGACCAATCGAACCCGCGACGGCGCTCACCACAGCCAGTCCGCTTGAGGCATCGCGCTCGTTGCCCACGGCAACCAATCGATCCGCAATCGAAAGCCGCAAGCAATGGTGCGGACACAGCACGAGCAGCGCGTTCTACAGTGAGAGACGCCGCTGAGAGGCGTGTACCGCGTGCTATCGGGGAAGACGGCTATGTCGGAGCAGCCGCGCAATTCACCGCCACCGACCAAGCCAAGACACATCGGCCTGCTGCTTCGGATGCAAAGGACCAGCTTTACGCAGAGCGGCTTCGCGAATTATTGGTCCAGCAACTCAGCCTTTTCACAACGTCTGCGCTCCCAGTGCACCTTGGCCGACACAGAATCGTGTGCCTGCGCGGCTCGGCGGCAGTGAGCAATCTCACGCGTGCCCCCGCAATCCCCAATGGCGACGGCGTTGCTGCCCAACGCGTGGCCGCGCCCGCGCGTGCTGCGCCCCAACTCGTTGAGGTCAAGCACGATGTCACGCGCCTGTTGTTGATCGTGGTGCCGAGGCAGCCGATCAAACGCCAAATGGCCAGAGGGCCCTCAAGATGACGTTACTGTCGATCACAGTTGCTTCCTTGACGTCAGCGATTGTCTGGGTCGGTTGCCGATCCAACGCGTCGCACTTGTCACCGCGCGTCATCGAGACTCCTTCATTTCTCGCTCACCTGGATCGCCGTGCCACGGCAAACGATGGACGACAAACAGTTCGTCGCAAGGGTGCTGCCGATCCCGCAGGAGACATTGCCGACCGCATTTCCGCCCATGCCGCGGGCGTCAACCTGGAGCTTGCGTGTGGCGTCCTCATCGGTCGGCTCGGGGTCCCACGGCTTGCTCTTGCAGGACGTGGCCGTGATCTGGCCGAGAACCCGCGCACCGCGCGGTGTCTCGCTCGCTCGATAGACGCGCGTGTTCGATCGCCATTCGGCGGGCGGCTCATTTTCGACCGTCGTGCCAGCGCACGACGACAGCACAAGTCCCGCGGTCAGAAGCACCACAGCACGCATCGGTCCAATTCCGGCCACGGCAGCGTCAAGGCGACTCTAGCACCTTGGGATGCTTTCGCGCACAGCAGATTCCGATTGTCGAAAGGCACAATTGAGGCAGTGGACGCGGCTTCGCGTCTGTTCGGCATGCCATCACCGACATGCACGCGACCCAAATCCCTCGGGCACGGGCCGATGGCGGGCTACGCCTTCGGCCAACCGCCCTGCCGCAAGGTGCGCAGCTGTCAGTAGGGTCTGTAGTAGGCGCCGGTCCCGTAATAGGCGCCACGGCGGACTGTACGACGGGTTGTCCGCCGGGCCACGCCCGCGACGCTGGTGGCCGTCGCCGGCCGACCGACTCGCGCGTCCGCCTTCGTGATCAAGTTGGACTGTTGGATTGACGACCAGTTGTCACTGATGAGCATGCACATGATGCCGGCAGCTGCCGCCAGTGCAAATCGCGAAGTTCGCTTCCAGTTCCACATGTGGGCTCTCCTTCGCCAGGGCCCCCCATACCGCACGTCCTTACACCTCCACGTTCAAGCGCGATCGATCAGGATCAAACTGCTGCCCCGCGGCGAAAGTATGATGCTTTGTGTCCTGGCTCACTCGCTGGAGCGCGAGAGGAATCCGGGTCCAACCGTCTCCGCGGCAGCCGGCCGTAATCTACGGAATTCGACGACCACCGCTATGCCGCCGTAGACCAACGCCAGCAGCCAGAGACCCCACAGCTCGCCTCGCACATCGGACAGCGTGGCGCCAAGCTGGGCCACGTTCACCAGGGCGTCGATCGCGAGCGTGCTCGGGAGCAGCAAGGCCACGGTGCGGATGATCGGCGGAATAGCCTCGGCCGGCCATGCAAAGCCCGCGAGGAAGAAGAACGGCAGGCCCACGGCAGCGAGGACCAGTTGCACGATCAAGGGCCTTCGGAACATCGACGCCACGACCATGCCAAGAGCGGCCACCGCCAGCGAAAACGGCAGCGCCACGGCAAAGATCGAGACGACCGAGCCGAGCCGCGGGATGCCGTAGAGATAGGGCAGCCCGATCAAATAGAACGGCACGATCACCACTTCGACGGCAAGGTAGGCCATGAGCTTGCCCAGCACGGTGATCACCGCTTCGTAAAGCGGGTCCTCGGAGCGCGACGGACTCGCGCTGCGCGATCCCGGCATGGTGCCCAGGAGACCCACGCCGATCAGCAGGGTCTGCTGCAAGAGCAAGATCAGCGCGCCCGGCAGGACATAGGTGGCATAGCCGCCCTGGGGGTTGAACAGCTGCACCGCGGTCAACGGCATCGGATCGGTGGCCGCCGCCGCGATCGCCGGATCAACGCCGAGCCCGATCAACCGCCTGGTCTCGATCTCGACGCCAAGGGCGCGCGCCACGCCCGCGACCGCACCCGACATCCGCTGATACATCAGGAAATAGCTGGCGTCGGCGTAGAGCGCGACCGGCGATTGCCGGCCATGCAGCAGGTCGCGCTCGAAATACTGCGGTATGAGCAGGATACCGTAGATGTTGCGGAGATACACCTCGCGCTCCGCGCTCGCGACGTCCGGCAGCACCAAGGCCACGGCCACATCGGACGTCGCATCGACGAGGCGCGCGAGCTCGCGGCTGCTCTGGGTGCCGTCCTGATCGACCACGGCGATCGGCACGTTGCGCAGCGCCTCGTTGAGATAGGGCTGCGGATAGAACGCGGCATAGACCACCGCGGCGAGGATGATCACGGCGAACACCGGACGCAGCGCGAAGATGCGGTGAAGCTCGCTGCGGAAGACCGCAAACAACCCGTTCATGTTGCCGCCTCCCGCAATCGGGAAAGCAGCGGCGCAGCCGCGGCCCCGGTGCGCGCGCGCAGAACGAGCAGCCGCCAGGCCGTCAGGCCTGAAAGCACGATCACGAAGATGCCGAGCACCAGCACGGGCCTTAACGACAGTTCGAGCGGCGTGCCGCGAACGGTCTGGTCGATGCGGGCCATCAGATACCAGGTGCCCGGCAGCAGGCTGCCATAGGCGTAAGCGAACCCGTTCATCGCAATCCGCGGAAAGCCGATGCCCATGAATCCGAACGCCGGCGCAGTCATCAACGTCGCGATGCTGATTGCGGTGGCCACGGGCTTCAGGACGAGCGCGAGCAGCGATCCGAGAAACTGGCATGACACGATGAAGAGCAGGCCTGCGATCACCAGAAGCCAGCTGTGCCCGCGCAGCGGCAGACCGAGAAACCCGAACAGCACGAGGTCGGAAATGCCAAGCACAACCAAAAACAGGACCGTGTAAGGCAGAATCTTCCCGGCCATGGCTGGCCAGAGCCCGCCACCCAGCCGCCGCAGCACCCTGAAGCGGTGCCTGCTCGCCGCATCGATCCCGACCGCATAGGCCATGGTGGTGACCATGGCGGTCTGCAACACCGCCGGCAGCAGCGCGGCGAGCAGGAAGAACACGTAGTTCAGGGTCGGATTGAACAGCGCATGGGTCTGCACCGGGACCGGCATAACCGCGGCCTGCGCCTCCTCAAGAGGCTGGCCCTCGCCCGTTCGCAACGCCACGCGGATGCCCGCGGCGACCGTCGGCACGGCAGCGTTCACGCCGCGCAGCGTCAGGTTGCCGATGGTGAAGGTCTGGCTGTTGTAGAAGAACACGACCTCCGGCCTGCGCCGTGCGAACACATCGCGCTCGAGATTGAGCGGCAGCAGCAAAAGGCCGCGTACGCGGCGGGAGACGATCAGCTTTCGGCCCTCGGCCAGGTCGACGACGCGCACCGCGACCGCGGTGTCCGGCGTCGCATCGACAAGCCGGATGATCGAGCGCGACAGCTCGGAACCATCGAGGTCGAGCACCGCGATCGGCAGCCGCGTCGCGAGGCCGGCGCTGAAGATCGCGCTGAGCAGCATCAACAGGCAGAGCGGGACCACCGTGGTGATGGCCACGAGAAACGGGCGCCGGCGGAACCAGGAGAACTCCCGCCGGAACACCAGCCAGAAGCCGGGGCGGAGATTGCCGCGGCGCTGCATGTCAGCGCCCTCGCGAGGCCCAGGCGGTGATCGCGCTCATGCCGGGACGCAGGCCGTCGACCGCCTGCACGGGAACGGCCCGGACCTCGAAGGTGCGCAGGTCGAAATCGCCGGTGGCGCGCGTCGCCCGCCAGGTGGCGTATTGGCCCTGGACGTTGATCATGGTGACCCGGACCGGGATCACCTGCGACTTCAATGCCGGCACGGTGACTTCGAACCGGTCGCCGATCTTCAGGCCCGACAGCAGATCCTCGCGCAGGTTGAAGGTGAACCAGAGGTCTCCCAGGTCGATCATCGAGAACAGCGGCGCGCCGGCGCTGAAGTTTTCGCCGAGCTCGGCAACGCGGGTCGTGATCTGCCCGTTGATCGGCGCGCGGATGGTGAGCTCGGCAACGTCGACTTCGCGCTGATTGAGCGTGGCTTCAGTCTGCTTCACCTGGGCGGCGGCCAGCGCCTTCTCCTCGTCGCTCGCACCTTTGATCGCCAGCTGCAACGCCGCTTCGGCCGCCTCGCGCCTGCGAATGGCCGATTCGAGATTCCGGGTCGCTTCATCGACGCGCTGCTGCGGGGTGTTGCCGCCGCGGACGAGCTGCGCTTGCCGGTCATAGATCTCCTGATTGAGAACGACGTCGGCCTGCGCGGCGGCAACGTCGGCCTTGCGTGCCGCGATCGTTTCGGGGCGAGTGCTGTTGACACGATCGAGATCGGCTTTGGCCACGCCGAGCGCCGCCCGGGCCGCGGCGAGCGCCGCAACCAATTGCGGGCTTTCCAACTCGGCCAGCAGCGCACCGCGCGCGATCGTATCGCCGACGTTGACCGGAAGCTTGAGGACGCGCCCGCTGACGCGCGGGCTGATGTCGACGCGGTTGGACGACACCTCACCCTGCACGGTGAGCGGCGGCGGCTGCGTCGCGAACCACAGCAGCAGAGCGAGACCGACGAGTCCCGCTGCCAGGACGAACCAACGGCCAATCCTCGCAGCCATCGAGCAACTCCTACAGCAGGTGCCCTTGGTTCCACCATCAATGCCCATAGCGCACGGGATTGCCAAAATTGGGGCGCATTTGGCCCGGGCTCTTTTGCGCTAGATCAAACGATCGGCGAGCCCTCTCTATACACAAGCATCATGGCGGCGTCGGGCGGGGCCTTCTACCGTCCTTCGGTGCGCTGACGGCATTGCAATCCACCGATCGTCATTTCGGGCGGGAGAATCATGGTCGGACAACTGACAACCAGCGAGCGCCAATCGGCTCTGATCATCCTTGTCGTTCTCGCCGTGGGCGGCCTGGTCATGACCGTGGCCGGCCGCGGCGACCCTCTCGGCGCGCAGGGCGTCGTGGTGATCCTGATGGCGCTTGCGGGCGTCTTTGCCGTCATATCCGCGTACTACACACCCGAGCCCGCCGCAGAGCGGCTCGGCTATTACTACGACGACCCGACCAAGGCCGGCATCATCCTGGCGATGGCATGGGCTGCATTCGGCCTGTTCGTCGGCGACTGGGTCGCGTGGCAGATGGTGTTTCCGGATCTGACGTTCGATGCCGCGTGGTCGAGCTATGGCCGTATCCGGCCGGTGCATACGACATCGGTCATCTTCGGCTTCGGCGGCAATGCCCTGATTGCGACCTCGCTCTACGTGTTGCAGCGAACCTCGCGCGCGCGGCTGCCGGACCAGTTGAGCCCGTGGTTCGTGGTGTTCGGCTACAACCTGTTCTGCATCCTCGCCGTCACCGGCTACATGGCGGGCATCACGCAATCGAAAGAGTATGCCGAGCCTGAGTGGTACGCGGACATCTGGCTGGTGATCGTGTGGGTCACCTATTTTCTGATCTACCTGCGCACGCTCGCCCGCCGGAAGGAGCCGCACATCTACGTGGCCAACTGGTACTACATGGCATTCATCCTGGTCGTGGCGGTGCTGCACATCGTCAATAATCTTGCGGTTCCGGTCAGCTGGGGCGGCGCCAAGAGCTATTCCGCGTTCTCCGGCGTCCAGGACGCGATGACGCAATGGTGGTACGGCCATAACGCGGTGGCATTCTTCCTGACCGCGGGCTTCCTCGGGATGATGTACTACTACCTGCCCGTGCGCGCCGGCCGGCCGATCTTCTCCTATCGGATGTCGATCATCAGCTTCTGGGGCATCACCTTCCTCTACATGTGGGCCGGCTCGCATCACCTGCACTACACGGCGCTGCCGCAGTGGGTGCAGACGCTGGGCATGACGTTTTCGGTGATGCTGCTGGTGCCGTCATGGGCATCCGCAGGCAACGCGCTGCTGACGCTCAACGGCGCGTGGCACAAGGTGCGCGACGACGCGACGCTGCGATTCATGATGGTGGCGGCGGTGTTCTACGGCCTGTCGACGTTCGAGGGATCGTTCATGGCAATCCGCGCCGTCAACTCGCTCTCGCACTACACCGACTGGACCGTCGGTCATGTCCACGCGGGCGCGCTGGGATGGGTTGCGATGATCACCTTCGGGGCGATCTATGCGTCGGTTCCGTGGCTCTGGAAACGCGAGCGCATGTATTCCCCCGCTCTTGTCGAGGCGCACTTCTGGCTCGCGGTGGCCGGCACGGTCGTTTACGTCTTCGCCATGTGGAATTCCGGCATCATCCAGGGGCTGATGTGGCGGACATACAATGAGAGCGGCACGCTCGCCTACTCGTTCCTCGATTCTCTCGTCGCGATGAAGCCCTACTACGCCGCGCGCGCGGTCGGCGGCCTGCTGTTCCTGCTGGGCGCGCTGATCGGCTGCTACAACGTCTGGATGACGATCCGCACGGCCGCGCAGCCCGCCGGCGAGCCGGTTGCGGATCGGCACGGTCCGGCGCTCGCGCCTGTCATGACGCCGGGAGAATGACCATGTTCGGGCTGCACTATCGCCTGGAGCGAAAAGCCATCGGTCTCACGCTGGCGATCATCGGCGTTGCCAGCATCGGCGGTCTCGTCGAGATCGCACCGCTGTTCACGATCCATCAGACCGTCGAAGCGGCGCCCGGCATGCGGGTGTATACGCCGCTGGAGCTTGCCGGGCGGAACATCTACGTCCGCGAGGGCTGCTACGCCTGCCACTCGCAAATGATCCGCACGCTGCGCGACGAGGTGGAGCGCTACGGCCCCTACTCGCTCGCAGTCGAGTCGAAATACGACCATCCGATGCTTTGGGGCTCCAAGCGCACCGGACCCGACCTCGCGCGAATTGGCGAAAAGTACTCCGACGCATGGCACGTTGCACACCTCAACAATCCCCGCGATGTGGTGCCGGTGTCGATCATGCCTGCCTATGCCTGGCTCGGTCGAACCGATCTGCGCATCGACGACCTCGGCGCGCATCTCAAGGCGATGCGCGCGGTCGGCGTCCCCTACACCGATGACATGATTGCGAATGCGGAATCGGACGCCTACGGCCAGGCGACGCCGGACTCGCAGGCTGCCGACGGTGTCACCGCCCGTTACGGCAAGGGCACCGCGGTGCGTGCCTTCGACGGCACGCCCGGTCGATTGACCGAGATGGATGCAGTCGTTGCCTACCTGCAGATCCTGGGCCGACTGACCGATGCCGCCCACAAGACCGCGGCCGCAAAGGAATAGGACGATGGGCATCGAGCACGACAGCGCGGTCTGGTTCTCCAAGTCGTTCGGCCTGTTCTATCTGATGGCGCTGTCATTGGCGGTCGTCGTGTATGCGTACTGGCCGTCGAACCGGAAACGCTTCGACAACGCAGCAAAATCGATCCTTCGCGAGGAGGACCGGCCGTGGCACTAGAGGAACGGGACCCGCACACCGGATATCTGACCACCGGTCACGAGTGGAACGGCATCAAGGAGCTGAACACGCCGGTGCCGCGCGCGGTGTATTTCTTTCTGATCGCAACGGCGCTGTTTTCGCTGGGCTACTGGGTGCTGATGCCGGCTTGGCCGCTCGGGGCGACCTACACCAAGGGTCTGCTCGGCGTCGATCAGCGTACGACGGTCCAGGAGGCCATTGGGCAGGCGGCGCTCGAGCGCAGTGCATGGATCAAGAGCATCGAGACGGGCAGCTTCGCGGACATTCAGGCGAACCCTCGCCTGATGACGATCGTGCGCCAGACCGGCCGCACACTGTTCGGCGACAATTGTGCCGTGTGTCACGGCACCGACGCCAAGGGCGGACGTGGCTTTCCCAACCTGACAACCGCATCCTGGATGTGGGGCGGCGATCCGCAAGCCATCGCAGAGACCATCCGGGTCGGCATCAATTCCGCTCACCCGAAATCCAGGGTGTCGCAAATGATGCCCTTTGGACGGGACAAGATGCTGCAACCGGCGGAGGTCGACAATGTCGTCGACTACGTGCGGACCTTGTCCGATCCGGCCGCGGCAAAGGCCCTGACGGCAGCCAATCTCGCCGCCGGAAAGACCACATTCGATGCGAGCTGTGCGTCCTGTCATGGCAAGGACGGCAAGGGCAATGTCGAAGTCGGCGGCCCGGACCTGACCGACAAGAACTGGATCTACGGCGGCGACACGCAGTCCATCGTCGCAAGCGTATGGAGCGGCCGCCAGGGTCTGATGCCTTCGTGGGAAGGCCGTCTCACGGCTGCTGAACGGAAAATCCTTGCGCTTTACGTGGCCAGCTTGCGGGAGGGCAAGCCGTGACAACCGCGCCCGCCTTGACGATCCGGACCAAACTGGCGATCTGGCTGCTCGCCGGGATTGGCGCGCTGATGCTCGTCGGCGCAAATTCGCACCTCGTCTACGTGGCATTCCTCTCGCAGCCGGATTGCGTCGAGCATCTGCGGGAAGCGGGCGGCGCAAGCAGCCAGTTCCGCGCGGCGAAATCGTCCTGTGCGCCCGCGCGCCAGGCGCCCAAGGCAACAGCGGAGGCCGAACGGCGATGACCGATACGATACCGATTGTGATGCCACCCACGCCCCGCGAGAAAACCTGGGGCCGCAATCTGCCGCCGACCATCGCCTTTCGCTGGCTGGCCGACGGCTGGCGCGATCTGACGAGCGGGCCGGCGCCAAGCCTTTGTTACGGCTTGCTGGTCTTTCTGGTGTCGGTCGTCATCGTCGCCGGGCTGTTCGCTTTCGGCTGGGACTACATCCTGTTTCCGGCCTTTGCCGGGTTCATGGTGGTGGGGCCGCTGCTCGCCATAGGCCTCTACGAAAAGAGCCGGTGCCTCGCCGCGGGTAAAACGGCGAGCCTCTGGGACATGATTTTCGTGAAGCCCGCGTCAGGCGCGCAAGTCCTGTTCACCGGCGTGCTGCTGTGTCTGCTGATGCTGCTGTGGATGCGTGCCGCGGTCATCATCTATGCGCTGTTCTTCGGGCTACGGCCGTTTCCCGGCCTCGATCACATCGCGCCGATGCTGTTCACGACACCGGAGGGATGGGCCATGCTGCTGGTCGGCAGCGCGGTCGGCGCGCTGTTTGCGGCCTTCTCTTTCGCGATCAGCGTGTTTGCCATTCCGATGCTGCTCAACGAGCGCGTCGACGCGCTGACGGCAATGGGGACCAGCATGGCGCTGGTCTGGAACAACCTCCCGGCCATGCTGACCTGGGGCGCGATCGTTCTCGCACTGTTTCTCGTTTCGCTGGCGACCGGATTGCTGGGCCTGATCGTGGTGTTTCCGGTCGTCGGACACGGGACGTGGCATGTCTACCGGGCGATACGGACCTAGAGCGCATCCCGGTCAAGATGAACCGGGATGCGCTCTCGATTCCTACGTTTGCGCATGTCCTTTTCGGAAAACCGGTGTCCACTTTTCCGGGACATGCGCGAGAGGCCGATTGGCCTCGGATCGGAGCAAGCGATGAACTGCTGTGCGCCAGCCGCCGCGGCCGCAGCGATGCCTCACGGCACGACGGCCGATGAAATCGTGCTGGCCAGCCGCCCGCTCGGCGGCGGCCTGCGCCAGACCGATTTGTCCGTTCCCGGCGTTCATTGCGGCGCCTGCATCAAGAGCATCGAAGCGGTGCTCGGCGCCCTTCCCGGCGTGACCGCCGCCCGCGTCCACTTGTCGACCCGGCGCGTCACGGTGCGCTGGGACGGCAGCGGCCAGGTTCCGCCGCTGCTCGAGACGCTGTGCGCGATCGGCTACGCCGCGCATCTCAGCGACCTCGATGCGGAGGCGGATGACGGCACGCTGCGCGAGCTACTCGCCGCGCTGGCGGTGGCCGGCTTTGCGGCGATGAACATCATGCTGCTTTCCGTCTCGATCTGGTCGGGAGCCGATGCGCAAACCCGCGACCTGTTCCACTGGATCTCGGCGCTCATTGCGCTTCCCACGCTCGGCTATTCCGGACGGGTCTTCTTCCGCTCGGCATGGAGCTGCCTGCGGCACGGCCGGACCAACATGGATGTTCCGATATCGATCGGCGTGCTGCTCGCATTCGGCCTGAGCCTCTACGAAACGGTGCATCACGGCCCGCACGCCTATTTCGATGCATCGGTGTCGCTGCTGTTCTTTCTGCTGATCGGGCGCACGCTCGATCACATGATGCGGGACCGCGCCCGCGCCGCCGTGACGGGCCTGGCGCGGCTCGGCGCGCGGGGCGCGCTGATCCGGCAGCCCGACGGCTCCGCCGTGTACCTGCCGGTCGGCGAGATCAGGCCCGGCATGACCATCCTGCTCGCGGCCGGCGAACGCATTCCGGTCGATGGCCAGGTCGTGGAGGGGCGCTCGGATATCGACGGCTCGCTGGTGTCGGGCGAAAGCGTGCCTCAGCCTGCAACGGCGGGCACCGTGGTCCGTGCCGGCATGCTCAATCTGACCGGTCCTCTCACCATCGCCGCGACCGCGGCGGCAAACGAGTCGTTTCTGGCAGAGATGATCCGGATGATGGAGGCCGCGGAAGCCGGCCGCTCGGCCTATCGCCGCATCGCCGACCGCGCCGCGCGGTTGTATGCGCCGGTGGTGCATGGCACGGCCCTGCTCACATTCCTCGGCTGGATGATCGTGTCCGGCGATGCACACCGCTCCATCGTGATCGCGATCGCCGTTCTGATCATCACCTGCCCCTGCGCGCTGGGCCTCGCAGTGCCGATGGTGCAGGTCGTGGCGGCGCGGCGGCTGTTCGAGCTGGGCATCATGCTGAAGGACGGCGGTGCGCTGGAGCGTCTCGCGGAGGTGGACACGGTCGTTTTCGACAAGACCGGCACGCTGACCGTCGAGGTGCCGGCACTGGCGAGCAACGGCACGGTCGACCAGGAGGCCCTCGCTCTTGCAGGCTCTCTGGCCAAGCATTCCCGGCATCCTTACTCGCGGGCCCTGGCCGTCCATGGCGACCCGGGACATCCGATCAACCCGGACTGCCTGTCCGAACAACCCGGGTCGGGACTTCAGGCCCGCGTCGGCGAAGCGATCTACCGGCTGGGCCGGCCCGCATGGGCGCTGTCTGCGGATCAGGCCCGCGCCAAGCCGACCGCGGCCGCCGTCGTGCTGTCCAGGGACGGAAAATTCCTGGCCGGCTTCGATTTCGAAGAACGGCCGCGCCCGCATGCACGGGAGGCGGTGGCCGCGCTCCGGGCCGATGGAATGGCGGTGGAAATCGTTTCCGGCGACGGCGACGCGCCGGTCCGGCGGATCGCCGCCCTGCTCGATGTCCGCTGTCACGCGCAGATGCTGCCGCGAAACAAGGTCGCGCGCCTGACAGCGATCGCAGCGTCCGGCCACAAGACCCTCATGGTCGGAGATGGCCTCAACGATGCACCCGCGCTCGCGGCAGCCCACGTGTCGATGGCGCCGGCGAGCGCCGCGGACATCGGCCGCAATGCCGCCGATCTGGTGTTCCTCCAGACGAGCCTCCTGGCGGTGCCTCGGGCCATGGCGATTGCGCGCAACGCCAGAACGCTGACACGGCAAAATCTGTGGCTCGCCATCGCCTACAACGCGGTCGCCGTGCCTCTTGCAGTGCTGGGTCACGTTACGCCGCTGATCGCGGCTGTCGCGATGTCGCTCTCGTCGCTGCTCGTCGTCGCGAACGCACTGCGGCTGGGCAGCGACGCGGCCGTCGATCATGCCGGCGGCACCAGCGCCGAAACCTCAATGGCTGCGGAGCCCGCCCGATGACAGATTTCTATTTTCTGGTGCCGGTCGCGCTGGGGCTCGGGTTGCTCGGGCTGTTCGCCTTCATGTGGGCGCTCAGGCACGATCAATACGAAGATCTGCAGGGCAGCGCCGAGCGCATCCTGCTGGACGACAGCGACCGGCCGATATCGGGATAGGCGGCGTCCTACCGTGTCGTCGGCGTGGCGTCGCCGGTCTTCTTGCGCGCGTCGACCGCCTCCAGCGCCTTCCTCGGATTGACCAGGCCCCAGCCGTATTGCGCATCCTTGCCCTTCGGCCCGAGGTCGGTCGCGGTCGCCTCCAGGATCTTGCGCACGTCGACGGGCGTGAGCGACGGATCGCGCTCCAGCATCAGCGCCACCACGCCGCTCACATGCGCGGTCGCGATCGAGGTGCCGGTCGACATCTGGTAGGTCTCGTCCGGCGCGGGCGCGAGCACGTCGACGCCGGGCGCCGCGACCGAGAGCTGCGTGCCCTGGTTGGCGCCGCGGAACACGCCGTCGCGGCTGTCGGTCGCCGTCACCGCGATCACGTTCGGGTCGGCGCCGGGATAGAGCGGCGGCGACTTCGGCCCGGCATTGCCGGCGGCCGCGACCAGCACCACGCCCTTCTCGCGCGCGGTCTTCAGCGCCCGCTCGAGCGACGGGTCGCGCGGGCCGGCAAAGCTCATGTTGATGACGCGGGCGCCCTGGCTGGTCGCCCACTCGAGACCCTTGAGGATGTTGAAGGTCGTGCCGTCGGCGGAGCCTGCGGCCTCGCCGAAGGCGCGGATCGCGAGAATCCGCGCGCCGGGCGCGACGCCGAGCAGCCGGTCGCGCGACACGATGGCGCCGATCATCGCCGTGCCGTGCGAATGCGGCGGCTCCTTTGAACCGAGCGTATCGAGCTCCTCGGAGATCGTGCCCTGCAGCTCGGTGTGCCGCTTGTCGGCCTCGGAATCGATCACCGCGATGGTGACGCCCTTGCCGGTGGCGAGATTGTGCGTCGGCCCGAGGCTGAGCTTGTTCAGCATGTACTGGGCGGGATCGCCCTTGCTCATCCCCGCGCCGGCGCCCTGCATCAGGCGGAACTGGTAGTTCGGCTGCGCCACCGCGACGATGCTGCGCGCCTCGAGCGCACGGATCATGTCGCGCAGGCTGCGACTGCTGGTAAAGCTGAACCGGTAGGCGGTGCGGCCGGTTGTGGTCAGCGTCTGCGAGGCGATGATGGTCAGGCCGAACTCGCGGGCGATGCTTTGAATGACATCGGGCGGCGCGGTGGAAGAAATCTGCACCACGACCTCGTTCGGAATGAACCGGTTCTCGTTGGGCGGCGGCACGCTGCTGAAGCGCTCGCCGCCGTCGCCCGCGACCGGGCGCAGCGGCAGCGGCGGCGGGGTGAACTGGGGCTGGCCCGGAATCGGGTGGATGACGGACGTTCCGCCGCCGGTTCCAACGAGGGAGGTGCCGGGCGGATTGCCGAGCGCGATGAGAATGAGCGGCGGCCCCAAATTGTCCCGCGGCGGCGTGTAGTTGGCGATCTGCTGCCACGTGTAGATGTTTGGCGGCACCTGATCCGACGCATTATCGTTGTTGTTCGGACCGGTCTTCAGCATGGTTGGCGAGTTGAACGGGAAATCCGACGCGGGCGCCGTCACCAGCAGGTGCGGGTAGTTCGAGTTGACGCCCGGCGTGAATCCCCAGGTTGTCGACGAGAACCCGGACTGCAGGGCCGCCTGGAGCTGCGCCGTGGTCTTGCCGGTGATGCCTGTTTGCGACCCGCTGCCGGCGCCCAAGCCGGGGAATACGGTCTGGTCGTAATAGGACTCGTTGACGGTCCCGTCCCTGGTGCCGATCAGGCCGCCGGCGATGGCGCCGATGACCGAGCCGGTGGCGTAGGTCGACTGCACGCTGCTGGTGAAGGTGGCCTCGCCAATCAGCCCGCCGGAGCTTGCGCCGGCTCCGCCCTGGACGTCGCCCCTCGCATAGGCCTGGTCGATTGCACCCGCGTTGACGCCGACGAGACCGCCGAGCCTGAGCGATGTCCCGCTCCCACCCGTCACGTCCCCGGTCGCGAAGACACGGCTGAGAATACCGACCGAGCCATTATATCCCGCGAACCCGCCGGCGCTGACGAGCGACGCGCCGGTCACGTCCACCGCGCCGGTCGCGCCCGAATCGAGGATCGTGCCGTAGTTGGTGCCGACGAGGCCGCCGACGTCGCCACCGTCCGAACTGACCGCCCCGCGCGCCCAGACCCGCGCGATCTGCGCGTCGCCGTCGTTATAGCCGACGACTCCACCCGTCGACGCCCCGGCGCCGGAGACCGTCACGTCGGCTCCGACCTTGGAATCGGCGATCACCGCCGTCGCGGATGTGCTGTAGCCGACGAGACCGCCCGCGTATCCGCCGCTGGCCGCCTGGACCGTGGAATTGTCGACATAGATGTTGCGGATTTCGCCCTGGCTTTGCCCGGCCAATGTTCCGACATTCGCGCCGGCTGTCGTCGACGTCACGTTGAAATTCTTGAGCGTGAGGTACTCGACCAAGGCGGTGGAGCCCAATTCGGAGAACAGGCCGACCAGCGACGCGCCCGACGTGAAGGTCAGGTTGCTGATCGTGTGATTGAATCCGAAGAATTTTCCGGTGTAGGCGCCGCTGCCGCTTCCGATCGGGACAAATCCCGAAACACCGCTCATGTCGATGTCGCGGCCCAGCGCGTAATTGCCGGCGAGATTGGTGCCGATGTTCTGCAGATCGGTCGCGTTATTCACCAGCATGTAGGCGGTGAGCAGGGCGCCACCGGCCACGAAAGGCGAATAATTCGTGGGGCTCGTGTAGCTCGTCGGGTTGTAGGCGATGTTGACCTCGCCGGAGGTCGAGACCTGTGCGCCGCCGTTGAAGATCACCGTGCCCGTACCGGTGCCGGTCTGGTCGGCGACCAGCGCGACATCGCCGCCGTTGGTGGCGGTGATGTTGGCGTTGACATTGACGTTGCGGTGCGCGAACAGCCCGAGATTGTTGCCCGAGCCCCAAGTGATTGCCGCGTCGACGGTCAGATCGCCGGCCTGCGGCCCGACCGCGCCGGTGGTCACGATCACATCGCCGCTGGCAAGCGCCGCCTGGATCGAAGCCACGGTGATGACGCCAATCCCGGCCGTCGTGTCGATCCGTGCGTTGAGCGGATCGAGCAGCAGCGTGCCGCGCTGGCCGTTCGAAGCGCCGATGTTGACGCTGCCGTTGAAACTCAGCGTCTCATGGCCGGAGACCTCGACGAAGCCGCCGTTGCCGGCGGCCGCGCCGCCGCGCGCGAGAATGCTGCCGTTGAACGTGGTCGCCCCGTCCGACCAGACGATCACCTTGCCGCCGTCGCCGCTGCCTTTCGCCGAGGCGTCGATGCTGGACGCGGCGTCGATGCTGACCGAGGTCGCGGTCGGGATCGGCGCGGCTTCGAGCTGCGCTTTCGACAGCGATGCCACCGCTGCATTCAGCGTGCCGCCGCCGGTGTCGCCGCCGATCAGCACCTTGCCGCCGCCGGTCGCGCCGGAGGCATCGAGCGTGGCCGCGGCAAGCACGATGCTCTCGCCGGTCACCTCGATGGTGCCGCCCTTGGCCTTCCTGCTCGAGACGTCGAGCGTGCCCGAGACCTTGACGGTCTGGGTCGGGGCGCCGGCGATCTTGGTCGAGGCCGCGGGCCCGCCCAGCACGATCTTGCCGTTGCGGCTGCCGATGCTGCGCGCCTCGATCACCCCCGAGGTGTTGATCACCGAGTCGACCATGGTGCGGGCGGTGACCGCGGAGAGCTGCACCGTGCCGCCGTTGGCCTTCAGCTTGCCGTCGTTCTGCACCAGCGACTTCAGCGTCTGGCCGGTGGCGACGTCCTTCACCGCCGCGGCAATGGAGTCGCTCACGCCGATGGTGATCAGCTTGTCGCCGTAGAGATCGAGCGAGAAGCCGTTGGCGGAGGCGAGCCCGATCTTGCCGAAGGTCGCGGTGATGGTGCCGGAGTTGCGAACGCCGGGCGCGACCAGCGCCGCGAAGCCCGAATTGGTCGCGGTGATGTTGCCGAGGTTGACCACCGACGCGGTCGGATTGCCGGGGATGTTGAAGTTGTAGCGCCCGGCCATGAAGTCGGCGTTGGAGATATCGTGGGTCGAGGCGACGAAGCCCGCGGTGTTCACCACCGCGCCGGCGCCGATCAGCACGCCGTTCGGATTGATGACGAACACTCGGCCGTTGCCCGTGAGCGTGCCGAGAATCTGCGACGGATTGGGATCGCCGGTGACGCGGTTCAGCATCGTCGCCGACGAATTCGGCTGGATGAAACGGGTGGTCTCGCCCGCGCCGATGTTGAACGACTGCCAGTTGATGACGGCGTTCTGGCTCGACTGCGTCACGGTGACGGTCGAGGTGCCGGTGCCGCCGATCGCGGCCGAGCCGCCGACCACCTGCCCGCCCAGCGGATTGGCGAGCGCGGAAGCGAGACCGAGCGGAACCAGAGCGGAGGTGGCGAGGAGAAGTTTTCGCACGGCCCGCCCCCTACAGACGCACAGCCGTGATGAAGAAGAAGCGCCAGTCATTGCGGGGACCCTGTATCGCTTTTGCAGCCGACAGATCGACGTTGAGATTGTTCAACCACCCCAGCCGGATCCCGCCACCGGCCGAAGCACCATCGAACGTCGCAGCCGCTGTCCCCACAGGGCTGGTAGAGAGTCTATAGAGCCTTCCCTTGTCGGCATAGCCGTAGAACTGCACGGCCGGCAAGGCGGTTAACTCGCTGCTGGCCGAGAGCGACGGCAAATCGTACCGGAGCTCGCCGCTGACGATCCAGCAACTGTCACCGAGCAGCTCGGACGGGTCATAGGCCCGGCCGAAAACCCGGCCGCCGTAACCGCATTGCTCGGGCACGAGCAGCGCGTTCGCGGCATACTGGCCGTAGAGGGCAATCAAGGCGGAAAAGCGGTCTTTTAGCGGCTGCAGGCGGCTGTAGCCCCCCTCCACCTTGGTGAAATCGACCCGGCCGCCAATGCGCGATGCCAGGGGATTGTCGTTCTGGGTGCTGCCGAGCCCGTCGATGCCCTGGCTCACCGTCATGCCGAACTGGTTGATCGCGCCGAGCGGATCGGCGAAGTCGCCCTCCACGCGCACGCGGATGCCGCGCAGCCGGTCGACCGCCTGCGGCTCGTTCGGCGTGAGATTCCAGAAGCTGTAGTTCTCGCCTTCGAAGGCGAGCGCGGTGACGTTGAGGTTCTTCTCGCGCGAGCGGATCACCGGGAACGAGAAGCCGCCTTCGACATAGGTGCTGCGGGTCTTGAAATCGAGGCTTTGCAGGGTGATGTCGCCCGGATAGCTCCAGCTGTAGATCGCGTTGACGAAGCCGGTGAGGCCCTCGCTGCTCAGCACCTGGCGCCAGCCCAGCGCGGTGTATTGCAATTCCTTGAACGGCACGACGCTCGCATAGGTGAGCGACAGCGCCTCGTGCTGGCCCATCAGGTTGTTGATGGTCGGCGAGATCAGGAATTGCAGCGGCCCGCGCGGCTCGGTGCCGCGGTTGTCGAAGCGTGCGTTCCACTCGACCGGCTTCTCGGTCACCTCGACATGGAGGGTCGCTGCGCCCGGCTCGGTCTGCGAGGCCTTGAGCGTGGTCGAGAACCTCAGCCCCGGCAGGTCGTTGGCGAGCAGCAGATAGCGCTCGAGCGTGCGGATGTTGAGCGGCCGATCGGCGGTGATCTTGGCGGCATAGTCGCTGAAGAAGTCGCGATAGCGCCGGAGATTTTCCGGCCAGACGACGCGGTCGACGTAGCCTTCCACCACCTCGATCCGCACCGTCGCGCCGGACGGCTCGAGCTCCTGCACCGGCACCAGCGCGCGCGACAGCACGTAGCCCGCCGCGCCGTATTTGGCGGTGATCGCCTGCGCCAGGTCGTACACCGCCTGAAGCGGCACGCGGGCGCCGATCAGCTCCTGATAAAGCGGCAAGAACTCTTCCGGACCGTAGACCGTTGCGCCGGTGATCCTGATGCCGCGAATGACGATGAAGGTGGTTTTCGCCTCGGGCGGCGCGACCGAGCTCGGCAGCCCGGTCGACGCCGCGCCGGGCTGCGCGCGCGGCCCTTGCGGCACGATGAAGCGCTCGCGCTCGCGTCCGGGCTGCGCACCTGACGGAATGACCTGCGCGTTCGCAGTTGCGATCGCAGGCAGCATGAGAGCGAGCAGGACCACAGCGCGAGTCCGCGCGCGGCCGGCGGACCCTGTCCACGCCGGCCGCAACCGCCCAACGCATGCTGCAAGACACCCCAAAGCCACTGAACCAGTCCTAGACGAACGCGCGGCTATTCCGCCGCGACCAATCCCTTCCGCGCGTTGCGCTTGAGGCAATCGATGGCGAAATCGGTGGACATGATGTCGCCGAAGGTCAGGTAGAAATTGCTGAGCGCGGCGTTGTGGTCCTCGTCGGTGTTGGCCGCGTTGCCGTCGGTAATCATGATGGTCTTGAAGTTCAGCATCATCGCGTCGCGGGCGGTCGACTCGCAGCATACGTTGGTCACCGTGCCGGTGATCAGCAGCGTGTCGAGACCGCGCTGGCGCAGCACTGTCTCAAGGTTCGACGAGCCCTGAATGAAGGCGCTGTAGCGCATCTTCTCGACGATCAGGTCATGCGGCTCGATCTTCAGATCCGGGAAGATGTCGTAGCCCTTGCTGTCCCGCGACAGCGACCGCCGGCGCTTCTCAAGTCCCTTCGGGCCGACCATGCCGTAAAGCGTCGACCAGCTGACCTGCGTCTCGTCGGTGTAGGCGGTCTGGATCCAGACCACCGTCCCGCCGGTTGCGCGCACGGCCTCCGCCAATCGGTTGATGTTGGGCACGATCTCATGGGCCATGGCGCAGGGCGAGTGTGCGACCTCATGCTTCATGAAACCGTTCTGCATGTCGACCACGACCAGCGCGGTCCTTGCCGGATCGAGGTCGTCGAAAATGTGCTCGCGGCCACGGCGGGCCACCACCCGATCGATAACCGACTGCGGAATAGAGACTTTATGCATTGCCACGCCCTCCAGCCCAGAGGCCAAATTATGCGGCCTGCAGAGGGTTTAGGGCAACCGTCGGAAGGCGGTGAGACGCGCGACATTCCGGCCACAGGAAAAAATGTGCAACGCTCCCGGGAACTTGATCGGGATCAAGACAAAGGGCTGATTTCCGGGCAAGAAACGCCTCGACAAGCAGCGTGGAAGGCTTCTAAAAATGACCTGCGCTCAGGTGACGAGCCGTCCACACCTAAAGCACGACCCAAGCGATTAAGGCCGGATTTCCCATGAATTACGATGCGTTTTTCGCCGACGCCCTGAACCGTCTGCGCGAGGAGCGCCGCTACCGGGTGTTCGCCGATCTCGAACGCATCGCCGGCCGGTTTCCGCACGCCATCTGGCATGCGCCGGGGGGCCCGCGCGAGGTCGTGATCTGGTGCTCCAACGACTATCTCGGCATGGGCCAGCACCCGAAGGTGGTGGGAGCGATGGTCGAGACCGCGACCCGGATGGGGACCGGCGCGGGCGGCACCCGCAACATTGCCGGCACCAACCATCCGCTGGTGGAGCTCGAGCGCGAGCTCGCCGATCTGCACGGCAAGCAGTCGGCGCTGGTGTTCACCTCCGGCTACATCTCGAACCAGACCGGCATCTCGACGATCGCCAAGCTCATTCCGAACTGCGTGATCCTGTCGGACGCCTACAACCACAACTCGATGATCGAGGGCATCCGCCAGGCGGGCTGCGAGCGCAAGATCTTCCGTCACAACGATCTCGCGCATCTTGAAGAGTTGTTGCAGGCGGCCGGGAGCCGGCCGAAGCTGATCGCCTTCGAAAGCCTCTATTCGATGGACGGCGACATCGCGCCGATCCATGCCATCTGCGACCTCGGCAAGCGCTATGGCGCCATGACCTATCTCGACGAGGTCCACGCGGTCGGTCTCTACGGGCCGCGCGGCGGCGGCATCGCCGAGCGCGACAGCGCGATGGCCCGCATCGACGTGATCGAAGGCACGCTCGGCAAGGCGTTCGGCGGTCTTGGCGGCTACATCGCGGCCGACGGAGCGATCTGCGACGCGGTCCGCTCCTATGCGCCGGGCTTCATCTTCACCACGGCGCTGCCGCCGGCGGTGTGCGCGGCCGCGGCCGCGGCGATCCGGCATCTGAAGTCGTCGAGCTGGGAGCGCGAGCGCCATCAGGACCGCGCGGCGCGCGTGAAGGCGGTGCTGACCGCGGCGGGCCTGCCGGTCTCCCCGACCTCGACCCATATCGTGCCGGTCGCGGTCAATGACGCGGAAAAGTGCAAGGCGGCGAGCGACCTGCTGCTGGCCGAGCACGGCATCTACATCCAGCCGATCAACTATCCGACGGTGCCCAAGGGCACCGAGCGGCTGCGCATCACGCCGTCGCCGTACCACGACGACGCGCTGATCGATGCCCTGGCCGAAGCGCTGGTGGATGTCTGGCAGAAACTCGGCCTGCCGCTGAAGGCGCGCCCGCTCGCTGCCGAATAGAAAAACGCTGTCATTTCATGGGTATCGGCCGCCTTTGACGGGCGGCCGATTGCTAGCTGAAGTTGGGCATGAGCCGCATTCCGCGGCTTCCTTTCTTGGCCGTCTTTGTCTTCGCGTTCGACATCGCAAATCTTCACACGGACGCTGCCCGTGACCCCGGCGAGCGGCCCAGCGGCATGTCCAGAACGATATCCGTATACGGCACACGCGGCGCGAGCTGACGCCCGCTGCCTTTCTCGAACCGGACCAGCCCATACCGCTCCATCGTGCGCAGCGTGCGGGACAAATTCGAACGCGCCCGGCCCGTTCGCTCTGCGAGTTCGTTCATGGAATCCGGCTTGGTTTCGGCGATGAGCGCCAGCAGCTCACGATTCTTGTCCGAGAGAATCCGGGCAAAGCTCTCAATCGACCGGAACCAAATCTTCGGCCCATCAGCCGCCGGTTTGAACTCGCCGCGGGCAATCGCCATCGTCCGGCTCTTGTATTGCTGGTAGCCGGCAATCCCGACTTTCAATGTCTTCATCATTCGACTCCTTTCTCTTTCAGCACCGCATCCACCTGCGACCAGAAATCCGCCAGCAAGGTCGCTGCGTCTTTGTATTCGTAAGGGCGCACGGTCTTCAGGCGGTGCCTGTGATCCCGGGCGCGCCGCCTGCGGCCAGCCGGTCCGCCCTGCGCCGGCACGGCATGGGCATTGTCAAAACCCACAAGCCGTTCCCCGTCCTCGCCGTGCAAGGTCAGGCTGTAGCTCAACCCATGTGGCCGTTCCGGCGTCGCTGGGACACTTTGGACGTCGAACTTGACGTAATACTTGCCGGCGGGATCGACGAAAAACACCTCGCCGTCGAGGGGCAGCAAAGCGTCAAGGCCGGGGTCGCGGGCTTCCGCCATCCCTATCTATGTTATCACTAAGTGATATCAAGTGCAAAACTTCCCGCGCCAATGCCTATCGCTTGACGCGCATGGCGAAAATTCCGGCTCGAGCCCTTTAGTCTAGGCGTCGGGCGGCAGGCTGCGGATGCGTTGCGCCAGGATCGGCACCAGCAGCGACACCAGCACAAACCGGGACAGGTGCAGCGCGCCGACGAACACCGGGTCGAGATGCAGCGCCAGCGCCAGCACCATCATGGTGTCCTGCGCGCCGGGAGCGAACGCGACGATGGCGTCGGCGACCGGAACTGACAGAAGCGTCGTCAGAACCAGCACCGACAAGGTCGCGATGGTGATTGCGACGGTAAACGAACCGACCGCCGCCCCCAGGAAGCGCAACAGCGTCAGCGGCGAGGTGTTGGCAAAGCGCGAGCCGGTGATCGCGCCGATGCCGATGACCGCGGCGCTGGCGGCCCACCACGGCAAGGCCGCCGAGATATAGCCGCCGCCGTGCAGGATCGCGGAGGCGAGCATCGCCCCGAACATCAGACCGCCCGGGAGCCGCAGCCGCCAGACCACCATCCCGGCCACGGTCGAGACCGCGAGGAGAATGGCGAGCTCAAGGAGCGATTCCGGATGCATGCTGCCGAGCCGCGCCATGATCCCGCCCGGCGCGTCGAGGCCGAACAGGGCGAGGCCCGAGGGAATGCCGATGGTCAGCGCCACCACGCGCAGCGTCTGCACGATGGCAATGGCGCGCAGGTCGGCCTTGTACTCGGCCGAGAGCGTCATGACCTGCGCCAGCGCGCCGGGGCTTGCGCCAAACAGCGCCGACAGCCGATCCCAGCCGTGAACGTATCGCAGATAGGCGCTGGTCGCGGCGATCATCGCGAGCGAAGACACCGCCAGCACCGCGACGCTGAGCGGAAATCTCGCAAGCCCCTTCAGCGTCTCCGGCGAGACCACGGCGCCGAGCGAGATGCCGACCAGGACGTACAGAATGCGGGCCAGCGGGGTCGGGACATCGACCGGCCGTCCGGCCAGCGCCGCCACCGCCACGCCGAGCAGCGAGCCGGTCACGAGCCCCGCGGGAAAACCCAGCCAAGTCAACAGGATGCCGCCGGCCGCAGCAATCGCGAGGGTTTCTGCCGTGTGCCAAAGCACGGCCCGGCCGGGAAAGAATTGCTGGGGCATCGCCGCGATCAATGCCGCGCCGGTTTCGCGGCGTCAAACACGCGCCGCCGGCGTCGTCATTCCGGGGCTGGCCGAAGGCCGGAGCCCGGAATCCAGAGCCGCAGGGACTTCTTCTGGAACTGGATTCCGGGCTCACGCGCTTGCGCGCGTGCCCCGGAATGACAGCGGCGAGTTTTGCACCAGCTTGCTAGTCGTACTGCGTCAGAACTACTTGCGTGGACGGATCATAGCTCTGTTCGGAACTCTGCAACACGGGCATCGTG
>JAIESC010000122.1 GCA_019746355.1 Xanthobacteraceae bacterium | reverse complement strand
TCCGCTGGACCATGGAAGCAAAACCTCTCTCTGGCTGAGCCAAAATGAGTCCCGCTTTTTCGCTCGGATGTACTAGATTGGCTTGGGTGCACCAAAAATCCAGCGAGACTTGGACCAAGATGAGCGCGGGTCACAGCAATCCTCCATCGGGCATGGGCCATGCCGTCCTGGCGGACCGCGTTTTTGACGGTCACCGGTGGCATGCCGAAGCCGCGGCGCTGATCCGGGATGGGCGAATCGCTGGCGTTGACCAGGCAGGCAATGTCCCCGCGGAATGGCCCCGGCAACGCCTGCCGGCGGGAACATTGCTCGCCCCGGGCCTTATCGACCTGCAGGTCAACGGCGGCGGCGGCGTCCTGCTCAACGACCGGCCCGCGGCGGACAGCATGCGCGCCATCGCCCGGGCGCACCGCCGCTTCGGCACCACGGCGTGCCTGCCGACGCTGATTTCCGACACGCGCGAGCAGACGCGGGCCGCTATCGCCGCGGCGCACTCGGCCGCGGGGCGGGACGGCGTTCTCGGCCTGCATCTGGAGGGGCCGTTCATCAGCCCGCGGCGGCACGGGGTTCACCGGCCCGACCGCGTTGCGCAAGCGGCCGCGGGCGACCTCGAGGATTTGTGCCAGCTCGCGGACGCCGGCACGTCCCTCGTCACGCTTGCGCCGGAATGCGTTCCGGCGGGCTTTGTCCGCACGCTCGCGTCCTCAGGCGTGCGGGTGTCGATCGGCCACAGCGAGGCGTCCGCCGCCGTGGTCATGCAGGCGGTCGAAGACGGCGCAACCGGTGTCACGCATCTGTTCAACGCCATGCCGCCCATGAGCGCGCGCGAGCCGGGCATCGCCGGCGCGGCGCTGGCAGATACGCGGTTGACGGCCGGGCTCATTGTGGACGGCCTTCACGTCGATCCGGTTTCGATCCGCGCCGCGTTCGCGGCGAAGGGCGCGGACCGCATAGCCCTCGTCACTGACGCGATGCCGACGGTCGGCGCGGCGCTCACGCACTTCGATCTGATGGGGCGGACGGTCAGACTTGCGAACGGACGGCTCACCACGGAGCAGGGGACGCTCGCCGGCGCACACCTCGATATGGCCTCGGCGGTGCGCAACGCGGTGCGGCTTGCGGGCCTGCCGCTGGAGCAGGCGCTGCGCGCCGCGTCGCTGACTCCCGCGCGCTTCCTCGGTCTGGAGCGGGAGCGCGGCGTTCTGCTCGCGGGTGCCCGAGCCGATCTCGTGGCGCTGAACGGTGACCTTGCCGTGCTCGCCACATGGGTTGACGGCATCGCCGACCAGCCGAACGCGCGGTAGGGTATCGCTCCAAATGGGCGATCACGGGGCGGTCTCATGGACAACGTCCAGCCAACGACGCTGAGGTTTCGCTGCCCGCGCGAGCTCGAAGCTGTTCTGCCGCGGCCCATTCCGGCAATGCTCGGCCTGCCGGACTGGTTCAAGGCGCTGCCGCAGAAGGCGTTCAATCCGACCATGGGCGCGGAAGGGCAGACGGTGAAGAAATGTCCGCCCTTCATCGACGCGATGACATACGGCTTCCTGATGCCGTTGCCGGTCGACCTCGAGGTGCGGGACGGCGAATTCACCTGGAGCTTCGACGCGCCGAAGGGGTTCGTCAGCGAGTATTCGCATTCGCCGATCGGATTTCACGATGCGAGCCAGGTCGAAGGCTCTCCGTTCTTCGACGACGATCGCTTCATCATCAAGTTCAACAACTTCTGGACCATCGAGGCGCCGCCGGGCTACTCGGTGCTGATCACTCACCCGATCAATCGCGCCGACCTGCCGTTCACCACGCTGACCGGCCTGGTCGATTGCGACGTGTTCCACGACACCCCGGTCAATTTCCCGGCGCGCTGGCATGACACCGCCTTCAACGGCGTGCTGCCGAAGGGCACGCCAGTTGCACAATTGCTGCCGGTGAAGCGTGAGAGCTGGACCGGCCGGTTCGAGACATTCTCCGCCGATGAAGCGGAGCGCCTGATCAAGGCGCGTCAGGCGCTCGGACAGGACACCGACGTGTACCGCCGCCACTTTCGCGTGCCCAAGCGCTGATTCAGTCCCCGAAGAATTGTCTGGCCCGGCTCGGCTTCAGCCAAAACCGGCCGCGCGCCGCAGACGCCAGGGACGTGAGCGCGCTGCCGTAGCGTTGCGCGCCACCTTGCGCCGCGCGTCGGAAGCAGTCGTACCCGGCGTCGAGCTCGCCGAGCTCGAGCAGGCAATGCCCGAGGCCGAGCAGGGCACTAGCATCGTTCGGGCGCTCCGCCAGATAACGGCGGAACCAGGCGGCGGCGTCCGAATTCTCGCCGATCTCCTGGTGCGCCTTGGCCATGCCGAACAGGGCATCATGCGAGCCAGGGGAAATCTCCAGCGCGCGGGCAAAAGCATCCCTGGCTTTGTTGCAGTCGCCACGCGAGAGCTGGGCATAGCCGAGCTGGATCGGCAATTGCGGCATCGTTGGCGCGATGTCGAGGCCGCGCGCCAGCACGTCGACCGCCTCGTCGTGCCGGTCCATCGAAACCAGCAGATGACCGAGCTCAAGGAACGCAGCGGCATATTCGCGATGCCGCGCGATCGTGAGCTTAAGGCTCCTGACCGCATCGTCGTTACGGCCAGCTTGACGCAGCGCGATCGCCAGCGCCGTATGCAGGGCCGGATCGTCGCGGGCGCCTGCGGCGGCCTCGAGCGGCGCAATCGCTTCGCCGGCGCGGCCCTGCATCGTCAGTGCGCAGCCCAGGACGTAGAGCGCGCCCGTGTCATGCGGGTCGGCCTTGAGCATCTCGGCCGCAATCGGCTCCGCGTCCTGCGGCCGGCCTTGCTCCAGACAGAGCATGGCCCGCGCCAGCGCCGTGTCGTCATCGCCGCCACTCGCCTGGGAAGGTCCGTTCGCCGTCATCCCGGCTGCCCCGCCTCGGCGTGCCGCGCCGCATCGGCCTCCTGCTGACGCTGCCACATGCCGGCATAGAGACCGCCACGCGCCAGCAGGGCCTTGTGCGTGCCGCGCTCGGCGACCACGCCCCGATCCAGAACGATGATCTCGTCGGCGCTGACCACGGTCGACAGCCGATGCGCGATGATCAGGGTCGTGCGGTTGCGGGACAACCGTTCGAGCGCGCTCTGGATTTCCTTCTCGGTCGCCGTGTCGAGCGCCGACGTCGCTTCGTCGAGCACGAGGATGTGCGGATTCTTCAACATCGTGCGGGCGATGGCGACGCGCTGTTTTTCGCCGCCGGAAAGCTTCAGACCCCGCTCGCCGACCTCGGTGTCGTAGCCCGCAGGTGCCGCGCGGATGAGGCCGTCGAGCTGCGCCCCCCGCGTCGCATCCTCGACCTCGGCGTCGGTCGCCGACCAGCAGCCGTAACGGATGTTGTAGCGGATCGTGTCGTTGAACAGCATCGTGTCCTGCGGCACGATGCCGATCGCGTCGCGCAGGGACACCTGTGTCACCGCGCCGATATCCTGTCCGTCGATCAGGATCCGGCCCGAGGTCACGTCGTAGAGGCGAAACAGAAGCCGCGCGATGGTCGATTTGCCGGACCCGGACGGGCCGACGACGGCGAGCGACCTGCCGGCGGGCACCTCGAAGCTGATCCCTTTCAGGATTTGCCTCCCCGGCTCATAGGCAAACACCACATTGTCGAACGTCACCGCGCCGCTCGTCACCGCGAGCGGCGTCGCGCCGGGCCGATCCTCGATCTCGGGCGTCTCCTTGAGGATCGACCACATGGCCTCGATGTCGGTCGCCGCCTGCTTGATCTCCCGATAGGCCAGACCGACGAAATAGAGCGGCTGATAGAGCTGCAGCATCATCGCATTGACCAGCACGAAATCGCCCATCGTCTTGGTGCCAGCCTGCACTTCGAGCGCACACATGATCATCGCAGCGCCGAGGCCCGCCGTGAACAGGAGCGTGTTCGCGGAGTTCATCATCGACAAGGAGTTGATCGACTTGACGCTCGCATCCTCGTAGCGCGTCATCACCGCATCGTAGCGTTCGACCTCGCGCGGCACGTTGTTGAAGTATTTCACGGCTTCGTAGTTGATCAGCGAATCGATCGCCTTCGAGTTCGACTCCGTGTCGGTGCTGTTCACGTCGCGGCGGATGCCGAGCCGGTATTCGGTCAGCCGGTAGGTCGAGAAGACGTAGGCGACCACAGTGAGCAGGATCGCCGCGACATAGCGCCAGTCGAACTGCCACATCATGTAGCCGCCGATCAGCAGCAGCTCGATGAAGGTCGGCAGGAGCTGCAGCGCGATCAGCCGCGCGATGATCTCGATGCCGTTGCGGCCGCGCTCCAGGATGCGGCTCAGGCCGCCGATCTTCCGCTCGAGGTGGAAGCGGAGCGAAAGCTCGTGCAGATGCGCGAAGGTCCGCACCGCGATCCGGCGTACCGCATGCATTGCAACCCGGCCGAACAGGCCGTCGCGCACCTGCGCGAGCGTCGACTCCGCAATACGCGTGACACAATAGGCGACGACAATGGCGGCCGGAGCGGCCATGAGCCACAGCAGCCATTGCGGGCCTGCGGCCGCGCGGCTGTCCGGGCCGGCCAAGGCGTCGGTGGCGAGCTTGAACAGGATCGGAACGGCGAGCGTCGCAAGCTTGGTGGCGAGCAACAGCAGGAGCGCGACGATCACCCGCAGCTGCAGATCACGGCGATCGCGCGGCCAGATATAAGGCAGCAGCGACAGAACGATAGACCATATCGCCCGCCGCTCCCCCAAGGACGCGGGTTTTCCGTTTCCGTCGCGCTCGCCACCAGCGATCATGGTTCTCATGCATCGGGGTCGACGACGAACGGCAAAAGCTTAAGCCAGACGAGTTCCCCCGCGCGACCCGGCGTGCTACGATAATACCGGGGGACGACATTGCCAGCCCAACATGGAGAATTTCAATGAGTGTTTCGGACAAGGACCGGAAGAATAGTGCCCTGACGTTCGTTCTGCCGCCGCCACTCACCCAGCATGATCTTCCCGCGGGCATCGAGCGCGGCAAGCGCCCGGCGGCGCGGATGGAAGGCTCGTGCAACAACTCGACGCCGCGTACGCTTAACAACTGCTTCTATCGCACCCGTGGTCCGTTGAGTCCGGAATAGCGACTGCTGACTGGGGCGAGCCGTCGCGAACGGGACAGCCGCTCCGCCCGCGGCCACGCTTCGGGGGGAGCAAATTCGAGTCGTCTCCCGGCTGCACCAATCGTTTGCGGCGGTCGCCTCGCAGACTTTGAAGGCGCGCCTCCTTGCTCACGTCAGATCGGCTTGCAAGAATTGCGGTCGACTCGTTGTCTTTCTGGGAGCGGCGCGCGACAGGCTTGCGCGTCGAGACTCCTGCTGATTCGCACAAATCAAATGCCAGGCTGAAGGACTGGTGCAACGCCGCAGCCGGCGGCGACGAAGCGCTGTTCGCCGCACGACTGGCACGCGACGGGCTGGACGCAAACAGCGTGCGGCGCTTGCTTGGACCGGTCGAGGTCGCTCCGGATTTCCCGCTGCCCGAATGGTGCGGCGTCCTCGAACAGGTTCTGGAGGCGACGGAGCGATTGCGGTATGCCGCCGTTGCGGCGGACGCGGCGGCGGCATTCCCGTGTCAGAGGGCCGGGGATCCACTGCCGTTCGAGGAGCTGTTCGCGCCGTTTGTTGCGGTGGCGCAAGCGCGCCTCGCCGCGAGCGGCGGAAGCAGGCTTTCCGCCGATGTGCTGGACACATTCGCCCGCGACTTGCTGCAGCGGCTGACCGAAATCGCCGCCCGCGTGCTCGCCGTGGAGTTCCGGACCTTCCTGGCGTACAGCCAACTCGCCGAGGAAGGGCCAGCGGCGGGATCGGCGAGCGCGTCGGACACGCAGTATCGCCGTTTCATCGCGCAAACCTTCCAGGATGGCTGGGGTTCGTTGTTCGAGGACTATTGCGTTGCGGCCCGGCTGCTGGCGGCGGCGGTGATGCAGTGGGTCACGAGCGTGCGGGAGTTCGAGAGCAGGCTGTTCAACGATCTCGCCGAGATCGAAGCGACGTTCAACCGCAGCGAGCCAGCCGGCGGCGTCATTGCGGTGGAGACCAGCCTGTCCGATCCGCATGACGGCGGGCGCACCGTCGTAGCCGTCGAATTCTCCGGCGGGCTCAAGCTCGTCTACAAGCCGAGAGGCCTCGGCTTGGAAAAGGCCTATTTCGACTTCGTAGCCTGGCTGAATCGCTGCGGCGTGCTGCTGCCGCTTCGCACGTTGAAAGTGCTGGATCGCGGCAATTACGGCTGGGTCGAATATGCCGAGCACCGCTCATGCGCGAGCGAGGAGGAAATCCGGCGCTATTACCGGCGCGCCGGACATTTCCTCTGCCTGGTCCATGCGCTCAACGGCAGCGACTTTCACTATGAGAATCTGATCGCCTGCGGAGAGCATCCCGTGCCGGTCGATCTGGAGACGATCTTTCACCATCGCCTGCCGCTGTCGGCCGACGCCGGTGATGATCTGAGCGAGATCGCGGCGAGACTGCGCGCCTCGGTGCTGGCGACCGACCTGCTGCCCGATCCCGTCAAGGTGGATCGTCAGTATTTCGACATTTCCGCGCTGGCGCGGTCGGAGGACGAAGAGGGCGAAGCGCAATCGATCGTCTGGACGAAGGTCAACACCGACGCCATGGACTATGCCTATGAACGGCAATCGCCGCAGCCGGCGCGCAATCTGCCGAAGCTGAACGGTAAGGTCGCGGTTCTGAACGATTACACGAACGACATCTTGAACGGCTTCGAGGAGGCCTATCGCTTCCTGATGGAAAAAGCGGAGCAGTTGCAGGACGAGGGCGGCCCGTTGCGGCCGATGTTTTTCCGCGACGCCCGGTTCATCCATCGGGCGACGGCGCTGTATTCGCTGATCCTGCGCCGCGCGCTGCACCCTGCGTATCTCCGCGACGGCCTCGATTTCGGAATTCAGCTCGATCTGCTGGCCCGCGACCAACTCGCGACCAAGGAAAGGCCGAAGTCCTGGCCGCTTATTGCTGCCGAGATGGCGTCGCTTTGGAACATGGATATTCCAAGGTTCACGGCGCGCGGCGACGAGAACGCCTTGCAATTCGGCCCCGGCCATCGGATTGCCGGATGCTTTGTCGATAGCGCCTGGAATGTCGCGCGCACCCGGATCGGCAATTTGAACGGCGCGGATTTGCGCTGGCAGCTGAGCCTGATCACGGGCGCGCTCGATGTGCGGATCGCCAATCTTGCGACCGCCTGGCCCATCGAGCCGACTGATGAAAGTGAAGAGCCGGTCGAGGCTCCGGGCCGCGACGCGCTGCTCGACGTCGCAATCCGGCTGGCGAAGGATATCGAAGCCAAGGCCTATCGCCAGCACGACGGCGAGCTCGGCTGGGTGGTGCTGAGCTATTCACCCGCGGCCGAGCGCTACACATTGCAGCCGATGGAGAACGACCTCTACAACGGCCGGGCGGGCGTCGGCCTGTTCTTCGCGGCGCTGGAACGGATCATGCCGGGGTCGCGGTACCGGGACTTGGCCGCTGCCACACTCGTGCCGGTCCGAAGCTGGATCAAGACTGCCGCCGATGCCGAACTGGCGGAGTTCGGTCTCGGCGGCTATGCCGGGCTGCCCTCGGTCGTCTATGCGCTGACGCGGGCCGGCGAACTTCTGGATGACGACGAGCTGATCGCCGACGCGCGCATCGCGGTGCTGCGCATCCGGCTGGATCAGATCGAAAGGGACGAGAGCCTCGACGCGATCAGCGGCGCGGCCGGCGCCATTCTCGGCCTGCTGGCCTGCCACGCGGCGACCGGGGAGCCAGGGGCGCTTGAGCGCGCGATCGCATGCGGCGGCCATCTCCTGCAACGGCGCACGCCCGATCCGTTCGGTCTCAGGACATGGCCGACCATCGACAAGCGTCACCTGACCGGATTTTCTCACGGCGCGGCCGGAATGGCTTACGCGCTTCTGCAGTTGTACAAGGCGACCGCCGATCGTGCGTTTTATGATGCGGCGCTCGAGGGCGTTCGTTTCGAGGGCCATGCGTTCGTGCCGGAGCACAACAACTGGCGCGATCTCAGAGCAGCCGCGACCAGGCGGTCGCAAAATCCGGTGTTCTCGATGGCCTGGTGTCACGGCGCCCCGGGCATTGGGCTCGGTCGGATCGGGGCGCTGGATATGATGGACACCGCGGAGGTGCGGCGCGACATCAGCGCCGCATTGGCGGCGACCGGCGGTGTCAATCTGCTGCCGCGCGATCACCTCTGCTGCGGCAACACCGGGCTCATGGACACGCTTTGCGCAGCCGGCGAACGGTTTCCGGACGGCGGCTGGTCCGAACGCGCGCTGCGGCTTGCCGGGCGGACCATTGCGCGCAGCGATCAGCGCGGCGGGTTCAGCATCGCGTTCCACAACGGGTTCTTCAATCCCAGTCTGTTTCAGGGCGCGGCGGGCGTCGGCTATCAGATGCTGCGCTTGGCGGAGCCGGCGAAAATCCCGTCGGTGCTGTTGCTGAACTGATGTTCGAGCGGCCGTGGGGGGCGGGCATGGACGAAGCGATCTTGACGGAGGAGGAGCTGCGGCGCGCCGTGCGCGAGATATTCAAGCGCTCGCAGATCGATCTGGAGTTCCGCGCGCTTTGCCTGAGCAATCCGCATGAGGCGCTGCGCTTGACGACCGGAAAGGCCGTGCCGGCCGAGCTCGAAATCCGGTTCGCGGACGCTGCCTCGGACAAGGCCCATGGCGAAGGCGGCTCCTGACAAGCTCATGGAGCTGGAAGCACTCCGCGGCATAGCCGCCGCAGTCGTGCTGCTGCATCATTTCCTTCTGCTCGTGGCGCCGCGCCTGCATGGGCGCAATTTCCCGGACGATCCGATCGCCTTGGTCCGCACGCCGCTCTACGCGCTGGTCAACGGCTCCGCGGCCGTGACGGTGTTCTTTGTCCTGTCCGGCTTTGTGCTGACGGTTCGCGCCATCGAACAGCGCGACTGGAAGCAGATCCTCGTCGGCATGGTGAAACGATGGCCGCGCCTCGTCCCGCTGGTGGTGGCGGTCAATGTTCTGTCGGCGATCTTCTTTCTGTTCGGGCTCTACGGGAACAGCACCTGGTTCAATATCCGCAGCGAGCCCGGAGCCGGTGCATTCGAGCAGGCCGCGTCCGTCCTCGGACGCGCGGTGCGGGAGGGGGCATTCACGACCTTCGTCAGCGGGACGGCGAACTTCAATTCCGCGCTGTGGACGATGCACTACGAGCTGATCGGCAGCTTCCTGGCCTATGCGACAGCCCTTGTCCTGATCTTCCAAAGGTCGTTCTGGCGCGCCATGGCCACAGGCGTGATCGCCACGCTGCTGACGGCGATGCTGCTCGGCGAGGGCGGCCCTTACTATGCCATGCCAGTTGCCGGGGTCTTGATTGCGCGAATCTATCTCGAACGCGAAGCACTCGCGCAAGTTTCGGCCGTCGTGAAGCCATGGCGTGGCCCGATCGCGTTCGGGGTCGCGGGCCTCGTGATCGTGCTGTTCGGTTACGACGGCTATTCGAAGCCCTCGGGCTTCTATGCCTTCGCGGCTCCGTGGTCATCGCCGCAGACCGAGCCGCTGATCCACGGCATTGCCGCGGTCGCAGCCCTCGGGCTGGTGCTGTTTTGCGAGCCGATCCGCGCAAAGCTTCGCGGGCCCATGGCGGGCGTGCTGGGACGCCTGTCGTTTCCGATTTACTTGGTGCATCTACCCGTTTTGCATGGGCTCGTTGCCCCGGCCCACGCCGGCCTGGCGGGGCATTTCGGCAGCATCGTCGCGGCGGCGGTTGCTTTCGCGCTGTTCATCATGCTCACGCTCGCGGCCGCTTACCCGTTGGCCCTTCTGGACGAGCGATGGGTCCGCCACTTGCGCGGATGGGGCGGGCTGGTGGCGACCAGGCTGCGGCGGGCAGGCTAGGGGACTTCGGGCCTGCGCCGGCGCAGGCCAGAAATCAAGCGATATCCGGACTCACAATCCCAAGCCTCGTTCCAGATCAACCATGCGGACGATCATCGCCCGGCGCGGATCGAACGGCAGATCCTGAAAACCCCAGCGCGCGTAGAAGCCGCGCGCGACATCGTCGAGCGGATGCGTGAAAACGCCGAAGCTGCCAATATCGTGCGAGGCTCGCAACGCGGTGCGCAGCGCGAAAAACAACAGCGATCGGGCATAGCCCTTTCCTTGATGACCTTTGTGAGCCGCGAGCTGGCCGAGCAAGGTCGCCGGTATGGGATCGGGCTTGTTTCGCTGCTGCGGCTTGGGCAATGCCGCGCGCTCGATCTGGCCGGCGCTCAAAGTGACATAGCCGACGATCCGGCCCGTCTCCGTATCGCAGATGACATTGGTTCGCGAAAGGCCGGCGGCGTGATTGGCCCAGGCGTGCCGCCGGAACCACTGGTTCATCGCTTCCCGGCCGCAATCGAATCCGTCACGGTCGTCGGTTTCGGCGAGCGGCCGCGGCGGTGTTATTCCCGCCATGCAGGATCAGTGCGGACAAGTTCCTCGAGCGCGGCGATCTTCTGGGGCGGACGGTTCGCCCAAGCCTCGAACGCCTTCCAATCTTTCGCCGGGATGGTGACGATCGGGCGCTCCAGCAAGTCCATCTCTGCGGCCTCGAGCGCCTTGCGCCGGACGAAGTCGCTGAGGCTGGTCCGCGCCTGATCCGAGGCCGCCTCCAGGAGGGCGCGCTCTTCCTCGCTGACCCGCACGCTGAGAACAGAAGTTGTCATAACCAATGATGTTCGCTTGATTACGTGTATGACAATAGCATACGGACGATGATTGTCAAAATACGTCGTGATCGACACGAACATATGCGACGGCGCGGCGTCACCGGGCACGGACGTCAGCGGCGGGATCGGATCGCGGTATGGCGGATGTCGCGACGGGGAATTGACGCCCAGGTCGGGCGACCGAGGATTTCAGAGCATGAACGCCGCCTGCTTACAACGATTTTGCACCGTCGTCGTCGACGAGTCGCAAGCGATCCGCCGACTGGGCGAAGTTGGCGGAGCTGCGCCGGTAGGAATAGAAATCCCAGTACGCATGAGATCGTTTTCTGATTTCGAACAGGAGAGCAGCGAGACGCTAAAAGGCGTCTCGCTGTCGCGCGGTAAGTCACGCGGCCTCCTTCCCTGAACTCTGGCCAAGTTTCTTTTTTAAAAATTTCCGAATCGTGTCCGCCATCGTCTTCTTCGCTGTGCTGGGAAAGATTTGATCCCTGCCGGCTGAAATTTGATCCCACGCGTCAGCGAATTTGAATTTGTCCATGGTGCGAAGCAACGTTTCCCCCGCATCTCTCCATGCTGGCGCCTCATTCAAAACCTCGCAAAGAGCCTCAACAATCGTCGATCTTACAAAACCGGCATTGCCATCTGCAGTTTGAGTGATGCACTGGAGAGCCGTGATAAGAGTGTCGCGGCCATACACGTTTAAGCAGCGGGACAGAGCGCCCACGGCTTGTGTCTGCCCGACTGTTATCTGCGATTGCACCAGATTGCGCCGGACGATCTCAACACCCGCGGCTGCACAGACCTCGGCCAAACGCAAAGCGTCTGGGTCTCGGGCCGCTACTTTGGCGTGATAAAGTTGCTGAGCCGTTGTCTTGGTGATGTTTCCATTCACGGCTGCATAAGCGGCCGCTTGTTTTGCTCTATCCGCTTGTACGACTTGGCAGGGGACTTTTTTCTGAAGGCGCAGAATAGCGGCAGTCGTTCTATGTTGTCCGTCAACGATAGCGAACAGGCCGCCCTCAATCGGCGCGACAATGACTGGCGCAAACTTTGACCAATCAAAATTCTCCGCGATTTGGTGAACGTTCACCGTGCCACGCCGGCCAATTTCGCGCTGATACGTGCCGTCGATGACCAATTTCTCTATTTCAATCCATTCGAGAAATGGGGCAGGCCCTGGCGAAAACTCTGATTGCGGACTGGTAAACCGCTTCGTATCAAGCGCCCTATACACGGCGTCCTCCTTCAGGTTGTGATTTCCAACGTTCAAGGAGGGACACAGGAAGATGGCTACATTAACTAAACTGGCCGTGTTCCTCCCCGCAATCCACTTGAGTGTTCGCAGTTTGGATGCTCGAAGTAATTGGCATTCCCGTACCTTACGAGCACGTGCCTGTTCGGCCTTGCACGGAGAGCCGCATAGCGGACTATCTGCGCATCAATCCCAACGGTCACAATCCCAGTCTCGACGATGATTGGTTCGTCCTCTGGAAATTTTTCGCGATCAATCCCTATCTCGGAGAGAAATATACCTCCAGGCCGCTGTGGCGTTTTTCATTCGACACCGCGATGAAATGACCAACTGCGTTGAGTGTGCTCAGCGACTTCCGTAGCGCAGATATGGCCGCCGCTCACTCAACCACGCCTGCTCGTCCGGCAGCGTCAGCGTGTCCAGGTCCTGCGGCGTGGTCGAGGTGTCGTCGACCCATTCCCGCAGCAACGGACTGCCGTTGATCACGTCGATCGGGAGCTTGCCGAACGCGTATTCGTAGGGGAAATCCCGCCACAGCGGATAGTCCGGATGCAAACGGCGGATCGCCTTGAAGGCGAGCGCCTGGATGCGCCACGGCTTGAACGCGTCGTGATCGTAGCCGGGGCCTTCGGTGTGAATCTGCACGCCGTGGCAAAGCTTGCCGACATGCTTGTGAAACGTCGGCTCGAACCAGCATTCCCGAAGCCGGCATCCCTTGAGCCATTGCGGGGCCAGCCGCGCCATTTCGCTTAAGACCGCCCGCGCATCGATGTCGGGGGCGCCGAACAATTCGAGCGGTCGGGTGGTGCCGCGCCCTTCCGATAGCGTCGCGCCCTCAAGCATCACCGTGCCGGCATAGGCGCGCGCCATCCACAGGTTCGGCGCGTTGGGGCTGGGGTTGATCCAGGTGCGGGTGCCGAGCGGCCAGCCGTAGCCCGGCGCGGCGTCCGGCTGCCAGCCTTCCATCTCAATCACCCGATATTCGACATCAAGCTTCAGCGTGGCGATAAACCACAGGCCGAGTTCGCAGAGCGTGAGCCCGTGCCGCATCGGCATCGCGCCCGCGCCGACGAAGCTTTCCCAGCCCGCGCGCAGCGTCAGCCCTTCGACCGGCCGGCCGGCCGGATTGGGCCGGTCCAGCACCCAGACCGCCTTTTTGCGTTTCGCCGCCGCCTCGAGCACGTAGCGCAGCGTGGTGATGAAGGTATAGATGCGGCAGCCGAGGTCCTGCAGGTCGATGAGGATCACGTCGAACGTGTCCATCATCGCGTCGGTGGGCTTGCGCACCTCGCCGTAGAGGCTGAACACCGGAATGCCGTGCACCGGATCGTTGAAATCCGGCGACTCGATCATGTTGTCCTGCTTGTCGCCGCGCAGGCCATGCTGCGGGCCGAATGCGGCGCTGAGCTTGATGCCGCCGCACGCCGCGAGCGCATCGAGCGAATGCGTCAGGTCTTGCGTGACGGAGGCGGGGTGCGCCAGCAGCGCAACTCGCCGGCCCGCGAGCGGCGCGCGCAAGGAGGCGTCGGCGGCAAGCCGGTCAATGCCGAATTTCATGGTGCAACAGCCGGAGAAAGCTCGAGTACAAAGCAGTCCGCGTGGTGAAAGTCGGGCTTGCCGGGCGGATGCGCCAGCGCCCAATAGGACATCTCGCCGCCCGCCTCTTCGATCACCGCCGACAAGCCGACCTGCCAGGACGCTCCGTGGACCAGATCCGGCAGGCCGCGCAGATCCAGCGCGGCGCGCAAGGCAAAGGACTGCGGCTCCGACTGCGCGTCGATCAGCGGCGCATCGATCCCGTCCGCCACGCGCATGCCGCCGCGATGGCTGCTGAATCGATACGCCGCCCATTCGGTCGAGGGCGAGAAGTTGAACTCGTAGTATCCGGTCCCCGACGGCGCACGGACGAATGCCTCGAAGCAGGTGTGCTGCCAGAGCTGGTCGCTGCGCGCGGCCGCCGCGCGAGGCGGCAGGAGGATGTCGCTCATGGTTCCGTTCAGGATATAGGACAGTACCAGGCCATCGGACCGCGGGCGCGCGATGTCCACTTGAATCTGTCTCACCGCGCGACAGTGCGAATCCGCATGAGGTTTCAACAACTGGGCCATGCCGGCATTCTATGGCTGGGGTTCGTGTTGCCGTTGCAGCTTAGACGCCATCGAGCCGGCTCGCGATGGCGGGCTTCCTTGCGGCCGAAAATCAGCGAAGATTGTCATTGCAGCCGGTGGGTGTCTATGACCATCCTGTAGGATGTTCGAAGCGGACGGCGTCCGATCCGCGTATTGCATAACGTTCGAATTCTTAAAACACACCTTCGATCTGTTCGGAGGTCGAATGCAGATCAAGGTCAACGGAAAGACGCACGAGGTGGATGTCGAGCCCGACATGCCCTTGCTTTGGGTGTTGCGCGATGAGCTTGGCATCACCGGTCCAAAGTATGGCTGCGGGATCGCCATGTGCGGGGCCTGCACCGTGCATGTCGACCGCGTGGCTGTACGATCGTGTTCCTTGCAGGTTGGCGATCTGCTCGGCGAGGTGACCACCGTCGAAGGCCTGGGCTCGCCGGAGGCGATGCATGCCGTGCAAGCTGCATGGGTCGAGCACCAGGTGGCGCAGTGCGGCTACTGCCAGTCGGGCCAAATCATGGCAGCGGCGTCCCTGTTGAAGATCAAAAGCGCTCCGACCGACGAGGACATCGACCGCGCCATGTCGGCCAACTTGTGCCGGTGCGGCACCTACGTGCGCATACGCGCAGCCGTAAAAAGTGCCGCAGCCAAGCTGAAGCAGCGCGACACATGAGCCGCGTCAAAACGATCGCGCGCCGCACGTTCCTGGTCGGCTCGGCCGCCGTTGCGGGCGGCGTTGCGTTCGGGATTTACGCCTACAACCGGGCGCCGCCGAATCCTCTGACCAAGGGCCTCAAGAACGGTGAAGCCGCGCTGACACCTTATGTGCGGGTGGACCAGAGCGGCGTCACGATCATCACGCCGCGCGCCGATATCGGCCAGGGCGCGTACTCCATTCTGGCAGCGTTGGTGGCGGAGGAACTGGATCTCGCCTGGAAGGACATCAAGGTCGAGCCTGGTCCGCCGAGCGCGGCTTACTACAACGGCAAGGTTTTGGCGGAAGGCTTCCCGGTCGCCGCCACCGACGACGGGCTTGTGGCCCGCAAAGCACGCTTCCTGGGAGACGTTGCCGGCAAGCTGTTGGGCATGCAGGTGACCGGCGGCTCCTCGACGGTGGCAGACGCATACGAAAAAATGCGCATGGCCGGAGCGATCGCCAGGGAGGCGTTGCTGCTCGCCGCCGCGAAGGAAACGGGCATCGCCAAAAGCAGTCTGCGGACACGCGACGGTGCCGTGATCACGCCGGACGGCAGGTCGCTGAGCTACGCGTCGCTCGCTGCGTCGGCGGCAACGATTGATCTGCCGGCCAATGTGCCGCTCAAGCCTGAGGCACAGTGGCGCTATCTCGGCAAGCCGATGCGGCGCGTTGATATCGTGGCGAAATCGACCGGAACCGCGGTCTTTGGCATCGACCTGAAGATGCCCGGTATGGTCTACGCGACGGTTCGCACCAACCCGCGTCTTGGCGGGCGCCTCGCAGGTTACGATGCCAGCGCCGCCGAAAAGGCGAGGGGGGTGATCAAGGTCGTACCGATCGCCGGGGGCGTTGGCGTGATCGCCGACAACACCTGGCGGGCTTTCAAGGCTGCGAACCTCATCAAGTTCGATTGGGGGCCCGCGCCATATCCTGCAACGACCGAGGCGATGTTTGAGACGGTGGCGAGGTCCTTCGGAGGTCGCCACGACAGCCGCTGCAAGAATGACGGCGACGTCGAAGCCGCGCTCAGAGGCCCCGGCGTGATCCAGGCCGAATACCGGGTGCCGTACCTTGCTCATGCGCCGCTCGAACCCATGAACGCGGTGGTCCAGCTCAAGGACGGGCGGTTGGACATTTGGACCGGCACGCAAATTCCGCGCATGCTGGTCGCGGCGGCGGCGTCGATGGCCGCGCTTGCAGAGGAAAACGTCCATCTCCACGCCCAGATATCCGGCGGCAGCTTTGGCCGGCGCCTGGAGGACGACTATGTCCGTCAGGCTGTCGAGTTGGCGAAGGCATTCCCGGGGCGTCCGATCAAGATGACCTGGACCAGAGAAGAAGACATGACTCATGACTTCCCCCGCCCGCTTGGGATGGCGCGGGCGCGCGGCCGGGTCAGAAACGGCGAAGTCGACTCCTACGACCTGAGCATCGCCTACCCGTCGGTGACGGCCTCGCAGCTCGGTCGACAGAATATGTCGATCCCGTTGCTGCCTGACGTCGCCATTGTGGCCGGTGCCTGGGATCAGCCGTTCAAAATTCCGAACTATCGCGTCACCGGCTATCGCGCGCCGGAGATGGTGCCGGTGAGCTCCTGGCGCTCGGTCGGCGCGTCCAGCAACGGATTTCTGCACGATTGCTTCCTCGACGAGTTGATCCATGCCGCTGGCGCGGATCCCCTGAAGGAGCGAATCCGCCTGTGCTGGCATGAGCCGTCGCGCAAGGTTCTCGAAGCCGTCGGCGAGATGTCGAACTGGGGAAGCGATCTCGGCAAGGATCGCGGGCGCGGCGTGGCCTTCACGCTGTCGTTTGGCGTGCCCGTCGCCGAGGTGGTCGAGGTCACGCATACGCCGCGCGGCATCAGGATCGACAACGTCTTCGTCGCGCTCGATGTCGGCAAGGTCCTGGACCCGGACAATTTCACCAATCAGGTTCAGGGCGGTGTCATCTGGGGGCTTGGTCACGCCATGAATGCCGAGATCACCTACAAGGACGGGATCGCGGAGCAGACGAACTACCACGCGTTCGAAGGCATGCGCCTTTTCCAGACGCCGAAGATCGAGGTCCGGCCACTCCCAAGCGACGGTGAAATCCGCGGCATCGGCGAGCCGGCTGTTCCGCCGGCCGCGCCTGCGCTCGCCAACGCCATTTTCGCCGCGACCGGCCAACGCATCCGCGAACTGCCGCTGAACCGGAAGATCCGTTTTGCGTGAGGGCTCGGGAAAATGCTGCGCTACGGGCTCGCCCTTCTCTTGATGACCGTTCCAGCCCAGGCTCAGGACGCAGGCCTGGAGGCGTGGAGCAAGGTGTTTCAGGTGTTCTCGCATCCCCGCTGCGCGAATTGCCATGTCGGCCCCGACAATCTGCCGATGTGGTCCAACGGCGGCACGCAGGCGCGTCCGCATGGAATGTACATCAGCGGCGGCGCAAGTCGGTCGGGTGGCGAGCACATCATCTGCACCTCATGTCACACCCAACGCAACTCGCCGGTGGTACACGGTCCACCCGGGGCGCAAAATCCCCCTGACGATCCCAATCCGCGCGAGGCTCGGTGGGCGCTGCCGCCGGCCTCAATGCAATGGTTCGACAAGTCCAGTGGCGAAATTTGCGCCCAGATCAAAGACCGCGAGCGAAACGGCAACCGCACCATTCCCGAGGTGATCCAACACATCGAGCATGACCCGCTGGTCCACTGGGCCTGGACGCCGGGACCGGGCCGCGAGCCGGCGCCGTATTCGGTTTCCGAGCTGGCCCGATTTTTCAAGGAATGGGATGCGGCTGGCGCGCCGTGTCCGAGAGAATGAACTGCAATCGGGCGCAGACCGCAGGCCCTAGTGAGGCCGCGCCGGATCGTAGCCGACGATCGCATTGCTGCGGGGCGCCGCGCGCTTTGTTGCGCGCCGTTTGACGGGCCGCGGCTCCTCGACCTGTGTTCCGCTTTCGGCCGAGGGCGCGGCGGCGGTCGTCGTCGCCGAAGCGTCGTTTGCCACCACCGGCGCCCAGCGCGTGAGATGCCCGCAGGCGATGCGCGGGTGCGGATGCGCCGCGCGGGTGATGATGCCGATCAGCGCGTCGCCGCGCAGCACCGGTCCGCCGGAATCGCCGAAGCAGGCGCTGGCGCCGATCGAGCCGGTGCGGCCCGGATCGACCAGCGCGCGCGGCTCGGCCGCAACGAGCTTCGCCTCGCGCAGCGTGCCGACCGCGCCGCGGGCCGCCTCGTTCGCAGTGCCGTAGCCTGCGATGGTGTACTGGTCGCCGTCGCCTGCGCCGACCTTGACCGGAACGACCGCCGCCGGCAGCGGCGCGGCAAGCCGTACGATCGCCGCATCGCCCGTCACCGTGACTTGGCGGCCGTCATCGAGCGTGCCGCTTTGTCCCGTGCCCGCAACGCCGATCGTAGCGCGGCCGGCGACGATGCGCATGCCGCCGCGCACGCAATGGCGGGCGGTGACGATCATCCGCCGTGCGATCGCGACGCCGGTGCAGGCATGGCCGGCATGGATGCGAACGACGTACGGACCGAGCGTGGAGGGCGTGCCCTTGATGACCGCGGCGGCCGGGCCGGCCGACAACAACAGTCCCACCATCAGCGTTGCGACCGCACCCATATAGATGGGCGCGCGCAGCCGCGGCCGTGCAGTCCCCGCCATCATCGCCCCCAAAAGCGGCGCAAACGCTAGCGCGGCGCCTGCGGGCGGAAAACGCGCGGCTGTGGACAAGTCGGGCGGTGCGACGATTGGGCCGCAGTGCAGAGATAAAGCTGTGAGTCCGTGGAGGCTTGGCTGGCCGGGCTGACCGGCAGAGATGGCAGCGATCACACGGCTGTGGCGGTGCAGGGGCAATGATGCAGCGCATTCGGGTCCATGCGGCCATGCTGGCCGCGATGCTTTGCGCGTTGCCCGGCGGCTTCGCCGGAGCGGAGACGATGCGGCGCGGCGGATATGCCGTGGGCGCTGAAACTTGCGGCGAGGCACCGCATGCGTTTCCGAGGCTTCGCATCGGGCTGCGCAACGGATATTGCGCCGGGCTCGTCGCCAGCGCCGAGGACGGGCTGCAATTCCCGCGTTCGATCATCCAGCTTCCAGGCCGTGACTTGTTCGTTGTCGCCGACATGGGCGGATGGAGCCGGTCGAAGGGCCGCCTGCTGCTGCTCGACCCACAGCTTCCGCCGGGCCGCCGGACCAGGGTTCTGCTCGACGGCCTCGATTATCCGTTCGGCCTCGTGATCGGCCGTGACAACAAGCTCTACAGCTCCACGTCGGAAACGATATTCCGGTTTGAGCCGCTGGCGAGCGAGCCCGCGCGCACGGTTGAAACGATCGTCAGGGGATTGCCCGCCCGCAATATCCGGCTGCCGGACGGAAGCAAGGTCAGCGAGAGCGCGCACCTGATGAAGCCGTTCGTGCTCGACGCGGAGAGCCGGCTCTACGTCAATGTCGGCGCGCCGACCGATGCCTGTGTTGGCAAGCGAGCGGCGGCGAACGGTTGCGCCGCGGGCGAGGGGCCCATGCCGCTCGCGGCGATCTGGGCCTTCACGCCGCCGCCGGGCGGTGTCTTCCCGGCGCTGCAGCCCGGCGATGCAAATCCGCCGATGGAGGCCTTCGCGCGCGGGCTCCGCAACTCGATGGCGCTGACCATGCATCCCCGCTTCCCCGCGGAAGGCTTTGCGTTCCTGCAAGCGGAGAACGCGCGCGATCTTTCGGACCCGATGCGCCCCAACGAAGAGCTGAACGCGCTCGATCGGGGCAAGCACTACGGCTGGCCCTACTGCTACGACCTTGCGACCGCCAGTCCGGAGTTCAAGGCGTTTCTTCAGACCAACGCGGCCTACAAGGATTTCTGCAACAACAAGGCCGCCTATCGCCAGCCGTACTCGTTGCTGCCGCCGCACAGTGCGCCGCTCGCCATGCTCTACTATCGCGGCAACAGGCTTGCCGAGCTTGATGGAAAGCTTGTGGTCGGGCTGCACGGCTACCGGCCGACCGGCAGCCGCGTGATCTTCTACGACGTCGATGCCACGGGCTTCCCCGCCATCAGCCCCGCGCCGGTGCGTTACAACGTCAGTTGCGCGGCCGAACCGAGCAGGCCGTTCCAGACCGACAAAGAGCCGCAGGTGCCGGCGGCAGCCTTCACCGAGCTCATCTCGCAGTGGCACAGGGTGAACGGCGTGCGGCCGCAGGGCGCGCCGGTCGGCATGACGGTGGCCGCCGACGGCTCTCTCTGGCTGGTCGAGGACAAGAACGCGACCGTCATCCGCATCGACGCCGCGCCGGGCCTGCAGACCGAGGAACTGCCGTGCGGCGCTCGCACCGATCGGCAGATCGACCGGTTGATCGCTTATGTCCGTGCCAACGACACAAATCGGCGGCGTCTGCGCCAGATGCGCACGCAGCTCGTGGAGAAGCATTGCGCCGGCTGCCATTCGGATTTCAACCTCCGTCCGGAGCAATCCGACGATCAGCGGGACGATGCCGTGCTGCGATTCGCGTTGGCGCAGGACGGCTGGATTTATCCAGGCGACCCGGACGCGGGGCGGCTTCGGACGCGGCTGCGCGGTCTTGGGTCGGAAAAGGTGATGCCGGCCAACGGCCGCGAGCTCATCGCCAAGGATCGGGCCTACCGCGAGCTTCTCGCCGCGATCGATCAGCTGGTGGGGACGATGGTGCCCGGCCAGCGCATGCGCGTGCGGCCCGGACGCGTCGACCGCAGGTTTTATGACAAAAGCGGAAAAATCTGCGGCGCCATCCCGACGAACACGGTCGTTGTGGTGATCGAGAAACCCGCCCGGGAAAAACCAGGTTTTAACCGCATCTACAGGCCGGCTGACATATATCTCAACGGCGAATGCACGGACGACGGCGGGTACTATCTTGAGCAACGCAATGTCGCGCCGCTTTAGGCTGCTTCTTGGTCTGGTCCCCGTTTTGCTGGCCTTCGAACTGCTGCATGCGGAGCCTGCGCTGTTTCAGAGCCGGCAGGTGACGCGGGCCGGCGAATATACGTTCGGGATCGAAGGGCCCGCCGTCGATGCCGCCGGCAATCTCTACGTCGTCAATTTTCAGAAGGCCGGGACGATCGGCAGGCTTCGGCCGAATGCTTCTGCCTCGGAGCTCTTTGCCACCTTGCCGGATGGCAGCATCGGCAACTCGATCCGCTTCTCGTCCGACGGCCGGATGTTCATTGCCGACTGGAAGAAGCACAACATCTTCGTCATCGCGCCCGGCAGCGCCGTTCCGCGGCAGTACTTTCGCTCCGACGCCTTCAACCAGCCCAACGACATGACCATCGCCCGGGACGGCACGATCTATGCGAGCGACCCGCACTGGAAGCGGCGCGACGGCCAGGTCTGGAAGATTTCCCGAACCACCGACGGCAAGGTCCAGGGCGAACCGATGATCAGTCCGCGGACGCTGAGCACGGCCAACGGCATCGATCTCAGCCCGGATGAGAAGACACTGTACGTCGGCGAGTCGACCACCCGGGAAATCTGGGCCTACCGGATCGACGGATCGAAGCTCGCGTCGCCGCGCCTGGTCCGGAAATTTCCCGACCATGACATCGACGGGATCAGGACCGACGTCGATGGCCGCATCTATGCCGCCCGCATGCTCAAGGGCACCGTGGTGATCCTGACCGACAGCGGGCAAATCGAACGTGAGATCCCGCTCACGGCGTCGGAGCCCAGCAACCTCGCATTTGGCGGTGCCGACGGCCGCACGATCTTCGTCACCCAGCGCAAGGGCGGGTACATCGAGTCGTTCCGGGTCGATCGTCCCGGGCGGGAGTTTTGCCTGCAGCGCGGCGGTTGTTGAGCGTTAGTCCGGGGATACCAGTTTCAGACCGAGGATTCCCGCGACGATCAAGCCGATGCACGCGAGCCGTGCCGCGCTTGCGGATTCCGCAAAGAGGACAATGCCAAGAAGAGCCGTTCCGACGGTCCCGACCCCCGTCCAGATCGCGTAGGCGGTCCCCAACGGCAGTGTCCGCAGCGCGAGACCAAGCAGCCCCAGGCTTGCTGCCATGCTGAGCACCGTCAGGACGGTGGGGACTAAGCGGGTGAAGCCGGCCGTATATTTCAGGCCAACGGCCCAGCCGATTTCGAGCACGCCGGCGACAAAGAGAAACAACCAGGACATCTGGAGACCTTGCAATCTGGGGCAAGGTCGTCCTTACCGATGTAGGGGGAAAGCGCGAGGTCGTCCTCAGCACCTATTATATAGGTCGCGCACGGCCTCGGCGCCAGCCCTGGCGTGTCTAGGGAACCTTGAGGTTTGCAGCGCGGATGGCGCGGCCGTACTGCTCGTATTGCCGCCGCAGCGCCGCTCCGAACTCCGCGCCGCACGCGACGCTGGGCGAGAGGCCCTGAGCCGCGAGCTTTTCCTTGATCTCGGCCGATCCGCCGGCCGCGACCAGCCAGCCTTCGAGCTGCGTCATGATGTCTTTGGGCGTTTTGGCCGGCGCCAGCAGGCCGTTCCAGCTCTCATGCTCGTAGTCGCCAAATCCGGACTCGATGACGGTGGGCACATCCGGAAGTCCCTCGAACCGCTTGCGCGATCCGACCGAAAGCGCGCGCAGCGTGCCGGATTTCAGTTGCTCCGCGACGCTCGTGTAATCCGCATAGACCGCCATGACATGGCCGCCGCGCAGCGCCGTCACGGCGGGGGCGGTGCCCGAATAGGGCACGTAGGTGACTTCGATCCGGGCGGCGTGCTTCAGCGCCTCGAGCGCGATGTGGCTCGCGGTCGCGGGACCCGCGCTGGCAAACGACAACGCGCCCGGCCTGGCGCGCGCAGCTTCGATCAGGTCCGACAGCGTCCGGTAGGGTGAAGCGGCAGCCACCACGACGAACAGCGGGAAGTTCACGATGTTGCAGACCGGCTCGAAGCTGGTCATCGGATCGTGGTTCTGCGGCCGCAGATGCGGATTGATCAGGAACGCCGGATTGGTGATCAGCAGCGTTGCGCCGTCGGGCGCCGCGCGTGCGACGAAATCGGTTGCGATCGCGGTGCCGGCACCAGGACGGTTCTCGACCACCACGGTCGCGCTCTGTGTCCGGTTGATCTGTTCGGCGAGCATCCGGGCCAGAATGTCAGCGCCGCCACCGGCTGCCAGAGGAACGATGATCTTCACCGCGCGGTTCGTCTGCGCCGCGGCGGGCGATGCAGCGATCAGCGCTGCGAACAGTGCGCACATCGCTCCATAAAGACCATTTCCAAGGCAGGTCCTGACCGTCATCGTCATGGTGCTCGCGTGAGCTGAGGGAGCATAGCCGAAGCCGCATATGCTCCGGTTGCGGTTTGCGCCGGCGCGAATGCAACGCAGACATGCGCTGGCCTGCGAGACACAGGGTGCGCGAGATCGAAGCCGGGTTGTGACGTAAGATCGCCGCCGTTCTCAGTGTCTCCGGCTTCTCACCAACAGCAGCGAACAGCAGGTCCAGCCCCATGGCGCCATCACCATCGTTCCGCGTTGTGGAAGCCACGATCGCCGATGTCCATGCGGCCTACCGCGACGGCTCTCTGACGGCGCGGCAACTCGTTCAGATCTATCTCGACCGCATCGGCGCCTATGACAGGAAAGGTCCCGCGATCAATTCGGTCATTTCGCTCAACCCGAAGGCTCTCGACGAAGCCGACAGCCTCGACCGGGCTTTGCAGTCCGCAGGCCTCGTCGGTCCGCTGCACGGGATCCCGGTTCTGCTGAAGGATCAGGCGGACATCGCCGGCCTGCCGACCACGCTCGGTTCGTTGCTGTTCAAGGACTACGTGCCGCGCCGCGACAGCTTCGTGGTGGCGAAGCTCAAGAAAGCCGGCGTCATCTTTCTCGGCAAGGTGACGCTCGGCGAGCTCGGAGGAGGCGACACCCATGGCTCGCTGTTCGGTTCGACCCGCAATGTCTACGACCTCGAGCGCACCGCCGGCGGATCGTCGGGCGGCTCCGGCGCGAGCGTGTCGGCGAATTTCTGCACCGTCGCGATCGGCCAGGAGGGCTTTTCGTCGATCCGGCGGCCGGCGATCTGGAACGGCGTGGTCGGCATGCGGCCGACCATCGGGCTCGTCAGCCGCGGCGGCGTCTACGGCGGCTGGCCGACTATTAATGGCTCGCTCGGGCCGATGGCGCGCACGGTCACCGATCTCGCGAAGCTGTTCGACGGCATGGTGGGTTACGATCCCGCGGATCCGGTGACCGCCTACGGCGTGGGCCGGACCGACGCGAGCTATTCGGCGGGACTGCGAAGCGACGCGCTGAAGGGCGCGCGGCTTGGAATTCTGCGCGAGCCGATGGGCTATCACTCGGAGCCGGACAGCGACGATTTCGCCAAGGTCGATGCGGTGTTCGGCAAGGCGGTCGATGATCTTCGGAAGGCGGGCGCGGAGATCGTCGATCCGGTGGTCATCCCGGATTTGAAGGCCTTGCTCGCGGCGCGAGCGAGGGACGTCGAAGCCGACGACCGGATGTTCGAGCTGTTCTTCGCCGGCGGCAACGCGCCGTTTGCCACCCGCAAGGAGGCCATGGCGTCGCCGCTGTTCGCCAAGGTGACGAAGAGCGCCAACCGGCGCTGGACCAATGCCGATACGCCGGCGCAGCATCACGCCTATATGAAAGCGCGCGACGCGCTGATGACCCGGCTGCTGCAGGTGATGGCGGATCATCGGCTCGATGCCGTCGTCCACAAGGCGGTCGAGCACCAGCCGACCTTGATCAAGGACGGCGTCAACCCGCCGTTTGTCGATCAGAAGGGCGCGCCGCACATCAACACCTACCTGATGTTCGTGCCCTCGATCGTGGTGCCCGCCGGCTGGACCCGGGACAATCTGCCGGCCGGGATCACGTTCCTGGGACGGCCCTATGATGACGCCCGGATGATTCAATTGGCCTATGCGTACGAGCAGGCGACCAGGCACCGTCGCGCGCCAAGCCTCACACCGTGACCATCAGGCCGCCGGCCCATGACCGGCTCACAAAACATCGGCGCTGCGCGCGTTTTGCCGTTGCAACGCAATATCTTGGGTCGACGAACGTCGGCCTGACGCGACAGATCGCCCGGGCTGCGAAGCCGATAATCGACAGCAAAGCAAATCTGGGATTAGCTAAGTGATCGCGTACTCGCGCGTCACGTGCAATCAACGCGTCCGATGGAGTTTCTTTATGTTTGTCTCTCGCCTGCTCAGCGCGATCGCGACGGCCGTCGCTGCCCTGGGTGTTGTCACGGCGCTTCCCGCGTCGGCTCTTGCCCAGGACGTCATCAAGGTCGGCGCGCCGTTGCCGCTGACCGGGCCGCTCTCGCCCGAAGGGCTGAAGCAGAAGCGCGGCTATGACCTCTGGGCCGAGGCCGCCAACGCCAAGGGCATCAAGGCCGGCGGCAAGACCTACAAGGTCGAGATCGTCTATGCCGACTATGCGTCGAACACGCCGCGCGCCGTGCAGGCCGCCGAGCGGATGATCACCGAGGACAAGGTGCAGTTCCTGTTCGCGCCGTTCGGCTCGGGCGCGACCAAGGCGGCGAGCGCCATTTCCGAGAAGTACCAGATCCCGATGCTGGCCCCGTCGGCGTCGTCGCAGGAGATCTTCGATCAGCATTTCAAATACATCTTCTCGACGCTCACCGGCAACGAGACCGTCTCGGTGCCGATTGCCAAGCTCGTTGCCGCCAAGAACAAGAGCATCAAGCGCGTCGCCGTGCTCGCCCGCAACGATCTGTTCCCGCTCGCCGTCGCGCAGGAGTTCGAGAAGGCGGTGAAGGCCGAGGGCATGGAGGTCGTCGTGTCCGAGCGCTACGCGATCGGTGCGATGGACCATTCGGCCGCGATCACCAAGATGCGTGCGGCGAACCCCGACTGGGCCTATGCCTCCGGCTACATCAACGACCTGATGCTGATCCGCCGGCAGATGAACGACCTTGGGCTGAAGTCCCCGGTCATCACCGAGATCGCCGGCCCGGCCTATGGCGAGTTCGCCAAGACCATGGGCCCGCTCGCAGAGAACATCACCAGCATGTCGTGGTGGCATCCGGCCGTGCGCTACAAGGGCCCGGATATCTTCGGCTCCACCGAAGCGTTCAACGCCGCCTTTGCCAGGAAGTACAACGGTGCCGAAGCCGACTACATCGAAGCGGGCTCGGCCGCCTGCGGCGCGATCCTGCAGATGGCGATCGAGAAGGCCGGCACCGTCGATCCGGTCAAGGTGCGCGACGCGATTTCCGCAACCGACGCTGAAACCTTCTACGGCCGCGTCCGGTTCAACGCCGACGGGCAGATCAACTCGCTTCAGCCGCCGGTCTTTCAGCTGGTCGGCGGCAAGCCGGTCATCCTCTGGCCTGATGCCATCAAGTCGGGTGAAATCCGCTTCATGCCCAAGTGATGCATGCCCAAGTGATTCACGCCGCAAGTGATGCGGGCGGTTTCGGCACGAGTGTTGCTTGAGGTTTCCCGCCGGGCCGCGAGCCCGGCGGGCCGTTCAGGATCATGATTTATCTCCAGATCGCTGCGAATGGACTGGTGCTGGGCGGCCTCTACGCGTGCATCGCGGTCGGCTTCTCGCTGGTCTGGGGCGTGCTGAATGTCATCAACATCCTGCACGGCTCGTTCATCGTGCTGGGCTCGTATGTGGCGTTCTTCGGCTACGTCCATTTCGGCATTCATCCGTTCGTCTCGACGGTGATCGCCGGCGCGGTTCTTTATGGGCTGGGCTATCTGCTGCAGGCCGGCATCATCAATCGCGTCGTCGCCGCGCCGGTTCTCATCACGCTGACGCTGACATTCGGCCTTGACCTCATCCTGAACAACGCGATGCTGCTTGCGTTCACCGCCGACTATCAGGCGGTCAATCTGGCGCGCCCGCTCGGCACGGTGCAGCTCGGCCCGGTGTTCCTGCCCGGCGACCGCGTCGCGGCGATGGTGCTGGCGCTGCTGCTCACCTTGCTGCTCTACCGGCTGCTGCGCGACAGCCGCATCGGCCGCGCCATCGTCGCGGTGCGGATGGATCGCGAGGCGGCGGCGCTGATGGGGGTCGACGTTCCGCGCATCAACGCGGTGACCTTCGCCATCGGCGCGTTCATGGCGGGCGCGGCCGGCGCGCTGCTCAGCATCATCTTCCCGATCTCGCCGCTGAACGGCCCGCTGTTTCTCGGCAAGGCGTTCGTCGTCTGCGTGCTGGGCGGCCTCGGCAGCGTGCCGGGCGCCATGCTCGGCGGACTCGTCCTCGGCCTGATCGAAAGCTTCACCTCGTTCTGGTTCGGGCCCGAGCGCGCGGTCACGATCTCGTTCGCGCTGCTGCTGGTGCTGCTGTTCGTACGCCCAAGCGGGCTGATGGGCCGGCGGGGGTACGAATGAGGGCCTTGCACCCATGAGGACCTGGCTGATCCTCGCCGTCGTCGCGCTGGCGCTCGCGCTGTTGCCGCTCACCGGCAGCAACTATCTTCTGCGCCTCGCGACGACCGTCTGCATGTATGCGGTGCTGGCGCAGTCCTGGAACTTCATCGGTGGGCTCGCCGGCTATCCGTCGTTCGCGACGGCGGCGTTCTTCGGGCTCGGCGCCTACACCTCGGCGATCCTGCAGGCGAACGGCGCGCCGCTGCCGCTCGCCTGGGCCGGCGCGGGATTGGCGGCCATCGCGTTTGCCGCGCTGATCGGCGGCGCCATCCTGCACTTGCGCGGGCATTACTTCGCCATCGCAAGCCTGATCGTCGCCGAGATGCTGCGCGAGCTCATCAACGGCATGCCGGACTTCACCGGCGGCGGCAAGGGCATGAACCTGCCGATCCTGCGCATGTCGGTCGCAGCCGAAGCACAGTTCTTTTTCTACGCCATGCTGGTGCTCGCGGTCGTCTGCACCGCCACGGCCATCGTGGTTCACCGCAACAAGCTCGGCTTCGGCCTGCGTTGCATCCAGCAGAACGAGGACGCCGCCAGCATCCTCGGCGTCAACACCTATGCCTACAAGACCGCCGGGTTCTCGCTGTCGGCGGTCTATGTCGGCATCGCCGGCGCGATCTACGCCTCGTGGGTCAAGTACATCGAGCCGCCCGACGTGTTCGACGTACTGCTCGCGGTCAAGCCGATGGTGATGGTGCTGCTCGGTGGCCTCGGCACGATTTTCGGGCCGGCGCTCGGGGCCGTCATTCTCCTCGCCTTCGAGGAGCTGGTGTGGCGCAACTTCCTGATGATCCATGCCGCGGCGCTCGGCGTCATCATTGTGGCGCTGATCCTGTTCCTGCCGAACGGCCTTCTGTCGACCTTGCGCAACTGGCGGCCGCGCAAGGAGCCGGCCACATGACGGCGCTGCTCATCCTCGACAACGTGTCGCGGCGGTTCGGCGGGCTGAAAGCCGTCGACGGTGTCAGCTTCGCGGTCGACAAGGGCGAGATCATAGGCCTGATCGGCCCCAACGGCGCGGGCAAGACCACGCTGATCAACATCATCACCGGCGTTCATCCGGCGACGTCGGGCCGGGTGCAGTTCGAGGACAGCGATATCACCCGCGCCAAGCCGCACCAGATCGCGCAACGCGGCCTCGCCCGCACGTTCCAGATCGTGCAGCCGTTTCCCCGCATGACGGTGGTCGAGAATGTCGCGGCCGGCGCGCTGTTCTGCGGCCATGCCCATGGCGTCCGCGAGGCCCAGGAGATCGCGCGCGAGCATCTCGCCTTCACCGGCCTGACCGACGTGGCCGACCGCCCGGCGGCGTCGCTGACGCTGGCGCGGCGCAAGCGGTTGGAGCTGGCGAAAGGGCTCGCGATGCGGCCGCGCCTCCTGATGCTCGACGAGGTCAATGCCGGCCTCAACCAGACCGAGATCGACGACGCGCTCGCCATCATCCGCAGGATCGCCGGGCAGGGCGTCACCATCATCGTGATCGAGCATCTGATGAAGGTCGTGATGTCGATCTCGCATCGGCTGCTGGTGCTGCACCACGGCCAGTTGATTGCGCAGGGCACGCCGCGCGAGGTGGTCAGCGACCCGCGCGTGATCGAGGCCTATCTCGGCGCCAAATACGCCGCGCAGCGGGAGGCCTTGCAGTGAACGCCGCGCGCCCGAAGCTTTCGGTGACGGCCCTGCAGGCCGGCTACGGCGATGTCCGCGTGCTGTGGGACATCAGCCTCGATGTGGCACCGGGCGAGCTCGTCTGCATCGTCGGCTCGAACGGTGCCGGCAAGACCACCTTGATGCGTTGCCTGTCGGGGCTGCTCAAGGCCTCCGCCGGCAGCATCACGGCGGACGGCGAGCCGATGCTCGGGGCATCGCCCGCCGAATTCGTCCGCGCCGGCGTCGCCCACGTTCCGGAGGGCCGCCGCCTGTTCTCGGCGATGAGCGTCCGCGACAACCTCCTGATGGGCGCCTATCTGCGCACCGACAAGGCGGCGGTCACCGCCGACCTCGAGCGCGTCTATGCCATGTTTCCGATCCTTGCGACGCGCCGGAACCAGGACGCCGGCACGCTGTCCGGCGGCGAGCAGCAGATGTGCGCGATCGGCCGCGGCCTGATGGCTGCGCCGAGCCTGCTGCTGGTTGACGAGCTGTCGCTCGGGCTCGCGCCACGCGCGGTGGAGTTGCTCACGGAAAGCCTGCGCGCGGTCAACAGGTCCGGCGTGGCTGTCCTGCTTGTAGAGCAGGACGTCATGAATGCGCTGGAGCTTGCTGACCGGGCCTATGTGATCGATCATGGGCGCGTCGTGAAATCCGGGCCGGCCATGAGCCTGGTCAACGATCCCGCCATCCGTGAAGCCTATATGGGCCTGTCTTAAAGCCAAGGGTGCGTTGTCCGATGTCCGTCCTCCCCTTCAAGTCCGGCGGCTATCGTTTCGTCGAAGGCGTGTTTCAGTATTCGGCCGGCGTCGCGGCCGAGCCGGGCCACCGCATCGTGCGCGTCCAGTTCCGCGCCCCGGAGCCGCTCGAAGCGGGCTTTCGCCGGATCGAGCAGATCATCACCGCCGCGGGCCGGCCGCTGACGGCGTTCTGCGCCTGCGAGCTGCGTTCTCCCGCGCCGTTCACCGAAGAAGGTTTCACCGCATTCAATAAGGTCTATGTCGGTACCTTGGAGCGCTGGAACATCTACGACGGCAAGTCCAATCCGGTGGCGCGCAGCAATGTCTGCCCGGCGATCGATCCGCCGCCCGCGCCGTCGTTCCATGCCTTCAGCTACACGGAAGCCGCCGCCGGCGCCGAGCCCTCCTTCGTCATCGCCGGCAGCGGCGAGGCGCCGGAAGGCCGCGGCAACTACCGCGATCATATCGTCCGGCTCGGCGATGTCTCGCCGGCGGGCATGGCCGAAAAGGCGCGTTTCGTGCTGGCGGAGATGGAGCGGCGCATGGGCGTGCTCGGCTTCGGCTGGAAGGACACCACCGCCACCCAGCTCTATACGATCCACGACATCCATCCGTTCCTCGAAGCCGAGATCGTACGGCGTGGCGCGGCGCGGTCCGGGCTGACCTGGCACTACAACCGCCCGCCGGTGGTGGACCTTGAATACGAGATGGACTGCCGCGGCGTCAGCGTCGAGCGGGTGGCATGAAGGCGCGGAATTTCCGCTACATCCGCCCGGAGACGCTCGGGCAAGCGTGCCGGATTCTGGCCGATGCGGACGGCGAGGCGGTGCCGATCGCCGGCGGCCAGAGCCTGCTCGCCGGACTCAACATGCGGCTCTCGGCACCGAAGCTTCTGGTCGATATCGCCGAGCTGAAGGAGTTGCGCGGCCAGTCTCGCGCCGGCGGCGTCGTGCGGCTCGGCGCGCTGACCCGGCATGCCGAGCTGCTGTCGTCCGATCTGGTCCGCGCCCACCTGCCGCTGCTGGCCAAGGCCGCGCCGCACATCGGTCACGTCGCGATCCGCAACCGCGGCACGCTCGGCGGCAGCCTCGCCTATGCCGATCCGGCGGCGGAGCTGCCGGCCTGCGCCGTAGCCCTCGGCGCAACGCTGGTGATCGCGGGCCCCGCGGGCGAGCGCAGGGTGAAGGCCGAGGATTTCTTCAAGGGCCTGTTCGAGACCGATCTGCGCACCGGCGAGCTGATCGTCGCGGTGGAATTCCCCGTGGTGCGGGCCGGCACCGCGACCGGATTTGCCGAGCTGTCGCGCCGCCACGGCGACTTTGCGCTCGCGGGCCTCGCCGCGGTCGCCACGATCGAGAACGGCACGCTCGGCGAGGCGCGGCTCGTCTATATCGGCTGCGCCGACCGCGCCAGGGTCGCCAAGGCAGCGTCGAAGTCGGTCGCGGGCCTGCGCCTTCCGCTTTCCGACACTGGGGCGATCGACGAGGCGCTGCGTCAGGATCTTGCGCCCGAGGACACGCCGGGGCTTCGCGGCGACACGCGCATCCACCTCGCTTTGGTGCTGACCCGCCGTGTGCTCGACGGCATGTGGTCGCAAAGGGCCGCCGCATGAGCGCCGACCAACTCGCCGGCGACGAAGAGGTCGAGATCGAGGCCGTGCTGAACGGTGGGCCGCTCAAGCGGCGCGTCAAGGCGCGGCAGCATCTTGCGGATTTTCTGCGCCAGGAGCTGGAGCTGACCGGCACGCATCTCGGCTGCGAGCACGGCATCTGCGGCGCCTGCACGGTGATGATCGACGGCCGCACCGCGCGCGGCTGCCTGACGCTTGC
>JAIESC010000134.1 GCA_019746355.1 Xanthobacteraceae bacterium | reverse complement strand
ACGGTGATGCCCAGCGCCTCGCCGTTCGGCCCCTTCTGCGCCAGCACGGTGTTGCCCTGGTTGATCGCCGCCCGGAGCGTGCCGGTCGGCGCGAATTCCTTGAGGACCTCGGGGGACGCTTTGGTCACGGGACTGCCTTTCGCTCGGGATGTTCGGGGCGAGCCATAGCGCATTTGCCGCATGCCCGCCCAGCGGCCTCCGGCGATATCTTGGCGCCGTGAACCGGAGGGACCGGCGTTAATCTCCCGGCAAGGTCCCGTTTACCCGGGGCCGATACATTTCTCTTTCCCGCGCGGCTTTCGCCGGACGCTTCGACGGTGCCCTTCATGAGAGCTGCGACGGTTGCAACCCTGCCGATGGTGCTGCTGCTCGCCGCCTGCGCCGGCAACGCGCTCCCGGGCGCCCAGCCGTCATCGAGCTCGGGCTTCACCCCGTCCGTCACCGCGGCGCCGCGCGGCGAGAGCGCCACCTCGCTCGATCCTCCCGCAGGCTCAGCCGCCGAGCGCGTGCAGCAGGCCCGCTCCGCGTGCTGGATGAAGGTCGAGAGCGAAAAGAACCTTCGCGGCATCGACCAGCGCATCGCCTATGTCGAGAAGTGCGTGAACGAGCAGGCCAAGAGCCGATAGCAATCTTTCGCCGACAATAATCTTTCGCGCTCCCCCGTTCAGCCGACGAGGCCGGCCGGCATTACGGAATAAATGCCCCCCGCGATTGTTGACGTTACGGGGGCTGCGGCTGTACCCGACGCCGGTGTCGCAGGGAGGCTGTCGCGGGGCAGACCGAAAGGTACGATTTCAGGGAGAGGCCCATGACACGCCCATTGCAGCCCGCCTCGTTCGTCGCTCTCACCGGCTTGCTGATGCTCGCAGGCTTCAGCGCACCGCCCGCCTCGGCCGACCCCTATCGGTGGTGCGCGGTCCTGGGCGGCTCGGCGGATGTCGGAACGAACTGCTATTTCATGACGCTGGAGCAGTGCCAGGCGACGGTCTCGGGTGTCGGCGGCTTCTGCACGCCGAACAACTTCTACACCGGTCCGGCCACGACCGGCGATGGCCCGCGCCGCAGCCGCAATCGCGCCACGCGCTGATGCCATAGAGGGCACGGCTCGCGCCCATCGGAGTTTGAGCAAAGGAGAGCGCCAAGGAGGGTACCATGCGCCTAGCCATTGCGGTCCTCGTCACGCTGCTTGCCGGCTCGCTGATCGACAGCGCCAAGGCCGATCCCTATCGCTGGTGCGCCCAGTACTCCGGCCGCGGCGGCGGCACCAACTGCTATTTCATGACCTTCGGCCAGTGCCAGGCGGCGGTCTCGGGCGTCGGCGGCTTCTGCCGCCCCAACCCGTTCTACACGGGCGGCGACCAGCCGCGGCGAAAGGCGCGCCGGAGCTATTCGTAGACGGCTTCGCGGGCCCTCTCTCCCTGGCCTGCGGCATTGGCGGCAAGGCTGGATTGGACACCGGCCAAAATGCATATTGTCGCCGTGAGCCCGTGGTGACAAAGCACCGCGCCTTCTGCTGGCCTCGCTCCTTGGGGGAGGATGTTTACTTGATCGCGTCATCTGGAAATCGCGCCGCGCTCGCGGCGGTGATCTGGACAGCTCTCACCGGAATGTCCGCCGCGCAATTCCCGCCGCCGCCGCCCCCCGGCGCAGGCTCCTCGGTGCGGGACCGCTGGCCCGAACCGCCAAGGAGCTCACAGGGCAGCTCGCAGAGCAGTCCGCCGGGCAATCCGCAGGCCGCCCCTCCCGGCTCGTCTTCGGCGCAGCCGGCCGCGCCCCGGCGCCAGGCAGCGCCCGCCGCCACCGACGACGATGCAGCAGCGCCGAAGCCCGCGGCGCCGAAGCCCGCCGCAAACGTCGCAAACGTGGTCGTGTGCAGCGGCGTGTTCGCAAAGGACTCGACCCATCTCAAGCTCGCGCTCAAGTACGACTCGCGCAACGTCACGTTCGGCGACGTCGATGGTCCGGATGGATCGACGATCAAGGCATCGATCCTGTTCCCCAACGATCCGCGGCGCCGTCTCGAGGTGCTGTGGAACAACGAGGGGGCACGCAGCGACACGTCGATCATCGCGATCAACGGCAAATCGAATTGGGTCGCGCCCAAGGGACTGAAGCTCGGCCTTCCGCTGGCCGCGGTCGAGAAGCTGAACGGCAAGCCATTCAAGGTCGGCGCCTTCGGCACCGACGGCTTTGCTTCGGTGCTCGGCTGGGAGGGCGGCGCGCTGGGCTCGCTGCCCGGCGGCTGCAAGGTCGGGCTCAGGCTCGCCGTCGACAGCAAGGCGCCGCCGGATGCGCGCAGTGCGGTGACCGGCGACAAGCAATTCCTTTCGAACGATGCGAGCCTGCGCGCGGTGAAGCCGTCAGTCGCCGAAATCCTGATCGGCTACTGAGTGGCGCGTTAACGCATTGGGTTCCTCGAACTCGCGTGTGGAAACCGCGCGCAAGAAAATCGCTGCACGCAATTTCATCGGCGAGCCATTCGCAGCGTCACAATGATTCCTCATGGACGCCGCATTGCGCGTTCATACGGCAAGCATTGCTTAACCCGACAATCAACAAACTCCCGCGCACGGCCGCACCAGCGGCAGGGGAATGGTGCCGGAGCTCTGCCCATGAAACTTCCCATGAAACTTCCCATGAAACTTCCCATGAAACTTCGCGCGACTCTTTCAGTGCTCGGCATCGCCGGCATCGCGATGCCCCCGCTCGGCGCCATTGCGGGCGAAAACGACCAGCCGACGACGGGTGCGAGCCCGACCGTCAACGGCAGCACCGCCAAGCCGTACGACTGGTCGTCTTACGACCGATCGTCCTGGGCTGCCGGATCGCAACTGCCGGCGGAATGGCAGCCGAGCGATGGCTCCGATTTCAGTCTCGCGCCGGTCCAGCCGGCGGGCTCGGCGTGGGCAGGCATTGCCGCGCCGAACATTCGTCCCGCCGGCAAAGCCCCGTTCGAAGCACGGTTCGAGGGCGCCAAGGACGACAGCAGGGTCGGTGCCACGCTGAGCCGCTCCGTGCCGCTCGGCCGCGACTTCTCGGTCACCTGGCAGAACACGTATGCGCTGACGCAGCCGGTGACACCGGCCGCTCCCTCTTCGCCCTACGTGTCGCAGTATGGATTTATCTCGCCCAGCGGCGTCATCGGCCAGTCGACGGAGAATCGCGAGATCGACCAGTCGCTGCGCTTCAAGGTCGCGCCCTACGGCACGACGTTTTCGGCCGGCACGGCCACATCGGCGACCGACCAGCAGTGGCACAACAGACTCAGCATCGAGCAAAACCTGCCCGGCTCGTTCAACGTGACGACGTCGATCGATGACGCCGGCACCACCGAAAGCAGGAAGAGCATCACCGCTGGCTTCAAGAAGGTCTGGTAACCCAGTCCGGCTGTCGCTTCGCCTGTGCGGGGCGCTCGCGTGTTGCCCAGCGCGGGCGGCGTTTGAGCCGGAATGGCCGCGGAATCGTCACTCTCCCGCCGCACTGCCATGACGCAATCAAACCGTTCAAGGGGAGCGCAACACTGCGAAAGGGAACGAGCATGAGTTCCAGCAATACGGAACGGACGAGCGAAAATGATCAGGCCGCCGCGGCAGCGACGGCCGCTGTCGAGCAGGTCGAGGGCGAGATCCGGGCCTTCGTGCGCCGGGACGTGTCGGCATTCCGCCGTCCGCGGCAGGAGTCCGGCGATCAGGCCGACAACATCAACTCGGTCATCGAGCGCGTCTCGGGAGCTTCGGTCGCCGAGATCGACCGGGTGATCGCCGAATTGACCCGGGTCCGCGACATGCTGCGCAGCGAAGGCGAGCGGGTGCAGCGCGAGGTGGCGGGCTACGCGTCGCTGAGCCAGGCGGCGATGACGTCGATGAAGATCATCGCCGACAGCGTCGTCCAATGGAAATCGCAGACGCCGCAGGTCGCGCAAAGCAGCCGGTCCTGACGGCCTTCGTCCGATAAGGCAGCACCGCCGCCGGACAGCCGGCGGCGGTGCGCTTTTTGAAGACCACCGTCACGGCGTTCTCGCCGATTTGTGAATTCCCGGTCCCCGGCTTGTGAATTGCCGGCCCGGTTCCATTGGGTAGTGTTGCTGCGTCGGCTCGAGCCGACTGAGGGAGCGACACCACCATGACCTTGAGGACATCGATGGCGGCAGCGACGGCATGCGCTGCCCTGGCCATGGCGTTCGCCGCGGTGTCGGCGCGCGCCGGAGGCGATCTCGTTGCGTTTCCGGAAAATTATGCGGCGGGCGTGCTCTACACGACCGTCGATCGGGCGGACAACAAGCAGTATCGCGAGCTCTATGTCTCGCCGCGTGCGGCGGTCGAAGCCGCGAAAAAAGGCGAGCCCCTGCCGAGCGGCACGGTGCTGACGCTCGTTCAGTACGCGGCCAAGCTCGATGCGCAAGGCAATCCCGAGAAGGATGCCAACGGACGTTTCATCAAGACCAACATCATCGCCTACACGGTGATGGAGAAGCGCGCCGGCTGGGGCAAGGAATATCCCGACAACGTCCGCAACGGCGAATGGGAATACCAGGCGTTCAAGGCCGACAAGACGCCGAACACCGCGGCCAACCTCACGGCGTGCTTCACCTGCCACAAGCCGCTTAACCCGGCGCAGGATTTCGTCTTCAGCTACGACAAGCTGAAAGCCGCGCCGTAACGCATCGCGTCGTTTGCAACAGCAATGGCCCCGTTCGGGGCCATTGCTTGATTTGGCGCGGACCGTGGTCCGCCGCTGAAATCGGCGCTATTGGGCGACGACGTTGGTCGTCACCTGCGCGGACTGCGTCTCGAGCTGGAAGCGCCCGTCGATGTGGCCGAGCACGACTGTGCAGGCCACAAGCATCACCGCCGCGGTCACTCCACCGAAGATCAATCCGAGAAACCCAAGACCGGCGCGGTCGGCAGTCATGTTACGCCCCTGAAGTGTCATTCCTCGCCCGTTAGACGCGGCAGGCCGGGTTCAGGTTCAATCCCGCAGCGAGATATATTTTGGACCCGCTCGGGAACCGGCAAAGCTCTGGGCGACAAGGCCAACCCGCCACTCAAACAAAGACGGCGGGGGCCCTGGTGGCCCCCGCCGCTTTGCTTTAGCTGGTTCCTCCCCCGCGGCAGAGCCGGAGGGTCGTGTTTGTTGGTTTCATTTTCGACGCACGCTCGCGCGGCAAAGCCGCGCTACAACGCATAGGCGCTCGACACCATGCCGACCGGCCGCTGATCGATGGCGCTCGACAACGACACGCGCCCGAACATGGTGTTGCGGCCGATCCGCACGATGCGGGCGTCCGCCAGCACATCGAAGCTCACCGGCCGCAGGAAGTGGATGGTCTGATCGACGGCGCTGGCCACGCGCTGGCCGTTCCAGATCGTGGCGCAAGCGAGCGCCATCGCCGTGTCCGCCGCAGCCATCAGCGCCTGCGAGCACAGCACCCCGTCGGGCGCGAGCCGCTTCGAGAACGGTAACCGGATAATCGCACCGGGCTGCCAATCGGGCGGCGCACCGGCAGGCCGGCCGGCTTCGACGGCCTCGACCAGCAACCCTAGGTCCTGCATCCAGGGCGGAAGCGCTTCCACCAACAGGCGGCTGGCCGCTTCAATTCCAAAAACATCGTCGACTGTTCCAAGCCGGCGCGCCTCCACGGCCATTCTTCGCCTCCGCCTCCCGGCGCGTGAGCGCTTACGTGTTCGCGCGAATCAGTATTCCGAGCCTAGGAGGCGGAATCCCGGTTCGCCAGCATTTCCAAGGACTTTTCCGACGCTAAAACTGTGATCAAGTCGCTGCCGCGGCGGAAATCCTGTGTTAGAGTGATGCTGTTGCGGGGTCGCGGCTTGGTTGTTGCCGCAAGCGTGGTTGGCGTTGGGGAGGGTCCGGTGAGCGTTCGCGCATTCGCACTGGGTTATTCAGGTCCGCGCATTTCTCGAGTCCTGGGTGTGACGGCAGCCGCAGGCCTCTTTGCGGCCGTGTGGTGCGCACCGGCTTTTGCCTCCAACTGGCTGGAAAAGACCCTGTATCTGTGGGGTCCGCGCTTCGACTCGCAAATCCCCGGCTGCGACAATTCCTGGGCGCTCGGCACCATCCAGCACCGTTTCGCGACCAAGGAAGGCCGGTTCTGGAACTCGGCCCTGCGGATCGAAAGCTTCGATCAGATCCGGGAGGTTGCGTTCCGCCCCTGGGCCGACGGCACGATCCCGCGCCGCTTCTGCACCGGCCGGGCCCTGATCTCGGACGGCATCTGGCGCACCGTCCGCTATTCGATCGTCGAGGATAGCGGCATGATCGGCGCAAGCTGGGGCGTGAACTGGTGCGTCGTCGGCGTCGACCGCAACTGGGCGTACAATCCGGCCTGTAAGGCCGCTGCTCCCTGACACTGCTGACGCTGCCGCAAAGGCACTGACGCGACCGGCCGCGAAGCGCGTGCCGGCGCGGACACAATTTATGCTCATTTTGTTCTTGACTTGTTCTTATTTGTCGAACAAGGTTCCCGCGGCTTTTTTTGTGGAGTGGCGTCTCATGATCGGTATCGGCATTCGCACCGTCGCATTCGCAGTCCTGCTTCTCGCCATCGCGCTGCCATCGGTTCACGCGCAAGACCGGAGCCAGGACCGGACACATCACCCCGGACAATTCGACTTCTACGTTCTGGCGCTGTCCTGGTCGCCGTCGTTCTGCCAGGACACCGAAGAGCGCGGCCGCGCCGGCGGCGAGCAATGCACCACCGCCCGCCCCTACTCGTTCGTCGTGCACGGGCTGTGGCCGCAATACGAGCGCGGCTTCCCGAAGGACTGCCAGAACCCGGCGCCGCGGCTGAACCGCGCCATCATGACCTCGATGCTCGACCTGATGCCGGCGCCGCGGCTCGTGTTCCACGAGTGGGATACGCACGGCACCTGCTCGGGGCTCGGCCCGCAGGCCTATTTCGATCTGGTCCGCAAGGCGCGCGAGACGGTGAAAATTCCCGAGGCCTATTCGGCGCCCAAGGCGACGATGACGGTGACGCCCGACGACGTCGAGGAAGCGTTCGTCAAAGCCAATCCCGGGATGTCACGGGCCGCAATCTCGGTGACCTGCGGCAGCCCGCGGCTCGGCGAGGTCCGCATCTGCATGAGCAAGGATCTGAAGTTTCGCGATTGCGCCGAGCTCGACCGCCGCGCCTGCCGTCGCGACAAGCTGATCATGCCGCCGGTGCGCGGCGGCTGATCGGCAGCTCACGAAATCCGTAGCCGGCCGAGCTTGTCCCGCTTGCGCGGCTCTCGAGTCAATGTTCGTTTCAGTGGAATCAGAGCTCTCTCCGTTCGTCCCGGCGAACGCGGCGCGAAAGCGGGAACCCAGCTCGACCCAAAGCCAGTGTTGCGGTTGGGCAGAACTGGATTTCCGCTTTCGCGGGAATGAACGGGTTACAGTGCAAACGGAATTCTATCTAAGCAGCGTCAGAGCGAGTACCGGTTCAAGGCTCGAAGCACGTGATCCAGCGCGTGGTGGCCGCGCAGCCGATCGATCGCGAAAAGCACGCGGCGGCCGTCCGAAGGCATCGCATCAACGCTGCGCCTGAACTCGCGCAACGGCCTGTCGAGCGCCGCCGGACGGCGACCGTCGAAAGACGCATCGCCGTAAACATAGAACGCAATCGCCAGAGCCAATACCCGTCCCATCGCGCCGATACGCCGCGCCGCCCCCACCCCGATCGGCCAATAGTCTATCCAAGCGCTGCTGCTGCGATTACACGGAACCGGTCTCAACCTTAACGGCTGCGCGATGAACTACCGTCACGCCTACCACGCCGGAAACTTCGCCGACGTCATGAAGCATGCCGTGCTCTGCCGCGTGCTGACGCATCTTCGCGGCAAGCCCGGCGCGTTCCGCGTCATCGACACCCATGCCGGCGCAGGCGTTTACGATCTTGGCGGCGTCGAGGCCGGCAAGACGCTGGAATGGCGCGACGGCATCGGCCGCCTGATCGGGGCCGAGCTCGATGCGCCGGTGCGCGCGCTGCTCGCGCCTTATCTCGATGCAGTCGCCGCGCTCAATCCGTCCGGCGCGCTCGCGACCTATCCCGGCTCGCCGGCGCTGGCGCGGGCGTGGCTCCGATCGCAGGACCGGCTGATCGCCTGCGAGCTCGAACCGCAGGCTCAAGCCGCGCTGTCGCGCGGGCTCGCCGGCGACGCCCGCGCCAAGGCGATCGCCATCGACGGCTGGACCGCGCTGACCGCTTACGTGCCGCCGAAGGAGCGCCGGGGCCTGGTGCTGATCGACCCGCCGTTCGAGCGGGAAGGAGAATTTTCTCGCCTCGTACAGGGGCTTGCCGCCGCGCACCGCAAGTGGCCGACCGGTCATTATCTCCTTTGGTATCCTATCAAAGACCGCAATGAGGTGGCCGCGTTCGTGCACAAGCTTGCCCGTTCAGGCATCGCGAAAATGTTGCGTGTGGAACTGATCGTTGCAAGCTCGCCTGAGGAAACAGGTTTACGCGGCAGCGGTCTCATCGTCGTCAATCCGCCGTGGACCTTGCACGACGAACTTGAGGTCCTGATGCCTGCCCTGGCGCGCATTCTCTCCCGCGGTGCAACGTGTAAATTCCTATACCAATGGATAGCAGGCGAACCCTCGCGCTGAAGCACTTCGCCTCTTTTCACGCAGCTTGAAATAGGTCTAGCCTATGCGTTGCTGGCTAAGACGTTCCGCCTCCAAGTGGGGGGATCGGCGGAGTGACCGAAGCCTCTAAGGGCTGACGCTTTCTTCCGATCGTGAATGTCCGGCCGGGCCGCCGCACCGCGGGGAACGGGTGCGGGGCATTGGGGGGAAGGAGTCTGCAATGGCCATGAGTGGTACGGTCAAATTCTTCAACGGCGAGCGCGGGTACGGCTTCATCAAGCCGGACGATGGCGGGCGCGATGTGTTCGTGCACATCACCGCGGTCGAGCATGCCGGCTTGAAGACGTTGGCCGAAGGACAGCGTATCCAATTCGAAGTCGAGCCCGACAAAAAGGGCAAAGGCCCGAAAGCTGTGAATCTGGTCATCACGGGTTGATGACCGGCGCTGACTGACTGCTGCAGCGTTGGCACCGCAGCCAACGCGTGGGAAGATGATCTTGCGTGCATACCGCGGCCGCGTGCGGCCGCGCCTCAGGTAAGCTCATTCCCCGCAAGTCCCAAACCCAGAGACACGTCCATGATGATCCTGCGTTCGACGCCGCCGTCCCCGTTTGGCCGCAAGGTCAAGCTTGCCGCGAGCCTGCTCGGGCTTTCCGAGCAGATCAAAATCGTGCCGGCCGACACCAACGACGACAACGAGCCGCTGCGGCAGCAGAACCCGGTCGGCAAGATCCCGACGCTGGTGCTGGAGGACGGCACGACGCTGTTCGACTCGCGCGTGATCCTCGAATACCTCGATCACCTGGCCGGCGGCGGCAAGATCATTCCGAGCGAGTCCAAGGCGCGCTTTGCGGCGCTGCGCCTGCAGGCGCTGGCCGACGGCATGACCGACGCGCAGATCCTCGTCGTCTACGAGAGCCGCTGGCGGCCGCCGGAAATCCACTTCAAGAAATGGGTCGACTACCAGGCCGGCAAGATTTCGCGCGGGCTTGCCGCGCTCGAGGCCGAGCCGCCTGGCCTCGACGCGATCCCGAACGTCGGACAGATCGCCGTCGCCTGCTTCCTCGGCCATCGCGACCTGCGCTTCGCCGGCGACTGGCGCGCGAGCCATCCGAAGCTCGTGGCCTGGCTCGGCCGCTTCGAAGCGCGCGTGCCGGCCTTCGCGGCAACGAAAGTCGCCGCATAGCGACTTACGGCGCAACTCGGGTGGTGCGCTCCCTCCCCTGAAAGGGGGAGGGAGCGAGAGGTCGTGCCCGCCTCGCATCCTCCCAGGCGATAGCCCTGCGCCTTCGCGAGGCATGACACCCGTGCTGGTGATGAATTTCCACCGCCCTCATCGCCCGCGAACGCGAAAGTCTCAACCTGTCAGCCGGCACCGCCATGCACCGGCCAATCACCGACCCAGCCCGTGGGCTGCTTTGCTTCGAGACTGCGCGACACAACCATGCCGTTTTCGGCGATCCACCTAAGGCAAAATTTACCGCCCCCAGCCTAAAAACTAACGATGTCTTACCGATGTTAGGAATGGGAGCCCTCCGTGGATCTGCTTTCAGATCTTCCGCCCGGCGTCGTTTATTTCCTCGGGCAAGTGCACAACCTGTTCCTGCAGGCCGGATCGCAATACTCGCTGACGTCATTGTTCTGCGCGCTGTTGCTCGCCGCGGGTTTCATCGTCTATCGCCGCCTCAGCAAGAACCGGCGCGTCCGCTGGAAGACGATCACGCGCGCGCTGTTTCCAAAACACATTCTTGCGAACCGCTCGAACCGCGCCGATTTCGGCTACCTCTATTTCAACACCTTCATCAATAGCCTCGCCTTCGGCTGGGCGGTGCTGTCCTATCAATTCCTCACCAACGGCATCATTTCCGGGCTCGTCGCGCTGTTCGGTCCGACGCATCCGTCAGCTCTGCCGGAAATCGTTTCGCGCTCCATCATCACCGTGATGCTGTTTCTCGCGTACGAATTCGGCTACTGGCTCAATCACTATCTCAGCCACCGCATTCCCTTCATGTGGGAATTCCACCGCGTGCACCATACGGCGGAGGTGCTGACGCCGGTCACGAGCATCCGGGTGCATCCGGTCTATGCCATGCTCTTTGGCAATATTCTCGCGATCTCGACCGCAACGGTGAATGGCGTGGCCAACTACCTGTTCGGCGACACGTCCTATCAGTACGCGTTGTCGGACACGAACATCATCCTGGTCATCTTCATCCACACTTACGTGCACCTGCAGCATTCGCATCTGTGGATTCCGCTCCGCGGCGTGCTGGGCCGCATTATCATGAGCCCGGCGCATCATCAGGTGCATCATTCGACCGATCCACGGCACCACAACAAGAATATGGGCAGTTGCCTGGCCGTCTGGGACTGGATGTTCGGCACCTTGCATGTGCCGGCCAAGGAGCGGGAGAAGCTGAGCTTCGGCGTGGGGTCCGATCACGCGCATCCGCACACCATTCGCGGCGAATTGCTCGTGCCGTTCCTGCGTGCGTTCAACGTCATGCGCGGCGCGTTCCGCCGTCGGGAGGCTCCTGTTGCGGCGATGTCGACGCATGACGAAAAGCCGGGGCAGACCTTCGCGGCGACCAAGGCACCCGCATAACGGCCTCGCCTTCCCCTCGCGAACCACCGATACTGCGCGGAAATGCCCACGCTTCGCGACATGATGATGGGCGCCTGGATCCGTGGTCCTTGGCGCGCGGTGTCCGTGCTGGGCGTCACGCAGATCATCGCCTGGGGCACCATTTTCTATTCGCCGGTCCTGACCGCGCCGCTGATCGCAGCCGAGCGCGGCTGGTCGCTGTCGTTCACCATGGGCGGTTTTTCGCTCGGGCTCCTGATCGCGGGGTTTGTGGCGCCGTTCGTCGGCCGCTCGATCGACCGCTACGGCGGACACGTCGTGATGGCGATCGGCGCACTGGTCAGCGCCTCAGGCCTTCTCGGTCTCGCCGTCGCACCCGGCCGCGCCGGCTATCTCGCCGCCTGGGTCGTCCTCGGCGCGGGGCTCGGCGGCTCGCTGTACGATCCGGCCTTTGCCACGCTCGGGCGCATCTTCGGCGCGGCCGCGCGCCGGCCGATCACCGTGCTGACGCTGGCCGGCGGATTTGCCTCGACCGCCGGCTGGCCCGCGACGCATCTGCTGATCGGCGCGGTTGGCTGGCGCGGCACCTACGTCGTCTATGCGCTGCTGATGGCCGCGGTCTGCGCGCCGCTCTACGCCTTTGCGCTGCCGCGCACCCGCGCGGCGCCAAGCGTTCCGAAAGGCGGGAATGGCGCGGCCAAGCCCGGTGTTCCGCTGCTGCCGTCCGCAGGCCTCGCCTTTGCGCTCGTCACCGCCGCGTTCACCGCCTACGCCTTCGTGCCGTCGGCGCTGGCGGCGCATTTGCTCGCGATCTTCGGCCGCACCGGCATCGACGCCGCCACCGTGGTCACGATCGGCGCGCTGTTCGGGCCAGCCCAGGTCGCGGCGCGGGTGACGGAGCTCGCCTTCGGCCGCGACATTCATCCCTTGCTGGTCGGACGCGCGGCGATCACGCTGCTGGTCGCGGCCTTCGCGCTGCTGGCGCTGTTCGGGATTTCACCGCTGAGCGCGGCAGCCTTCGCGGTGGCGTTCGGCGCCGCCAACGGCCTCATCACCATCACCCGCGGCGCGCTGCCGCTCGCGCTGTTCGGCGCCGAGGGCTACGGCCGGATGATGGGCCGGATCAGCGGCTTCTGGCTCGGCATGCAGGCCGCGGCACCGCTGGTGATGGCGTTCGTCGCCGAGCGAGCATCGGACGCAGCCGCGCTCGCACTTGCGGCAGCCTTCACGATGGTCGCGCTGGTCTGCTTTGCGATGATCCGCAGGCCGAAGTCCTAGAGCGGCTTTCGTTTGTGCTGGGCTGCACCAATACCCGTTCATTCCCGCGAAAGCGGGAATCCAGTGCCGCCCGACCGCAACACCGATTTTGGGAGAGCTGGGTCCCCGCAACGGGGTCCCCGTCGCGCAAGCGCGATGGGGTGTCCCGCGCGGGGGACGAACGGAGCGAGCCTGGATTCCACTGAAACTAAATCGGCTGTAGCAACCGCCAGCTAGGCGACGAACATCTTGTCGATTTCGCTTTGCGTGGAATGGCCGCCGTCGCCGGCGAGCTTCGGACCGTTGAGGAAGCGCTGATCGTCATCCTCGCTTCGATCATCCGGCACAACCGGCTTGAAGTGCTCGACCTTCTGCCAGATCTCCAGCATCCGATCGATGTGCTCCTCGATGAAGCGCAAGGTCGTCACGGCCTTGGACACGCGCTGGCCGGTGAGGTCCTGAAAGTTGCAGACCTCGAAGATCTGCACGACCCGCTCCTGAATGTCGTGCACGAGCCCGCGCTCGTGGTTCCTCAGTGTCGCGGCCAGCACATGTGCGGACTGGTCGATCTCCTCCGCGGCCTGGAGAATGGCCTGCGTCGCCCGCTCGGTGCCGGTGACGATGGCGGCGAGCTCGCGGCTGATGCGCGAGGCCTGCGCGCCGCTCCTGGCGCCCGCCACCAGCGAAGCCATGTCGGCCGCGGTGCGGCCGATGGCGTCGTAGATCGTCGCGAGCTCGGCCTTGTAGGCCTGGGCGTCAGCGATCTGGGCGCGAGCGCGCCTGGCGACGCCGCCTTCGGCCGCAAGCTTCGGCTCGACCAGCGAGCGCAGCGCCTGAAGCTCGGACATGAACTCGCGGTGCTGCTCGCTGCCGAAGGTGGCTTGAGCCGAACCGCGCATGCGCGGCCGCATGTGCTGCTCGATGCTGAAGACCTTGCGCTGGACCGGCATGGGAAGCTCCCGATGCCGCGCACTATCGGGGTCGACGCTTAAAATGACGTTCACTGGCTTATTGCTTTTGCAACCAGCCCGAGCCGCATCGAAACCTGCGGTTAACCATGCAGCTTGACGCAAAATAAACCGTAATCCGACGAACCGCCCCGCGATGGTACAGGGTGCCGCGCAGCGGGCCGGGTTTTTACCGATCAGTACATTTTTCACCATGTAGTTAACCCTGGCGGGAGCGATCCCGTCCGGCGAAACCAGTACAGAGTACGTCGAATGTATCGTCATGTGTTTGCGGCGCTCGCCCTGAGCGCCACCGGCATCGTTTCCGCGAATGCCGAACCGCTGTCGCTCTCGCCCCAGCGTCACGCCCAGTACGTCAACCGGCCCGCGCCGGGCTATGTTGCGCCAGGCTCGGTCGCGCCAAGTTCTGTCGCACCAAGCTATGCGGCGCCGCGTCCGGAGGCGGCCATTCCGGCCGAACGAAGCGCACCGGTGCGCTACGTCTCGACCGAGTCCGACGTCAATCTCGGTGGCGGCTTCATCGAATTCCTGTTCAGCGGCGGCCGCGCGGTCGCGCCGCCACGTCCGCCGGGCAGCGTGATGGGTCGCGGCGATCCGGTCGCGGCGCTGCCCGAGATGAACGCCGAGCAGAGCCGCGAGATCGATCCGAAGTATCACAAGCAGCTGGTGGACTATGCGGGCTCGGAGCCGGCCGGCACCATCATCATCGACACGCCGCAGCGCTTCCTGTTTCTCGTCCAGGGCAACGGCAAGGCGCTGCGCTACGGCATCGGCGTCGGCAAGCCGGGCTTCACCTGGGCCGGCGAGAAGAAGGTCACCGCCAAGAAGGAATGGCCGGATTGGGTGCCGCCGCCCGAGATGCTGCAGCGTCGCCCCGACCTGCCGCACTTCATGGCGGGCGGGCCGGAGAATCCGCTCGGCGCGCGGGCGATGTATCTCGGCACCTCGCTCTACCGCATCCACGGCTCGAACGAACCCTGGACCATCGGCCAGGCGGTATCGTCGGGCTGCATCCGCATGCGCAACGAGGACGTCATCGACCTCTACGACCGCGTCAAGGTCGGCACCAAGGTGGTCGTGATCTGACGCTGCGACGATTGCGAACCACAAAGGCCGCCGTGTCCGGCGGCCTTTTCCTTTTCACGAGTCGATCCGGCGATCAGGCTTCGTCACTGCCGCCGTCGTCGCCGCCAAAATCGCCACCATCGTCGTAATCACCATCGTCGACGTCGGCATCGTTCTGCGCCACGTCGAACAGGCCGGCGCGATCCGAGCCGCCGCGATCATCATAGGCCGCGGTGCGGCCGCCGCCGCTGATATCGTTGACGCCGGCCTCGCGGGCGAGATCGCTGCCGGAGAGATTGCCGCCCCACGGGCTGCCGCCGCCGCTGCCGGCTGAGTCGAACGCGCTGTGGCTTTGGCCCTGCCCCTGCCCCTGACCGCCGCCGAACATGCCGCGGAAGCTGTTTGCAAGCAGCGCACCGCCGACCACGCCCGCCGCAGTCGCGGCCGCCGTGCCGAGGAACGATCCGCCGCCCATACCTGGCGCGATTCCTGGCGCCATTCCTGGCGCCTGCTGCGGCGGCGCGGCCGCATAGCCCGGCTCCTGCCGATAACCGCCGCCCGGCATGCCGGCGGTGTTGCGCCACGGGTTTTGCGGCGCATCCGCTGCCGCACCGGCGCGCACCGACGGCACCGAGCCGCGCTGTTCCTGCGGCTCGCGCTTGCCCATCAGCGCATCGCGCATGCTGTCGAGGAAGCCGCCCTGTTGCGGCGGCTGCGGCTGGCCAATGCCGAGCTCGGCTTCGAGCTCGCGGATGCGCGCGTCCGCCTGCTTCAGCGCTTCGTCCTGCACCAGCGCGGTCTGCACCAGCGGATAGAGCGCATTCGGTGCGCGCTGCAGTCCTTCATTGATCGCACGCACCGCATCGGGATCGCGCGGCGCGCTTTCCAGCGATGCCAGACGGTCGAACAACTCGTCCAGCAGCTTGAGTTCCTGGGGTGTCATCCTGCTCCTCCTCCGGTCCCCGCAAGTCCGGCCCTCATGTAGGAGGCGCACGGTGGCGGCGGAATGGCGGTTAAATCTTATTTGTGCGGCGGCTTGCCGCCCGGCTAACCCATTGCAAAATCGAAAAATTTCACGCCAGCACCACGCCGTTCGCATGCAGCACCGTGGGAAAACCGTCGGCGGCGAGATAGGCGTATTCGCTTTCACGCAGCTTGGTCAGCGGATCGAGCCGCTCCAGCTCGGCGTCGACGAAGCCCGGATGACACATCACCACGCTCTGTGGCGGCAGCCCTTTGAGAAAGCCCGGAAACCGCTTGGCGAAGTCATCCGCCGTCGCCGTGCCGAAATCGTAGGTGCCGGCGAACGCCGGATTGGTTCTGATGCCCTGCGCGCCGGCGAGCGCCCGAAACCTCCGGCTCAGCGCATCGAGCAGGAGCGCCTTGCGATCCGAAAGGCCGCCGGAACGCACGCGGCCGCACTGGCGCACCCAGGCGTTCGGCGCGACCTCCTTGACCATCTCGAGCAGCGGCTCGCGCACCTGCGGAAACAGATGCACGTGCTGGTGCCCGTCGACGAAATCCGGCCCGCGTCCGAACGCGGTGACGAAGGCCTTGAGCTGCGTCGCGATCTCGATCGCGAGCCGGTCGCGGTCGAGCAGCCGCAGCGTGCCCCGCACCAGCATCTCGGCGAGCGGCAGAAACGCCCCGCTGCGGGTGGGACGAAATCCCGCGCCCAGCGGCTTGAACGGCGCGGTCAGCGTCAGATGCAGGCCCACGCCGAAGCGCCGCGTGCCGGCGCTGAGCATCTTCAGCGAGGCGGCTTCCGCGCGCTGGAAGCTCGGCGCCGCCACCATCACCGAGGTGGCGTTGATATGGCCGCGCATCAGAAGATCGCGGATCGCCTTATCGACGGATTCGGAAATGCCGTAGTCGTCAGCGCAGAGCCAAATCGGCCGCAGCGATGCACCGTCGCCCGTTTTCGCATCATCACCGTTGATCGTTCGATGCTCGGCCAAGCGCCCCATCCCCTGCGGCCGTTACTGCGTCATCCAGCATGCCGGCCAAACGTGACCGGCCGATATCATTCCGCCGCGGTGCCAAAGGCGCGTCTCCGCGCGTCTTCGACCGGAGCCGGCGGCGCCTCGACGCGGCCTTGCGACGTGCGCAGCGTGTGCTCGGCGACGAAGTAGACCGGACGCGCTTTGATCTCCGACAGGATCTTGCCGATGTACTCGCCCATGATGCCGATCATGATGAGTTGCACGCCGCCGAGCACCATCAGGCCGACCACCAGCGACGGATAGCCGGGCACCGACTTGCCCTGGAACAGCGTCTCCCAGAGGATCGACGCGCCGAACAGCAGCGCCACCACGGCGAGCAGCAGGCCGAGCAGGCTCGCGAGCCGCAGCGGCGCGACCGAGAACGACGTCAGCCCTTCGATCGAAAGCCCGATCAGGCTCCACAGGCTCCAGGTCGTCGTGCCATGGGTGCGCGAGGCCGGCTCGTAGTCGACGCGCAACTGCCGGAAGCCGATCCAGCTCGCCAGCCCCTTGAAGAAACGGTTGCGCTCCGGAAGCCTTCGCAGCGCGTCGGCGGCGCGCGGCGACAGCAGGCGGAAATCGCCGGCGTCCTCGGGAATCTGCACCCGGGTGCTGTAATTGATCAGCCGGTAGAACTGCCGCACCAGGAAGCGCCGCGACCACGACTCGTTGGCGCGATGCGCCTTGGCGGTGTAGACGACGTCGTAGCCGTCATCGAGCCAGTGCCCGACAAGCTTCGGCACGAGGCTCGCCGGATGCTGGCCGTCGCCGTCCATGAACAGCACCGCGCCGAACCGCGCATGGTCGAGGCCCGCAAGCAGCGCCGCCTCCTTGCCGAAGTTGCGCGACAGCGCGACGACCTGAACGTCGAGCGCTTCGGCCGGCAGCCCGCTTGCGACCGCAAAGCTGTCGTCGCGGCTGCCGTCGTCGACGTAGACCACCTCGAGCGCGAGGCCGCGCTGCTGGCGCAGTTGCCGCGCGATCTCGACCAGCCGGTCGTGAAAGCGCGCAAGGCCCGCGCCCTCGTTGAACACCGGCACGACGATCGACAGCCCGACGGCCGTCTGCTGCGCCGGCCCGGGATGTGCCGCGGTGGTCGATAATTGAACCATGTTTTCGGCCGGTACCTATGTTGCGCGATCTATAGCGCAAGCCTGCCGCGCTGTCGCCGCTCGGCGTCCCAGCGCCGCAGGTTTGCGGGCATTTCGCCGGGTTTCCGCTATGCCGCATCGCGGAAAAGGTCTAAGCGATGCCGATGGAATGGCTGTCCCAATCGGCCCGCCGGGCGCTCGATGCCTGGCACCAACGCGCCATCGTGCTGAAGGCCTTGAGCTTCGCCATCGTCGGCGTGGTGAATTCGACGGTCGACTTCGGCATGTTTTCGTTCGCCTATTACTATCTCGCCTTGCCGATCGTCACCGCCAATGTGCTTGCCTGGATCGTCGCGGTGAGCGGCTCCTATGTGATGAATTCGCTCACGACCTTCGCCCGCGAATCCAGGCGCGTGCTGACGCTGAAGGCCTATGCGGGCTTTGCCGCGTCGCAGGTCGCGGGACTTGTGGCCAACACCGCAACCGTCGTGATCGCCTCGTATTTCATGCCGGTCTGGGTCGGCAAGGTGCTCGCCATCGGCGTCAGCTTCCTGGTGAATTTCTCGCTGTCCCACTTCGTCGTGTTCCGCAAACGCTCCGACACGCCGCAGCGCAAACGCTAGATCACGCGCTGTCCCGCGCGGCGCGGCGACAGCCCGAGATGTGCCATTTTGGGTTAACTTTGTGGCTCGGATATCGGAAATCTTTTCGAAAGATCAGTCAGATATATGGTTAACGACATGCCGCCGCGGTAAGCTGCGCAAAGATGCGGTGACGGCGGCACAAAGGAATTCGACGTGCGGACATTTGCCTATGCGCTTGTCGCGCTGTCGCTCGGCACCCTCGCGTCAAGCCCGGCGGCGGCCCAGTGTCATGGCCCGGAATGCGAAGGGCAACGGCCACCGATGCCGTATTACTTCACCGAGCGCGAAGGCGGCGCACGCGGCGGCTTTGAGACGCCGCCCCCGCCGCCGCAACACCAGCAGCAGTTGCCATCCCAGCCGCGCGAAGCCGCGCCCGAGAGCGAGCCGCGCAGCGAGCGTTCGGAGGCGGCACCGCCGCCGCCGGCACGCCCGCGGCCGGCCGCGCGTCCGCCTGTCAACCGTTCGGCGGAAGCCCCGCCGCGCCATCGCAGCGTTCCGCCTGACGGCGGCCGTCCGCATTATCGTGTCGAGAGTCCGCCTCCGCGCTACGACAGCCTGCGGTCCGGGCCGCCGCGTCACCAAGCGCCGCGGTACGAGACTTCGCGTTCCGAGCCGCCGCGCTATCAGGGCCCGCGCTACGAGACGTCGCGTTCGGAGCCGCCATCGATGCGCTATGACGGCACCGACCGTTGGCCGCCCAGCTCGTCATACAGCGGGCGTGAATCGATTCCGTCCGCGCCGGACGATGCGCAACGGTACTCGTACAGCCCTGACGGACGAAGCCGGATCACGGTGTATTCGTCGCGCGATCCTTACTCGCGCGATCGCTACGACGCGGCGCCGCCGCAGCAGTACTCCGGCCCGCACACGGCGTCGCCGCGCGGCGGCACGACCGCAGGTCCCGGGCAGGTGGTCATCTCGGTCGAGGAATACCGCGCGCTGCAAGGCCAGGCGCGCGAGTTGCAGCGCCTGCTCGGCGAACGCGGCGGCGGCACTCGGGTCAGCCGGCCGGGCCCCGGCCCGAGCAACGGCACTCCGGGGACGAGTTACCGCTGAAGCTAACCCACAAGCCCGGCCGCAAGCCGGGCGTAGAGCGGATTGTCCGGCGAGAACACGTATTCGATCTCGGCGACGGTGATGCTTTGCGCGCCGCGCTCGCGCATGAAGCAGGCGAGATCGTAGACCGCGCCCGGCGGACAGTGCAGCGTCAGCATGCCGGATGAGGTCGGCCCGCCGAACGGCGTCACCACGCCGAAGCGGCTGGTTGCTTCCGCCAGCATCGCGTCGTTGCAGCCGGGGAAGCGCGTGCGCACCTCGCGATAGGCGCGGGCCCGCGCCTGCGCCGCGACGCGGTCGAGTATGCGGCGCGCGGTCTCGCGCTCGGCCTCGCCCCAGTTCGCGCCGCGTGAGGCGACGAGATTGGCCTGCGACTTCAGGATCGTGCCGTCCTCGACGATCTTGAGGCCGTTCGCCGCGAGCGTCGTGCCGGTGGTGGTGATGTCGACGATCAATTCGGCGGAGCCCGCGGCCGGCGCGCCTTCGGTCGCGCCCGAGCTTTCGACGATGCGGTAGTCGACGATGCCGAGATGCGAGAAGAAATCGCGCGTGAGATTGATGTACTTGGTCGCGACCCGCATCTTGCGGTCGTGCTTCAGGCGGAACGCGGTTGCCACGTCGTCGAGGTCGGCCATGCTGCGCACGTCGATCCAGGCCTGCGGCACGGCAACCACGACATTGGCGAAGCCGAAGCCCAAGCCCTCGATGATCACCACGCGCTTGTCCATGTCGGGGATCGACTCGCGCAGCAGGTCTTCCCCGGTCACGCCGAGATGAATGGCGCCCTGCGCCAGCGCGTCGGCGATTTCCGAGGCCGAGAGATACGCCACCTCGACGCCGGCCATGCCGGCGACCGCGCCGCGATAGTCGCGGGCGCCGCGCGGCTTCACCAGCTTCATGCCGGCGCGGGCGAAGAACTCCTCGGCATTCTCCTGCAACCGGCCTTTCGCCGGCACGGCGATGATGAGAGGGCCGCTCATGGGGCACCTCCACCGACGCGCTCGACCCAGACCGCGAAGCCGACCGCCGGGATCGGCGCCCTGGCGCCAAGCCGCGTCAGGAGCTCGTCGTAGCGGCCGCCGGCGACCAGCGGGCCGTTCGGCGGCGTCGCGGGATCGTGCAGCTCGAACACGCAGCCGGTGTAGTAGTCCAGGCCGCGGCCGAACGCGGTCGAGAAACGGATGCTGCCGACATCGACGCCGCGCGCGGCGAGGAAGCCGGTGCGGCTTTCGAACAGATCGATCGCCGCGCCAAGGCCGATACCGGCCGCGGACGTGAGCGCGCGCAGCTCCGCGGCGGCTTCGTCGGGATCGCCGGAAACGGCGAGGAATTTCTCGATCAGCGACCGGGTCTCCGCCGGCAGCGTGGTCGCAGCGCCAAGCGCCGCCTGCTCGAGGAAGCGCTCGGCGATCTCGCCCACGGTGCGGCCGCCGACCGTGGAGATGCCGGCGATCGAGAGGAGGTCGGTGACCAGCGCGTGCGCCGCTTTCGGATCCGAGCTTTCGAGCGCGGCCAGAACGCCCTGATATTCCGGCTTGGTCGCGTTCGAGCTCAGCGTCAGCATGTCGAGATCGTGCGCGAGCGAGGTTTTACGGTTGAAGTCCTTCACCAGGCGGCGCTTCCACGCCGGCGCGAGGTCGAGCGCCTTCACCAGCGCCGCGAACAGCCCGACGTCGCCCATGCGGATTTCCGGCTTGTCGATGCCGTAGTGCGCGGTGGCCTCGAGGCCGAGCGCGAGCATTTCCGCGTCGGCCGCGGCCTTGTCGGGCCGGCCGAAGGATTCGATGCCGGCCTGAAAGATCTCGGCCGGCAGCGCACCGCGGTCGCGGTAGACCGGGCCGAGGTAGCAGAAGCCCTGCGGCGTGCCGGCCTGCGGCGAAGCGAGGTAGTCGCAGGACACCGGGATCGTCAGGTCCGGGCGCAGGCACAGCTCGCGGCCGTCGGCGTCGGCCGTCAGATACATGCGCTTGCGGATGTCCTCGCCGGAGAGATCGAGGAACGGCTCGGCCGGCTGCAGGATCGGCGGCGCGACCAGGCGATAGCCCGCGCGCTCGTAGGCGCTGACCAGCGCCTGCGCCCGCTCGTCGGGTTGCGATGTCGTCGTCCCGGTCTTCATCAATCCAGCCGTCCCGCCGCGTGTTTTCCGCGATTGGTCGGGCCATAGCACGGCAGGTTTAAGGTTTCGACGCCAAGGCGGCCTTGGGCTTAATCGCTGCGGGCCAAAAGCTTTCAGGGTTAACGGTGCTGGCCGGTCAGCTTGACGATCGGTTATGTTATAATATTACATTAACGCCGGAACGCAGGCGGCGCCCGGGTTTTTGGGGCTTGGACTTCGGCGGATGGGCGGGTTTCGGGGTCAGAGGCGGGTCGGGGCGTGGCTGGCGCTTATTGCGCTGGCGCTCCAGCTTGGGCTCGCCTTCGGCCACGTCCACCACGAGGTCCATGGCCGTTCGGCCGGATTGGCGGCCGCCTGGCCGGACGGCGACCACGGCGACGCCGACAAGGATTACTGCCTGTGCTGCGCGATCCTGAACCTCCTCGCCGGGGCGCAGCCTGGCGCGGTGCCCACCTCGGCCATACCGGTCTGGGCGGACGCCGGGATCGTAAGCCCGGCCATTGCATTGATCCGGTCCAGGCAAGCTCGAACCGCATTCCGCTCCCGCGCGCCACCGCTGTCCTGAGGTCGCGACGCTGACACAAGCAGACCGTGCTCACGCACGCGCCGCAAATCGCATTCGCATGCCCAGGAATAATCATGTCAGCGTTCACAGCGCGAGCCGCGTTGCTCGCATCGATCGCTTTGTTTTTGCTTCCCGAGCCCGCCAGCGCGCAGGACGCCACGCAGGACCAGGCCGTGCTGCCGCAGATCACCGTCCGCGCGCCGAGCCCGATCGTCCGCCGCACCCGACCGCAGCGGCCGGCGCCCGGCGGCACCGCCCGCGCGCCTGCGCAGGTGACGGTGACGCCGATCCAGGCGCCGCTTCTTGGCAACCTGCCGATCGTCAGCGACCAGTTCGCGACCGTCACGGTGATGCCGCGCGAGGAGATCGCGCGCAGCCCCGGCACCACGCTCGGCGATCTCCTGTTCAGCAAGCCCGGCATCACCGGCTCGAGCTTCGCGCCGGGCGCGGCGAGCCGGCCGATCGTGCGCGGGCTCGACGTCAACCGCGTCGGCATCGTCGACAACGGCATCGGCGGCGGCGGTGTGTCCGATCTCGGCGAGGACCATTTCGTGCCGGTCGATCCGCTCACCACCGACCGCGTCGAGGTGGTCCGCGGACCTGCGACACTTCGCTACGGCTCGCAGTCGATCGGCGGCGTGGTCGCGAGCCACAACAACCGCATCCCCGAGGCGATGCCGTGCCCGCCCGCGCTCGCCATGAGCCGGGGCTGCGCGCAGTTCGAAACCCGCGCCGCCTTCTCGAGCGTGGACAGCGGCATCGAGGCCGCGCAGATCGCCGATGTCGGCGCCGGGAACTTCGCGTTCCATGGCGACGTGTTCGGCCGCCGCACCAGGGACTACCGCATCCCGAGCTATCCCTATCTCGGCGAAGTCGAGCCGCTCGCCACGCAACCGGGCAGCTTCAACGGACGCCAGCCCAATTCCGGCACGCGCACCGACGGCTGGTCGGTCGGCGGCTCGCACTTCTTCCCCGGCGGCTATGCCGGCGTCGCGGTGACGCAAAACAATTCGCTCTACCGCATCCCCGGCCAGGACGGCGAAATCCACGGCACCCGCATCGACGCGGAGCAGACCAAAGTGACCGGCAAGGGCGAGTTCCGGCCGCAATCCGCGGCGATCGACGCCGTGCGCTTCTGGGCCGGCGCGGTGGACTACAAGCACAACGAGATCGGCTTTGCGACCGAAGGCGATCCCGCGACCGACGGCGTGCGCCAGACCTTCAAGAACAAGGAGCAGGAGGGCCGCGTCGAGGTGCAGTTCGCGCCGTTCCGGGCGAACTTCGCCGCGATCACCACCGCGGTCGGCGTGCAGGCCGGCCATCAGGAGCTGATCGCATCGAGCCCGGACGATCCGGGAAGCCCGATCAACGGGCTGTTCGATCCGAACAAGAACACGCGCGTCGCGGGCTACATCTTCAACGAGTTCGAGTTCAGCCCGGCAACCAAGGCGCAGATCGCCGGCCGCATCGAGCATGTCAGCCTCAGCGGCTCGATGCCCTCGGTCATTCCCGACACCTTCGCCAATACGACCACAATCGGCGCTGCGCAGGCGCAGGACCTGAGCTTCACGCCGAAGAGCGCGAGCCTCGGCCTCATTCAGAAGCTGCCGTGGTACGGCCTGGTCGGCAGCGTCACGGCGCAATATGTCGAGCGCGCGCCCCGGCCCGCGGAGCTGTTCTCGCGCGGACCGCATGACGCGACCGCGACCTTCGACATCGGCGACCCCAACCTGAAGATCGAGAAGGCGAAATCGGTGGAGGTGGGCCTGCGCAAGCCCGACGGGCGCTTCCGCTTCGAGGCGACCGCCCACTACACGCGCTTCGACGGCTTCATCTTCCGCCGGCTCACCGGCAACACCTGCGACGAGACGCAATGCGTCGCGCCGACCGACCCCGCCGCGCCGCTGGAACTGGCCGAGGCCCGCTACGCGCAGCAGGACGCCACGTTCCGTGGCGGCGAAATCCAGTTCCAGTGGGACCTGCACGCGATGTGGCGCGGCTTCTTCGGCATCGAGGGCCAGTACGACATCGTGCGCGCGACCTTCACCGACGGAGCCAACGTGCCGCGCATCCCGCCGCAGCGGATCGGCGGCGGCGTGTATTTCCGCAGCGCCGAGTGGCTTGCGCGGGTGAACCTGCTGCACGCGTTCAAGCAGGACGACGTCGCGCTGGTCGGCGAGACGCCGACCGATGGCTACAACCTGCTGCGGGCGGAGCTGTCCCACACCACGGTGCTCAGGGACGACGCGTTCGGAAGGAAGCAGGTCACGGTGGGCGTGGTCGGCAACAACCTGCTCAACGAGGACATCCGCAACCACGTGTCGTTCACCAAGGACAACGTGCTGATGCCGGGCTTAGGCGTGAAGGTGTTCGCGAATGTGAAGTATTAGCGATCTCTTCCACCCACCAGCAGAAAGGGCATCCGGCGCGATCCGGATGCCCTTTCCAGAAACCCCGCCAAGCAGCCTGCCCGCTCATTCGCGCTCGCTCTTGGCGATAGCGGCCGGGTCCATCCACATGATCACCCAGACGTAGCCGTCGGGATCCTCGACGCTGCGGCTGAGCATGAACCCGTGATCCTGCGCCGGGTTCGGATCGGCCCGGCCGCCGGCAGCCGTGGCCCGCGTCAGCGTCGCGTTGACCGCGTCGCGGCTGTCGACGCTGAGCGCGATCAGCGCCTGGCTTTCGCGCCGCGCATCGCCGATCGGCCGCGCCGTGAACTCGCCATAGCGATCATGCGTCAGCAGCATCAGGCCGATCGCATCCGACAGCATCACCGATTTCGACCGCTCGTCGGAGAACTGCGGGTTCACCGCGCCGCCCAGCGCCCCGTAGAACGCGGTCGACGCCGCCAGATCACGCACCGGCAGGTTCACAAAAATCATCCGGCTCATCTCACTTGCTCCTTCACTGTTGATGTCGATTGCGCTACTTACATCGTAAGTATGTTACTATACGAAATGCATCTTAATGTCAAGATACATCATATAGAGAGACCTGGCGATGGATCGTGCTGACATGGCTGTCGAACAATGGGCCCGCGAACGCCCCGACCTTCCTGCCCTGCCGATGGCGCTGTTCGGACGCCTCTCCGACGCCGCCGAACGGGTGATGCGGGATCATATGAACCCGCTGTTCGCCGAAGCCGGGTTGCAGCCGGGCGAGTTCGACGTGCTGGCGACGCTCCGGCGCTCAGGCGCGCCCTACATGCTGTCGCCGACGAGGCTCTACGAAGCCGCGATGATCTCGTCGGGCGGCATGACCAATCGCCTCGATCGCCTGGAGCACGCCGGGCTGGTCGAGCGCCGCCCGGATCCCAACGACCGCCGCGGCAAGCTGATCGCACTCACCGACGCAGGCAAGCGCGTGATCGACGAGACGGTCGGCCGTCACGTGGCGAACGAACAACGGCTGCTGTCAGTGCTGACGGAGGCCGAGCAGCAGAAGCTCAACGCGCTGCTCAAGAAGCTGATCGCCGGGCTTTAAGTCTCGTCCGGCCGCGGCGTCGCCGGCACGAGCGGCGCGCCCTGCACGACCATCGGCTGCTCGCGCGGCGGCGTCGCATCCGGCGCCGTCGCGGGCGCCGTCACCTTCGGGCGCGAATGGTGGCTGCCTCCATGCCGCTGCATCGCCTGCGCGATCCCAGGGTCCCACGGAGAAGTCATGGCAACCTCCCTGACGTTTCTTATGCGGTGCTTGCTCGTGCGCGTGCTTGCTCGTGCGTGCTGACACGACAATGCCCCGCGGATGATCGTGTTCCGCAGGGTCGGGTGTCCGATAACGGCGAAGCTTTAAAAAAGTTCGGCGGAAAATGTCAGTTCCAGGACACGCCGTGGCGCGCGAGCACCTGGCGCACGGCATCCACAAGCTTGTCCACAGGCGCCGCGAACTGCGCCTCGGCCTGCTTCTTCAGATACTCGTCGCGATCCTTGATGGCGGTGAGCCCCGCACCGAGGATCAGGTCCTTGATCTGGACTTCGTTTTTCGCCTTTTCGTCGCCGCCCTGGATCACCGCGCAGGGCGAGCTGCGCCGGTCGGCGTATTTGAGCTGCTGGCCGACATTGTTCTTCGGATTGCCGAGATAGAGCTCCGCGCGGATGCCGGCGTTGCGCAGCGCGGCAACCATTTTCTGATAGTCGGCGACGCGGTCGCGGTCGAACACCGTGACCAGCACCGGGCCGGGCGCGGGCTTCGATTCAAGTTTACCGATCATGGTCAGCGCGGCTTGCAGCCGCGACACGCCGATCGAGAAGCCGGTCGCCGGAACCGGCTCGCCGCGGAACCGCGACACGAGCCCGTCGTAGCGGCCGCCCCCGCCGACCGAGCCGAAGCGGACCGGACGGCCTTTTTCGTCCCTGGTTTCGAGCAGCAGTTCCACCTCGTAGACCGGGCCGGTGTAGTACTCGAGCCCGCGGACGACACTGGAATCAATCTTGATGCGATCTGCGCCGTAACCGGCTGCGCGAACCAATTCCGCAATTTGAGCTAGCTCACTCACTCCGGCTTGTCCGATTTCACTCGTGCCTACGACTTTGCGCCAATCGTCGAAGACGCCTTCCAAGTCGCCTGCCTCTTCATCCATCTGAACTTCGACATAATCGAGGATGCGCTTTCCGCTGGAGGCATCTAGGCCAGCGCCTTTGGTGAAATCGCCGCTTTCGTCTCTGCGGCCTTCGCCAAGAAGCATTTCCACGCCGTCTCGACCCAAACGATCAAACTTATCAATGGCGCGCAAAACAGTGAGACGCATACCGGCATTGGCCTCACCTCCGATGCCAATGGCTTCCATCACACCGTCGAGAACCTTGCGGTTGTTCACCTTCACGACGTACTGGCCGCGTTGGATGCCGAGCGCCTCCATCGTGTCCGCCGCCATCATGCAGATCTCGGCATCGGCGGCCATGCTCGCGGCACCCACCGTATCCGCATCGAACTGCATGAACTGGCGGAAGCGCCCCGGCCCCGGCTTCTCGTTCCTGAACACCCAGCCGAAGCGATAGCTGCGGTACGGCAGCGCGAGCTTCTGGAAATTCTCCGCCACATAGCGCGCGAGCGGCGCGGTGAGGTCGTATCGCAGCGACAGCCACTGCTCGTCGTCGTCCTGGAACGAGAACACGCCCTCGTTGGGCCGGTCCTGGTCGGGCAGGAACTTGCCGAGCGCGTCGGTGTACTCGATCGCCGGTGTCTCCACCGGCTCGAAGCCGTAGCGCTCGTAGACCGCGCGGATCGCATCGGTCATCTGCCGCGTCGCGGCGATCTCGGCCGGCCCGCGGTCGGCGAGCCCGCGCGGCAGCCGCGCTTTCAGCTTGTTCGATTTGTCAACCATGCATTCATCAGAAAGACGGAATATGCGGGGTTGGTAGCAGCCACCCCCTCTTTTGTCATTATCCGCGAAAGCGGATATTCCTTGGTCCATCCGGACAACGAGGTGGTTCATGGCCCAGGCGACGCAGAAGACTTCCGCCACCCAGGCGGTGCCGAACGATCTTGCGGCGTTCTTCATGCCGTTCACGGCGAACCGCGCATTCAAGGCGCGGCCCCGGCTGATCGCCCGCGCCAAGGACATGCATTACTACACCCCGGAAAACCGCCCGGTGCTGGACGCCGCGGCCGGGCTCTGGTGCACCAATGCCGGCCACAACCGCGACCCGATCGTTGCGGCGATCCAGGCCCAGGCGGCCACCCTCGACTTCGCCCCGACCTTCCAGTTCGGCCATCCGCGCGCCTTCGAGCTTGCGAGTCGTATTGCCGCACTGGCACCTGAAAGCCTCGACCACGTGTTCTTCTGCAACTCCGGCTCGGAGGCCGCCGACACCGCCCTGAAGATCGCGCTTGCCTACTGGGTGGCGAAGGGCCAGGGCCAGCGCACCCGCTTCGTCGGCCGCGAGCGCGGCTATCACGGCGTCGGCTTCGGCGGCATGGCGGTCGGCGGGCTCGGCAACAACAGGAAGGCGTTCGGCGTAATGCTGCCGGGCGTCGACCATCTCGCCTCGACCTACAACCGCGAGCAGCAGGCGTTCTCCAGGGGCGAGCCGGAATGGGGCGCGCATCTCGCCGACGAGCTGGAGCGGATCGTCGCGCTGCACGGCGACACGACCATAGCCGCCGTGATCGTCGAGCCGATGGCCGGCTCGACCGCGGTGCTGCCGGCGCCGAAGGGCTATCTGCAGCGGCTGCGGGCGATCTGCGACAAGTACGGCATCCTTTTGATCTTCGACGAGGTCATCACCGGCTTCGGCCGGCTCGGCCACGCCTTTGCCGCCGAGCGCTACGGCGTGGTGCCGGACATGATCACCTTTGCCAAAGGCGTGACCTCGGGCTCGGTGCCGATGGGCGGGGTGATCGTCAAGGACGAGATCCACGACGCGTTCATGAAAGGCCCGGAGCATGTGGTCGAGTTCTTCCACGGCTACACCTATTCGGCGCATCCGCTGGCCTGCGCCGCCGGCCTCGCGGCGCTCGACCTTTATCGCGAGGAAGACCTGTTCGCGCGGGCGAAGCAGATCGAGCCCGTCTGGTACGACGCAGCGATGACCCTGAAGGGCGTCCCGAAGGTGCTCGACATCCGCTGCGTCGGCATCACCGCCGGCATCGACCTTGCCGCGCGCCCCGACGCGGTCGGCAAGCGCGGCTATGAGGCAATGGAGCGCGGCTTCCACGACGAGGGCATCATGTTCCGCATCGTCGGCGACTCGATTGCGGTGACGCCGCCGTTGATCGTCAGCGAAAGCCAGATCGGCGAGATCTTTGAGAAGGTAGGCAAGGTGATCAAGGCGCTGGCCTGACGCCGTGCTGACCAGCAGCCGCGGCCATATACAAGCAGGCAAAATGGCCGCTGGGATTAGGGGCAGCACCGATGCCGCACTACGTCGCCATCGTCGAGGATACGGGAGCCGACAGGGCCATCGGCCTGTGGTTTCCGGACCTGCCGGGATGCTTCTCGGCGGGTGATACCATCGACGAGGCCATGTTGAACGCAAGCGAGGCGGTTTCGCTCTATGCCGAATCGCTGGCGTAAAGAGGGCAAGCCACTGCCATCGCCGCGCTCCGTGGCAGCCCTTCGCAACGACCCGGCGACCGCCGCCGACTTGCGGGATCACATGGTGGCGCTGGTGTCCTATGGGACCGGCGCCGCGCATGCCGCGAAATAGCCTGTCTCAGTTTTGAATTGCCACCACCGGGCGCGGCCGCAGCACCGCCCAGTTGACCGTCACGCTGCCCTTGCCGAGCCGCATCGGCAGCGTGAACGGCGGCTGAATCTCGGCATCCTCAGCGACGGCGCGGAACTCGAGCGGCAGTCCGCGCGGACCGCCGCCGCCGGTCCAGACCACCAGCGCGCCCTTGGCGCGCAGATCGCCCAGATCGATCCACGGCGCGCGGCCGGGGCGGCCGTCGATCAGGACGCGCGGCCGCTCCGGCGCGTAGCGCGAGACATTGCCGCCGTCCCACATGCTGGCGATCATATAGTCGAGCGGCTTGCCGGTCATGGCGCGGAAGCGGCGCGACATCTCCGCGCCGAGCCGGTCGCCGGGGTAGAGCACGGCGATGTAGCGGTCGCGGAACCGCGGCAGCACGTCATAGGCGGCGACGAAGACGATCGCGGTGAGTGTAAAGACGATGCCCCACACCGCGACGATGCGCGAAACCGTGACGCGGTCGAGCACGCGCGCGTTGACCACGATGAAGAGCCCGAGGAACAGCCACAGCGGATAGCCCCACAGCGGGACCGCGTTGCGGCCGGTGACGAACGACAGCAGCACGACGGTCGCGACCGGACCAAAGGCAAGCAGCGCGACGATGCGGCGGTCGAAGGCGTCGGCGGCATAGGCCGGTCCCACAAGCGCGTTTACGCGCGTCTTCGACGCGCTATGCGCGCGCACGTCGCGGCGCAGATACGGTGCCGCGATCAGAAGCGACGGAAGGAGGAAGCCGAGCTGCGAGAGCAGGAACTTCGGCGGCTTGATCAGGTAGTCGAGCGGTCCCTTGAAATGCAAAGCGCGGGCGTCGGCATAGGCAAAGGGGAGAAAATCGTTGGCGACCAGCCAGAGGAGATGCGGCGCCATCACGACCAAAGCGACGACGGCGGCGACATAGGGGCCGGGCGTGGCGAACACCTTGCGCGCGTCGCGGTCGATCAAGGCGAACAGCGCCAGCGGCGCGGCCAGCACCACGACGAAATACTTCGACCACAGCGCCAGGCCGATGGCGAGGCCGAGCAGGCACCAGTGCGCCATCCGGCCGTGCCGCAGCGCCGCCCAGTAGGCGTAACCGGCGAGCGCCCAGAACGGCAGTTGCACCACGTCGTGGTTGAACTTCGGCGCGGTGAAAGTGAAGTAATGAACCCCATCGATGATCAGCACCGCGATCAGCGCGCCGGTCGCGCCGACGAGGTTCCGCGCCAGCATGAAAACGAAGGCGAAGGCGGCGAGCACCGCGATCTGCGCCAGCAGGTAATAAAGCGCATCCACGCCGAACAGCCGGTAAGCGATCTCGACCAGCCACCACGGCAGCGGCGGCAGCTTGTCGTAGCCCAGTTGCCATTCGCGGCCGTAGACCAGCGCCTCGATCAGATCGAGCGGCAGGTTGCGGAAGAACAGCGCCGGCAGTGCCGTCCACACCACCGCATGCAGAAGCGCGAACGCCGCGAAAACCCGGACCGGGTGTTGCTCGATGGCATCAGTGATTTTGGTCATCGGGACGTGCGGCCGGACGCGGTTTCACAGCGCTTATAGGACCAATTGCTCCGGACCGCGACACCCGCGGCTTTCGAACAACTGGGCGGCAAATTTCTTGCGTCGCGGCCAAGCCTCGTGGACATTGAGCGCGGGTTGGGCGAATCATCCGTTGGGCTGGTTCGGGTCTGGGAACCGTCGATGCAGCGCCTTGGCGCCATATTCGTCGTCGTCTGTATGCTGCTGATTGCAGCCTCTGCCGGCGCGGTCCTCTACCTGCTGGTCGGCCTCCGCGCCCAGGAATCGATGATCATCGCGATCTCGGTCTTTACCGGGCTTGCGATCTACAACGCCGCCGCCAACCGGCTGCGCGACCGCGCCAACCTCAGCGCGCAGATCGCCGATCTCTCACGCGGAACCGGCGACCTTGCGCGCCAGGTCGCCGAGCTTGGCCGGCGCGCCTCGGCGCTGGAGGCGCAGGGCGACAAGATCGCCGATGCCGCCGAAGCCAAGGCCCGCGCCGGCGCCGAGGCGATCGCCACGGAACTCGGCGAGCTCTCGACGCTGGTCCGGCAGCTCGCCGAAACCGTCTCGGTGCACGAGCTGAAATTCGCCAACCTGCC
>JAIESC010000251.1 GCA_019746355.1 Xanthobacteraceae bacterium | reverse complement strand
CGGAGCAGACGCTCTCCGGGGACCGTTCTTTGGACGGTTCCCGAGAGTTTTCCAACACTGGAGAAGTGCTGGTGCCAGAAGAGGACTCGAAGTGCCGGGAAATTTGGCGGGTTTCCGCACCTTTCCGGCGTGCGGGGCAATTCAAAGGCCCGCAAGAAAGCCCGGTAATGCTCAGTAAGCTATTGGTTCGATGCCTTTTTCGGGACTCTACCAACTCACGCATGCCGGAATCCGTGACCCGCTACTGCGTCTTGAAATTGCGGAATATCTTCTCGATCGACCCACGGAGCCGCACCTCGAGATCGGGTGTCATTGGTGACAAGCCAATCTCATATTCCTTGTTGTGCCGCGAGAAGAGCCGATCGACTGATCCACTGTTTTGGGTGGAAACGAAGAAGCGGCCGTTCGTGTAGATGTCATTGATAAGCCCAAGGAACGATCGACCGAGATTCACGCCTAGGCTGCTGCTCAGGTAATATTTGCACTCGATCGCGAGCAGTACCTTGCTGGATCGCGGATAGACGCTCTCCGCGCGGCAGGTGTCGGCCTCGTCTTTGTAGACGACCGCCACGTCACACTCATGATTCACCTTCGATTTGCCTGACACATAGATGCCGATATGGGCTTCGAGACTCGGGCAACCGGGAAAGTCGATCTGCGCATGACAATAGTTATGCGCAGTCGAGAAGATCGCGGACGGAGAGGTTCGGAACCAGAAGCTGCTGGCAGGAGCGCCGGACCGGTCAAGGAGGCGGATCGTAGCGCCTTCGCGTCGCGCCGCCTCGAGCACGAGCGCCCAGACATAACATTCATAGAGATCATTGCCGGCGGACCCCGAAGACAGGTTCGCACTGGTGGCGCTACCCAGCGCGGCCTCGATGTCGTCCCACATATCAGCGCGCATCAAACGGCCTCAACCCGGCTGCGGACAGCGCGACGGCTGAGCCCCATCTCTTCGGATAGCTCTGCAATGATGTTCGCAAGGTGTCGGGTCCGCATAGCCGACTCCACTACGACAGCATTGTCGATCTGCCGTGCGCCCTCGACGTCACCGGCTGCGGTGAGAAAGACAGTGACGGGAACTGCTGTCCGGACGCTGTCTGCAACGGCAAATTGCTGGACCGTTTCGATGACCTTGTTTGCCATCATCTGCGGTGCGACGAAAGCCAAGCCAAGCGCCTCGAGAAGCAGATCGAGCTGTTCTAGCTGACTGAAATCCTTCTTGCCGACGAACTCGCCGGTCGCGACCGTCCGCGACCGCGGCACATCGGCGACGACGTCCAGTCCCGGACTAACATTGACCTTCAGCTTGCGGTCGACTGGCCGGCCCGCTTCAATCTCGGCGTGCCATTGGGCGACGAGATCATCGATCGCACGGCGACCCTCTGGCTCCGCGTCTCTCGCCAGCGCCTCCAGAATTGTCGCGATTAGCCTGCGCGCTTCATCTTCACTGATCGCCATCGTCCTATGCCCCCATGCAATCCCGCCGCCTTGCGTCGTCAGCCCTCCTCGAACCCCTGACTCGTGAACTTCAGGGTCCTCGCGTTTTCGAGAACCGTTCGGACTAGGTTGTCCGAAGCGCCGTCCTCGAGCCGGGCGTTGATTTCGAGCGTGACGGTCACCTCCGATCCGATGAGGCCCGTTAGATGCGAGATTACTTCATCGGCTATGCGGCCCGCGTCGCGGCCCACGCGCGAGGGGTCCAAGGTTACGCTGCCGTAGAAGCGCTTCAATGCAGGCTGGCTGCTGGGACCTGGCTCGGGCAGCCCAGTGAATTGTGCTCCCCCTGCGGGCGCGACTTCCGTGACCTTGGTCTCGGGAACCTCGGCCTCCAGCTGACGCGCTGCCACGTCCGACCTGACGAGCAGGCCTTCCACTGCTCCCAGGCCGGATTCGAGCGGCTTCCCCGCGCGAAGCCCGACATAGCGCCCCCGCCCGTCGTCATACTCGTCCGCGAAACCGAAGCTTTCTTCGCGCCACAGCAGCAGGCCAAGGCCGTCCTGGATTGCGGCGTGCAGCACTTCCGGCCGCGCGAGGCGGGGCAGATACAGATAGCGCGCGAAATCCTCGACCAGTTGCGCGATCGAGACATGGTTGTCGCGCCACAGCGGGATCGCATCCAGCTCGCGGCGCAGCATGGTGCCGGCAAGGCGAAGGTATAACTGCTCCTGCCCGCGCAGCTTCTTGCTCGCCCGCTCGGCAAGCGGCTCGCTACCGGTCAGTCTGACGGCTTCCCAGCCCGGCTTGTCCGTTGGCTTGGCCTGCGTGGGCACCAGCAGCCACTGGTAGGTCTCGGGCAGCCGCGCGTCGACCGCACCATCGGCCGCCTTGAGTTGGTTCTGCGCCTGGGTTTGCTGGTGTGGATCGAGGTTGAGTTCCTTGGCCTCCGCTATGATTCCGTTCCACGCGAGATAACGGCACACGGCTTCTTCGAGATCCTGGAGACGGCTCTCATCGGGCGCCATGAACACAAGGCTGTTCTGGAAGAGACGCGGAGCATTTCCACGGCTCTGGAGGAACGCCGCGGCTGCGGCGCTCGCCTTGTTGCCGGCATCCTTGCTGTAAGGAAAATCCGGGCCGAGCACGACGAGGCGAACCTCATGCTGGTCGGGCACGTCCCCGCTGTTTTGCGGAATGACATGCACCGCCGCAAAGTCGCCTTGCGTCCGCACATCGAGGCGCAGGCGCTTCTCGATTTCGGCGGCGACCTTGTCAGGCTCGCGCTTCAGTTGCGCCGCTCGGTCGTCGGCGAGCTTGGTGACGGTCGGCTGGGTCGCGTACCAGTAGCGCGTGCCGTCCTGGTAAAGGTAGGTCGCCTGGCTCGCCAGCCGCCGAAGCGCGTCGCCGAATACAGGCACGCCTTCCCCCGGCATAACGCAGCCGAGCCGGATGCGGCGATCCTCTATCCCCTTGTTGGCTGATCCCGCGAGCGGTGCCGATCCCAGGAACACTGCGCGGGCAACGCGGCGCGTCGCGGAGAATTTGCCGAGGTTCGGCACCTCGCCGTCGATCCGGACCGGCAGAGCGGACGGCCCGTCGACGTCGGCTTCGATGATCGGCTTCCACTGATCGGACAGATACCGCGTCAGCTCGTCGCGCACGCGCCCGTCATCGAGCGGGATGTTGGCCGGCATAATCAGCGGGTTGCGATCACCGTTCTCGTAAAGCGAGTGAATCACCGACGCCATTAGCCGCAACACGCCGCGGGTGCGCTGAAACTTCGCCAAGGTAGACCAGTCGGTATAGAGCCGATCGAACACCTCCGGGTGTATCGGATAGGCCTGGGCGATGCGCTTCTCGTAGTCGGCGTCGCGCGTCTCGGGCGGAAACTCGGCCGCTTGCGCGCGATAGAGGTCGGCAAAAGCGCGGGCGACGTTGTCGCGCTTGGTGAATTGCTCGCGCTCGATCATCGGCTCGAACAGGCGGCGGCGAACGATCTCGAAGCCTTCCTCGGTGGTCGCGGGCGACCAACTGCTTTCCACCCGGCCGATGACGTTCTTGAGCCGTGCCAGCGCCTGGCGCCCGCGCACGCCGCCCACTTCCTCGTCATCTTGCTGGGTCGCGGTATCGGACGAGGGCAGCGAAATCACGAGCAGGCACTTGTTCGCCAGCTTGGCGCTCTCGGTCAGCGCCTGGGCGAAGGAGAAATGGGTCTCGAAGTTGCCGCCAGGCAACTCGATCTCGTCGTGGAGCTGGCGGGCATAGGCCACCCATTCGTCGATCAGGATCAGCGATGGCCCATATTCGTTCATCAGCAGGCGCAGCGCATCGCCCGGGCTGGTGCCGCGTTCGTCGTCCTCGCGGATGCGGTCGTAGGCCGCGCGGCCACCGAGCTGCCAAGCCAGCTCCCCCCACAGCGTGCGGACCTCGGTCCCGTCCTCCTTCACGCTCGGCTTGCCGGGGGAAATCTTGTTGCCGACAAGCACCACGCGCTGCACGCCATCGGGCAGTTTCTCGATCCCTTCGTCGCGCATCAGATCTTCGAGGCCGGCCATCTCGCCCGCCTGCGCGCCCGAAAACAGGTGGTGCAGCGCCAGCATCGAGTGCGTCTTGCCGCCGCCGAAATTGGTCTGCAGCTGAACTACAGGGTCGCCGCCGCTGCCGGTCAAGCGCCTCATGCCGTTGACGAGGAGGTTCTTGAGGCTCCCGGTCAGGTAAGTCCGGCGGAAGAACTCGGCGGGCTTGCGGTACTCGTCGCTGCCCTCGCCCAGGTGGACCTGCCACAAGTCTGCCGCGAACTCGGCCTGCTGGTACCGACCCGAGGCAACGTCCTTATGCGGCGTCGCCACCTCGCGCCACGGCGGCAGCGTAGTGGCCGCCGCGCTTTCGATCAGCGCGCTGCCGCCTCGGCGCCGGTCCGAGCGCGACTGCTCCTCGAGCACGGTCCGCCGCAACACCAGCTTCATCTTGCGGACTTCTTCGGCTTCCTCCGCCGAGACCGCCGTCAGCAGCCGTTCGATTGAATCGAGCGCACGATCGGTATCGTCGCCGGAAAACGGGTCCTGGTGCGCCCAGGCGTTGCGGTAATCGTTGATCTCGAACAGCAGGCTGCGGTCGGACTTGCCGAGGACCTGCCTGAAGATGTCGTCCCAGGCGGCCTTCATGAAGCGGAGCAAAGCCTGGACGTCCCAGTCCTGAATTTTCTTCTGCGCCAAATTGGGCTCGTCAGCGAATCGTTGGACCACGTCGATCCCGGCATGCCGCTCCTTGACGGCGGCATGCACCTCGCGCTCGACGAACGGCGCGAGCCCGGCCCTGCACAGCTCGAGCGCCTTGCCGATGCGTTCCTGGTTGGTGATCGCCACGTCTTGGTTCCCCCGGGCCGCGCCTAGCGCGGCAGCTTGTATCGAATGGTCAGCGATGCGCCCTTGCCCTTGGGCGGGCGCGTCAGAATCGTATCCCCGGCGCGCTGCACGGAATAGAGCGCATCGCAGCAGCTCGGCATCTGATGGCCAGGGCCCGGATAGCCGCCAAGATCGCGGTGGAGCTGCCCCGAGTTGAGGTCGAGGTTATCGGCGCCGCGCAGCTCCGCGTCGCGCAGCCTGGCGCCGATGGCTCTGGCAAACTCCTCCTTGGTCGGCATCGCGCGCTCCGTCAGATCGCCAGCTCGGCCTGCGCCGGCCCCGCCGTGCCGGCGGCGGTTAGATCGCGCGCGAGGCTGACAAGTTCGGGCCAGGCCTGCACCAGGGCGTTATACGGCAGCGCGTCCGCCGCGCGCTTCCTGCGCTCGCAGATCGCGTAGAGGCGATAGGCGAGCTCGCGCGCTGTCTCGGCCCTGACCCCCAGCTTGGCGACTAGCTCGGCCGCCGCTCCTTCGCCGCCTACGTCCAGACGGCGGATCAGATGGTGAACTGTTTCCCACACGGTCAGGCGTGGGTCTGTGTCGGGATCCCAGGCCTCGGGCAAGTCGGCGGGACGGGTGAGCTTCACCTTGCCGCCCCTGGAGGTGACGATGCCGCCATTGCGCGCATCGGCCATTTCGGCGACGGCGGTGTTCTTAGCCTTGGACAGCTGCTCGGCATGGCCGTAATCGCCCTCCTCAAAGCCGAACTGGTCGAACCAGGTGACGGCCCAACGCGTGTCCGGATCGAAGTCTCCCTCCTGAGCGGCGAGCACTTCGTCGAGCACTTCGTTGATCCGCGCCAGAGCTTCGCGGACGGTGATCGGATTGCCTTCCGCGTCGAGCACCTTCGAGTAACGCGTGAATACCGCCATTCCCGGCCCGATAGCCGCCTGCGCCAGGTCCACCGGCGCGATGTTGCCACGCTGGAGATGATGGAGGGCATCCGGCAGTTCGGCCTTGAGAGCGTTAAGGAACTCGCGTCGGGTGGCGGTGCGAGCATCCGTAGAGCGCGGACGGCAGACCAGGACGATCGAAGAAGCGAGCGAATTGATGACAGCCTTTAGCGCAGCTACTTGCTCGGTGCTTATGGGCCAAGTGCCACTGATAGCGAACCCCGCGTCGATGACCGCGCCAAGAAACGTCTCCCAGCCTGTTCGAGTTGTATCCGCACCGCCCTTTTTTTCTGATTGCTTGAACGCATAGTAGATCGTCACTGGTGCTGAAGGATGCGCTTCATGCACCAACAGCCTCATGGCTTCGGTCATACCCTCTAGAAAGAACTTTTCCGCAGCCTCTTTGCTGCCCTGTCGATGCGTGGCCGCGACCAGCTCATCGGCCTTCGGTACCGCCATCGTGCTGAGCAACTCGGGGTAGGTTTCCCGGAGTCCCTTTCGTAACCATGCGTAATAAAAGTCGGACAACTCCGCGTATGCGACGTTGTCGTAGTAGGGTGGGTCCGTGCTTATCACGACATTATTTGGCCGACCCGCAGAATTAACCTGTGCCGCCCGTTGCACGGCCACACCTTGAATGTTGTCCGGAAGAGTTAGCAAGGTCTTTGCGCTATCGGAGATGGCGCCAAGGAAATCGCCTCCAGCGCCGGCAAAGGGATTGCACTCGGGGAAATCCCAAACCATCGGAATTGCTTGGCGGCCAAAGAGCCTACCACTCTTGCTCATGTTCGGACGCCAGACGCCGGCTGCGCAATGATATGCGCTCAACTTAGAAACTGTCTCGGACAGGTAGGTCTGAACAGCATCCGCGTAATCTGAAACGTGGTTCTGGCAGACGTCGAAACAATCACTAATAACCTTCTGCCGCGCCTCAGCAGTGAGATCCGACAGAGCATTCAGCATCACTAACTGACGCTGAGTAAAAATATCGCCTATATTGTCGAGCCCATAAACTGGGCCCTGAAAATTGCGATGCTTCTTAGGAAGTTCAATATTTGGCACCCAATCAGCCTGTGCCAAGGCGGCAATTTCTTCCTGAACCTTGTCCGGAGATAGGTATAGCCTTCCGCTCGGAGAGTCCACGACCGTCGCCAAAAGCCGGATTCCCATCCGTCCAGCTTTGGCTTCGGAACGGATGTAGTCGTAAGGGATCGCCGATTCCGACATTAGGCACAGAAAGCCCTTCCGCTTACCCGCTGAAGTACCTAGCGCGACCTTCTCTGGGTCGTGAGATCGGCCGATGCGAATCTTCAGGCGGTAACTAGTCTCGGTCGTAATCTGTTCAATCCAAGCTTCTTTTCCCTCTTTGGTCGAAACCATAAACGTCGATGCCAATGGCACGTCCACATCGCGGAACGCTGGATTGGGACTCTTGACCGTGCGCGCCCAGAGCCAGGCAATGACGGTCAGTTCGCTGCCGACGTAGGGCTTTAGGTCCGGCCGGTCGGCCGCCATCTCGGCCGTCACTTTTGCCTTGGGATAGAGGTGGCCGATCCTCTTCATTGCCTCGTCGCGCATCCACGTGCCGAGTAACGCACATCATCGGCCAATCCCTCGGCGCCCTTCCAGTGGCGGTGCGTATCAGCGTCGGGATTGACCGGCGGCTGGCCGGCGAATTTGGGTGGGATCTCGATCATCGCCTTGTTGATCAGCACCGCGACTGGATTGAGGTCGCTCGCATGCGCCTCCAGCCCCAACCGCTGCGCCTCGAGCGGGAGCGCGCCGCCGCCAGCGAAGGGATCGTGAAAGGCGGGCAGCTTGTTGCGATCGAACAGCTCGGCCGCGCGCGGATGACCGGCGTTGTCGGCGCAGGCGCGGCGCCAGCTCTGCCAGATTTCGGCACGCGCTTTGTCGAGCACGAATTCATTGGTGGTGTTTTCCCACTTCACCAGGTCTTCGATGATTCGGAAGAGGCGCTCGCGCTCAATGTCTGCCGCGCATTCGGCCAGCGTCGGCTCGGCCTCGCGTTCTGCGTCGTCGGGAAGCTCGTCCCACAGTTTTTTGCGCTTCCTCAGCTCGCGCTCGGCGGCTCGGCGCGTCTCTTCCACTTGCAGCAGCGTGTCGGTGTATTCGGATGGATCGTCGACCATCTGCGAGAAAATCACCGCCCGCGCCGCCGCCAGCGGCCGCCGCGCCCACCACAGGTGCAGGGTCGACGGATGCCCGTGCCGGATCGACTTCTCCCTCGCCGAAGCCTCGTTGATCTTGTCGAGCGGCAGGGCAACTTCGATCAGCTTCTTGCGGGTCTTCACGGGCACGTCGGGCATCAGGTCACTCTCAATAGGGGGCGGCCGCATGGATAGCGTCAACCAGCTCGTCTATGCGATCGCAAAGGTTTTGCAGCCTATTCTGACGTTTCAGCCACGATCCGGCCGAGCCCATGCGCTCTTGTCCGACCGCCCGCAGGGCGGCCTTCTTCGATGGATAGCTGTCGTGTGCGGCGAAGTTTCGCAAGGCGGATAGGCGTTCGAGAGGTTCTCGCCATTGTTGGTGTGAGATCGCTTGCAGCAAATAGTGGCCCGCGGGGACATAGCGCTTGATCGTCTTGATCAGGCCATCGCGCCCCTTGAAGTCAAAATACCCCTCGCCGACGATGATGAACTCGCAAACTTCATCTGTGAGATGTTGCGGGAAGGAAATGCCGGTCACCTGGGAAATCTGCTCCGTGTCATTGTTCATCGCGCAGATGAGGCAAGAGAGCATCAGATTTTCGAACGAGCGGTACAGTCTGATGATTGCTTGATCATGGCACCAAGTGACATGCGCGTCGCTAAGATCAGCGGTGGCATCGGCGAAATCCCGTACGTCTTGTACCTCCTCCTTGAACCACTCGCAGGCCCTTCTTGCGCTCTTCTTTCTCATTCAGGCGCGCCCCCCAGCGCGATCAGCTCACGCATAGTGTAATTCACGCTGGCCGCGTGGAAGTCCGGGTGCGCCTTGAAAGGATTGCGGACGTAGTGCACGCGGTGGTCGTCGCCGTCGAACTCGACGATCGCCAGGATGAAGTCGTCGGGCTTGTTGAGCGAGTAAAGGATCTCGTTCTTGGTCACGGTAATCGTGTCAGCTCCAGTGATCCGGCCCTTGACCTCGATGAAGCGCAGCTTGCCGGTGCCCGGCACCGCGCTCTCAACGTCGTAGCCGAGCTTTTCCACCTCGCGGTCGACCGGCACGAAACCGAGACCGCGCTCAACTGCCATCACTATCGCGCGGGCCTTGGCCCCCGCCGCTTGGGTGTCCGCCATCGCGCGCATCTCCGGCGTGCGTCCACCGGCCATCTCAGCGACCAGCCCCGCCGGGATTACAAGCAGTCCTCCGAGCACTACGGGCGGCAAGGGCGCAAGCTGGCGCTCTTCCGCGATCTCCTCGAGGCGCCGCTGAAGGCGTCCCTGGAGCTCGTCGGCGCGACGCCGAGCCTCGGCGGAGTTGATCCGGGCGTTCGGCTTGCCGGCGCGCTCGGCCTCTTTCAGCACTTCGGAGCGGTGGTCCCAGTAACCAATTTCCTTGGTGAGCCGCTCCTTCACTGCGGCCTCGGTCTTGTCGAGCAGCGCGATCTTGTGCGAGCGAACTTCCGCGAGGTGTTCGGGCACCACCGAGGCAATCGCATGCGCCCGCGCGCGATCCTCCAGCTCCTTCGCGATCCACGCCGCTTCCGGTCGCGCGAGGATTTCCGCCACGGCGGGTTCGTCGTCCTTCAGCGGGCGATAGTCGAGATACGGCGCATACTGGAGATGCCGCGCGGTGCCGTCGGCGCCGATCTCGACGAACAGCAGCCGTTTGGAAACCGTCCGACGCTCACCGGTGCGCGTTCGGCTGCCGTCCTGGATCGCGTGCTCCAGGTAGAACAGCATACGCGGCTGCGTGCCGAGATCGCGCTCGTCGACCAGGATCGTGCCGCGGCGGAGCAAGTCGCGGTTGCGCTCAAGCGTCAAGTCGATCGTCGCGTCGAGTAGCGGGTGGCCAGGACAAACGAAGGCCGCGGGCGCTTGCCCTTGCGGAGCGATCTGCGCCTTGTCGAACGCGATGCGCTCGTAACGCGGCAGCACGGGCTCGCCGCGCCCGATCAGCCGGTCGCGGTTGCGGACTGGCGCGGGGACATTCGTGACTTCGAATCGGCGGCCCTCGCGGGCACGGACCGTGCCGCCGAGCCGTGCGAATGCCTCGAGAAAGAAAGCCTCGATATAGTGCGGCTGCAGACGCCGGGCGTCGGCGCGCTCCATGTCCTCGCGGATTCGCTGGACACGGCTGGCGTCCATCGTGTCGACCGCGATTGCGCGCTCCTCGAGCAGGTCCTGTAGCTGCGAGGGGTCGAATGCGTCGCTTACCGCCTGCTCCAGCCGCGCGCGGATTTCGGGCCGCTCGCCGTAGCGGATCGCTTCGATCAGCAGCTCGCGCAAGGGCTTGCCGTCGAATTGTAGCTTGCCGAGCACATCGAACACTTGGCCGCCGAGCGCGGTCCTGGCCTGTTCCAGCTTCTCCAGCAGACGGCGATAGACGTCGCCCTCGCGGGTCTCGTCGGCGACGAGGTTCCACAGGTGGCAGACCTCCGTCTGCCCGATGCGGTGAATGCGGCCGAATCGTTGCTCCAGCCGGTTCGGGTTCCACGGCAGATCGTAGTTGACCATCAGGTGCGCGCGCTGAAGGTTGATACCTTCGCCCGCCGCGTCGGTCGCCAGCAGAACTTTCACAACTGGATCGTGGCGGAAGGCCTCCTGGACCTTGAGCCTGTCCTGCCGGCCCATGCTGCCGTGGATCGTGACCACCGCGTCTTCGCTGCCGAGGAGCGTCGTGATTCGACGATGAAGGTAGTTTAGCGTGTCTCGGTGCTCGGTGAAGATCACCAGCTTCTGTCCGGTGGACGCTTTCGGCTTGGGCGGAATGCCGGCGTCGTATTCGGCTCGCTCCTCCGCAAAGCGGTTCGCAATGACGGCAGGTGTGAAAATCTCGCCGATCAGGCTTGCCAGCTCGCGCCACTTCTTGTCGTCGCCGCTACGACGGATGGCCTGGGCCAGGTCTTCCAGCTCGCGCAGCTTGGCGATCTCGATGCGCAGTTCGGCGGCCGTTTGCGCAGCGGTCGCCTGGTCGAGTACCTGCTCTTCCAGGGCCTCCAGGTCGTCCTCGGTCGCGTCGTTCAGATCTTCGAGGTCGTCTTCGTCCAGCTCAATCGGTCGCGCCGCCTGCGCCTGGCCACCGCGGTTCAGCAGCTCCATTTCGCGTGCCCGGGTTTCGAGGCGCTCGCGGCGGCGGCGCAAGGATTGGTAGATGGCCTCGGGGGACGACGCGAGCCGGCGTTGCAGGATCGTCAGGGCAAAGCCGACCGTCCCGGCGCGCTTGTCGTTTTGCAGGGCTTCGGCGCGGTTGAACTCCTCGCGCACGTAGTCGGAAACCGCCTTGTAGAGATCCGCCTCGGCGTCGGACAGGCGGTAGGGCACGGTGTTGGCGATCCGCTCCGGGAAAAGTGGCTTGCCGTCGAACTTGAGCAGCTTCTCCTTCACCATGCGGCGCATCAGGTCGGACACGTCCGCCGCGTGAACCCCGTCGCGAAAGCGGCCTTCGAAACGGTCCCCGTCGATGAGCGCCATGAACAGCTGGAAGTCCTCCTCCTTGCCGTTGTGCGGAGTGGCGGTCATCAGCAGGAAATGGCGCGTCGCCTGCGACAGCAACTGCCCCAGCCGGTAGCGCTTGGTGTACTTGACCTCGCCGCCGAAGAATGTGGCCGAGAGCTTGTGCGCTTCGTCGCACACGATCAGGTCCCATTGACAGTCGGGTGCTGTCAGTTTCGCCTGGGCATCTTCGTCGCGCGCCAGCTTGTCGAGGCGAGCGATGACGAGATTGGTTTCGGCGAACCAGTTGCCGGTGCGCGCGGCTTCAAGCTTGTCATTGGTGAGAATCTCGAACGGAAGCGCAAAGCGCTTGTAAAGCTCGTCCTGCCATTGCTCCGCCAAACTGCCGGGGCAGACGACGAGGCAGCGTTGCAGATCGCCACGCGCGATCAGCTCCTTGATCAGCAGCCCCGCCATAATCGTCTTGCCTGCGCCGGGGTCATCGGCGAGGAGGAAGCGCAATGGCTGGCGGGGCAGCATTGATTCATAGACCGCGGTGATCTGGTGCGGCAGCGGCTCGACCAGCGAAGTATGGACCGCGAGCACCGGATCGAACAGGTGCGCCAAGTGAATGCGCTGCGCTTCCGACAACAGGCGAAACAAGCCGCCGTCGGCATCGAAGCTCCACGGCCGCCCTTCCTCGACGCATTCGAGCCTCTCTTCGTCGGCCCGGAACAGAATCTGGTTGGCAACCGATCCGCCGCTATCCTTGTACGTTACCTCCGCTGCATCGGCGCCATACCACTGGACGCTGACGATCGTTGCCAGACCGCTTGGCAGCAGCCCTTTGACGGACGCGTTGACTTCCAGGTCCTCTAACTTCGCCATCAAACAGCTTACCCTGTTGATCCTGATATATCGCCCGCAGACGACGGTCACCGATTGGTGGTCGTTGGCATGTTTGCGGGAACCCCCTCGCATCGGTTAGCGCGATCCGACAGCTTGGACCAGCGGCGCGGCCCAGGAAACTCCAGGCGCTCTTGGTTTAAATGGCTAAGGTGAGACGCAAGCAGCTACGGGCGGAAGCAGCTCACAATCCAATCTCGAACGGCTTGACGCGGGTCCGCTCCAGCTCGGGCTTCTTCTCGACCTCCCCGATGGTCTGGAGCGCCGAGCGCTTCTCGCTCGATTGCAGCTCGAGCTTCGCCTTGGCGCGGTCTGCCCTGTCGACATAGACCGTGAGCTCGTCGCGCACGCGGGTGACCGAGACGAGGAAGTTCTGCCGGGTGAGCAGCTTGGTGTCGCGTGATTCCATCACGACGATCGCCCGGTCCGCCGTCATGCCCTGCGCCATGTGGGCGTTGTAGGCGTATGCCAAATCGATCCGCGCCAGCATGGGATCGCCCTGCGCCAGCGACAGCTTCATGCCTGACGAGGTCTCGATCTCAGCCCGGCCCTTGCCGATGCCGGTGACCGTCGCGCGGTCGGCATTGAGCAGCCCGCGCTCGTGGTCGTTGGCGGTCCAGCGGATGCGGTCGCCGGCATGGATGGTTCGGTCCTTCCGGTCGTAAAGGGCAAGCCGATTGTCGTGCCCGAGGCGGACCCGGTCCGGCAGGAAGCGGTGCGGCTTGCCCCGTTCGTCCCGCATTTGAATGCGCCCGTTCCGGTCGACACCGGTCACAACATACCGCCCGGGCTCCAGCCGCTGCTCGCGAATGGCCCGCGAAAGCTCGACCACGCGGCCCGGATGGTAGTGGTGGCTGTAGCGCAGTTCCTCGTTGGTGAGGTTGACGCGATCGAGCACCTGAAGCCGCAAGCTCTGCTCGCCAAGCTCTCCGGCCTGCTTCAGACCTTCCTGCACACTGGCATTGACTGCATCGCGCAGCCGGCGACCCGAGGCAAAGATCATGGTCTGCTCGCGCTCCGCCTTCGGGAGCGACAGCCATTGCCGGGCGGCCTGCTCGACCACGCCGCCTTCCGCTTCGATTACCCTTCCGCCCAGCAGTTCCATGGCCTTGGCGACTTCACCGGCCTGCGCCGCCACTGCGACGGCGCGAACGGCATCCTCCCGCGCGCGGACATTCTGGTCCATGCGGACGGTCTCGATCCCGGCATCCTGCACTAGGGCGAAGGGCTTGCCCGCATCGACGGCACCGAGCTGGCGGGAGTCCCCGACGAATATGAGCCGGCCTACCTCGTATCGGTTGGCGATCTCTATGAGCTTCAGCTGGTCGGCATTGGCCAGCATCGAAGCCTCGTCGACGATCAGCACATTTCCCCTGAGGCTCTCCTTCCCGGCCGAACTCGCTTCGCCGCCGTACGTCTTGATGAACCGCGCGACGGTCATCGACGGTACGCCCGTTTCCCGCTCGAGCGTCCGCACCAGCGTGTTCTGCACAGCGAGCCCGATGACCTTGCGGCCCTGCGCCTCGAACAGCCGCGCGGCGGGTGCGAGCACGCTCGACTTGCCCGCTCCGGCGACCCCCTGGATGGCGACGGTCCTGTCGGTCGATGCGAACATCATGCGCCCGGCGGCTTCCTGTCCGGCGTTCAAGGCAAAGCCGCTCCGCTCCACCGCGAAGGCCTGGAGACTGTCTGCGGCGAGATCGGCCGACAGGACCGGCGCGACTGCGCCGCGTCCGGCATCGACGCCTGCGAGGATGCGCCGTTCGATGTCGAGCGCCTGCGCGGTCGTCACCATGCCGGCGCGCTCGTCGATGCCCCGATGAAGGTTACCGTTGGCGATTTGCCGGGCGGCCGCGCGCTCGACCTCGCCGATCGTGGTGGGCAGGCCAAAGTCGAGCGCGGCCTTGTAGACATCGGTGAGCGCGAACCCCGCTTCGCGCTGCTCGAGATGCCGGATGGCGGACGCCACGGCATGCGCCGCCGCGATCTCGGCCGGCGTCTTGTTGGGAAAGGTCTTTGGCAGATAGGGATCGTCACGGCGCAACCCGAGCGCGCTGGCAAAGCCGCTCGCCAGCTCGCGCGCCTTGGTCACGATCGGCGCCACGGCCTCGCCGATCCGCTCGCGAATACCGGGCTGTAGAGCAAGCCTGGCATCGGCTTCGGCGCGGATCGCGGCGAGGTCGAGACCGATCTCGGCCGCGGTCTCCCGCCACCCCGCGTAGAGTGCCCCGCGGTCCTCGATGGGCGCCTTGTCCTCGCGCGTCATCAGGGTCGCGGCGTGGAAGGCTTCGGGCGTGCGCGAGGCCATTGCCGCTACCTTGGCGAGAATCTGTTGCCGCCGGGTGCTGAACGCCATGACCATGTTGCGGGCTATCCCGGCGGCCTCGAAGTTGCCGTGCTTCGAGCGGTCGCCGACGCGATAGCCCAGCGCTTCGACGCTCATGCGGAAGCGCGCCATGGTCATCGAATTGAGCAGCGTGTTGAGCGACCAGAGCCTGTCGTTGCGCAGCGCTCGCCACTCGCCGCTGGGAAGCTGGGTCACGTTGGCGACGACCGCATGGAAGTGGCCTTGCGGCTCCTGCGCCCGGCTGGTGTCGTGCTCGAAGAGGCCGACGACGAGGTTGCCGGTCGAAACCAGGCACTGGCCCTTGCCGGTATCGATGCGCGCCTGCGCGGCGTTCCGTTCGGCCCAGGCGAGCGTCGCCTTCACCGCCTCGCCGTAAGCCTCGACGATGCGCCGGTCGCCGCCGACCAGGGCGATCAGCGACCAGCTCTTGGGCATCGAGAAGGTGAGGTCGATGCCGGCGCGGTGGATGCCCTCGCGCCCAACGCGCGAGCCGTCGGGAAGTCGGCCCTGGAGCAGGGCTTCGAAAATCTTAGGGTCGATCTTGCCGGTGACACCGAGCGCCTCGGCGCCCTTGCCGAACCACTCGCCCTGGCCCTGCTCGCGGGTGTAGTAGTTGTCGGCGGCGAAGTAGCTGGCCGCCCCGCCGGCCGAGCGAACCGATGCGACGGAAAGCATCGGTTATTCCGCCTTCTTGGGGCGGCGACGGACCTGCCCCGGCTGCACGAGCGGGGGTGTCGGCGGCGCTTTTGGCGGGTCGAATTCCGGCGGCATCGTCGCCTTGCGCGAGCGCTTGCGGGGGACAGTGGTTGGCAGAACCGTAGCTTCTGCAGATGCTGCTTCGTTAGTCGATGCCGCACCGCAATCCGCCTCCGCCGTCACCTGGTCCACGGGCCCGGGCTCGAACCGGTTCAGCGGCGGCGGCGGAACTTCGCGCAGCGAGATGTCGTCCACCGGAAGCCCATTTCCGGCCTCCGCAAGCGGTATCGGCTGCGGCCGGGATTCGCGCCAGAGCTCCCATCCGGTGCGGCCGATGAACCAGGCAATGGGCGGGGCCGCAACGAACAGCGCCGCCGCAATAACGCCCCGCTCGATCTGTCGCAGCACGGCCCGCCAGCATTCGGCAAAGAGGTCTGCATGGGCGATCGTATGGCGGGTGAAATCTTACGTATTGCCGCCGCCGGCAAACGTCGTGATCGTGTCCGGATTGCCGAACAGCGCCAGCTTCACGCTAGCCTCGGCATGGGCCAGTCCGACGCTCACGGTGCTGGCGTCCAGATGCGCGGTCAGCCGGTGCCGGACCGTGAGATAGAGCACCAACAGGACGACCAGAATCGCAAGCTTCGGACCCAGCAGACGGGTGAGATAGAGGTCCGGCTTGCGGCGATTCCGGAAGTGGTCGGCCTGGTCAATCATCGCGCCCGCCTTCCTCGAAGACCTCGCGGTGCCACTCGGCCACGACGCGGTCGCGCAGGCGCGGATCGTTGGCAGCGAGAAGTGCGTTCACCGCGCGCACGAGGAACACGATGTTGCGTTCCAGATCGCCCGGATCGAGCAGCGAGGAGGCCTCGATCTCGGCGACGACCAGGCGCCGCAGGAGACCGGTCACGGTCATGTGCCGGCTGCGGGCGAGCTCGCGAAAGGTGGCGAAGATTTCCGGAGTTACATAGCAGGCAAGGTGGTAGCGGCGTGACATGCGGGCATTCTCCGTCCCCTCAAGGTCACCCCTCTGATTTGAGAACATATATGGAACATAGAGACCGAGCAAGCCGGAAAACCCGTGTACCCCCAGTAGGTTGGAAGCGCGGTCACCGCGGGTGACCACGGTGACCGGCGGTCACAATGGGCGAATCTCGGCATTATGAATTTTCATTCGATATTTCAGCGAGATAACTTCAACTGTCCCTCCCGTTGAGGGGTAAGGTGTGCTTTTCTTCCCATTCGCCAACCCTCGTTCCGGCCTCTCCGCCAGGCCGTGAAAACCGAACATGGGAGCAAGGTCCGGCTGGACCTTTCCGCCTGCGCGGCATCGGAGTGGATGACGGGACGGAGGTGTTCCCCGGCGATCGAGTGAACAGCAAAAGGCCCTGAAGGCAGACGCCTTCAGGGCCGAGAGGATTCAGAGGTGCGACGTTGCGGCGCTACTTCGAGCGCCGCTTCTTCGGTTCGCCTGTGGTCGCTTCCTTGGCCTTGGCGAGGAAGTCGACCTGCTCGGCGACGATCTCGCAGCCGTAGCGGGCCTGGCCCTCGCTGTCGGTCCAGCGGCTGTAATGAATGCGCCCGGTAACCATGATCATGGCGCCTTTGGTGACATGCTCGGCGACGCACTTGCCGACGCCGTTGAAACAGGTGATCCGGTGCCATTCGGTCTCGCTCTGGCGGTTGCCATCGGCGTCCTTGTAGCTGCGCGTCGTGGCGAGCGAGACGCTGGTGATCGAGGTTCCGGATTGGGTTTCGCGCACTTCGGGGGTGTTGCCGACGAAGCCGACGAGGGTGACGGTGTTCTTCATGGTGCTGTCCTTTCGAAGCTGTTCAGTCGTCCAAGGGACCATCCCTTTGACCGAGCCCCGAAGAGGCCGGACGCGGACAGGCCTGCACCGAGCGAAGGCGAGGGAAACCCCGCTCGAAGGGTGGCGCGGGCAGGCATGCGCAGCATGACAACACGGCCCTGAAGACGCGCGGGTTGCAGCGCCTGACCGGGTTCGGACAGGGGCGGATCAGGTCATGGAAAGGGATGATTTCTTGGCGGCTTAGCTCGCGGTGGGCACCGTGGAGTTCAGTCATCTGAATTGCTCAATCGGCGTCCCCGCTGGCGACAGCCAAGTTCGGCGCCGGGATTTCCGGCTCAGGCATGCGGGCGAACGATCAAGACCCCGCCAGGCCTGGCCGCGATAGCGCCGATTTCACGCGTGGACGCGATGAGCATCAACATAATCGCACACGGCGATCAGGCCTCTGAAGCTGTCAATGAGATCCAAGGGACGCGCGTCGAGGTCGACATTACGGGTCGTCAGCCAGCGCCGCGCGGCATCATCGTCGCTGCCCATCAGCGCATCGAGCCCGCGGAACAACCGCAGCAGAAGCCGGGCGGCCTCGAAGGACTTCGACGCCGGATCGAGCACGGTGCGGCCGTCCAGGATGCGCGATACGGTCGCCGGCGAGAGGCCAAGCGCGGCACCTAGCTTGGCGTTGGAGAAGCCCCACAGGTCAGCGATCCGCGCCAGCGCTGCCGAGAGCATCTGGGCATCGGAGTGCTGAGTGTCCGCTATCCGGCTCGCCACGCCACATCCTTTCAATCCAGCCGTGATGCAATCAATCAAAGCGCCCCCATAATACCCAAAACGGCGGGCAGGCGGTAAGAGCATGCCATGCGCGCCTGGATATTGTCCGATTTGCATATCGAGCAGAGCCGGTGGGACATTCCCGATCCCGCGCCGGATTACGACGTGCTGATCGCCGCCGGAGACATCCACGATCCCTTGAGCGAGGGCGTGCGTTGGCTCGCCGAGCGGGCCGCGGGCGGGCCGGTGATCTACGTTCCGGGAAACCACGAGTGGCATGCCTTCCCGCCGCGCTTCACGGTTCATGACGAAGCCAGGCGCGGTCAGGACCTGGCCGGCGCTCTTGGCATCCACCTGCTGCAGGACGCCGAGATCGTCGTCGACGGCGTTCGGTTTCTCGGCAGCACGCTTTGGACCGACTACGAGCTGTTTGGCGATGCTCCGGCGGCTATGTACGAAGCGCGAAACTGGATGAACGATCACCGGGTCATCTTCCCCTCGGAAGTTGGCAAGCGGCTCTTGCCTGAAGTGGCGCTCGCCTGGCACCAGCAATCGCGTTCCTGGCTGAGCGAAGCGCTGCGAACTCCCTTTGACGGCACGACCGTAGTCGTCACTCATCATCTCCCGCACCCGAACTCTATCCATCCGCGTTTCGCGGACGATCCACTAACGCCCGCGTTCTGCAGCGACCTGTCCGAGTTGGTCGAGAATTCGGGTGCGGCGCTGTGGGTGCATGGCCATACCCATTCGAGCTGCGACTACATCGCCGGGACGACGCGTGTGGTCTGCAACCCGAAGGGCTACGGCCCGCAGACCGCGGGAGGACGGATCGAGAATCCGGAATTCGATCCGTGCCTGGTCGTTGAATTCTGACCGGGAGATCGGCCCAAGCGTGCCCTTTCTAACCTGGCATGGGCGTTTAACAGTGATGCTGTTAAATGGCCGCAAAGTGCAGAAATCGCTGCCGTGCGATTGGAAACGCCCGCCACTCAGTTTCCAAGGCGTAACCCTCGATGAAGTGCTCCGCCCAAGGCGGGCCACTTGACGTTTTCGCGAAACATAATAAGAACAAGATCGCCTTTCGCAGCGCGAACCAGACCGCCGGTTTTGGGAAAATGGTCATGGTTCAATTGCCTCCCACACAACCCGCGCCGCAAGGCGGCGGCTTTTCGCCGCACCGCCTGCTGCGGCTGCCCGAGGTGCTGCATCGAACGGGGCTGTCCCGTTCCACCGTCTATCGCCGGATGGAGCTCGGGCAGTTCCCGAAGCCTTATCCGCTCGGCGGCAGGATTGTCGCTTGGGCGGAGAGCGAAATCGACGGGTGGATCGCTGAGAGGCTCGGCGGATAGCTGAAGCAGAGAGTCCACGGCACGAGCGCTGTGGCTGTTGTGCGCCCGTTGCCGCCGTTCCTGCCGGCTGATGTCGTCGCCGAAAGCCGTCGTCCGTTCATGTTCCGCGAGGCATTCGACTGGACGGCCGCGTCGGGGCAACTCTACGGAAGCGACGTATGCTCAACGAGACAGGCTGCTCGGCTTGGGCAGGCCGCCCTGCACGAGCAACGTCACGATATGTACAGGGCCACCGTCATTGTCGCGTGACTGAAGCAGCAGGCAACTCTCGACCGGCAGCGGCGGCGTCTTCTTTGGGCTGCAATCGAGCACGCAAAGAACTGCCAATCTTTTACCGCTCGCAACGGCATAGGACACGGCCTGATCGGCATATGCGGCAGCATCCTCCGGCAGCACGCGCTTCTTCCGCTCACTCTTGAGTTCGATGCGGATACCGCGGAACGATAAATCAGTCCGCCCGCCTCCGGCATGCGCCTGCTGTTCAAGTTCGGCTCCTATCATCGGCACCGCCCGCAAGCGCTGGCGCACGTCAGCTTCGAACGCGTCCTCGTAAATCGGTTTGGGATAGAGCGCGTCCTGAACCGCGGAGCCTACGAGGTTCGCAAGCGGCCCGAGTACGGGCAGCGCCGCGCGAATGTCGTCCTCGGCGACGTGCGGCAGTTCGCGCAACTGGTTGCGGATATCGAGCACGCGCCGGTCAAGGCTCGGATACCCCGACACGCCATGATTGGCGATATCAAGGCCATCGAGGCGCAAGCGCCGCTGCCCGGCGACGACGACGCGCCGGGCCTCGCGGCTGGCGGGCTGGAATTCAGCGGCGTAGACGAATTCCAAGGGCCGCGCGTCGAACCCTTGCGATGCCTGAACGATCATTCGGCCCTCGCGACGGAAGGTGTAGGGCGGATCGCCGTCGGGCCTGGCGAAGGTAAAGCGCGGCAGCTCCCACATCGATTGGGGCTCGATAGACACCGGGATGATCGAAAGTGAATCGGCGTGGTCCGGCCAACGCGAAACGCGGATGGTCAAGCCGAGATCATGCACCTGGTTGGGCCGCAGGCTGTGGAGGTTCGCGGCCGCCGCCCCGTTGATGGTAAACTCGAGAAAAGCCACCGAAAGGTCCTCGGCGCGCGGTTCGGGATCATCGAATCCGATGCGCCGCGGCGGTTCGGGATCTGCGATGATCGCGACCGGCATCGGCAATGCGGCGATCGCTAGACGCTGTGCCGGAACGCTACCTGGGTCAAACTCCCCGGTGATCAGAGAGAGAGCTGCGCATACGGCCTGATGATAGTCGGTCTGTTCGGCGACTTGTGCGAGCTTGTTCAGCTTCTGCCGCGCTGCCCGCAGAAACCGATCTGCATCCACCTGCGCGGTGTCGATCGCCGCCGCCCAGTCGGTTAGCATTGCAAGAATCTCGAGCGCACTGGCGAACGCGCGCCAGTCCTTCGCGCCAGGCACGCGGCCGAAGGCTAGCGCGCCCTCCTCAACAGCCAGAGCGGCACCGCGCAGTGCATCACCAGTGACCGCTGGGTCGTGGAGCGCCAGGACAGCCTCAGCGCGAGAAGGGAAGACGACTTCTACTATTGCGCTCACGTCGGTCCTCACGATGCTGGTCGCGCTCCCGCGCGAGTTCTTTCCACTCGCCGGCCAGGCGCTCGAGCGCGGCACGGTCACCTGTCCCAACTGCTTCTTCGAAGGCGAAGGCGAGAGCGATCTGCCTTCCGAAGTTGCGGATGTCGCGGTTACGCGGAACATCTTCAAGCGCGTTGACCCGTGCCGCTGCCACTCGCGCAGCCGCCTCGGCCGCGCCGGCGCGGGCGAGCGCGTCGATGATGACGATAGTGAGCCACTGTTCGTTCTTCGCCATTTCTCGCCCAAGGGCCTCGAAATCCGCCTGATATTGGAGGATCGCGCCGTTGCTCAGGCCGCGCACTAGTCGCTCGGCCTTGTCGTTGCGGTTGAAGCGATCGATGAGCGAAGGCAGCACGCGAATGACGAGCTTGGCGAAGCTCGGCTCGGACCCAAGCGTATGGTTGAACCCGCGAAGATGCGAGCGCAGGTACATCGGGTCGATGTCCATGCAGACCTCGATCAGATACCGCCGAAGCCCGCCGCTCTGTTTGCCGAACTCGTCGACCGAGCCCGCCAGCACGTCTACGCAATCGGCGAGGAAATTATCCTCGCCGCTTTCCATGCGATAGTAGCGAATCAAGTGATAGATCGCACTGAGAGCGGGGCGGCGTAGCCGCTCAGGAATAGCCGAGCGGCGAAATGCCCGGGCGGCCGCCTTGTGAACCATGACGTAGCTGTCGCTGAGCAGCGGAACGAACGACTCGAACAGGAGATCGGGCGCGTTGTCGAGGGTGGCCTGGCGCAACTCTCCGATCGCATCGGCGGCATAGGCGCGCTCCACGGTCGAGGGGCCGACGAGGCTGTGATAGAGATGAGGGAGGTAGAAGGCGAAGCCGTCTACATCGCTGGCCAGCGCCGCGAACTCCTTGAGCGCGAGGCCTCGCAGGACCTGACGGTCTTCGGGGATAGCGTCAAGGAATGTCGCGAGCCGAGGAAGGAGGTCCCGGTCTTGCGCGGTGGCATGCGCGGCGAGCCGCAACAGCCCGCGCATGACTTCGGTGAGCGAGCTACGGTGATTTGCACGCTCCATCGTTGCCAGCGGATTGGCCGGGTCGAGTGGCGTTTCCTCAAGTTGGCGCAGGCGGTCAGCGAGCAGGAAGGGTGCCGCGAGCACTCCTTCGATCTCCTCGATCGCCACCTCCACCAGCTCGTCGCGACCATCGCGAAACGTGCTTATCGCGGCCATCAGCACGTCCGAGTTGAAAGGCTCGGTGCTCATCCAGAGCAGGCGACGAAAGGCGATGCGGACGCGTTCGGAATTGCTCGGCAGCGCTTCATTGAAGCGTGCGCGCAGCGCGCGGCCATAGAGTTCGGCAACGCGCGCGCGCACAGCGTCGGTGGCGCCTTCAAGGTATTGCTGAATGACCTTATCCGTCGCTTCCGGCTCGGCGTCGAACGCGCCGACAACGGCGTCCGCCACCCCGTGAAGGTCGTTGGTCAGCTCCTCGAAGTCAGGAATCATTATCTGCGCGCGAACGAAGGTGGCGATCAGGGTCTGGCGGTGTGGCGTCGCAGCATCGGGGAAGTCTTGAAGGAGAACCGAGAGACCGCGCCCGGCCAGGTCGACGCTGGCCGCTCTGCGTTGATCCAATAATCGATCGATCGCGACGTCGACCGCGGCGCGGTCTTGACCGTACAGCGCGCAGAGCAGCTCGGGATGTCCCACATGATCGGACAATCCGATCATGTGGCGCGGGTCCGGGTTGGCGCGATCGATCGCTGCGGGCGTGGCATTGGTTATGAGCTCGGTGCCGATATGGTGGACCCGTGGAATAAGCACACGGGCCGCGAGATCAGTGTAACCGCCAATGGCAATGATACGCGCCGCCGCCCCTGCTAACCTCGGAGCATCGGCACCGATCGCATCGAGCATCTCGAGACCGGGCGTATCCAACCAATGCCCGCTTTCCAGCACCGAAAAGATATAGTCGACCAACGGGGCGGGAAAATGCTCGGGCGCAAGACGCGCGCTGTGCCGGAGGCGGTCGAGATTCTCCTGCGAGCGGTCGCGATCGTAGGCGTCGACATCGTCCAGCAATGCCTGCGCCACCGGTGGCAGCTCGAGCCGGAGGGCCTTACGCGCCTCCTGGCGTTCTGCGAGCGCCCGTTCGGCTGCTTCCTCCTGCTTACGGGCTTCGGCGTTGCGCCGCTCGCGGTCACGGTTTCGGGCGCCAATCAATTCCATGATATTGGGGAGGCTGCCGCCCTTGCGGTGCGTGCAGCCATCACAATTCCGGTCGTAGAAATCGATCGCCGCGTCACTCAATTCGTAGCAATAGGAGCTTCCGCCATCTGTTGCGAAATCGCAGCGGAGACCATGATGGCCGATCGGTAGACCGGTCTGCTGGGCGAGCATGCCATAGCCCATGCTCTCGACCTGGGCGTTGCTGCACCAATTGGCAATCAGCCGCATCGTATCGTGATTGCGCCGACCGTTTTCTATCGCCTCATCGATGGTGCGCTTGCTGATCATGCTAGCAATCTCGGCACGTCACGGCCGCTGCGCAAGGTGATTTACTGGTGGCAGCTCCGGGCTGTCGCAAACGGGTCAATCCATACCTGAAAGCTGCAGGACCGGTAGCGGCCAGATGGCGACGTTCAGTGGGGCGCGCAAAATAGACATTCCGCAACGAAGTCGGCGATCTCGAAAATTGTCGCTCAATTATTTGGGTCTAGTCTTCTATCGAGCTCGTTCCGCGGGACGCCTGAACCATCGCTCCCGAAACGCGGGGAATTCCCGCGCATAATAATTGGCGATTTCGTCGAGGTCCTTCTTGCGGTCAGGTTCGTCCTCGCCGACCTGCGTCGCACGCTTTTTCCAGTAGCGCAGGCCGTTCCACAGCTTTGAGATAATGTGGCCCGGTACGTCCTCGCGCGTCGATCGCAGCCGCTGCGGGTAGACGCCGGACACGACGTAGGGGCGCCGGTCGCTTCCCGCGCCGTAAACGCCGTTCTGCGCCGCCCACAGCGCATGGGGGAGCATCTTCCCGAAATGCTTGCCGAGCAGCGCCACTGCGACTGCTTCGGCTTCAATATCGCTCACCGAATAGAGCGTTCCTACGTAGGCCCGCGCGCCGGTGAACATGAACCGGCCAGCCAGCTCGTGCCATGAGACGCAGGCATTATTGAAGATGATCGGTGAACCCTCGCAGGCAAGCGCCCTCGGCATCGGCAGGTAATTGTTGTCCGCCATCGCCAGTACCGCCGATCCCAAGACGCGATTGAGATGTTCCCTGTGAACGGGCTCGAACGACTTGTCTCGGACCCGGTTGGCCCAATCGCGGATCGCGCTTCCGACGTACAGGTCAGCTTTCGCGACGGGATCGTTCCAGTCGACGCCGTCGAGCGAGTGGAAGCGGTTGTACCGCATAACCCGCAGCAGATCTTCGTCATCAGTCTGCCCGACACCGATTGCGACATCGACTACCAGCTTGCGGTTGATGCCCTCGCTATCCTGATATTCGTAGGTCCACCGATAGCCTGGCGCATCGCCACAATGGGTCGCGAACAGCAGGAGGTCGTAGGGAAACAGATCGACCATCTCGCTGACCGCCCGCACATTTGCTCCGCCTCCTTCATAGCCCCGGACGAAGATCTTACGCTCAGGAAGGAGTTTGGCCGCCGCTTCGATCTCCGGCGCGGCGACCTTCTGCGGATTGACCAGCACGGCGACATTGGTGCCGCGCGTTCCCGGCTGCTCTGCCGCGAGTCCGTCGATGATCGCTCTGCCGAGATCGGGATAGGTGAACAGGTGCGTGCCCGGCAGTTCGGGAAAGGCAACGCCGATCGGAAGTTGCCGCACAATGAAAGTGAGCGACCCGTTCGGCGGGAGGTCCACCGCGCCGACCAGCTCGCGCATCCTCGCCGACAGGCGCACGCGCTCCGCCGCCGCGTCCACCCCCGGCGCGTCGATACTGTAAAAAGCTTCCAGCAGCCCCTTGCTTTCGACCTCGTCAGCCTCGTCGAAGATATGGAGACCGGCGTTCAGCGAATAGGCGTAGTTTGCCGCGATGACCTCCGAAAGGGGCTCGTGCGCCTCGCAAATCACCAAATGGCCAGACTTCGAAGCCACCGCATCACGCGGCGACTCCTCGTCCGCAAACTCGATGAGCTGGCCAGAGTATAGCGCAGTAAGCAGCCCGATGCCGATGCGATCCCGGCCCCAGACGAGGCGGGGACGCTCCGCGCGCTTCGGGTCCAGTGACAGAGCCGCCACGTCGTCGAACCCGACCACTTTGGCGTGGTTTTTCGGCAGCTTGTCTGTCAGCGCATCCCGGGCCTCCGCCGAAATCCCAGCGAGAAGCGTCGTATTCGTGCCCGCATGGGCGAGTGCTGCTACACGACGAACGACCTCCGAGGCGTGGTCGGGACGCGTGAGCCGCGGCCCGTCGAGCACCGGCAGATAGAAATCGCGGCAGGCCAACGCGCTGCTGAGCGCGGCTGCCAGTTTCGGGTCGTCCGAGACGATCGCGTTGGTCGACAAGGCAGGACACTTCACCGGCATCTGTCCAGTATCAACGTCTCCGCCACCTCGTCCAGAAGGTCGGGAACATCAGCGACGATCATTGGGAGGTGCATGGCCTGCGACAACTTGTCCGCGGTCCGCGCTTCGTCAGACACTGAATACGGATTGCGAGCGCAAGCGCGACGAACTGGCCCAGATCGTGTCCGGCATTTCCCCGGGACTGTCTGCGTCGGACAGCCGGATACCGCCATAGATGCGGTAGCGCCAGACGGTGAGGTTGGGATCGTCGGTCCCCTGCGCTCCCTCGTAGCTGATCAAGCCATTTCCGATCGATCGTGAGACCTTCGCCCGCGCATTCATCGCCAACAGCGACATCATGAAGGGTTCGGCCGCGCTCGCCAGTGTACCCGCTCCGACGTAGTAGTCGTTCGGTATCACTACACCGAAGTGATGGGCAGTGAGGCCTCGCGTCACCAGAGCAAATAGCGCATCGAGTCTCTCGCCCTCGAAGGGGATCGTAATCGTGCGCTGGGTGACGCCGTTTTCAGTGAGCCAAGCATTTTGTTGGTTGGCGGCAAGTTCGCGATGCAGGCTGCGATTACCGGCAAGCCGGCGCGGCACCTCAGCCTCTAGCATCGACGACGCGGTAGGGTGGCGACTCCCGAACGGAAGGACCGCGAGCAGGTAATGCTCTAGTCTCGACTTGGCGTGGTTGCACGGCTCGCATGCCGGCACCTTGGGTAGATCACCGCGATGTGCGACCTGTAGGAACTCGCGCGCAATTACATGATCGGCGGTCTGGGAGATGCCCTCCCCAGTGCAGTAGACGCAGGTTTTCCCTTTGAACCTCTTGCTCATGCCCACACACTCGCGAAATCCTGTCGGCTAGTTTCCCGCCAAGCTTAACCTTGTTCTTGGGCATACCGTTGCCTCGATAGAGGCGCCATCAATCGTCAGCAATTTCGCCTGCTTGTTCAAAGGCAGACCGCCTTATCCACTCAACTGCTGTTTCCGAAGTGCCCGCACGAAGCTCCGCCTCACGAATATCGGTGCTACGTTCCCCAAATCCGCCATGTCCCCGCTCCATTGCGTGCCACTGTTGCGAGTTAATCGCTGAGGCCTCAGAAACAGGCAGCATGAGCAAAACCGAACTGATCTCGGCAGTCGGCGATGTCCGCATAGGCAAGAGCCAGCCGCACCAACTGAGCGGACGCCCATGAAAGTACCCGACTATGCTAATGACCTGAATGCGCAGTTTACGTACCTGATCGAGTGGGCGCGAGCGATAAGCGAACTCGACATGGCGGGCGCATTGTTCGGCGAATTCCGAGGAATGCAGGGTCCTGGCTGGTCAACCACGATCACGGCCTATGAGGTAAATGCAGAACTGAAAGCACTGGCCACAAAGGGGGCGCCGCTTACGGTGCCCGAGTTTCGCCAGGTCCTGTGCCTGTACGCCCAACTGGCCGAGGCAGGCGGCGTTTACGAATCTATCTCCAACCTCATGGGCGTTGTGCAGAACAAGCCGTACAGCCTGTGGCCATTCAGAGATTTAGTAAGGGTCCGCCAGTCTCCGAAGCGAGTCATCGGCCCGAACTCCAATGCCATGTTTCGGCGGCTCGCACAGACTGCAATCGATATCGGAATGCCGAAACTCGCGTCCTTGCTGGAGACCGCGTTCCGGGACGACATCAGGAACGGGATGTTCCATGCCGACTACATCATAGCTAACGACGGGCTGAGGCTCAGGCGGCGAAATGGCGGGCAAGTAATTGTCGTTCCGTATGATGAGCTTGAACGCGCGCTGTCGATCGGGTTGGCCTTTTTCGATCTGCTTGACGTGAACCTGCGTGAGGCTCGGGAGACTTTCCGGCCTGCACGCAAGATCATTGGGAGGTTCAGCGCGAACCCGCCGATGGAATACACCGTCGAACTCGGGGAGAATGGTCAGTTCTCGATATCGACCAAATCACCCGGCGCCCAAACAAATCCAGCGTACGAACGCCAGGAGAGGATCAACGCATACCTCGGCGGACGAGTCTTTGCCGCGTTCGCATCTGGTGCAGGCGACGAAGCCACATCCCTGCTTGAGGAAATTCAGCTGCTCGGCTTCGATGTTCCTTTAGTTGTGCTCGGAGATGAGCAGAAACTGACGCAGATACTGGATGAAGTCGATCAGTATGAGTTGTCGCGCGCGGGCTCTCAATCCATCTACGGAGAGAACAGCCTCTTGCTCGCCACACCTAGCGGGTTCGCAAGGATTTCTAGCGTAACGGAATTTCAAGCGCTGTTGCCCGAAGCCGGTGCGGTCGAGTTTACGTAGGAACAACCAGTCTCAGCGGGGCCGTCGCGTTATGGCCTCGTGCAGGAGCAGCTTTTTGCCGCGCGGAGCTCCGATGCAGACCGTCAGTTGTCGGCCAATCAGCGACAATGGGCCCCGCTCTAGGCCAAGGCCACTTTCAGAAATGGCCGCCGGGTCGAATGTTCAAGGATTCTCGCTTCAGGCGACTGGCTTTCATCATCGGCAGAGTTCTGCGTCCGCCGTGTCCAGCAGGCGCAATCGCGCTCGCGCCCCTGCCGTGACGCCCGCGTGAATGGCTTCCGGGAAGTGCGCCGGCAGCTCTCGCTCGACAGCCGAAAACGCCGGTTCGAATGCCTGACGGACTTCGTCGACGGCCTGGCCGATGAGTTGAAGCGAAAGCCCCGCGGCGCGTCCGGTCTCCACGAAGTGCCGCCCGTGGATGTCGAAGATCCGGTACTTGCGGGAATTGCCCACCGCCATCGCCAGCTTGAACTGATTGCGGCGAATCTGATGAGCGTCGAGGCTCGGCTGGGCGGCCAGCACATCGTAAAAGGGCGTCAGGCGGAACCGGCCGCCCGGCGCGAGAAAGACGCTGAAATTCTTCGCATGGCCGTCGGTCGCTCCGATCAGCCAGAACAGGAGCTGCGACTTGAAGAAGGCCAGTCGGTCGCCGGACGGATCATCGCTTCCAGCAAGGAGCGAGGCGATCTGGACGATACCAGGGCCACCTTCGTTCTCGTACTTGTTGGTCGGCGCAACCGAAAGCGCCTGGCAAGCATCCTCCTGCGGTAGCCTCAGCAACCTGCCGTCCCGGGCCCAGCGCCGGTCGAAGCGGGTAACGACGAGAACCCTGGTCGCGCCGAAGTTGGCGATCTCGGCGTCGTTCGCCGCGAGCCCAAACGCCAGCATGAGCTTGAGGCAGTAGTACTCGTTCTCGACGCTGTTCGAGAGGTCGATCCCGTTGGGCAGTTCGCCAATCTGCGGTTTGAGGATGTGCGTGGTCGGCGTCGTGCCGGTCGGCTTCAGCCATTTTCCGTCATGGCGAAGCAGTGCGGTTTTTTCCTGCGCGCCCGCGACGGAGATGCGGAAGTCATCATCGCGGTCGAGACCGAGCGGCGCGCGTGCAAGATTGGCGACAAGGGCGGCGATGTCGTCCTCACTCACCGGGATCCCGTCGATCCCGGTGGTGGGCGGCGGAAGATCGTCGGCCGCCATGAATTGCAGCGCGCCGACGCAGTCGCGGCCGATCTCGCTGAGCAGGCTGAAGGCATCGGTGCCCTGCGCGGCGACGCGTTCGGCGAGGCGCGTGCGGATCGTGCTGGAATCCGGCAGGAGATTCTCGAATACCGCGGTGACCCGGTCGCCAAGGTAACGCGTCTCCCGCAGCGGCAGCGACAGCGATACCGGGATCGCGTGTTCCCAACCGAGCCAGCTCGGATCGTAGACGAAGTCGATCGCGCCGCTCGCCTGGCGCGTCAGACGACCGACGTGGCGGTTGTTGAGGAAGACATTGAGAGGCGCGCGCGCCGGCTTGCGCGGCATCAGAAGATGTCCTCAATGTCCTTCGGGCTGCTCTTCGAGCGAGGCGCAACCGTCAGTTCGAGGTCGAGCGCCGTCAGCACGGCGCAGATCGTCTCGACCCTGGTCGCACCGGAACCACCCTCGATTTGCGAGATCGTTGCCTGGCGGAGCCCCGCCTTGGCAGCGAGCTGCGATTGGCTCAAGTCGGCGAGCGTGCGATAGCGCCGGAGCGCCTCGCCGAGTTGGCTGGGGGTTCGAGCAATCTGAGCCATCTGGGTCCTCCGCGAACTCGTATACGCTACTTCGTATAAACGTGCAATATACGAGACGGCGTATATCTACGAAATATACGCAATCCGTATAGTTGAAGTCCGGCGCCAGCAGGAAACCGGGATTTCGGAATACCGGGAGAGCGTTCGATCACTCGACGGAACCGGATGCCGTTCGCTCACATTTTGCGGCGGACTGCCGAGACGCGGCGCCCGATTGCTGGGCGGCGGGGCGCCGAACTCATGATCGCAGAAGTCGGGCGCCCCCGGTCCTGTGCAATCAGACGGCATGCAGCCGCCTCTTGACCGTCTTGCCGGCGCGCAGCTCGTCGAGATGATCGCTCCACCACTGGGCCATGCGGACGCGCTCCTCCCAGTGCTTGCCGCGATGATAGATCCCGCGGATCGCATTGCCGTCGTTGTGCGCAAGGCCGCGCTCGATGGCATCTGCGCTCCACAGCCCGCATTCGTTGAGCATGGTCGACGCCGTCGCACGCAAACCGTGAGCGGTGACCTCCTCCTTCGAATAGCCCATCCGGCGAAAGGCGGCGTTGAGGGTGTTCTCGCTCATCGGGCGCGATGACAAGCGAGCCGACGGGAACACATAGCCCTCGGAACCGAGCATCCCTCCCAGCTCTTTCAGGTAGGCAACCACCTGGCGGGACAGCGGCACGGCATGCGCACGCCGGGCCTTCATCTTGCCCTCGGGGATTTTCCAGACGCCCTCGTCGAGGTCGAACTCGTTCCACTCGGCATGGCGCAGCTCGCCCGGCCGCACGAAGACGTGCGGCGCGATGAGAAGCGCATACTTTGTGATTGGATAACCGGTGTAGCCGTCGATCGCACGGAGCAGCCCGCCCAATTCGTCGGGATCGAGGATCGCGGCATAGTGCTTGGGCCTGGGAGCGACGAGCGCGCCCTTGAGCAGGCTGGTCGGATCCGACGTGCATCGCGTGGTCGCGACGCCGAAACGGAATACGCGGCTGGCGAACGAGCGGCATTTCTTGGCGGTTTCGTGCTTGCCCCTGGCTTCGAGGCGCTTGAGCGGGGCGAGCACCTCGAACGGCTCGATCTGCTCGATGGGCCGCTTTCCGATCGCCCTCGTCAGCTGGGCAAGGAAGTAGTTGGCCTTGACGACGGTCGCATCGGCCCTGCCGTTCTGCACCATCATCTGCTCGATGTATTCCTTCGCCACCTCCTCGAAGGTGTTGCCCGCGATGAACTCGGCCCTGATCTTCTGCTTGCGCTTCTCGAGCGCCGGGTCGCCGCCCTTGGCGACCGCCATGCGCGCCTCGAGGGCGGCATGTCGCGCCTGCTTGAGGCTGATGTCGGGATAGGTGCCGATCGAGAGCTTCTTCTCGATCTTCCCGATTCGATACCGGTATCGCCAGAGCTTGCCGCCTTTCGGGGTGACCTCGATATACAGGCCGCGCTCGTCCGCGACCTTGTACGGCTTGTCCTTCGGCTTGAGCGCCCTGAGCTGGTTGTCGGTCAAAGACACGTGTGGGCCTTTCCTCGATGTGGTTTTCGCCGAAACCCACGAAAGGCCCGCAGATGTTCTCGGAATGTCTGGATGTTCCTGACACGTTCCGGGACCATCCAAGGGGCAAATTCCTTGGATTTCTGCGGCTTTATAGACTTTTTGGGATGTTCTGAGAAGAACAAATGGTGCCCAGAAGAGGACTCGAACCTCCACGCCCTTGCGAGCGCCGCCACCTGAAGACGGTGCGTCTACCAATTCC
>JAIESC010000182.1 GCA_019746355.1 Xanthobacteraceae bacterium | reverse complement strand
GATCTATTCGTTCTGCCGGCTGGTCGACGACGTGGCGGATTCGACCGCGCCGCATGCCGAGCGCCGGCCGCAGCTTGGGCAATGGCGGCGGCGCATCGAGGCCATGTACGCGGGCGAGGTGCCGTCGGACCTGCGCGGGCTCGCGCAGGCGGCGCGCGACTTCAAGCTGCAGAAGGAGGACTTCCTCGCCGTGATCGACGGCATGGACATGGACGCCGCCGAGGACATCCGCGCGCCCAATTGGGAAAAGCTCGACCTCTATTGCGACCGGGTGGCGAGCGCGGTCGGCCGGCTGTCGGTGCGCGTGTTCGGCATGGCGGAGAACGACGGCATTGCGCTCGCCTACCATCTCGGCCGCGCACTGCAGCTCACCAACATCCTGCGCGACCTCGATGAGGACGCCGCGATCGGCCGGCTCTATCTGCCGGCGGAAGAGCTGCGCAAGGCCGGGATCGAGAGCACGGACGCCAAGAACTTGGACCCCAAGACCTTGGACCCCAAGACCTTGGACCCCAAGAACTTGGACCCCAAGAACTTGGACCCCAAGACCGCGCTGGCGAGCCCGCGGCTGCATCAGGTCTGCGAGGCGGTGGCGCTGCGCGCGCTCAGCCACTTCAAGGAGGCCGATGCGATCATGGCGCGCAATCCACGGCGTGTGGTCAAGGCACCGAAGATCATGGAAGAGGTCTACCGCGTCATACTGCAGGGCATGCGGACGCGCGGCTGGGCCCCGCCGCGCACGCGGGTCCAGGTGAGCCCGCTGCGCCTGTCCTGGATCGCGGTCCAGTACGCAATCATCTGATGGCCCGCACCGTTCACATTATCGGTGCAGGTCTGGCCGGACTTGCAGCGGCGGTAAAGCTGGCGCGGACGCCGGCCAAGGTCGTCGTGCACGAGGCCACCGCCTATCCCGGCGGGCGCTGCCGCTCGTATTTCGACCGCGCCATCGGCATGGCCATCGACAACGGCAATCATCTGGTGCTGTCGGGCAATCACGACGTGCAGGAGTTCGCCGCAGCGATCGGCAGCGCCGGCGCGCTGGTGGGACCCGCGACCGCGGATTTTCCGTTTGTCGATCTCGCCTCCGGCGAGCGCTGGACGCTGCGCATCAACGACGGGCTGCCGTGGTGGATTTTCGACAAGGCCCGCCGCGTGCCGGGCACAGCGGCGTTCGATTATCTCAAGGTCGCGCGCCTCCTCCGCGTGGCGGACGATGCCAGGCTGGGCGATGTGCTCGATTGCTCGGGGGCGCTGTACGACAGGCTGCTTCGGCCGGTGCTGCTCGCCGCCCTGAACATCGACCCGCCGCAGGGCGCGGCGGCGCTTGCTTCGGCGGTGATGCGCGAGACATTGGCGCTGGGCGGCAAAGCCTGCCGTCCGCTGATCGCGCGCGACGGGTTGAGCCATGCGTTCATCGAGCCGGCGCTGAAGCACCTGAAGGGGCGGGGCGTCGAGGTGCGGCTGGAGCACGAGCTCCGCGCGATGACGTTCGGCGGCGGCCGGGTGTCGCAGCTCGACTTCGGTGCGGACCAGATCGACCTTGCGGCAGACGATGCGGTCATCGTCGCGGTGCCAACGCACGCGGCGGCGGCGCTGGTGCCCGGCCTGCCGACGCCGCAGGGCTACCGCTCCATCGCCAACGCCCATTTCAAGATCGATGCGCCGCCCCACGTGCCGCCGATGCAGGGGTTGATCAACGCCACGACCGAATGGATTTTCGCCTTCGAGGGCCGCCTTTCGGTGACGATCAGCAGTGCCGACCGGTTGATGGATGTGCCGCGCGCCGAATTGGCGGAGACGATATGGAACGAGGTCGCCCGCGCCACCGGAATTGCCGCAAGCCTGCCGCCGTGGCAGATCGTGCGCGAGCGGCGCGCGACGTTTGCCGCGACGCCTGCGGAGAACTTGAAGCGCCCCGGCGCGCGCACGAAATGGGAGAACCTGTTTTTGGCCGGAGACTGGACCGCGACCGGGTTGCCGGCGACGCTCGAAGGCGCGGCCCGCTCGGGCAACCGCGCGGCGGAGCTTGCGAATGAACTGATCAAGAGGCCCGCATGACGGTCGACCTTGCGGCGCTCAACGGCAACATCGCCTCGGCGACCAAGGCGATGCTCGACGCGCAGAAGCCCGACGGGCACTGGTGCTTCGAGCTCGAGGCCGACGCCACCATTCCGGCCGAATACGTGCTGCTGCGGCACTATCTTGCCGAGCCGGTGGATGCCGAGCTCGAGCGCAAGATCGGCGTGTATCTGCGCCGCATCCAGGGCAAGCACGGTGGCTGGCCGCTGTTCCACGAAGGCGCGTTCGACATGAGCGCGACCGTGAAGGCGTATTTCGCGCTGAAGACCATCGGCGACGACATCAACGCCCCGCACATGGCGCGCGCGCGCGAGGCGATGCGCTCGCGCGGCGGGGCGGCGAAGTCGAACGTCTTCACCAAGATCCTCCTTGCTCTCTACGGGTTCATTCCCTGGCGCGCGGTGCCGGTGATGCCGGTCGAGATCATGCTGCTGCCGAAGTGGTTTCCATTCCACCTCGACAAGATCTCGTACTGGAGCCGCACCGTCATCGTGCCGCTCCTGGTGCTGATGGCGCTGAAGCCCAGGGCGCGCAATCCGAAGAACATCCGCATCGACGAGCTGTTCATCGACCCGCCGTCGACGCTCGGGCCTGCGCCCAAGGCCCCGCAGCAGAAGGCAAGCTGGTTCTGGTTCTTCCGCGTCGTCGACAACGTGCTGCGCGCGACCGAGCCCATGTTCCCGAAGGGTCCGCGCAAGCGCGCGATCGACAAGGCCGTGGCCTGGGTCACCGAACGGCTCAACGGCGAGGACGGGCTTGGCGCGATCTATCCGGCGATGGCCAACAGCGTGATGATGTTCGACGTGCTGGGCTATCCCGCGGATCATCCGCTGCGCGCGGTGGCGCGGCTGTCGGTGGAGAAGCTCCTGGTCGTGCACGAGCACGAGGCCTATTGCCAGCCCTGCGTGTCGCCGATCTGGGACACCGGCCTCGCCGCGCATGCGCTGCTCGAGACCGGCGACGCGCAGGCGCAGGCGCGCGTGACCAGGGCGCTGCAGTGGCTCGAGCCCAAGCAGATCCTCGACGTGAAGGGCGACTGGACCGTGCGCCGGCCCAACGTGCGGCCCGGCGGCTGGGCGTTCCAATATGCCAATCCGCACTATCCGGACGTGGACGACACCGCGGTGGTGGCGATGGCGATGGAGCGCACGCAGCAGCTCGACCCGAAGGTCGATCACCGCGCGGCGCTCAAGCGGGCGGAGGAATGGATCCTCGGCCTGCAGAGCCAGAACGGCGCGTGGGGCGCGTTCGATGCCGACAACGAATACCACTATCTCAACAACATTCCGTTTGCCGATCACGGCGCGCTGCTCGATCCGCCGACCGAGGACGTGACGGGCCGCTGCGTCTCGATGCTCGCGCAGTTCGGGCAGACGATGGAGAACTCGGCCGTGGTCCGGGCCGGCGTGGACTATCTCAGGCGCACGCAGCTCGACGAAGGCAGCTGGTACGGCCGCTGGGGCATGAACTACATCTACGGCACCTGGTCGGTGCTCTGCGCGCTCAACGCCGCGGGCGTCGATCACGCCGCGCCGGAAATGCGCAAGGCCGCGGACTGGCTGGTGAAGATCCAGAATGCCGATGGCGGCTGGGGCGAGGACGGCTCAAGCTACAAGCTCGACTACAAGGGCTACGAGCCCGCGCCGAGCACCGCCTCGCAGACCGCCTGGGCACTGCTCGGGCTGATGGCGACCGGCGACACCGCGCATCCGGCGGTGACGCGCGGCATCGCCTATCTGATGAAGTCGCAAGGGGCCGATGGCTTCTGGGAGGAGCCGCGCTACACCGCGACCGGCTTCCCGCGCGTGTTCTACCTGCGCTACCACGGCTACCGGAGATATTTTCCGCTCTGGGCGATGGCGCGCTACCGCAGCCTCGTTGCGCGCAACGATCGCACCGTCAGGTTCGGGATGTAGCCACCGACGTCATTCCGGGACCGCGCGAAGCGCGGGGCCCGGAATCCAGTCCCGGAGAAAGCCCCTGCTTGTCTGGATTCCGGGCTCGCACGCTTACGCGTGCGCCCCGGAATGACGGCGGTGTGCTACCGCACGGCGGCGTCGAACTTCGCCCGCTGCTCGTCGTTCAGCTGACCGTAGAAATCATTGAGCGCGAGGTTGATCGTGGAGGCCGCGAAGATCAGCGCCGTCAGCCGGTCGGCCGCGGCGTCGATCCGCTCCACCGGCGTGGATGCGACCGGCTTCAGGCACGACGCCATCAGGAACTGGCCCATCTCCGCCGACTTCTTCTGGAACGCGTCGAGGCTCGCGCGCTGCGCCCGGTTCAGGCTGAGCGACTGCTCGGCCTGTCTCAGCATCGCGTCGCCCGATTGCGGCGCACCGCAGAGGCGGGCGATGGCCTGCGGCGTCATCGAGCGCGGGTCGGCCTGTGCCGAAGGAGCGCCTGCGAACTTCTGGCGCTGCTCCGCCGTGAGCGTGCCGTAGAATTTCGCGATCGGTCCGCGAAGCTGGGTCGCGGCATCGTGCACCGCCCACAGCATGGTCTGCATGATGCGCAGACGCTCCGCCGAAGTCGTCGAGGTCTCGTCGCGGCACGCCGCCCTGATCCTGACTGCGGCGTCGTTGAACGCGGTCTTGAGCTGCGCAAGCGCGGCGCGCTGCTCGGCATTGGGCTCGATCGCGCGCTCGATCGAGGTGACGAACCAATCCTCCGCCGCGGGTTCCATGTTGCAGACACCGAGAGAGCCGCTGGGCGAGCCACTGGGCGCTGCGGCATTGCGGCGCGCGTCGGTGCGGGCCGTCACGGCCACCCCACTGGGGCGGATGCGGGCGGCAAGCGCGTCGGCAGGAACCATCACGGCCGTGAGCACGTCGCCGATGCCGTGACCGCGCAGCCGCTCGCTGTATTCGCCGGCCCACATGGCGAAGCCGACCACGTCTTCCAGGGCGGTCGGCCAGGTGAGCGGGCCGGTTACGCCGGAGCGCAGCGTTCCGCGGGCCGCGGGCGCAGCGGTGGGCTGCTGCCGCGCCGGCGGCTGGTCGGTGCTGCGCGGCGACACCGCGGCGGAACGCTGCGCCGGTGTCGGCACGGGAAGCGGTGCCGCGGCCGGCGGCGCGGAGACGGGCTCGGTCCTCGCCTGGACGGCAGGCTGGCCTTCGGCGGGCTTCGCTTCGGCAGGTCTGGCTTCGGCAGGTCTGGCTTCGGCAGCTTTGGGCTCGGGCCTGGTTTCAGGCTTGGCTTCAGGCTTGGTCTCGACCGGCTTCGCCTCAGCTTTGGGCTCGGGTTTCGGCTCAACCTTGGATTCATTGAGAATCGCCGCCGTGGTGGCCTTGGCGGCCGCGCTGACCGTTGGAGGTGGCGCAGCACTCGCGGCAGGCGTCGTGGCCGGGGGCGCTGCCACTGCGGCTGGCGTCGTGACGGGCGCAGGTTTGGCTTCCGCCGATGGCGCAGTCTTTTCCTGCTGCGCAACCGCATCGCTGGCGGCCTTGGCGTCGGCCGGGGTCGTGCCGGCCGCGGTCGCTGCCACCGCAGCCGTGCCGGCAACAGCGGTTCCTGCGGCCGCGGCCCTTGCGGCCTGAACTTGCGCGGGCGTGGCCCGGACGGTGCGCGAGCGGCTCGCCGCCGCACGGCGGTGCCGGTACGAACGCCGGCTGTATCGCGGCGCACCAAGGATGGCGCCCAGCGGACGGGTGATGACGCCGAGCAGCGCGCCTCCCAGGTCCCGGGCTTGCACCGGCGCGGGCACCGCCGCGAGCGCCATGGCCGCCGTCAGCAGACCTAGAACCAACAACACTCCGCGACGCATCGACCGCCTCCGCTTCACTGGAATTTCATAGCGAAGCCCCAAATGTTGTCCAAAGAAAACAACGACCGGCCCTACTCCAGGTTCCAGCCGCCGCCAATCAGTGTACAACACGGACGCCGCCGCCGATCCCCCTGATTTGGTCTATCTCCAACCCGACCGAAATAGCGTCATATCGCCTCAAGGCAGGACAAGCCCGAAGGAACCTCCGTGTCCACACAAGATTCCTCGCCGAATGTGGCAGCCCAAGGAACTCCCGGCGCAACTCCCGCCCCGCGGAAGCTGCACAATCTTGCCTATGGCATTGAACGGATCGGCCTCATTCCCCTCGGCGCTCCGATCCTGTCCGCAATCGTTCTGGCATTGCTGTGCCTGGTCGCGGCGCTGGGCATCGAGCGGCTGAAGGTCGACGACTCGCTCAGCCAGTTGTTTCGCTCCGACACCAGGGAATACCGCCAGTATGAAGAGGTGACGAAGCGCTTTCCGTCGACCGAATACGACGTCCTCGTCGTGGTCGAGGGCAAGAACCTGATGGCGCGCGAGTCGATCGAGAAGCTCCGCGACCTTGTCACCGACCTGCAACTGATCGACAGCGTGCGCGGCCTGATCTCGCTGTTCTCGGCGCGCCAGCCGCCGGAGCCGGGCAGGCTTCCCGCGCCGGTGTTTCCCGAGGAACTGCCGACCGGCGCGACCTACGACGCGCTGGTGCAGCGCGTCCTCTCGAACGAGATCATCCGCGGCAAGCTCTTGTCCGAGGACGGCACGCTGGCGCTGATCGTGCTCGCGCTCGATCCCCAGATCGTCGGCGGCAAGGGGCTGAACACCACGATCGGTGAAATCCGCAAGACCATGCAGGAGGACCTCGGCTCGACCGGCCTCACCGCCCAGCTCGCCGGCGTGCCGACCATGCAGCTTGAGATCCGCAACGCGGTCGAGCGCGACAGCATGCTCTACAACACCATCGGCTTCGTCGCCGGCTGTCTGATCGCGATCGCCTTCTTCCGGCGCGTGTCGTTCATGATCATCGCCGCCGCGCCGCCGCTGATCGCCATCCTGCTGTCGCTCGGCGCGTTCGGCTGGCTGAATTTCAGCCTCAACATGTTCCTCAACGTGATGACGCCGCTGATCATGGTGATCAGCTTTTCCGACAGCATGCAGCTCACGTTCGCGGCGCGCGACCGGCTGATCGCCGGGATGGACAAGTACCAGGCGTTCCGCGAGGCGGTGCTGGTGGTCGGCCCGGCCTGCGTCTTGACCCACGGCACCGCGGGCATTTCGTTCATCGCGCTGATGTTCTCGAGCTCGGACCTGATCCGCACCTTCGGCGAAGCCGGCCTGATGGCAACCGTCATCGCTCTCCTTGGCGTGCTGTCGCTGGTGCCGGTGCTCGGTGTGCTCCTGATCCGCAAGGAAGCGAAATTTTCCGTCGAGACCAAGGGCTCCGACTTCGGCGTCCAGGTGCTGCGGAGCTTCTGCAGCTGGATCGCCCGGCGCATGGTCAGCCATCCGGGACTCTACAGCCTGATCGGGCTGCTGGTGGTTGTGGGGCTGTCCGTCATCTACGCCACGCTCGAGCCGCGCTATCGCCTCGCCGACCAGGTGCCGGACAAGCGGCAGGCGGTCGAGGCCTCGGGCCGGCTCGACGCCAAGCTCACCGGGGCCAATCCGATCGACATCCTGATCGAATTGCCGAAAGGCGCGGGGCTTTACGATGCGCCGACGCTGTCGGCGATTGCCGCGGTCCACACCATCGTCGAGAAGCAGGCCGGCGTCGGCAACGTCTGGTCGCTCGACTCACTGCGGCGCTGGCTCGCCGAAAAGGCTGGCAAAGCCGACCTCGAAACGCTCAAGCAGTATGTCGACATCCTGCCCGAGCACCTGACGCGCCGCTTCATTTCCGCCGAGAAGGACGCGGTCGTCGTGTCGGGACGCATCCCCGACGTCGATGCGAGCCAGTTGCTGCCGGTGGTCGAGAAGCTCGACAACGCGCTCGATGTCGTGCGCAAGGCGCATCCCGGCTACGAGATCGCGGTGACCGGGCTCGCGGCGATCGCCGCGCGCAACAGCGCCGACATGATCGGCAAGCTCAACCGCGCGCTGACCATCGAGATCATCTTCGTCGCCGCCTTCATCGGGCTCGCCTTCCGCTCTTTTGCCGTCATGGTGGTGAGCATCCTGCCCGGCATCTTCCCGGTGGTGATGTCCGGCACCGTGCTCTGGCTTCTCGGCGAGGGCCTGCAGTTCGCCAGCGTCGTGGCGCTGACCGTGTCGTTCGGATTGGGGCTCAGCGCGACGATCCACTTCCTCAACCGGCTGCGGCTGGAGAGCAGACCGGGCCTCGATCCCAGCGTCTCGGTCGAGCAGGCGACCATCCTGGTCGGACCGGCGCTGATCCTGACCTCGGTGGTGCTGTCGTGCGGACTTGCGGTGATGGTGTTCTCGGACCTGCCGTCGCTGCGGCTGTTCGGCTGGCTCAGCGCCTTCTCGATGATGGCGGCGCTGGTCGCCGACCTGCTGATCCTGCGGCCGACGGCGATGTACGTGAACCAGATCGCCCGGAGGTTCGGCAGGCCTGCGGGCTAGCCGGTGCGGTTAACGCCCCGATAATTCGTCGCCTAAAAGTCGACCGCAAATTCCAACGGGATTGCAGACGTTTGCGCTGCATAGTCCGGCCTGTCGGGGAAATCCGGGAGACGGGCTGTGTCCAAGAAGACCACCAAGAAAACCGCCGGGATCGTGCTGCTCGTGGCGCTGTGCGTGCTGGCGCTCGGGCAACATGCCGATGCGTCGCTGTTCGGCTTGCCGAAGTCGCTGAAGACGTCGCCGCTTGCAGGCCTCGAGATGAGCCTGCGGATCTGGGGGCCTTCGGCTGAAAGCTTCCTCTGCATCGAGCACCTGCCGGCCTGTCAGGCATCGCAGCAGCAGGCGGACTAGCCGGCCCGCCGCCACCGGCACCGGCGGCCCAATCCTTAACTCCGCGTTAACCAAACTGGTCCACCTCTGAGGGAACCGGTTGAGGGAGACGCGGGGTCGGCATGGGCTACATCGATCCGGAGCATTTCGCGCGCACGTCGCGCGCCATGCACCTCGAAAAGCGCATTCTGGTAACCGGCGGCTCCGGCTTCCTCGGCTCCCACCTCTGCGAGCGGCTCCTGGCCGAGGGCGCCAACGTCATCTGCGTCGACAATTTCTTCAGCGGCACGCGCAGCAACGTCGAGCACCTGCTGGACAACAAGCGCTTCGAGCTGATGCGCCACGACGTGACGTTCCCGCTCTATATCGAGGTGGACCAGATCTACAACCTGGCGTGCCCGGCCTCGCCGATCCATTATCAGCGCGATCCGGTGCAGACCACAAAGACCAGCGTGCACGGCGCGATCAACATGCTGGGCCTTGCCAAGCGGGTGCGGGCCTCGATCCTGCAGGCCTCGACCTCGGAGGTGTACGGCGATCCGGCGGTGCATCCGCAGCCGGAGGACTACTGGGGCCACGTCAACCCGATCGGCCCGCGCTCCTGCTACGACGAAGGCAAGCGCTGCGCCGAGACGCTGTTCTTCGACTACCGGCGGCAGCACAACCTGCGGATCAAGGTCGCCCGCATCTTCAACACCTACGGCCCGCGCATGCACCCCAATGACGGGCGCGTGGTATCGAACTTCATCGTCCAGGCGCTCTTGAACCGCGACATCACCATCTACGGCGACGGCTCGCAGACCCGCTCGTTCTGCTTCGTCGACGACCTGATCGACGGGCTCGTCCGGTTGATGGACACCGACGACAGCGTCACCGGCCCGGTCAATATCGGCAACCCGGGCGAGTTCACGATGCTCGAGCTCGCCACCATGGTGCTCGGCATCACCGGCTCGCGTTCCAGGATCGTGCATCGTCCGCTGCCGCAGGACGATCCGAAGCAGCGGCGGCCGGACATCTCCAGGGCCCAGGAGGCCCTCGGCTGGGTCCCGCGCACGCCGCTCCGACAAGGGCTTGGACGGACCGTCGAATATTTCGATAAGCTCCTGCAGGACGATACGGTCCGGATGCGGGTGGTGACCGCGGCCTGACCGGCCGCGCGTATTCACCAGCCGGAGCAGCTTTCCATGACGACCGAACGTGTTGCCGTCCGCGTTTCTGACGCGGAGATGAACCGCCGTTGGGACGCGGTCCGCAAGCTGATGCGCGAGCGCGGCATCCAGGCGCTGGTGGCTTATCACACCGAGGACTGGCTCGGCGGGCACGCCCGCTGGTTCACCGACATTCCGACCCATAACGGCTACGGCCGGACCGTGGTGTTCCACGCCGATGACCTGATGACCATCGTGCAGCAGGGCAACTTCGGCGGCGGCCGCAAGCTCGACGGCAAGGATCCATATCATCGCGGCGTCGGCGAATTCCGCTTCACGCCGTTCTTCTCGTCGGTGCGTTACACCACCGGCTATCATGCCGAGATCGTGCGCGAGGTCATCAAGGAGCGCGGCTACAAGACCATCGGCTTCGTGCTGCCGGAGACCATGCCGCACAAGCTGGTGAACGGCATCCTCGAAGGCTTCGAGGGGCTGAAGGTCATCGACATCACCGAGCAGATCGACCGGCTGATCGCGATCAAGGGGCCGGAGGAGCTGGAGCTGCTGCGCCGCTCGGCCGAGATGCAGGACAAGGTGTTCGATAAGGTGGTGAAGGAGATCAAGCCCGGCATGCGCGACGTCGACGTCACCGCCATGGCCTATGGTTACGGCTGGACCCAAGGCTCGTCTCAAGGGATCTACCTCGGCGCGTCGAATCCGGTCGGCAAGCCGTCGCTCCTGATGGGCCGGCACTTCCAGGACCGCGTGCTGCAGAAGGGCGATCACATGACCTTCCTGGTCGAGGTGAACGGCCCGGGCGGTTACTTCACCGAGGTCGGCCGCACCATCGTGCTGGGGAAGGCGTCGCAGGAGCTGAAGGACAGCTTCGCGCAGACGGTCGAGGCGCAGGATTATTCGGCAAGCCTGCTCAAGCCCGGCGCGTCATGCCGCGAGATCGCGCGGCAGCACGACGAGTTCATGAAGGCGAGGGGGCTGCCGCCGGAGTTGCGGCTCTACAGCCACGGCCAGGGCTACGACATGGTCGAGCGCCCGCTCATCCGCGTGGACGAGCCGATGCAGATCGAGCCGGGCATGTGCCTTGCGGTGCATCCGGGCTTCGAGACACCGAACCTGTTCGTGATGGTCTGCGACAACTACATCGTCGCCGGCAACAGCACCGACCGCATCCACAAGACCGAGCGGAAGATTTTTGAGGTGATGTAGAGCCACGCGCCGCATCGTGGCTCGGCTCGGGCGCTCTCTGCCCGTCACCCTGAGGCGGCCGCGCCGGTAGCGCGTTTACGCGCGTCTTCGACGCGCTATGGCGCGGCCCTCGAAGGGCGACGCCCGGATGTTGCGCCGACTGGGGCCGTATCCTTCGAGGCCCGCCTACGGCGGGCACCTCAGGATGGCGGCGTGAGAGTGTGCTCGCCGAAAAATGCCTATCGGGCTCAATGCCCGGTCATCCACCGGGCCAGCATGTCGCCGTGCTTGGCGACATAGTGCCGGAACCAGACCGTATACGCCTCCGGCCGCGCCTTCATGTCGGCGATCAGCGCCGGATAGCCGATCCACTTCCACTCGCCGACCTCGGCGGGATCGGGCTTGATCGCGCCGTCGTGCCGGCCGCCGAACACGTGCACGACCTCGTTCTCAATCAGCCCGCCGGGCACCGGCTCGTTGTACTGGTAGACGAACAGCGGCTCGATCGCGCAGGCGAAGCCCATCTCCTGCGAAAGCCGCCGCCGCGCCGCGTCCGCCACGGCCTCGCCCGGCAGCGGATGGCTGCAGCAGGCATTGGTCCAAAGTCCGCCGGAGTGGTACTTCGCCGGATTGCGCCGCTGCAGCAGGAATTCGTTTTGCGAGTTGCGAATGAGCACCGAGATCGCGCGGTGCTTCAAGCCGCGCTGGTGGGCGTCGAGCTTGCCCGCGGTGCCGACCTGAACGTCATCGGCATCGACCAGGATCACTGGATCGTTGTCGGCAGAGCCGGTCATCCGTCGGATTTCCCGCCGAGCTTGTCCTTGATGGCGGTCCATGCCACCTGGCCCGCGAGCTTGCCCGCGGAGATCGGCTTAGCCGCCTGCGCCGCCGAAGGATCGGCCAACTGTTTCTTCAGGTTGTTGGCGAACTGGTTCATCAGCGCCGAGGCCGTGGCCTGGATCATGCCGACGCCGCGGCCGTATTGCGCGACCGCGCCCGAGAGCGAGAGGTCAGTGTGCACCAGCACTTTGGAGCCCGTGGCCGAAGGCTCCAGCCGGAACGTCGCCTTGGCCTGCGCCGAGCCGCGGCCCTTGGCGTCGTTGCCCTGGGCGCGCACCCGCGCCGAATAGCCGGCGTTGTCGATCTCCTCGAACACCACCGTGCCGGCAAAGGTCAGCGCCACCGGTCCAAGCCGCACGCCGATATTGCCCTTGTAGGTCTTGTCGTCGACCACCTCGGTGAGCTGCGCGCCCGGCATGCACGGCGCGATGCCCTGGACGTTCATCAGCACCGGCCAGGCCTCATCCGGCGGCAGCGGCACCTCGAATGAATTGTCGAATTCCATTGGCTCAACGTTACTCGTGACTGTGTGAGGTTACTCGGCGGCCGCCTGCGACACGCCGCCATGCGCCGTCGACCATCCGGCGGGATCGTGCAGGAACTTCTCGATCTCCTGCAGCTTGATCGGGTCGAACTGGCCGCAGGTCTTGGCAAACGCCAGCACGTCCCACCAGGTGCACAGGTGATGCAGCTTGATGTTGAGGTCGCGGAGGATCTTCTCGCTCTCCGGATAGATGCCGTAGAAGAAGATCACGAAGATATGCTCGACGGTCGCCCCCGCCGCGCGCAACGCGTTGCAGAAGTTGACCTTGCTGCGGCCGTCCGTGGTGAGGTCCTCGACCAGCAGCACGCGCTGGCCGGGCTCGAGGTGCCCCTCGATCTGCGCATTGCGGCCGAAGCCTTTGGGCTTCTTTCGCACATACTGCATCGGCAGCATCATCCGGTCCGCCATCCAGGCCGCGAAGGGTATGCCCGCGGTCTCACCGCCCACCACCGTGTCGAACTGCTCGAAGCCCACGTCGCGGAACACGGTCGCGGCGCCGAAGTCGATCAGCGTCTGGCGCACGCGTGGGAACGAGATCAGCCGCCGGCAGTCGGTGTAGACCGGGCTCGCCCAGCCCGACGTGAAGATGAACGGCTTGTCGTCCATGAAGCGGACGGCCTCCACCTCGAGCAGCATCTTGGCCGTCAGCTCGGCCATCACCTTGCGGTCCGTAAATCCGAGGCCCTGGGTCATCGTGGTCCACCACCCCTGTCGATCTCAGGTCCTATGCGGGGTTTCACGGCCCGTCAAATGCGGAATTCGTCGCCGCGCTTTCTTCCTTGGAAAACGCTGGTGAAAAGATCGTCGCAGGTCCAGCGGCGCTTGGTCAGGCCCTGTTCGTGGGAATAGCCGGCGATCGTTTCCATCGTGTGGCGGTTCTTGTCGCCGAGACCGTATTCCCACGGGTCGTGGCCGAGCACCTCCTGCTGCTCGTTCCAGGCCTCGAGATACCAGGCGAGCGGGACGATGCGCGGGTTCTCCATGCGCCGCATGGCGATGGCCTTCGACCGCTCGAAGGCGTGGAACAGGTTGACCGGCACCCAGGGGTGGCGGTCGACGATCTCCTGGCGGATGCCCATCACGTGCATGATCGGGAAGATCTGCGTCTTCTTGTAGAACCGCATCTCCTCGGCCTTGTAGTCCGGCCACAGCCGCCCGACCCGCGGGTCGCCGGCTTCCATCGGCTTGATGATGTCGGAGTGGATCAGCGCGTCGACCTCGCCTTCGGCGAGCATGTCCTCGACCGACTTGTTGTGCGGCAGCCGCGTGATCTTCAGGTCCGGCGGCGGGGTGAAGTCGACGTCCTCGTCGAGCTCGGCGACCCACTCGACCGCCTTGTGCGAGACGCCGTATTCATGCTCGAGGATGCCGCGCATCCAGTGGATCGCGGTGACGAGAAACGACTTGATGCCGATCTTCTTGCCGATCAGGTCAGTCGGTTTCTTGATGCCCTTGGTCGTGTTGATGAACACGAAGCCGTGCCGGAACCTTCGATGCAGGAACACCGGGATCGCGGTGATCGGCATGCCCTTGTCGCGCGCGACGATGTAGGACGAGCACGAGGTCTCGGCCACGTCGAACTGGCCCTCGCGCAGGAAGCGCCAATGCCGCGTCGTGGAGTCCATGTCGGTCAGGATGGTGAGGTCGATGCCATCCGGCGCAACCGTGCCATCGAGCAGCGAGCGCACGATCTCGTAGTTGCCGCAGGCGAGGGTGAGGGGGATGTTTTTTGGCACGTTTTTGCTTCCTTGAGCCGCCCGCGTTTCTCTTGTCCGGGCGCAGTGAAGCCGCCTTTGGCCGCAAAATCCAGCCTGGGCCCCACGCGTTTGCCGCATTGTGGATACTCATCGCGGTCATTCCAGGACGCCGCCACAAGCGCGTTCACGCGCGTCTTCGACGCGCTATGGCGGCGGGCCGGTCAGACGCGCGGGACGGGAGACGCGCCTAACCGCCGAATGAGCCGGTGGGTATGACGGTCTGCGGATTGTCCTCCGCTTCCCAGTATGTTTTCGGCGCGGGCATCTCTCCGCGCCATTCGATTTCCGTCGCGGGATCGTATTTCTCCAGACGCGCGTTTGGACCCGGCCGCATGAACGCATTGACTTTCGCCCATGCTTCGATCGCCTCGTCGGCGGTGGCTATCTGGATCGCGGCGCTGATTTCCTGGGCTCGCAGGCAGGCCCGCGTGATCGGCGCGGGGTCGGCCCTTCGCGTGAGCGACCGCATTCCGTTGATGTAGTCGTCGCGGAAGACGGTGGGGATGATGACATGCGCCTGACCGGCACGAAGCGCTTTGAAAGGCCAAATGTCCGTAAAATTCGAATAATATGCCGTTTTAGTCCGTAATTTTCGATTTACTGGACTGTCGCCCCCAATGTGCTGAGCCTGGGCGAGGGCCCGCTGCGGGCTTCCCAACGGCGTCTTTCAAACCGGCTTGTGGCAGCCCCACACGCAACGGGCGCACGCATTCGCCGCGATCGAGCTTTACGCCGCCACCTTGGCGAGAAACGCCTCGACCTCGGCGCGGAGCTTCGTCACCGCGGCTTCGACCGAGCGGGACACCGACAGCACCGTTTCGGCGGAGCTGCGCGTCGCAGTCGCCGCCCCCGCCACGTCGTTGAGCGCGGACACCACCGTGTGCGTGCCCCGCGCCGCGCCCTCGACGTTCTGCGAGATCTCGCCGGTTGCCGAGTTCTGCTGCTCGATCGCCGCCGCCACGGCCGACGTGTAGGCGCTGATCTCCTTCATGCGTCCGCCGATGCTGCGGATCGCCTCGACCGCGCCCGCCGTCGAGCCCTGGACGGCGAGAATCTGCGCGGCGATGTCCTCGGTCGCTTTTGCGGTCTGCACCGCGAGCGACTTGACCTCCGACGCGACGACCGCGAAGCCGCGGCCGGCGTCGCCCGCGCGCGCCGCCTCGATGGTGGCGTTGAGCGCAAGCAGGTTGGTCTGGCCGGCAATGTCGCTGATCAACTCGACCACGTCGCCGATCTTCTGCGCCGCCGCGGCGAGCCCCGCGATCTGCGCGTTGGTGGTCTCGGCCTCGTTGACCGAGGCGCGCACCACGTCGGTGGTGCGCGTGAGCTGCTCGCTGATCTCGCCGATCGAGGCGGAAAGCTCGGAGGCGGCGGTCGCCGCGATCGCCACGTTGGCCGAGGCGTCATTGGAGGAGCGAACCGCGCTCTCGGCCCGCTGCGACGTCTGCTCCGACGACTTCAGCAGGCCGACCGCGGTCGTCTCCATCGAGGCGGCGCTGTCGCCGACGCTTTTCAGTACGTTTTCGACGCGCGCGCGGAAGCCCTCGACGGCTTCCTCGATCTCGGCGCGACGGCTTTCGGCTGCGAGCATCGAGCTGTGGTTCATCTCGGCCTGACGCTGCTCGGTCACGTCCTCGTGGGTCGCGACCCAGCCGCCGCCCGGCATCGGCCGGTTGGCGAGTGCAATGAACCGGCCCTCGTGCTCGCGCACGCTGGTCACGGTCTTGCCCTTGGCGATGCTGCTCAGCACGTCGGCGATGTACTGGTCGATGTCGCCCGAGAAATTGCCCATTTTCGTTCGGTGCTCGAGCAGCTCGCGGAGCGTCGCGCCCGGCCGCGTCACCTCCGGCGACAGGTTGTACATCTGCACATAGCGCTCGTTGCAGATGATTAGATGGCCGCTCGGCGACCACATGCACAGCCCGGCCGACATGTTGTTGAGCGCGGTCTGAAGCTGGCTGTTCATGCGCCGCAGCTTCGCGCACCGCCAGAGCGCGACGCCGATCAGGACGAGGCCGAAGGCAGCCGTCAGCCAACCGTATTGATTTGCCAGCGCGAGTGTTGCGTCAGCCATGACTTCCCAAATCGGTGAGTGCAGTGGCCAGAATGCCGGGACAAAGTTGCACCGGCCTTAATGGGAGGGCGACTACGCAATACTTAACGGATTGTTTATGATCGCCCGACCCGCGCGAAAGATGCGGGATACGGGAGGATGGAATGCGGGGCTTAAAGGGCGCCGCGGTCGCGCTGCTGCTTGCGCTTGTCGGGGTCTCCGCCGGAACCATGGCGCCCGCCGACGACTACCCGACACGGCCGGTGCGCCTGGTCGTCGGCTTCGCGCCGGGTGCGGTCGCCGACGTGATCGCCCGCGCCATGGCGACGCGCATGAGCCAGAACATCGGCCAGCAGATCGTCATCGAGAACCGCCCCGGCGCGGGCTCGAGCCTTGGGGCCGAATTCGTCGCCCGCGCCCCCAAGGACGGCTACACGCTCTTGATGTGCACGGTGGCGCAGACCATCAATCCGGCCGTCAACACGCTCAGCTTCGATTTCGGCAAGGACTTCGCGCCGATCATGGCGATCGCCAACGCGCCGCAAATCCTGGTGGCGCATCCATCGCTGCCCGCCAACAGCGTCCAGGAGATGATTGCGCTCGCCAGGGCCACGCCCGACGGGCTGCAATATGCCTCCTCGGGCGCGGGCACGATGAGCCACCTGTCCGGTGTGCTGCTCAGCAGCACCACGGGCATCAAGCTCACGCAGATTCCCTATCCGGGCAGCGCGCAGAGCATGAATGACGTGCTCGCCGGCCGGGTGCCGCTGATGTTCGGCCCGGCCGCGACCGTGTGGTCCAATGTCCAGGCCGGCAAGCTCAAGGCACTGGCGGTGACCCAGCCGACGCGGGCGGCGATCGCGCCCGAGGTGCCAACCATGGCCGAGTCCGGCGTGCCGGGCTATTCCGCCGGCATCTGGATGGGGATCCTTGCGCCGGCGGGCACTTCGGCCGAGATCGTCGGCAAGCTGTCGCGCGCGGCCAACGAGGCGGTGAAATCGCCCGAGGTGCTGTCGCTGCTCCGCGTGCAGGGCGTCGATCCGCTCGGCGGCTCGCCCGAGGAGTTCGCGCGCTTCATCGACGCGGAATTGAAGAAATGGGCCGGTGTCGTCAACGACGCAGGGATCCGAAAATAGGATCAGGACATAGACGGGCAGGGAGGACGGACGTGCGTGGATTGAAATGGGCTCTCGTCGCGGCGCTCGCGGTCGCTGCGGCTCCGTGCGGCGCGCAGGACTACCCGAACAAGCCGGTGCGGCTCGCGGTCGGGTTCACCGCGGGCTCGGTCGCCGACATCACCGCGCGCGTGCTGGGCAACCGCATGGGCCAGATCCTTGGCCAGCAGTTCGTGATCGAGAACAAGCCGGGAGCCGCCTCCAACCTCGCGGCGGAATACGTCGCCCGCGCGCCGAAGGACGGCTACACGCTGTTCCTGCCGGGCTCGGTCAACGCCAACAACGCGGCGATGACGTCGAACCTGTCGTTCGACATCATCAAGGACTTCGCGCCGGTCGGCTTGGTCAACGAGGTTGCGGTGATCCTGGTGGTGCACCCGTCGGTCGGCGTGAACAGCGTGCAGGAGCTGATCGCGCTGGCGAAATCCAAGCCCGGCGAGCTTACCTACGCCTCGACCGGCATCGGCAGCGCGCCGCACATGTCCGGCGAGCTGTTCATGCACAACACCGGCACCAAGCTCGTGCACGTGCCTTACCAAGGGAGTCCGCAGGCCGCGACCGACCTGCTCGCCGGCCGGGTGCAGGTGATGTTCTCGCCCGCGACTGCGGTGATCTCGCTGGTGAAGTCCGGCCAGCTCAAGGTGCTGGCCTCCTCGACCGCGAAGCGCGCATCGATCCTGCCGGAGGTGCCGACCATGATCGAGGCCGGCATGCCGGGCTTCGTCACCTCGATCTGGTTCGGGCTCGCGGCCCCCGCGGGCGCGCCGTCCGACGCGCTCGGCAAGCTTTCCCGCGCAGCGCAGGAGGCGTTGAAATCGCCGGAGGTGATCGCCGCCTGGGCCCCGCAGGGGGTCGATCCGATGCCTGGCGGGCCGGACGAGTATTCGCGCCACATGGCGAGCGAGGTGAAGCGCTGGGCCGACCTGGCGGTGGCCGCGGGACTGAAGAAGTGAGGCGGGACATGGGGCGGGACCTGGGGTGGCTGGCGCTGCTCGCGGCGGCGCTCGCGCTTGCGCCCGGCGCGCCCACGGCTGCGGCGCAAGGTTATCCGGACCGGCCGGTGCGGATCGTCGTCGGCTTTCCGGCAGGGGCCGCGGGCGATCTCGTCTCGCGCGCGCTCGCCACGCATCTCGCCGGCACGCTCGGCCAGCAGTTCGTGGTCGAGAACCGGCCCGGCGCGTCGAGCAACATCGCGACCGAATACGCCGCCCGCGCGCCGAAGGACGGCACCACGCTGTTCCTCGGCACGGTCGCGAACGTGGTGAACGCCGCGGTGTCGTCGAACCTGTCGTTCGATTTCGGCAAGGACTTTGCGCCGATCGCGCTCATCGCCACGGTGCCGACCGTGCTGGTGGTGCATCCGTCGACCGGCGCGAACAGCGTCGGCGACCTGATTGCGCTGGCGAAGTCGAAGCCCGGCCAGCTGAACTATGCGTCGTCGGGCGTCGCCACCACGCCGCATCTTGCCGGCGCGCTGATGAACGTGCGGGCAGGGGTCGAGCTCGTGCACGTGCCCTATCAAGGCAGCTCGCCCGCGGTCACCGATCTGCTCGCGGGCCGCACCCAGATCATGTTCTCGGCGGTGTCGGTGGTGCTGCCGCACATCAAGGCGGGCACGCTCAAGGCGCTGGCCTGGGCTGCGCCGAAGCGCTCGGCCGTGCTGCCGGACATTCCGACCGTCGCCGAGGTCGGCCTGCCGGAGCTCGACGCCAGCATCTGGTTCGGCCTGATGGCCCCGGCCGGCACCCCTGCCGACATCCTCGACAAGCTGGCGGGGGCGATCAACGACGGGCTCAAGTCCGAGGCGCTGCGCGGCGCGCTCGACAAGATGGGCTATGAGCCGCTCGGCGGCACGCCGGACGACTTCACGCGTTATGTGGCGGCCGAATTGAAGAAATGGACCGCGGCCGCCGACGCGGCCGGGGTCAGGAAGCAATGACCGCTGATCCACCTAAACCGGCAGTTCGGAATTTGTGTCCAGTGCTGCAAAATCAATTCCGCGATGTTGCTCGCGTCAATTGATCTGCACACCTGACGCCTTCACCAGCGTGGCGTTGACGTCGATCTCCTTGCCGACGAAGTTGTCGAACTCCGCGGGTTTCATCGGCAGCGGATCGCCGCCGCTTGCGGCAAGCTTGGCCTTGGTCGCAGGATTCTGCAGCGCCTTGACGGTCTCGGCGTTGAGCTTCTCGACAACCGCCTGCGGCGTGCCCTTCGGGGCCCAGAAGCCGACCCAGAAGTCGTATTCCGAATTGGGAAAGCCGGCCTCGACCGTGGTCGGAATATCCGGAAGCTGCGCCGACCGCGCCGAGCCCGACACCGCGAGGATCGCAAGCTTGCCGCCGGCGACGAGCCCGCGCGCGGCGGGCAGCGGGATGAAATAGAAATCGCAGTCGCCGGACATCACCGCGGCGAGGCCCTCCGGACCGCCCTTGTAGGGAATGTGCTGGATCTGGGTGCCGGTCGCCATGCGAAAGCGCTCGCCGTTGAGATGCGCCGCGCTGCCCGCGCCCGCCGAGGCGTAGTTCATCTTGCCGGGATTGGTCTTGGCCGCGTCGACCAGGTCCTTCAGCGCCTTGTACTTGTTCGGCTGCACCACCAGGACGTTCGGCAGGCTGACCAGCGCGGTGATACCGGCAAAGTCCTTGCGCGAGTCGTAGCCCGGGTTGGAATAGGTGGTCGCGACCACCGCGAACGACGTCGACTGGATCAGCAGCGTGTAGCCGTCGGGCTCGGCCTTGGCGACCGCGCCGATGCCGAGCGTGCCGCCCGCGCCGACCCGGTTCTCGACCACGATCGGCTGGCCGAGCTGCTGCGACACCTGCTCCATCACGGTGCGGGCGACGATGTCGGTGCCGCTTCCCGCCGAGAACGGCACGATCACGCGGATCGGTTTCGTCGGATAGCTCTGCGCGGAAACGCCCATGCTCGCGAGCACGAGCCATCCGAGCGCAACAATCAGGCGCGGCATGACGTCCTCCCGGTTTTTTCGCCGGCGTTGTCCGCCGGTCGAAATTTTGCGTTCACTCCACCTTGATGTTGGCGGCGCGCGCGATCTGCGTGTTGGTCTCGATCTCCTTGCGCACCTGTGCGTCGAACTCCGCCGAGGTGAGCTTGAACGGATCGGCCCCGAGGTTTTTCAGCTTATCGCGCACCACCGGTGCGTCGAGCGCCTTGACGATCTCGGTGTAGAGCCGCTGCTTGATCGGCGCGGGCGTCTTCAACGGCAGGAACACGCCGGCCCAGAAATTGTACTCCGACTTCGGATAGCCGGCCTCGGCGACGGTCGGAACGTCAGGCAGCGCCGAGGCGCGCGCCGAGTTGCTGACCGCCAGCGCCTGCAACTGGCCGTCCTTGAGCAGCGGCAGCGCGTTGACCAGCGGCGAGAAGTAGAAGTCCGAGCGCCCGGCGATCACCTCGGTCATCGCCTCCGGCGCGCCCTTGAACGGCAGGTGCACCGCCTCGAAGCCGCCGGCAAGCCGGAACAGTTCGCCGTTGAGATGCGAGGAGTTGCCCGCGCCGGCCGACGAGTAGTTGGCCTTGCCCGGATTGGCCTTGGCCCATTCGACGAAGTCGCTGAGCTTCTTATAGCCCTTCTTCGGGTTGAACAGGATCACCACCGGCATGTTGCCGAGCGGGATGATCGCCGAAAGATCGTTGGCGGTGTCGAGCGGCATGGTCGCGCGCACCGCGGGGCTCACGGTGTGCGACGACGAGTTGGCGAGGATCGTGTAGCCGTCGGGATCGGCCTTGGCGACCGCGTTCATGCCGATCGAGTTGCCCGCGCCGGGCCGATTCTCGATGACGACCGGCTGGCCGACCTGCTGCGACACCTGGTCGAAGACGATGCGCGCCATCACGTCGGTGGCGCTGCCGGCCGTGAGCGGGACGACGACCTTGATCGGTTTGGCCGGCCAGTTGTCCTGCGCGAAAAGCGGACCGGACAGTACGAAGAGAATTGCGAAAGCGAGCCGGAACCGACGCATGTTTCGCCCCCGAAACAATTTTCTGATTGCGAGTTAGCCGCAGGCTCGTGCGGAAATCAACCCTGCGAATTGTCCTGGCCCGACCTTGGTCGCGCGCGTCATCAAGAGCGTGCCGATCAGCAAGCCTTCGGCTCGCGAATTCGTGATTGCCCGCATCAATCCGTCCTATTGATCCTGAGGTCGCTGCAGGATGCACGCTGCGGCCATGACGATCATGATCCTCGAATCCATCATCACCTGCCCGCACTGCGCAACGGCAAAGGCCGAAATCATGCCGACGGATGCCTGCCGGTTTTTCTATGAGTGCACGGGTTGCGGAATGCGGCTGCGCCCGAAAGCGGGCGACTGCTGCGTGTTCTGCTCGTACGGTTCGGTGCGGTGTCCGCCGATGCAGGCCGAGCGCGCCGGCGATGCGACGGCCGCCTCCTGTTGCCGGGGCTGAGCGGATACGCCCGCCGCGGGTGCGGCGGGCGTCGCGCGTGGCATCACGCCATCTTGTTGGTCAGCGTGCCGACGTTCTCCACCCACACCTTTGTGGTGTCGCCGGCCTTGAGGAACTCGCGCCGCGCCGCGCCCACGCCCGCGGGCGTGCCGGTGAGGATGATGTCGCCCGGATAGAGCGTGATGCGCGAGGACAGATGCGACAGCTGCTCGGCGAGATTGAAGATCATGTCGCTGGTGTTGGAGTCCTGCTTGATCACGTCATTGACCCAGAGCTTGATGCCGAGCTTCTGCGGGTCATTGATCTCGCTCGCCGGCACGATCCACGGGCCGATCGGGCAGGCGTCGTCGAAGCACTTCTGGCCGACCCAGTCCCATTTGAACGGCGTCGAGTCCGGAAGCTGCGCGCGGCGGCCGAGGTCGCGCGCCGACAGCTCGTTGGCGACGGTGTAGCCCGCCACGTAGTCGAGCGCCTTCTCCAGCGGCACGTCCTTGGCCTTCTTTCCGATTACCGCGCCCAATTCGGCCTCCCAGTCGATCGCCTGCGACGCCTTGGGCAGTTTCACCGTGGCCTTGTCGCCGACCACGGTGCGCGATGCCTTGATGAAGTGCCAGGGCTTCAAGCCCACCTCGTGCGGATCCGGCGCAGGCGGGATGCCCTGCAGCTTCGCCATCTCCATCATGTGGTCAGTGTAGTTCGCGCCGGCGCAGTAGATCGCGGACGGGAACATCACCGGCGGCAGCAGCTTCGCCTTGCCGACCGGCTTGCTCTTGAGCTTGCTTTTCGCGGCAGCCGCCGCGGCCTTCTTCAGCGTGCCCTTCGCCGACGCCCAGTCGTTGAGGATGTCGAGCATGCTGGCATAGGCCGCCTTGCGCGTCAGCGCCGCGGCATCGAACAGCTTGTCGTCCACCACGATGCCGGCGCGGGGGCCTTTTTCCGATTGATAGGTAACCAGCTTGTAGCTCGACATTGGCGTAGTGCTCCTTGGACGCCCTTTCGGGCTTTTGCGTTTGAACTCTAACACAGCGGGTTATTTGCGGGCGATCACCCGCACCGGCTTGCCGTCGAGGAAGCCGCGGATGTTCTCGACGATGTCCGGATAGTAGCGCTCGTAATTCTGCTGGCTGACGTAGCCGAGATGCGGGGTCAGCACGACGTTGTCGAGCTTGCGGAAGGGATGGTCGGTCGGCAGCGGCTCGACGTCGAACACGTCGAGGCCCGCGCCCGCGATCTGCTTGTTCTTCAGAGCTTCGAGGAGTGCGCTTTCGACGACGATCGGCCCGCGGGAGGTGTTGATCAGGTAGGCCGTCTTCTTCATCAGGCCGAGCTCGCGGGCGGTGACGAGGCCGCGGTTGCGCTCGCCGAGCTGCACGTGGATCGACAGGAATTCGGAGTTCTTGAACAGGTCGTCCTTCGACACGTAATCGACGCCGACCTCCTTGCAGCGCTCGGGGGTGAGGTTCTGGCTCCAGGCGATGACCTTCATGCCAAACGCCTTGCCGACACCGGCGGCCCGCGCGCCGAGCTTGCCGAGGCCCAGCAGCCCCAGCGTCTTGCCCTCGATGTCCATGCCGAGCGTGAGCTGCCAGTGCTCGCCGGCCTTCATCCGTGCGTTCTCCCAGCCGATCCGGCGCGTCAGCTCCAGCATCAGCCCGAAGGCGATGCCGGTCGTGGGATTGCCGTGGCTGGTGGTGCCGCAGACCGTGATGCCGCGCTCCTGGCAGGCCTTCATGTCGATCGAGGCGTTGTACGCCCCGGTGGTGATCAGGAGCTTGAGCTTGGGCAGCCCTTCGATCACGGCGCGCGGAAAGCGCGTCCGTTCGCGCATCATCACGACGATCTCGCAGTCCTTGCAGTCGCGGACGGTGTCGGCGTCGGTGCGGCGCACCGCGTCGGTGTACACCTTGATCTCGACGTCCTTGGTGATCTTCGACCAGTCGGCAAGCCTGAGGGCCACGTTCTGATAGTCGTCGAGAATCGCGCAGCGAAGGGCCATTGCAACACTCCTGGGATAAAAACCGGGCGGAGTGTGTCGTGCCGGACGCGCTCGCACAAGGGCACGAGGCCACCGGTTTATGCGGCCTTCTGCCAGGCAACATATTGATAATGAAAGATATTCATTGGTGACCAGGAGCTGTTCCGCGTTTCTGTTCCCCACACAACCGCCAAATGTATCGGTTCGCTTTTCGCCAAAACCCAATACAATGACGTGGTTTGATTTGGTCTGTCGCTCGTTGGCACGATTGAGGGCGCGACCTATGCAAAGATTTTTTGCGCTGCTGAGCATTGTTACGGCCCTCACCCTTACGCTTGGTATGGGCAAGGTGATCTGGTGGCCCGATCCCGCGGTCGGCAATCACGCAGAGGCTCACATTCCGGATGGTGAAGAAGAAACGATCTCGCCGCGAGAGAATCTGATCCGCGGAATCATTTGGGTCAGGGCCACGCTTCCCCTCGACGTGAACGATCACACCAAGCTTGTCGCGGTCGGGTTGGCAGGAAAGATCTATTGGTCACGCTTCGTCATGGACCTGGACGCGGGCGAGGTGAGCGACAAGACCCGAAGGGCGCTTCACCATGATGCTGTCGAGGACGTGTGCAAGCGACTGCGCAAAGCGCTGCACGCCAACGTGATTTCGGCCTATCAGGCCGACTATGTGGACCGCAGACGCAATCCGATCGAAACGGTCGAGGTTACAAAGGGCGATTGTCGTTGAAGCCTGTGCCGGAGGCGCTCGCACAAGGTTGCTGACCGGACCAAGAGGCCGGCCTTTTCCCGCAAAAAGCGGATATTTCGCGCGACGGCCGGCATGCGCCCTTGGTGCCAATAGTAAACGGCTACCGTTCCGCGATACCCGCGCGCGCCCATGCCGCCGATGCCTGCCCCATCAGTTTGAAGTTTCATCATTCTCCCAACATCAATTCGACCTCCAAATGCCCAACTCAAATGCCGCAATATTCGCCGGCGACACGTTCGAACGGGATGCATCACAAGCAGGCGGGGGCTCGGCATGTCTTCATTGGATCACTATCGCGCCAAGGCGGAGGAGTTGAGAGCCAAGTCGCAAAGCGAAGACAGCGCAATCAGCAGGGCGGTGTTCGAGGGGCTCGCCCAGAGCTATGTCCGGCTGGCGCGCCTCGAAGAAAATCATCAACGCGAGGTCCGGCAAAAGGCCTGGGCGCACTCCGTCAGCGAGACCGGCTGGACTTGCGAGTGCGGGCATCCGATTTCATTGGCCGAGCGCGAGATCTATTTCACCACGCGACGTTGCATGCATTGCAATCAGGCTGCGAACGAACGGCTCTCCCGGCTGTACGACCTTGCGTCATCCGGTGCATTGGCCGCCGTGCCGAACAACGGCGATTCCGAGCGATCCGGCTGGATGCTCGCGGCATCGAAATTCTTCAGCCCTCTTCTCGGCAAAACCCAGCCGGCCAAGCGTCGCCGGCCAAGCGGGCGTCATCGCGCCGCCGCGAGATAGCTTGGATCGACGAAGCGGGTCATGTCGAACGCGGCATCGCTCGGCACCAGCCCCGCGCCCTGCAGCGTCGTGAACACGCGCCGCATGCCGGTCTCGGACGCGGCGAGCCCCGCGGGCATCAGCTTGAAGTTCAGCGCATCGGCGATGGCGCGGCGCGCGTAGGGAAGCGTGGTGCCAAGCTCCTTGACCAGCACGTCGGCGGCAAAGTCCGGCTCGGCGGCCATCGCCGCCTGGCCGCGGACGAGCGCGCGGAGGAAGCCGGTTACGGCCTGGCGGTGGCTCGCGGCCCAGGCCGGATCGAGGAACGCCGCGGTGAACTCATAGTCCGGCACATAGGTCGCGATGCGGCCGAGATTGCTGAAGCCCGCGTCCTCCGACTCGTAGCTCAGCGGAAACGGCTGCAGGCCGGCGTCGATCTTGCCCTCGCGCAGGAGCTTCCAGCGGGTCGGCGCGCCGCCGACCGCGTCGATGACGATGTCGCCGCGCGTCCAGCCCAGCGCCTTCTCGATGTCCTGCACGAAATAGGTCGTGCCCTCGTGCAGCGACAGCACGCCGAAGCGCGCGCCCTTCAAGTCGTTCACGGTCTTGATGTGCGGCCGGGCGATGATGAAATGCGGCGGCTTCTGCGCGACGCTCGCGACGATGCGGAATTGGCCGCCCTTGAACGCGTCGGCGACCAGCGCCTCGACGCTGGCGATGGCGATCTGCGCCTCGCCCGAGCGCATCACCGCGTTGATCTTCTCGGCATTGTCGAAGATCTCGAGGCGCGGCTCGACGCCTTCGTCCTTGAAGTAGCCCTTCCGCTCGGCAACCCAGACCGGCGCGTAGAACACCGTGCGCGAGACCAGCGCGACCTTGAGCGTGTCGGCCATCCGACCCCCGTTTTCCGGGGGCGAGACTAGAAAGGTTGGGGATAGGAGGCCAGGGCGATCTGGCCGGGGAGGGCTCCTCGGGGAGCCAAAGGGCCGGGCTGTTCAGCCTCGGCCCGTTGGAGCCGGCCTTACGCCTGGCCGTGCTTGGCCCGCCACTTGGGGCCGGGACCGCGCATATAGTGCCGTTCCGGGCGGTAAGTGTTGGTCAGGGATCGCAGCAGGGTCTTTCCCAGTTTGATCAGGCTGAACATGACGCCGTTCCGCTGTTCTTGGTTGTTGGCTTCAACTTGCCCATTGGTCGGCGGCGACGGGGCGGAGGTTCACAGCCGGATCAGGTTCCATCGCGGCTTGCCGGAAGCCGGAACGGTCGCTAAATCAGCGGCCAATCTCCCGCAAAATCCTCAAATTTTCGGAAACGAAGCCAGCAATGAACGGCCGCCAATTCATCTACCATATGCAGGGGTTGACCAAGACTTACCCCGGCAACCGCAAAGTTCTCGAAAACATTCACCTCTCGTTCTACCCCGACGCCAAGATCGGGGTGCTCGGCGTCAACGGCTCGGGCAAGTCGACGCTGCTGCGGATCATGGCCGGCATCGACAAGGACTTCGTCGGTGAGGGCTGGGTCGCGGACGGGGCCCGTGTCGGCTACCTGGAACAGGAACCGCATCTCGATGAGGGCCTGAGCGTCCGCGAGAACGTGATGCAGGGCGTCGCCGCCAAGAAGGCGCTGCTCGACCGCTACAACGAGATCGCCGCCAACTACTCGGACGAGACCGCCGACGAGATGGCGAAGCTTCAGGACGAGATCGACAGCAAGAACCTCTGGGAGCTCGACTCCCAGGTGGACCTGGCGATGGACGCGCTGCGCTGCCCGCCGGATGACGCGGACGTCACCAAGCTCTCCGGCGGCGAGCGCCGCCGCGTCGCGCTCTGCCGGCTGCTGCTCGACCAGCCCGACCTGCTCCTGCTCGACGAGCCGACCAACCACCTCGACGCCGAGTCGGTGCACTGGCTCGAAGGCCACCTGCGCGACTATCCCGGCGCGATCCTGATCGTCACCCACGACCGCTACTTCCTCGACAACGTCACCGGCTGGATCCTCGAGCTCGACCGCGGCCGCGGCATTCCCTACGAGGGCAACTACTCGTCCTGGCTCGTCCAGAAGCAGAAGCGGCTCGAGCAGGAGGGCCGCGAGGAGGCGGCGCACCAGCGTACGCTCGCGCGCGAGCAGGAGTGGATCTCGTCGTCGCCGCGCGCCCGCCAGGCCAAGTCCAAGGCGCGCTACGAGCGCTACGAGGAGCTCTTGGCCAAGGCGTCGCAGAAGCAGACCCAGACCGCGCAGATCATCATTCCGGTGGCCGAGCGGCTCGGCCAGAATGTGGTCGAGTTCACCGGCCTCAAGAAGGGCTTCGGCGACAACCTTTTGATCGACGATCTGACCTTCAAGCTGCCGGCCGGCGGCATTGTCGGCATCATCGGGCCGAACGGCGCGGGCAAGACCACGCTGTTCCGCATGATCACCGGACAGGACAAGCCCGACAGCGGCACCATCAAGGTCGGAGAGTCGGTGCAACTCGGCTACGTCGACCAGTCGCGCGACTCGCTCAACCCGAACAACAACGTCTGGCAGGAGATCTCCGACGGGCTCGACCAGCTGATGCTCGGCAAGCAGCAGGTCAATTCGCGCGGCTACGTCTCGGCGTTCAACTTCAAGGGCGCGGACCAGCAGAAGAAGGTCGGCCAGCTTTCCGGCGGCGAACGGAACCGGGTGCATCTCGCCAAGATGCTGAAGTCGGGCGCCAACGTGCTGCTGCTCGACGAACCGACCAACGACCTCGACGTCGATACCTTGCGGGCGCTGGAGGAGGCGCTCGAGGATTTCGCCGGCTGCGCCGTCATCATCAGCCACGACCGCTGGTTCCTCGACCGCATTGCGACCCACATCCTGGCGTTCGAGGGCGACAGCCACGTCGAGTGGTTCGAGGGCAACTTCCAGGATTACGAGAAGGACAAGATGCGCCGGCTCGGCGAGGACTCGGTGATGCCGAAGCGGATCAAGTACAAGAAGTTCAGCCGGTAGTGCCGATGCGCTATCTCGTGGCGAGCAGGGCTGTGGCCGGGCATCTTCCCGGCGGCTGCCGGCTGATCGCCGACGGCGAAATGATCTCGTTCGAGCAGCCGTGGACGTTCGGCGCGCCGCTGATCGCGCGCTTGGATGATGCGGTGGATACGACCGGGCTGCGCGCGTCGCTCGGTCCCGGCACCAACGCCTTCATGGTGGAGGGGCTGGAGGAGCCCGGCAGCGGCCAGGCCTACGTGCTCGGCGGCCACATCATGCGCGACATGGAGCGCTTCAAGCCCTACGCCGAGGCGGTCCCCGGCGTGGTGAAGAGCTTCAACGGGCGGTTTCTGGCGCGGGGCGGGACGGTGACGGCGCTCGCCGGCGACTTCGTTCCCGAGCGCGTGGTGCTGATCGAGTTCCCCTCGGCCGACGATGCGCTCGGCTTCTACATCTCCGACCGTTACGCGCCGCTGCTGAAAATCCGCCTCGCCACAACCGAGGCGCGGCTGGTCATTCTGTCGCGCTCCGGCGATCTGCCGAAGCAGGTCCGCGCGGCGGCCGAGGCCTATCTGCGCCGCGGCGGCTGAAAGCCGCAGCGTCATTGCCCATTCGCGAATCGCGTATAAATCGGGCGCTCCAGCAAGGGGAACCAATCCATGTCGATGGCCGCAGACGAACCGAGAGTGCCGCCGCGCGCGCCCGAGCTTCGTCCACTGCCGCAACTGATCTTTGCCTCGCGCTGGCTGCAGGTCCCGCTCTATCTCGGCCTGATCGTCGCGCAGGGTGTCTATGTGGTGCTGTTCCTCAAGGAGCTGTGGCACCTCGTCCTGCACACGCTCAATTTCACCGAGCATGAGATCATGCTGGTGGTGCTCGGCCTGATCGACGTGGTGATGATCTCGAACCTTCTGATCATGGTGATCGTCGGCGGCTACGAGACCTTCGTGTCGCGGCTCGAGCTCGAGAAGCATCCGGACCAGCCAGAGTGGCTGAGCCACGTCAACGCCAGCGTGCTCAAGATCAAGCTCGCGATGGCGATCATCGGCATCTCGTCGATCCACCTGCTGCGCACGTTTATCTATGCCGGCGAACTCGGCAGGGACGGCGCGAAGTACACCGAGCAGGGCGTGATGTGGCAGGCGATCATCCACGGCCTGTTCATTCTGTCGGCGATCGGCATCGCCTATGTCGAGCGGCTGAGCCAGCCGGTCTATGCACAGAAACACGTCAGTCATCACTAGCCGATGCTGAAACGCTGGATCGCGGTCTTCTGTCTGCTGCTGGTGATGCTACCTGCGGCGAGGGCGGCCGATCCGCAGTTCCAGGCGTTTCTGCAATCGCTCTGGCCCGAGGCGCAGCGGCTCGGCGTCTCTCGCGCGACATTCGATGCGGCGCTGCGCGGGCTCGAGCCGGATCTGTCGTTACCTGACCTCGCCGTCGCGGGGCGTCCCGAACGACCGCCGCCGCAGCAGCCGGAGTTCGTGCAGACCCCCGCCGACTACGTGCGCGAAAGCTCGATCGCGCGGCTCGCCGCCGAGGGCAAGAAGCTGCTCGCCGCGCACCGCGCGACGCTCGATGCGATCGAAAAGCAGTTCGGCGTGCCGCCGCAGATCATCCTCGCGATCTGGGGCCGGGAGACCGCCTATGGCGGCTACAAGCTCCCCCACGACGCGCTGCGGGTGCTCGCGACCCAGGCCTATGCCGGACGGCGCAAGGACATGTTCCGCGGCGAGCTTCTGGCGGCGCTGAAGATGCTGCAGGACGGCGTGCCGCGCGAGCGGATGCGCAGCTCTTGGGGCGGCGCGATGGGGCTGACCCAGTTTCTGCCGTCGGAATACTACAAGCACGCGGTCGACTTCGACCGCGACGGCAAGGTCGACATCTGGACCTCGATCCCCGACGCGCTGGCGTCGGCGGCCAAGCAGCTCGCCAACAAGGGCTGGGTGCGCGGCGAGCGCTGGGCCTACGAGGTCCGTGCGCCGGGCAACGTCGACTGCACCATTGCCCAGCCGGCGCATGTGATGCCGATTTCCGAATGGCTCAAGCGCGGCTATGTGCCGGCCTACGGACGAAGGCTGACCGACGGCGAGCAGCGCAACGAGTCCTCGCTGCTCTTGCCGGAAGGCACCTACGGCCCGGCGTTCCTGACGCCGAAGAACTACTTCGTCATCAAGGAATACAATTTCTCCGACCTCTACGTGCTGTTCGTCGGCCACCTCAGCGACCGCATCGCCGACGGCCGGCCGTTCGAGACGCCGTGGAGCAAGAACGCGCAGCTTCGCACCGAGCAGGTCGAGGCGATGCAGAAGACGCTCACCGCGCGCGGGCTCTACAGCGACAAGATCGACGGCAAGGCCGGGATGCTGACGCGCGCGGCGCTCGGCGCATATCAGAAGGCGAACGGGCTGAAGCTCGACTGCTGGCCGACCGCAGCGGTGCTCGGCCACATGCAGGCGCGGCGGTAGCAATATCCCCGAACCGAATTGTGCAGCGCGTAGCCCGGATGGAGCGAAGCGAAATCCGGGTGGATGTTCCCGCATTCCGCTGCGCTCCATGCGGGCTACGA
>JAIESC010000027.1 GCA_019746355.1 Xanthobacteraceae bacterium | reverse complement strand
GTCATCCGTGACGGAAAGCCCGTCGCGGGCTTCGCCTTCAACTCCACCGGGCGCTACGCCTGCGGCGCGCAGATGCGCGCCCGGTTCATCCCGCGCATCCTCAAGGCCGACCCGAAGTCTCTGCTGAACGAGGCCGGTGACAATCTCGATCCGGCGAAAATCCTCGCGGTGACGATGCGCAACGAAAAGGCCGGCGGCCACAGCGAGCGCTCGGTCGGCATCGGCACCATCGAGGTCGCGGTCTGGGACGCCGTGGCCAAGATCGAAGGCAAGCCGCTGCATCGTGTTCTCGCCGAGCGCTTCAACGGCGGCAAGGTGATGGACAAGGTGTTCTGCTATGTCGGCGGCGGCTGGTACGCGCCGGGCAAGACCACCGGAGACTTGCAGGACGAGATGCGCCGCCATCTCGATGCCGGCTACACCATGGTGAAGATAAAGGTCGGCGGCATGACGGTGGCCGAGGACTGCGCCCGGGTCGAGGCGGTGCAGACCGTGGTCGGCAACCGCGGCGAGCTCGCGGTCGACGCCAACTGCAAGTTCAACCGCGACGAGGCGCTGACCTACGCCAGGGCGCTGTCGCCCTACAAGCTGCGCTGGTTCGAGGAGCCGTGCGACCCGCTCGACTACGCGACGCTCGCGGACGTTTCCGAAGCCTATGACGGCGCGCTGTCCACCGGCGAGAACCTGTTCTCGACCCAGGACGTGGAGAACCTGGTCCGGTTCGGCGGACTGAAGGCCAGGCGCGGCGATGTGATCCAGGTGGACCCGCCGCAGGCCTATGGCATCGTGCAATACGCCCGCACGCTGCAGATGCTCGACCGTCACGGCTGGCCGCGCTCCGGCCTGTTCCCGCACGGCGGCAACCAGATGTCGCTGCACATCGCCGGCGGCTTCGGACTGGGTGGCGCTGAATCCTACCCCGGCGTGTTCGGCCCGTTCGCAGGCTTCGCCGACGATGCGAAGCTGGAGAACGGCTATCTGAAACTGCCTGATCGTCCCGGCATCGGCTTCGAGGGGCAGGAAGCGCTTTACAGGATCATGCGCGAGCTCGCCGCGTAGACGCTTCCTGAAAAAGCTTGGTACGCTCGCAAGGGGACGCCGGAATGACCAAGCGACCGACCTGGAAGGACCTGCTCAGGCAGGAGCAGCCGCTGCTGCTGCCATGCGCGCACGACGCGCTGTCGGCGCGGCTGATCGAACGGGCGGGCTTTGCGGCCTATTCCATCGGCGGCTTCGCGCTGGTCGGATCGCGCTACGGCATTCCCGACATCGGGTTGGCCGCGTTCGGCGAGATCAGCGCCGGCATGCGCGACATCATGGCGGCGACGCATTTGCCGGTGCTGGTCGACGGCGACACCGGCTATGGCGACGTGAAGAACGTCACCCACACCATCGAGGGCTACGAGGCACTCGGCGCCTCGGCCATCTTCATCGAGGATCAGGTCGCGCCCAAGCGCTGTGGTCACATGGCCGGCAAGGACGTGATCCCGGCCGAGCAGATGATCGCCAAGATCAGGGCGGCGGCGGCCGCACGGCGCAGCAAGGACCTGTTCCTGATCGCGCGAACCGATGCGCGCGCCATCCACGGCCTCGACGAGGCGCTGCGCCGCGGCGAAAAATATCTCGAAGCCGGCGCCGACGGGATCTTCATCGAGGCGCCACAGACCATCGAGGAATTGAAGCAGGTTGGCCGCGTCTTCCAGGGCGTGCCGCAGATCGCCAACATGCTCGACGGCGGCGGCCGCACGCCGGTGCTGCCACCCGCCGAGCTCATGGCGATGGGCTTCGCCATGGCGGCCTACCCGACCACGCTGATCTTTCGTGTCGCGCGCACCATCGAGCGGGCGCTGGAGGACATCAAGGCGGGGCGGCCAGGCGCGCCTGGCGACAGCGTTGATTTCGACGGCTTCAAGGCCATCACCAACTACGACAAATGGGCGGGAATCGAAGACGAGTATCTGCGCCCGGAACGGGGGAACGGATGACCCGGGCAATAAGGACAATTGCCGCTGTGATGCTGGCGCTGGCGGCGGCCGGAACAGCCGCGTCCGCGCAGACCAAGGTCCGACTCGCCGTCGGCGGCCAGACGGCGTTGTTTTACCTGCCGCTCACGGTCACCGACAGGCAAGGCTACTTCAAGGACGAGGGCCTCGACGTTGCGATTTCAGATCTTGCCGGCGGTGCGCGCGCGCTTCAGGCGCTGATGGGCGGCAGCGCCGATGTGGTCACCGGCTCGTTCGACCACACCATCCAGATGCACGCGAAGCATCAGCCGCTCACCGCCGTGGTGCAGCTCGGCCGCTTCCCGGGATTCGTGCTGGCGCTGGTCGGGCCGAAGGCTGCGTCCTATCGCGGCCCCGCCGATCTCAAGGGCATGAAGATCGGCGTCACCGCGCCGGGCTCCAGCACACATTTCATGGTGCTGCACATGATGGCGCAGGCCGGGCTCAAGCCCGACGACGCCTCATACCTCAGCGTCGGCGCGGGCCAGACCGCGATTGCGGCGGCGCGGCGCGGCGAAATCGACGCGCTGGTGAGCGTCGACCCGGTGATCAACCTGCTCGACAGCGAGAAGGCGATCCGCATCGTCGCCGACACACGGACCATCGAGGGCACGCGGCAGGTCTACGGCGGCCTTTATCCCGCCGCGGTGCTTTATCTGCCCCCAGCCTACGCGCAGCGAAATCCGGCGACCGTCCAGTCGCTGACCAACGCCTTCGTCCGCGGCCTGAAGTGGATTGCGAGCCATCCCGCGGAGGAGATTGCCAAGGTCATGCCGCCGGAGCATGCGCTCGGCAACATGGGTCTGTTCGTCCGCTCGATCCGCAGCAGCGTGCCGATGTATTCGCCGGATGGGCGCCTCACGGCGGACAGCGCCGAAACCGCGCTGAAGGTGCTGCGCGAGTTTGACACCAACGTCCGCGATGCAAAGATCGATCTCGCGGCAACCTATACCAACGCCTTTATCGACAAGGTTCCGGCCCGATAGCAGCGAGCGATACACGCGTCATGAGCCAGCCGCAGATCGCCGTCGACAAGGTCAGTCATGTCTATCGGCCGCCGCGCGGCCGGCCGGTGCTGGCGCTGGAGGACGTCTCGCTCGATGTGCAGCCGCGCGAGTTTCTGGCACTGCTCGGGCCGTCCGGCTGCGGGAAGTCGACGCTGCTCTACCTGATCGGCGGATTTCTGCCGGTCGAAAAGGGCGCGATCGCGGTGAACGGCGAGCCGGTCAAGGCGCCGGGACCGGACCGCGGCATCGTGTTTCAGCATTTCGCGCTGTTTCCGTGGAAGACCGTGCGCGACAACATTCTTTACGGCCTCGAGCGGCAGACCATGCCGAAGGCCGAGCGGCTCGAGCGCGCGCAGCAGTTCATCGATCTGGTCGGCCTCACCGGTTTCGAGGACAGCTATCCGTCGCAGCTCTCCGGCGGCATGAAGCAGCGCACGGCGCTCGCCCGCACGCTCGCCTTCGACCCGAGCATTCTGTTGATGGACGAGCCGTTCGGCGCGCTCGACGCGCAGACGCGACACCTGATGCAGGCCGAGCTGCTCGGCATCTGGCAGCGCACGCCGAAGACCGTGATCTTCGTCACCCACGACGTGCAGGAGGCGGTCTATCTCGCCGACCGCGTCGCCGTGATGTCGGCGCGGCCCGGCCGCATCAAGACCATCGTCGACACCAAATTCGACAAGAACGACGCGGGCGTATTCAAGTCCAAGGGCTTCGTCGACAAGGTCGACGAGCTCTGGAACCTGGTGCGCGACGAGGCCATCAAGGCCGAACGGCACAAATGATGAAACGGACCGCGCCATGAAATCGGTCTGGTTCCGCTATCTGCCGCTGGTGCTTCTGGCGGTGCTTTGGGAGGTCGTGGCCCGGCTCGGTCTGGTTTCGACCTCGGCGCTGCCGCCGCTGAGCGACGTGGTGGTGAGCTGGATCGATCTCCTGAAAACCGGCGACCTCGTGAAGAACGGCGGTGCATCGCTCTATCGCGCCGGCGCCGGGCTTGCTTTGTCGATCGTCATCGGCGCGGCGCTCGGCATCTTCATGGCGTGGTCGAAACCGGTGAACGTGCTGCTCGCGCCGCTGGTGGAGATTTTCTATCCGTTGCCGAAATCGGCGCTGATCCCGGTGACGGTGATCTGGCTCGGCCTCGGTGACGGCTCGAAGATCCTGCTGATCTTCCTCGGCTGCATGATCCCGGTGACGATCGGCGCCTACAACGGCGCGCGCTCGAGCGAGCAGACCCTGGTGTGGTCGGCGCGCAGCATGGGCGCAAACCGGCTGCGCATGCTGTGGGACGTGGTGCTGCCGAGCGCCATGCCGGAATTGCTCAACGGCATCCGCACCGCGCTCGCGCTGTCGTTCATCCTGCTGGTGTCGTCCGAGCTGATCGTCGCGCGCGAGGGCTTCGGCCACCTGATCGGCTTTCTCGGCGCCAACGGCGCCTATGACGCGATGTATGCCGTGGTGCTCACCGTCGCCTTTCTCGGCTTTGCCGCCGACCGCGGCTACCAGATGCTGATGAACCGGATGCTGCAATGGCGCGAACAGGCACATTGAGTCCGGACCAGGCCTCGGCGCTGGGCGCGCCCGCGCCACCGCTCGCGCAGCGGCTGCTGTCGGGCTTCGCGCGCATCTTCTCGGTGGTTGCTCTGCTCGTGGCCTGGGAGGTGCTGGCGCGGAGCGGCACGTTCACGCCGTTCGTGCTGCCGTCGCTCTCCTCGGTGATCGAACGCATCTTCGCCGACGCGATGTCCGGCGAGTTGTTCATCAACACCGGCCTCACCGTCTATCGGGCGATGGTCGGCTTCCTGATTTCGATGGTCTTCGGCATCCTGATCGGCATGGCGATGTCGCGCAACGTCATCGCCAGTTGGTTCTTCGACCCGATCGTCTCGGTCGGCTTTCCGATGCCGAAGATCGCCTTCCTGCCGGTCGTGATCCTGTGGCTTGGTGTCTACGACGTCTCGAAGATCACCATCATCGTCATCGATGCGATCTTCCCGGTGATCGCGGCGACCGTCATCGCCATCCGCGGCGTCGAGCGCGAACTGATCTGGTCGGCGCGCAACATGGGCGCAACCGACCGCGAGCTGATGTGGCAGATCATCCTGCCCGCAGCCCTGCCGCAGATTCTCACCGGGCTTCAGGTGGCGCTGCCTATTTCCATGATCGTCGCCGTGATCGCCGAGATGCTGATGGGCGGCTATGGTCTCGGCGGCGCGATGATGACGGCCTCGCGCTTTGCCGACTCGCGCGGCGTGTTCGCCGGCATCGTCGAGATCGCCATCGTCGGCTATGTGCTGATCAAGGCGATGTCGGTGCTGCGCCACCGCCTGCTGATCTGGCATCAGGAGGCAAACGAGCCGACAACGGCATGACAGCCACAGCTATTGCAGATATCGGAACGTCTTCGGTGTCGCCATTGCCGCGCGGTCGGTGACCTTGATCGCTTCGGCCTGCGCCCGGACGCGCTTGACCACCGGCCGCAGCAAGGCCTTCGCCTGGGCGAGGCCCGCGCGCGCATCGTTGACGTCGATGCCTCGCGGCAACGGGGTGATGTCGATCTTCCGATCGATGGCCCGGATCAGGCGCTCGACATCGTCGCGGTGCTCTCCGGCGACGAGCTCTGCTGCGAGCAAGTGAACCAGATTGAGAAGAGCGAGGGTTGTGACCGAGCCCCTGGGATCCTTGGGTGTTGCCATAGGCGGCACTCCCGACGAACCTGCGCGCGCCCCGCGTACGAAAAGGAAATATATGTGTTGCCGAACCTCGGGCAAGTCAGGTTAGGCCTTGCATCCAGCCACGCCGGAACACGAAAACGCAAGCGTTCGCCACAAACTCCCTGCACCGCATGGCGGGACCGTGACGCGCTCCCGTCAACCGAGTAAAAAACCGACGTTTTCCCCGAAATCCTCCGACCGACCGGCCCTCCAGGACTACCTCCAGGACTACCTCCATGCCTCGCCTGCTCATTCTCCTCACGCTGCCGCCTAACGTCACCGAGCAATATCGCGCCCACCTGCAGCAAAAATTTCCCGAAATCGACATCGACGTAATCGCAACCGCCGACAAGGCGGCGGCAGCCCTGCCGAACGCCGACATGCTGCTGACCTTCGGGCAGATGATGAAGAACCTGAAGCTCGACCTTGCCGGCGCGGACAAGCTGAAATGGGTGCAGGCGCTCGGCACCGGTCTCGACGGCATCACCGACCAGCCGGCGCTGAAGCCTGGCGTCACGGTGACGAGCCTGCATGGCGTGCACGGCGCGCCGGTGTCGGAGGCGGCGCTCGCCGCGATGCTGGCGCTGTCACGCGATCTGCCGGGCTTCGTGCGCGCGCAGGACGAGCATGCCTGGAAGCGGTGGCCGGCGAAGCTTCTGCAGGACAAGACCTGCGGCATTCTCGGCATCGGCGTCATCGCCGAGGCGCTGGCGCCGAAGTGCAAGGCGCTCGGCATGAAAACGATCGGGATCACGTCTGCGCCGCGACAGGTCGCGGGCTTCGACCGCGTGCATGGCGTCGGCGAGCTGCTCACGCTGCTGCCGGAGGTCGACCACTTCGTGCTGCTGACCCCCTACTCACCCGCCACGCACCGGATGATCAACGCCGCGGTGTTCGCGGCGATGAAGCCCACCGCCTACCTCGTCAATCTCGCCCGCGGCGGCGTGGTCGACGAGGACGCGCTGATCGACGCATTGCGGGCCAAGAAGCTCGCGGGCGCGGCGCTCGACGTGTTCAACCAGGAGCCGCTGCCGTCCGACAGCCCGCTGTGGACCTTCAAGAACGTCATCATCACCACGCACCAGGGCGGGTTCTGCGACACCTATGTCGATCTCGCAATGCCGATCCTCGAGCACAACATGCGCTGCTTTCTCAAGGGCGATCTCAAGGGCATGATGAACGTCGCGAGGGCGGCGGCTTAGCAACTGCCTCCGTCATTCCGGGGCGCGGGCCATAAGCGCGTTCACGCGCGTCTTCGACGCGCTATGGCCCGGAGCCCGGAATCCATACTCCGCAGCAGTGGCTATGGATTCCGGGTTCCGGCCTTCGGCCGGCTCCGTAATGACGGCGGAGAATGACGCGACAAGAATCCGAGGGGAGAAAATATCCAATGGCAGCCGATTTCTCAAACCTTCCGCCGCCGGTGCGCCGCGTCGTCACCGGCCATGACGCCAACAACCTCGCCAAGGTTCTGATCGACGGGCGCGCCACCAACCACAAGGGCAGCGAAGCGCGCTCGACGCTGATGTGGATCACCGACAAGAACCCCGCCGACATCGCCGTCGGCGAGAAGGTCGAGGACATGGGCGCCCGCATCGTCGGCACGCCGCCGCCTGCGAACGGCACGCGCTTCTGCGTGATCGATTTCCCGCCCGGCAACCACCCGCACATGCACCGCACCGAGACAATCGACTATGTCATCGTTATCGACGGCGAGATCGACATGGACATGGACAATTCGACGGTGAAGCTGAAGCAGGGCGACGTCATGGTCCAGCGCGGGACCAACCACGCCTGGGCCAACCGCGGCAACAAACCCGCGCGGGTCGCCTTCGTGCTGGTGGACGCTCAGCCGCTCGGCATCGGCAAGCCGGTCATAGGCATGAACAGCGCACGCTAATAACAAAATCCAGGGAGGCAGCCATGTTGAACGTATCCGCCGGCATCCGCGCGGGCCTTGTCGCGGCGTCGATGGCGCTGCTCGCCGGCCACGCCCACGCGCAGACCTATCCCAACGGCCAGGTGCGGCTGATCGTGCCGACGCCGGCCGGCGGCGTGACCGACACCATGGCGCGGATCGTCGCGCAGCGCTTGGGCGAGACGCTCAACCAGACGGTGATCGTCGACAACCGCCCCGGCGGCAACGGCGGCGTCGGTGCGCAGGCGGTCGAGCGCTCGCCCGCCGACGGGCTGACGCTGATGGTCACGTCCGACGCGACGATCACCGCGAACCCCTATCTTTCGAGCAAGCTGTCCTACGATGCCAAGGCGTTCACGCCGATCATGGTGCTGTGCCGCGGCACGCCGGTTCTGGTCGTCAACGCCTCGGTGCCGGTCAAGTCCACCCAGGAGCTGATTGCGCTCGCCAAGGCGAAGCCGGGCACGCTCAACTACGGCTCCTACGGCATCGGCACCTATGCGCATCTCAGCATGGAAGACTTCAAGCAGCGTACCGGGACCGATATCGTGCACATCCCGTTCCGCGGCGCGGCCCCGGCCGCCAACGCGCTGCTCGGCGGCGACGTCAACATGCTGCTGCTCAATCTCAGCAGCATCGCCGACCACGAGAAGACCGGAAAGGTGCGGATACTGGCCGCCGCCGGCGCCAGGCGGATCGGCGCGCGGCCCGACCTGCCGACCATGGCGGAAGCGGGCGTGCCCGGCTTCCAGACATCGGTGTGGTTCGGTCTGTTCGGCCCGCCGAACCTGCCGCCGGAGCTGACCCAGAAGATTCACGCCGACGTCAGCAAGGTGCTCGACCTGCCGCAATCGAAGGAGTTCTTCGAGAAGAACAGCTTCGAGCGCGTGCCGCTGTCGCCGTCGGAGTTCGCCAAGCTCGTGGCCGACGACTCGAAGCACTGGGAAACCATCATCAAGCAGGTCGGCGCAAAGATCGATTGAGTTTTGTTGGGGGCACCGACGTCGCAACACGTGTCGCGGGCACAGCGCCGCGCCCGGGACACGAGACCGCCGCTGGGGAGGAACGAGATGTCCGACAACCGCTTTTGCAATCCGATCTCAACCACCGAGCTTGAGCGCCGCTGGAAGGCGGTGCGCGAGGCGATGCCGCCGCATCTCGACGCGCTCATCATCCAGGGCGCCAACAACCTGTGCGGCACCGGCGGCTACTTCCGCTGGTTCACCGGCGTGTCGATGGGCACGTCCTATCCGGCAACCGTGATCTTCCCCAAGGACGGACTGATGACGCTCGTCAGCCACGGTCCGATGGGCGTCGAGCGCGATTTCGCGGGCAAGGACGCGGTCTGGCGCGGCGTCGGCCAATGGCTGCCGACCGCGAGCTTCCCCGCGATTGATTACTGCATTCCCTACGACGCCGAGCGCGTCGCCGGCGCCATCAAGAAAGCCGGCTACCGCCATGTCGGCATCGTCGCCTGGAATAACATGCTGTTCGGCTTCGCCGACGCGCTGCGCAAGCTTCTCGACGGCGTGACGCTCAGCGACGCCACGCGGCTCATCGATCCGATCAAGGCGAAGAAGAGCGTCGAGGAAATCGAGCTCATTCGCATGGCCGGCCAGATGCAGGACGAAATCCTCGCCAAGGCGCAGCTCCAGATCAAAGCCGGCAAGAAGGACTTCGAGCTGCTCGGCTACGGCGCCTATATCGGCAACATGCTCGGCAGCGAGACCGGCTACATGCTCGGCTCCTCCTCGCCGCCCGGCGAGCCGGCGCAGATCCGCGGCCGCCGCGAGCAGGGCCGCGAGATGCGCGACGGCGATGTGATCTACTATCAGTGCGAGAACACCGGGCCCGGCGGCATGATGACCCATGTCGGCCGCTATTACGTGCTCGGCAAGGCACCGCAGGAGCTGGTCGACGCCTTCGGCATCATCTGCGAGGCGCAGGACAACACCGTGCGGATGCTGCAGCCCGGTGCCTCGCCCAGGGAGATATTCGCCGAGCACAACGCCTTCATGCAAAAGCACGGCATGCACAAGGAACCGCGCTTGCATTGTCACGGGCAGGGGTACGATGTGGTCGAACGGCCGATGATCCGGCACGACGAGGACATGCCATTGGACACCTGCATGAACATCGGCCTGCACCCGACCTTCGGCAATGCCCGGCTGTTCGTCACCGTCTGCGACAACTTCCTGATCGGGCCGGACGGCAAGATCGAGCACCTGCATAAGACGCCGCGCAAAATCTTCGAGTTGTAGAAATGGCTGAAACGGAATTCGACGTTGTCGTGATCGGCGGCGGCATTGCCGGCATGGTCGCCGCCAACCGCGCGGCGGAGCTTGGCAAGCGCGTGGCGGTGCTCGAGAAGAGCACCGAAGAGCAGTACATCTGCAACTCGCGGATCACGTACGGCACGTTCCACATCAATTTCACCAGCCCCGAGGCGGCCGAGGACGACCTCGTCCGCAAGGTCGAGGACGTCACCGAAGGCACTGCCCGGAACGACATCGCCCGCGCGGTGGCGAAGGAAGGCCGCCGGCTGATGCAATGGCTGCGCGGCCAGGGCATCGAGTTGAATGACCTCGGCCAGTACCACACCCATGTGCTGTCGCCGGTGCAGCGAAGCGGCGCGGGCCTGAAGTGGAACGGCTACGCCGGCGACGTGGCGCTGAAGCGGCTCGAAGCGAATTTCAAAGGCCGCCAGGGCCGCATGCTGCGCGGAACACGCGTCACCGGATTGAAGCTTGCGACCGGCGGCCTCGCGATCGAGACGGCCGGCGGGGAGAAATTCAAGGCGCGCGCCGTCGTCATCGCCGACGGCGGGTTTCAGGCCAACACCGAAATGGTGCGCGAGCACATCTCGCCCGCGCCCGCCAAGCTCCTGCAGCGCCACGGCGGCACGGCGATGGGTGATGGCTACCGCATGGCCAAGGCACTGGGCGCTGCGACCACGTCGGAGATGGAAAATTTCTACGGCCATCTGCACAGCCGCGAAGCGATGACCGACGCACGGCTCTGGCCACGGCCGCAGGCCGACGATCTCGCCGCCGCAGCCATCGTCATCGACGCGCAAGGCCGGCGCGTCGCCGACGAAGGCTATGGCGGCATCTATCTGTCCAACGCCATCGCCCGCCTGCCCGACCCGCTCGGCACCACCATCATCTTCGATCAGGCGATCTGGGACGGCCCGCCCGGCCGCGGCCATGTGCAGCCGCCGAATCCGCTGGTGCCGGAGACCGGCGGCACGCTGCATCGCGCCGATACGCTCGCCGCGCTCGCGCCAATGATCGGGCTTGCGCCCGCCACGCTCGAAAGCGTGGTCGCGGAGTACAACAAGGCGCTCGACGAAGGCTCCCTGCAGAAGCTCAAACCGCCGCGCAGCGACCGGCACAAGCCGTGGCCGATCAAGAACGCGCCGTTCTATGCGATGCCGATCTGCACCGCGATCACCAACACCATGGGCGGCATCATCGTCGACGGCGGCGCGCGCATGCTCGACACCGCGGGCGAGCCGATCCCCGGCCTCTACGCCGCCGGCTCCACGGTCGGCGGCCTCGATGGCGGCCCGCATTCCGGTTATTTCGGCGGGCTGATCAAGGCCACGATCGGTCTGATCGCCGCGGAAACGCTGGCGAGATAGCGCCACGTCCCGCATTCCGGTACAAGTCCGCGCCTTGCGTTGCGTTCGCACGCGGCGCTAGATTCCCGGGAGAGGGAGCGACCATGTCACGACCGAAAGCCCAGCTCCGCCTCGGCGCCTTCTTCAATCCGACCGGGCATCACGTGGCCTCGTGGCGCCATCCGGGCGCGCAGGCCGACGCCGGCATCAATTTCAAGCACTACGTCGAAATCGCGCAGACCGCGGAGCGCGGCAAATTCGACATGATCTTCCTCGCCGACAATATCGGCGTGCGCGAGGCGCACATGGACGCGCTGTCGCGCTCGGCGCAGTACATCGCCAACTTCGAGCCGATCACCCTGATCTCGGCGCTGGCCGCGGTGACCGAGCGCATCGGGCTCACCTGCACCGCGTCAACGAGCTACAACGAGCCGTTCCACGTCGCGCGCAAGTTCGCCTCGCTCGACCACATCAGCGGCGGCCGCGCCGGCTGGAACCTGGTCACATCCGGCCAGGCGGTCGAGGCGCGCAACTTCGGCCGCGACTTCCACTTCGGCCATGCCGAGCGCTACCGGCGCGCCAACGAGTTCGCCGAGATCGTCGTCGCGCTGTGGGACAGCTGGGACGACGACGCCTTCCCGCGCGACAAGGCAAGCGGACAATTCTTCGATCCGGCGAAGATGCACGTCCTCAACCACGCCGGCGAGCACTTCAAGGTCAAGGGCCCGCTCAACATCCCGCGCCCGCCGCAGGGCCACCCGGTGATCGTGCAGGCCGGCACCTCCGACGACGGCATGGACGTCGCCGCGCGCTTCGCCGAAGTGATCTTCAGCGCCAACCTGACAATCGACACCTGCCAGAAGTATTTCAAGGAGGTGAAGACGCGGGCACAGGACAAGTTCGGGCGCAACCCGGACCATCTCAAGGTGATGCCGGGTCTCTCGCCCTATGTCGGGCGCACCGAAGCGGAGGCGAAGGAGAAGTACGACTACCAGAACTCGCTGATGCACCCGATCGTCGCCCGCGAGATTCTCTCGACCGTGCTCGGCGGCGTTGATCTCACGCCCAATGACTTTGACGGTCCGCTCCCCGACAATCTGCCGATGTCGAACGGCAGCCAGAGCACCTTCAAATACGTCACCGAGCTCGCGAAGAACGACAACCTGACGATGCGGCAGATCGCGCAGGTGGTGGCCGGCGCGCGCGCCAAGCTCGTGATGGTCGGCACACCCAAGCAGCTCGCCGACCAGATGGAGCAATGGTACGTCGAGGAAGCGGCCGACGGCTTCAACATCATGCCGCCCTACCTGCCGGGCGCGCTCAACGACTTCGTCGGGCTGGTGATCCCGGAGCTGCAGCGCCGCGGCCTGTTCCGCACCGAATACACCGGGCGCACGCTGCGCGAGCACCTTGGCCTGCCGCGGCCCGCGAGCCGCTATTCGCAGCGAGCGACGGTGGCGGCAGAGTAGCGCGCTGTCATTCCGGAGCGCGACGAAGTCCCGAACCCGGAATCCAGCGCCACAACGCAAAGCCGGCAACCATGCCCGACCCGCCGACGCGGTTCTCGATCACGACCGGGACGCCGAGCCGGGACTGCAACTCGGGAGCCAGCGCGCGGGCCGGCAGGTCAGACAGACCGCCGGCGGGATAGGACACCACGAGCGTAATCGGGCGGCTCGGATAGCGATCGCCCTGCGCCGCAGCGGTGCCCGAAACCGCCGCCGCCGCGATGCACAACAAGGCCGACAAGATTCGCCACCGCGGCATCGTCCTAAATCCCTCGCCGGTTCAAGGTCCGTAGCGGTACTCAACAGGCTTTGCCGTCACAAGCCATGACGGCGCATTGTCGCAATGCGGCCGCGGCTTTGCGCGCGGGACAGGCAACGCTAAGCTCCCTGTCTCGCCGCTGGGTCGTCCACCATCATGACCGACACGCCGCTGCTCATCCCCGCGCTGGGCGCCGTCTATGCCGCGCTCGCGTCATGGGTCGAGGCCGCGCTGCGCTTTGCGGTCGGCGCGCTGATGGTGCCGCATGGCATGCGCATGTGCCTCGGCTACTTCAAGGGCACCGGCGGACCGATCGACAACGTGCCGGCGGTCGCCGCGCTTTATGACCGCAAGGGGTTTCACCCCGGCTGGTTCTGGGCTTATGGCACGGTGCTGACGCAGTTCGTCGCCGCGCCCTGCGTGGCGCTCGGGCTGTTCACCCGGCCGATGGCGCTGCCACTGTTCGCGCTCTTGGCGCTGTCGGCCTGGGACCACCTGAAATATGACGGCTGGTTCTGGAACCGGACGGGCATCGAATATCCGGGACTGTGGGCGCTCGGCGCGCTGTATTTTCTGATCAACGGTGGCGGCAAGATTTCGCTCGACCATCTGCTGCTGGGCTTCGAGTTTTGACGAGCGGACATGGCGGACAATCTCGCACAGGCACGGCACGATCTCGCGGTCGCCAACCGCATCGTCGCCAACGAAGGCATCATCGACGCGTTCGGCCATGTCAGCATGCGGCACCCGACCAGGCCCGATCGCTATCTGATCTCGCGCTCGCGTTCGCCCGAGGTGGTCGAGGCATCCGACATCTACGAATACACGCTCGACAGCGAGCCGGTGACTCCGCTGCCGCAAGGCATCCGCGGCTATGGCGAGCTCGTCATTCATGGGCAGATCTACAAGGCGCGGCCGGACGTGAACGCTGTCGCGCACCATCACAGCATGGCGTTCCTGCCGTTCTGCAATTCCGGCGAGGAGCTGCTGCCGCTCTATCACATGGGCGCGCAGATCGGCGAGAAGGTGCCGTTCTGGGACAGCCGTGATGAGTTCGGCGACACCTGCCTGCTGGTGCTGAAGCCGGAGGAAGGCGCCTCGCTCGCCCGCGCGCTCGGGCCTTACTGGCTGGTGCTGATGCGCCGCCACGGCGCGACGGTCGCGGGAAGAAACCTCATCGAGCTGGTGTTCCGCAGCATCTACAGCGTGCGCAACGCCGAGCTTCAGTTGACGTGCAGGGCGCAAGGCCAACCTTTGAGCCCGCTGACGCCGGGTGAGGCGAAGATGGCCTGGGACCGCAACCTCGAGCCGAGGCCGCAGGCGCGCGCCTGGGAATACTGGTCGACCCGCCTGAAGAAGGCCGGCGAATACCCGCCGGGCGCTCCCAAAGCCCGCGCCAGGGCCGCGACCGCGCGCGGCACAAAGCGTAAGAAGCGCTGACACGATACGACGCGCCGGATTTGATGAAAATTGGAATAGGCTTCGAGGAAAATCCTGCGAAGCCACTTAGCGGCTTGTTGCGGGGGCAGGCCTATACCCTGGTAAGGCATCGAATATTCCCAGGGTTTCACATCCATGCTCAGCGACCGGCGCAGTCACCGCCGTTACAAGATCAATCGTATCGCCAAATTCCAGCCGGACGCCTACGCGCTGCCGCGCGACTGCATGATCAGCGATATCTCGGACCGCGGCGCGCGGTTGTTTGCCGAAGGCATCGACATCCCCGACCAGTTCCACCTGCTGATCTCGGATGACGACCGCGGCCTGCGACGGCAGTGCAAGGTGGTCTGGCGGCTGGGCTACGAGCTCGGCGTCCAGTTCACCGATCCGGTCCCCGCCGGCTGGCGCATCTGAATTCTCAACGCTCCGGTGTGACCGGCGTCACCTCGACCTCGATCGGGAGGTCGGGGTGCGAGAGCCTGCGCATCTCGACCGTCGTGCCGGTCGAAAGGCGGTCGCGCCGTGCGGGCGTCGATGTTGGCGACGCAGGCGTCGATATCGATCGTGAACATCCGGCCTTCGATGATGTCGGCCGTGGGGCCGATTGTGACGCTCGATCATCAGCCTCCCCCAATCCGTACCTCCCGGGCGCCGACGGTGCCACAATCGTGAATTCCGGCGTGCGGAAAAAACCGCCACGGGCTTGAACCCCTGATGGCGACGTAACCACATAGCGATAACATCCGGTACTCCGCATCCGGCGGAACGATTTGGGACGTATTTGAGTTGATCGGCCGGCTTTCAGGGAGTTTTCGATGCGCAGGTTCCTGCTCGCGACCACCGCCGCGGCCGTGGTGTTGACGTTGTCCGGCAGGGCCCAGGCCGAGCCCGACTACACGCTCTTCTCGCCGCGGAAGTTCGTCCACGACCAGACCCAAAACAACCAGAGCCCGGCTGCGTCCGGCAAAACCACCGTGGCGCAAGCAAACCAGGACGCGAAGCCTGCCTCGGTCGAACTCGGCCCCATCGAGCAGCAACTGAAAGAACTCGTCGAAAGCCGGCTGCAGCAGTACGTGCTGCGCGAGCATGACCGCGCCGGCGTGCTGGCCTTCTACCGCAACCGCAATTTCGCCCCGATCTGGACCGCCGAGCGCAAGGCGCAGCCGCGCGCCGAGCAGGCCTCGAGTTTCCTCGCCAAGGTCGGTGCCGACGGCCTCGACCCCGCCGACTACCCGGCGCCAAAATTCGACAATGCCGATCCGGCCAAGCTCGCCGCCGACGAGCTGACGATGACCAATTCCGTGCTGACCTTCGCGCGACACGCCAGCATCGGCCGCGTCGCCTTCACCCGCGTCAGCGGCGCCGTCTATTTCGACCAGAAGGCGCCCGACGCCGCCGAAGTCTTGAACAAGCTTGCCGAGAGCGCCGATGTTCGGGCGACCCTCGATGCATTCAACCCGCAGCATCCGGCCTACAAGGCACTCAAGGCCCAGCTTGCCGCGGCGCGCAGCGGCAAATTCTCCGAGATCGACAACAACCGTGGTCCCGTGAAGGCCGCGGCCGAGCCGACGAAGGAAACCAAATCCAAGCGCAAGTCGAAGGGCGCAACGGAAGACCCGGCCGAAGCCAAGCCCGCCGCGGCCAATGTCGATGCGATCGTCGCCAATCTCGAACGCTGGCGCTGGATGCCGCACGATATCGGCCAGACCTATGTGATGGTCAACATCCCGGACTTCACGCTGAAGGTGGTGCAGGACGGCAAGACCGTCTGGCACACCAAAATCGTCGCCGGCAAGGCCGGCAACCAGGCCACGCCGCTCCTGACCGAGACGATGAAGTACATCACCGTCAATCCGACCTGGAACGTGCCGCCGTCGATCATCCGGAACGAGTATCTGCCGGCGCTGGCGCGCGATCCCAACGCGCTTGCCCGCATCGGCCTGCAAATCGGCCGCAACGCCGACGGCTCGATCCGCATCTATCAGCCGCCCAGCGAGAGAAACGCGCTCGGCCGCATCCGCTTCAACTTCCCGAACCGCTTCCTCGTCTACCAGCACGACACGCCGGACAAGAAGCTGTTCGACCACCCGGTGCGCGCCTACAGCCACGGCTGCATGCGGGTGCAAAACCCGGACAAGTATGCCGAAGTGTTGCTCGGCGTTTCGCAGCCCGAAGAGCGCCACACTACGGACCGCATCCAGGCGATGTACGGCAAGGGCGAGCGGACGATCAATTTCAAGAATCCGATCCCGGTCTACATCACCTATCAGACCGCATTCGTCGACGACGCCGGGCATCTGCAGGCCCGCGCCGACCTCTACGGTCACGACAAGGAAATTACCCGGATCCTGCACGGCGAGCGCCGCGTGGCGGATATTCCGATCAAGCGCAGCTACAGCAATTCCGGCGGCGGCAGGCCGACGACGGCCTCGTACCGCTCGCGGCGCGACGACTACCACTACGCGGACAACTGGGGATATTCGGGTGGCGGTTGGGGTGGTGGCTGGGGTGGCCGCGGCGGCGGGTTCCGGAGCTCGCAGAACTTCTTCCAGCCGCGGTTCGGCACCTGGTGACCGCACAAGACCCGTTGCAACTAAAACCGCCGCCCTGCCCGGGCGGCGGTTTTGCTTTGCGCTAACGCGCCCGGCTGGCGCGGCCGACCAGCGCATTGGCGCCGATCGCAAGCACGAACAGCACCGCCAGCGCCGCATACATGCGCGGCATGTCGAAGGTGTTGTAGGCGTCGATGATCAGGAAGCCGATGCCGCGGTTCGACAGCTTGGTCTCGGCGAGCAGCACGCCGATCAGCGCCACACCCATGCCCAGCCGCACGCCGTTGACGATCGGCTCGCGCATCGCCGGCAGATAGATTTTCGTCACCATCTGCCAGGTTCTGAGCCGGAAGCTCCGGCCGACGCGGATCAGCACGTTGTCGATCTGCCGCATGCCGGCGGCGACGCTGAGCGCGATCGGAAAGAAGCACGACACCGTGCCCATCGCCACCTTGGATTCGGGGCCAACGCCGAACCACATGATCATGATCGGAAAGAACACGATCTTCGGCGTGGGCCCGAGATAGTAGAGATAGCGCTCGAAGGCCGTGCTGACGAATGGATTGGCGCCGAGCGCAAGCCCGACCAGCAGTCCGGACAGCCCACCGATCACCATCGCCACCACGACCTCGGCGATGGTGACGTAAAGGTGCCAGTAGAATGCGGGAATGACGAAGTCGTGCTTCCATCCGCCGATGCTGACCGGCCATTTCAGGTCGGCATGGCCAAGAAGCTCCATCAGCGACTGGCCGATCGTCAGCAACGACGGCGTCACCCTGCTCAGGATCGCGTTGAGCGAGCCGACTGCGGTGGTCGGCGCGCCGAATACCGAGAGAACGGCGTTCTTGATGACGTCGATGCACCAGGCGATGGTGCCCACCGACTCCCACAGCACGACCGCGGCGACGATGATGGCGATGCGCAGCCACGTCACCGGGCTGACGAGCGGAGCCGCATGCGGCGCGTGCGTCAGGTGCCCGGTCTGAGCCATCGCTCGATCCGTTCGGTGGCCAAAAAGAACAGCACGCTGACCAGGACAACGAAGCAGATCGCCGCATAGGTTCCCGGCAGGTCGTAGCGTTCGGACAGCTCGTTGACGAGCTGGCCGAGCCCGCCGAAATTGATCAGAAACTCGACGCCGACGATGTTGATCAGCGCGACGATCATGCCGAGCCGCACGCCGACGAAGATCGTCGGCAGCGCCGCGGGAAACAGGATCTTCCAATAGAGCTGCGAGGACGTGAGCTTGAAGCTCCGCCCTACGTTGATCAGCACCGGCCGCGCGCCCGACAGCCCCTCGAGCGTCTTCAGGATCACCGGAGGCAATGCCGAGACGAAGGCGATCATGATGATGGTCCAGGCGCTGCGGCCGAACATCACCAGGAACAGCGGATACATCAGCACCAGCGGCGCGGACGCGAGCGCCGCGATCCAGGTCTCGGTGGCGAGCCGGACGATGCGGATGCGGTGCAACAGCACGCCGAGCGCAATGCCGGCGACGCTGAGCATCAGCGTGGCCACCGCGGCCTCGCCGAACGTCAGCAGGAAGCGCGAAACGACGTGCTCTTCGGTGACGATCCGCTTGAAGCTCAAGAGGATGTCGGACGGAAGCGGCACGATGAACGGATTGATCATGCCTGCCCGGATCAGCGCCTCGACCAGTCCGAGAAATGCCAGAAGGCAGATCACGCCGAAGGCGATCGGCACGGCCTGCGCCCGCATCGCCCGCGCGCTCATGGGTGTCCGCCCCGCGCCGCCCGCACCCGCGACTCGTCGTCTTTCAGACCCTTGCTCGCCTCCTCCCGCAGGTCGTTCCAGATCTGCGCGACGTAGCGGCCGAAGTCGTCGCTGCCGACGATCTCGGAGCTGCGCGGCCGCGGCAGCTTGATCTCGACGATCCGCTTGGTCTTGCCCGGCCGGTAGGTCATCACCAGGATGCGGTCGGAGAGCTGCACGGCCTCGGTCAGGTTGTGGGTGATCAATAGCGTGGTCTGCTTCAGCTGCTGCTGGATCTGCAGCACCTTGTCGCCGAGCAGGAGGCGTGTCTGCTCGTCGAGCGCCGCGAACGGCTCGTCCATCAGGAGGATTTTCGGCTCGGAGGCGAGCGTGCGCGCCATCGACACGCGCTGGCGCATGCCGCCGGAGAGCTCCGCCGGATAGCGCCGCTCGAAGCCGCCCAAGCCCACCAGCTCGACGAAGTGCCGCGCCTTGTCGTAGCGCTGGGCCTTGGCCATGCCGGCCACCTCGAGGGGGAACGCGACGTTGTCGATCACCGTGCGCCAGGGAAAGGTCGACTCCTCCTGGAAGATCATGCCGATCGAGGCATGCGGCCCGCGCACGACGTCGCCGCCGACGCTGACCCGGCCGTCATAGCCGTCGATCAGCCCGCCGATCACGTTGAACAGCGTGGACTTGCCGCAGCCCGACGGCCCGATCACCGCCAGGAACTCGCCCGGCGCGACGGTGAACGACACGTCGTCGACGGCGGTGAGAACACCGTCCGGCGTCTCGAAACGCTTGACGATGTTCTCGACGGAAAGGATGGGATCGGCGGCAGCCATTCGAGGTCACCGCCGATCAGGATCAGGTGCCGCGATCGGCCTTGCCGCGAGCCATCGCCGCGGCGGTTGCCGGGCTGTAGCCGCCGAGGATGCGCGCGTCGACCACGGCGACGCCGCCGCCTTCAACCACCGCGATGGCCTCCTTGAGGGCCTTGTCGAGCTCGCCCGCGTTCCAGCACGGACCGAAGCCCTTGGCGCCCTGGCCCTTTGCCACCGTGGCGATGTCGATGTCCGGATCGCTGATGCGCTGGCCGATCCACTTGTTGTCGACCGGACGATTGCGTGCAACGGCAACACGTTCCTGGTGAACCTCGTCGTTGTAGAACGAGCGATTGTTGGCCACCACGAACAGGATCGGAATGCGGTAATGCACCGCGGTCCAGACCGCCGTGCAGCCCATCATGAAGTCGCCGTCGCCACAGACCGCGATCGGCATGCGGCCGGTGCCCTTGAGCGCCAGCGCCGCGCCGACCGAGATGCCCGGCCCACCGCCGACGCCGCCGCCGCCATCCGAACCCACATAGTCGAGCGGATGGCGGAACGGCCAGAACTCGCCGTGCCACGACAGCGAAACGTGGGTGAGGCAGACGGTGCGGTCGCCGACCGCGTGACGCAGCACGTTGGCCATGTCGGCCGCAGCCATCTCGCTGTTCGGCGCGGGCTTGTCCTTCAGCGGATGCGGCCGCGCCGCGTGCGGCTTCTTCGGCTTGGCGCGGCTGCCGATCGCCCCGACCAGCGCCTCGACCGTCGCGTCGGTCTCGGCCGGAATGAACAGGTCGACGGGCGGCAGGCCCTCGTAGTCCATGCTCCAGCCGTTGTGCAGGTTCTGGTCGAGCGACACCTGGATCACGGTCGCCGACGGCGTCATGCCGCAGGCCTTGAACGTGCCGCCGAGATCGACCCAGTCGAGGCTCAGGATCACGTCGGCTTCCTTCACCGCGTTGATCAGGTCGTCGGTGGCAAACGTCGCCGGGAACCCGAGATGCAGCGGGTGGTCGGTCGGGAACGCCGCGCCGATCTTGAGGTTGGTTACGACGCGCCCGTCGACCGCCTCCGCGAGCTCGACGCGCTTCTTCCAGTTCGCCTCGCTGCGCGACATGCGGCCGGCCAGGATCAGCGGCTTCTTGGAATTGGCCAGCAGGTCGGCGGCCTTCTTCACCAACTCGGCCGAAGGACCCTGCACCACCGGCGGCATGTAGCGCTTGGCGTCGATCGGCGGCAGCGGCGCGGGAAGCTTCGCCTCCTGCACCTCGGCGTCGAGATTGACGTAGGTCGGACCGCACGGCGCGGTGTTGGCCATCCAGTAGGCGCGCAGCACCGACTCGCGGGCCGCGCCGGGCGACGCCGGCTGGTCGTCCCACTTGGAGAAGTTGCGGATGATCGCGCCCTGGTCGGCGGCGGTGTGGATCCAGTCGATCCACGGCCGACGCTTCATCGCATCCACCGGACCGGTTGCGCCGAGAATGAGGATCGGCATGCGGTCGCACCAGGCGTTGAAGATCGCCATGGTGGCGTGGAACAGGCCGACGTTGGAGTGCACCGCCGCGCCCATCGCCTTGCCGGTGACCTTGGCGTAGCCGTGGGCGATCGCCACCGCCGCCTCCTCGTGCAGGCAGAGGATCATCTGCGGCTGCTCGTTGCCGAGGAAGTTGACGATCGAGTCGTGCAGGCCGCGGTAGCTGGCACCCGGGTTGAGCGCGATATACGGGATATCGAGCGCGCTCAGCGTCTCGGCGACCACGTCGCTGCCGAACGCCGGAGCATTGGTGCTGTAGGGGACCTGCAGCCGCTCGACTGCGTGAACGTCAGGGTCTTTGGCCGTGGAGGATTTCGGTGCCATGTGCTGCTGTCCCCAGTATGCTTTAAGTCCATTTCAGCCGGCCATCCCTACGGCGCCGATCGAAACTGACGGAGCACGCTTGCGGACGCGGCAAAAGCGCCCGGAAAAGACCATAGGGCGCACCGGCTGTCCATATGCTTTCGCGCGCCGCCGCAGCGCGAAAAGCACGCGAAAAGTCATGGCTCCGAACGCAATCCGGCAGAACGCGCGGCCGCGCGTTCTGCCGGATCGAACACTCCAGTTTCGGTCGGTCGTCTATTTCGGCGGGTTCGACGACGTCGGCGTGGCGCCCAGCGTTCCGGACGCGATCGCATCGTCGATCGACTTCTTGACAGGCGGATATCCGAGCACGCGGCGCAGCTCATCGCGAGCAGGCCCAAACTCCTTCATGAACGCCGGCGCATCGAACAGGGCCTGAGCCGCCGCCACGCCCGCCATCTGGCCGCCCAGCACGTCCCTCGGATAGTGCACGCCCACCACCACACGGTTGTGGCCGTACTCGAGATTGCGTTCGAACAGTTCGAACCGCTTCTCCGGCACCATCTCGGCGAGCACGATTGCTGTCAGCGTGCTGTTCATCACCCCGCCGCTCGGATAGCCATAAGGCAGACGCGTCGCGTTATCCAACGGCTTCACCTCGGAATTGGTGAGGTGCGGCCGCTTCCGCGCCCAGACGTCCTTGGTCTGCATCAAAAGGATACGCGCGTCAGCATGAAGCGTCTTGAAAAACGCGTCCATCACCGGAAGATTCGCGGCCTTGAAATTCGGGCCGAGCACGTCGTTGTAGACGTAGATCGACAGAATGTTGTCGTCCATGGCTCGCTTGCTCTGCTGCGGTGAGCGAGTCTTCTGCACCTCCAGGACGGCGGCCATGTCCTGCTTCTCTGCTTCCGAGTCGGCCGGTGGCGGCGGTGGCACGAGCTTCGTCAGCTCAACCTGGCCAGGCCTAAGAAAATTGAACTCCGCCGCGAATGCGTTGCCGCCTGTGGTCAGAGCCAGGATGGAAAGAGCCAGCGTCAGCTTGCGCGCGGTCATAGGGACCTCCTTGCTTTAAGGAATCACACACGCTGCGATAGCATTTGATGAAAATTTTACAAACCGGCGAAAGCATGACTTTCGGTCACATGCTAAATAAAACACCGAAAATCCGTGGATTTTCGCCGTCCGGGAACCAGCGATATAGTTAACGCGCAGGCGAAACCACGCTCATTCAACAGGAGCCCGCACGTGAAACTCTGGATCAGCGCTGCTTTGATTTTGGCTTCCGCGACAGCGTTCGCGCAGCCTCCCTACGCGGGCATGCAGACGCGACCGGTAAAGGCACTCTCCGAGCAGCAGGTCGCGGATTTGCGGGCCGGGCGCGGCATGGGCCTCGCTCTTGCCGCCGAGCTCAACGGCTATCCGGGACCGCTGCATGTGCTGGAGCTTGCCGACCGACTCGACCTGTCGGCGGAGCAGCGCGCAAAAGTGCAGCGGCTTTTTGACGACATGAAAGCCGAAGCGATCCCCGTGGGCGCGCGGCTGATCGAACAGGAGGCGGAGCTGGACCGGCTGTTCGCCACCCGCACGATCACCGCCGACCGGCTCAAGGCGGTGACGGCCTCGATCGCCGAGACCCAAGGCGCGCTGCGCGACGCCCACCTGAAATATCACCTCTCCACCGCAACGCTTCTGAGCCAGCATCAGATGCAACGCTATGCCGAGCTGCGCGGCTACGCCGCCGGCAACGCGAGCCCGCAGCATCAACATCGGCAACATCACTAGCCCGCGCGGGCTATAGGCGAGCGACGCTCTCCTTCGAACGGCTACGGCCCGCGCGTCCCGCCGCGCTCTAGCCGGGGCTGCCCTTGCCGGATTCGTCCTTCTTCTCTCTGGCCTGCATCATGCGCTCGCACTGGTCCATCATCCGGTTCATGCGCTCCATCATGCCCATCATGCCATGCATGTCCCCACCCATCATTCCATGCTGAGCGGCGGCCGGAGGCTTGGGCGCGCCCGGAGCATCCTGGGCGCCGGCGGACGCGAGCCCGAAGGCCCCGCCAAGCGTCGCAATGCCCAGTGAAAGAATGGTGAGCTTTCTCATTCCGTCTCTCCTTTGTTGTCTCCAAGTCGGGGCGTTCCCGCCGCGTGCGGGACCCTCACCGAGAAGTTCGGAACGCGCCGCAGGCGGGTTACCACGTCACGGACATGTGAAGCCGCAATAACCCTCCGCAGAGCGGATCATGCGGCGCTGTTTGCCGGCAAGCCCAGGTTCCGTTCTTGGGACCGCCCTGATAGGTGCAGTTCCTTGACCACACGCCGCGCTCGCCGATCAGAACCGGTCCGCTCTGGACGTTCTGCTGCGCGTACGGTGAGCGCGCCTCGGACCGCTTATATCGGAAGTCCTTGGCCGCTGGCCCGGCTGCGGCGTTCGCCGAAACTCCGGCAGCCAACAGCAGCGAAGTCGCAAGGATGACTTTGGTGTTCATACCCGGCTCCATTGCTTGAGAAGCGCGTTGCGCTTCACCAGGGACTTTCGACAGCACCAGGGAATTTTCGACAGTGAACCGCACCCGGTTACGCTCATCACGGCATCGTCATCGCAATAGGTAAGCTTGGCTGCCAATACTTCTGGCTGTTGTGCCGACAGCCGGCCATGCTTGGTGACCGCGCTATCATGATGGAAAAGCTGCCGGCCAGAGCCCGCCTGGCCATCCAGCACGTCAAGCTGGAAGGCCTGAGCGTCGCGGAGGCGGCGGCGCGCAGAGTGACGCGGTATCTCTGGATTGCAGTTTCTTCCGCGCTTGCCGTGGCGCTGACGAGCGGCGTTCTTGCGCTGGGCGGCTGATCCCGGCGCGCGGGGAGCGCGGCGCTTCCCAGGTAGAAGCTTCTCGGCACAGCACTTCACCGTCGAGAATACCGACCTGAAACGGCCTCCGGCAAACCCCATCCCTTGACCAGGCTATAGATCACCGGGATCACGACCAGCGTCAGTACGGTCGAGCTGACCATGCCGCCGATCATCGGCACGGCGATGCGCTGCATGACCTCCGAGCCCGTCCCCGTGCTCCACATGATCGGCAGCAGGCCGGCCATGATGGCGACGACCGTCATCATCTTGGGGCGCACGCGCTCCACGGCGCCGAGCATGATGGCTTCGCGCAGGTCCGTACGGGTGAACGGCTGGCCGTTGGCCTCACGTTTGGCTTTCACCTCCGCGAGCGCGTGATCGAGGTAGATCAACATGACGACACCGGTTTCGGCCGCGACGCCGGCCAGGGCGATGAACCCGACCGCGACCGCCACCGACAGATTGAACCCGAGCCACCACAGCAGCCACAGGCCGCCGACCAGCGAAAACGGCAGCGACAGCATGACGATCAGGGTTTCGGTGACGCGCCGGAAATTGAGATACAAAAGCAGGAAGATGATCAGCAGCGTGAGCGGAACGACGACTTTCAATCGCGCTTGCGCCCGCTGCAGATATTCGAACTGGCCGCTCCAGGTCGCGTAGTATCCAGGCGGAAACTGGACGCTGGCCGCGACCGCCTTCTGCGCCTCGGCAACGTAGCCTCCCAGATCGCGGTCGCGGATATCGACGAACACATAGACGGCAAGCTGGCCGTTCTCGGTGCGGATGGTGGTGGGACCGCGCGCCAGCCTGACCGACGCCACCTCGCCAAGCGGCACGGTTCCGCCCGCCGCGAGCGGCACCAGAACATCGCTGGCGATGCTCTGCGGATTGCTGCGCAGATCGCGCGGATAGCGGACGTTGACGGTATAGCGTTCGCGGCCTTCGACCGTGGTCGTGACCGTCTCGCCGCCGAGCGCCATCGCCAGGACGTCCTGCACGTCGCCGACCGCGAGACCATAACGCGCAAGCACATTGCGGTCCGGCGCAACGTCCAGGTAATAGCCGCCGATCACCCGCTCGGCGTATGCGCTGGCCGTGCCGGGCACCGATTTGAGCACCTGCTCAACCTGCCGGGCGACCTTCTCCATTTCTGCAAGGTCAGTGCCGAATATCTTGACCCCGACCGGCGTCCGGATCCCGGTGGACAGCATGTCAATTCGAGCCTTGATCGGCATGGTCCAGGCGTTGGACACGCCGGGGAACTGCAGGGCCTTGTCCATTTCCGCGACGAGCGAGTCCACGGTCACGCCGGCACGCCATTGCTGCTTCGGCTTGAGGTTGATGATCGTCTCATACATCTCGGTTGGCGCCGGATCGGTCGCCGTCGATGCGCGGCCGGCTTTGCCGTAGACCGACTCGACTTCCGGGAACGACTTGATGATGCGGTCCTGCACTTGCAGAAGCTCGGCCGCCTTGGTGACGGAAATCCCCGGCAAGGTGGTCGGCATGTAGAACAAGGTGCCTTCGTTCAGGTTCGGCATGAACTCGGTGCCGAGACGCATGGCCGGGAACACCGATGCGGCCAGCACCAGAATGGCAGCAAGGACCGTCGCCACGCGGGCCTTGAGCACGCCCGCGATGACGGGGCGATAGCTCCAGATCAGGACGCGATTCAGCGGGTTCTTGTGCTCGGGAATGATCCTGCCGCGCACGCACAGCACCATCAGGGCCGGCACCAGCGTGACCGACAGCAGCGCGGCGGCCGCCATCGCGAATGTCTTGGTGTACGCCAGCGGGCTGAACAGCCGTCCTTCCTGGGCCTCCAGCGAGAAGATCGGCAGGAACGAGACCGTGATGATCAGCAGACTGAAGAACAATGCCGGTCCGACTTCCGTCGCGGCGTCAATCAGCACCTGCACGCGGTTTGCGCCCGGCGGCGCGCGCTCCAGGTGCTTGTGCGCGTTCTCGATCATGACGATCGCCGCATCCACCATGGCGCCGATCGCGATGGCGATGCCGCCCAGGCTCATGATGTTCGAGCCGAGACCCAGCGCCTTCATGGCCGCAAACGCCATGAGGACGCCCACCGGCAGCATGAGAATCGCGACCAGCGCGCTGCGCACATGCAGCAGGAACGCGATGCAAACCAATGCCACCACGATGCTTTCCTCGAGCAAGGTGGCTTTCAGCGTTTCTATCGCGGCATGAATCAGCGTCGAGCGGTCATAAACCGGCAGGAGACTGACCCCCTGCGGCAGGCTGCTTGCCATTTCAGCGATGCGCGCCTTGACCGAATCGATCACGTCGAGCGCGTTTGAGCCGAAGCGTTGCAGCACGATGCCGCTGGCAACCTCTCCCTCGCCGTTGAGCTCGGTGAGGCCGCGCCGCTCATCCGGTCCGAGCTCCACCCGCGCCACGTCCTGTAGAAGCACCGGCGTGCCGCCCTCGTTCTTGAGCACGATCTTGCGAAGGTCGGGGACGCCTTTCAGGTAGCCGCGGCCGCGCACGACGAACTCGAATTCAGACAGTTCGACGGTCCGGCCGCCGACGTCCATGTTGCTGGCGCGGATCGCCTCGCGCAGTTTCGACAGCGGAATGCCGAACGTGCGCAGCCGCTGCGGGTCGGCCACGATATTGTACTGCTTGACGAAGCCCCCGACGCTCGCAACTTCGGCGACGCCTTCGGCGCGGGAAAGCGCGTAACGCACGAACCAGTCCTGGACGGACCGCAGCTCGGCGAGCGAGCGATCCTTGGCCATGACCGCGTACTGGTAGACCCAGCCCACGCCGGTTGCATCGGGGCCGAGCGTCGGCGTGACGCCGGACGGCAGCCTGCGAGCGGTCGCGTTGAGGTATTCCAGCACGCGCGAGCGCGCCCAATAGATATCGGTCCCATCCTGGAAGATGACGTAGACGAAACTGACGCCGAAGTAGGAAAAGCCGCGCACCACGCGCGATTTCGGCACCGTGAGCATCGCGCTGGCGAGCGGGTATGTGACCTGGTCCTCGACCACCTGCGGCGCCTGGCCGGAATACTCGGTGTAGACGATGACCTGCGTATCCGAGAGGTCGGGAATGGCATCGAGCGGCAGGTGCCACAGCGCATAGAGTCCGGCCGCCACCATGAAGGCGGTGGCGATCATGACCAGGACGATGTTGCGCGCCGACGCGGCGATCAGCTTGCCGATCATGGCGCGTTGCCCGCGTCCGCGAGGCCCTTGAGCGCGGCCTTGAGATTGCTTTCCGCGTCGATCAGGAAATTCGCAGACGTCACGACCATGTCGCCGTGCTCGATGCCGTCGCGGACTTCCATATAGCCATCGCCACGCCTTCCGAGCCGCACCGGCTTCGGTTCGAACCGGCCGCCGCCGCGGTCGACGATAACGGTCTGCCGGCTGCCGCTGTCGATCACCGCGCTTTCGGGCACCGCGAGCACCGGATCGTCGCCGCCGGTGTTGATCTCGGCCTCAGCGTACATGTCGGGCCGCAGCACGAGGTCTTTGTTGGCAAGCTCGATACGGACCCGGACCGAGCGTGTTGCCGCGTTCAGATACGGATAGACCAGGGCAACTTGGCCTGCGAACGTGCGAGCGGGGTAGCTGCGCACCCGGACAACCGCCTGCTGTCCTGGCGTTACCGCGGCAAGCTCCCGCTCAGGCACGTCCACCGTCGCCCATACGCTGCTGTGATCGGCGATGCGAAACAGCACGTCGCCCGGCATCACCCGCATGCCGTCGGTGACGTTGCGCTCCAGCACGATGCCGTCGCGCGGCGCCTCCCACGTGAACACCAGCGGCACCTTGCGGGTCTTTTCGATCTCAGCCATCAGATTCGGCGGAGCCGCGTAGTTGAGCAGCCGCTGGCGCCCGCCGCCGAGCACGTTCGATGAGGCACCGCCACGGAACTCGAGCGACGCCAGATAGTCCGCCGCCGCGGCCGCAATGGCCGGGCTGTAGATGCGCAGCAGCGGCTGGCCCTTGGCGACCTCGCTGCCGGTGGTCACGTCCTCCACGGATTCCACAAAGCCCTCGGTCCGGACCGAAATGACCGAGACCCGCCGTTCGTCGAGCTGGATGATCCCGGGGGCGCGCACCGGCACCGAGATGACCCGCTGCATGGCCGCTTCGGTGGCCACGCCGATGCGTTGCAGCTTGCCCGGCGAGACCTTCACCGCGCCCGCGTCATCATCTTCTCCTTCGTAGACGGGGATGTAATCCATCCCCATCGAGTCCTTCTTCGGCGTTTTGGACACATCAGGCAGTCCCATCGGGTTGCGGTAGTAAAGAATTCGCTTGTCGCCACCGGCCGTCTTCCTGGATGGCTCGTCGAAACTGATGTCCTCGCTCGCCTGCACCGCCCGGAACGCCCGGCCATCCGCCGTGCTGCGAGGGCTCGCCGAATACTCCGGCTTGCCGTCAGGGTCCTGGTAGTAGATCACCGGCCCGCTTGGCGCAGGCGCAGCGCTGGTCGCAACAGGCCCCTGCCTGAGGTGATAAAGGCCGCCGACCCCCGCCGCCATCACGGCGGCGAGGATCAGCACAAATCGGGCCGAGCGCTTCATGGAACGGCCTTGAGTATCAGCCTGCTCTGCACCGAGCCGGCTTCGCCCTGCACCTTGGCGCCCAGCGACAACTGCCAGCGCCCTCCCATCGACAGGTTGGTCTTGAAGCGATACTCGCCCGGCCTTTCTGACGGCAGTTCGGAAAGCGGCGACGTCATCGAGCCCATGCCCTCCGGCGCCATGTCTATACGCTTGGCGAAGATGACCGCGTTGGGCACCGGCTGCCTGGTGCGCTTGTTGACCAGCGTGACCGCGACGATCGCACCGTCGCCCTGCTTCACATCGGCTTGCACGAGTTGAAACTCGAAATCCTTCACGTCCGCCAGCGCGGGAACCGTGAGTGACGCCAGAGCAAGCCCTGCGCACAGCGCCAGGCCCGCACGTTTGTTGATCCAGTTCATGGATGATTCTCCCAGTTGAGCTGCATGGAGCCGCGCACGGTTGCGCGCAGCGCCTTCAATGCGACTTCAGGCTCTGGGAGGTTTTGGCGGAGGCGCCGGGGAAACGCCGCTCAGCGTACGATCCTGGCGGCCGGCAAGCTTATGGAATGCCATGGGCGGGGAGGAAATCCACGATGGCGCCGGCACCGAGAGCAAAACGTTCGCCGCACACATCGCCATCTGGCAATGCTTGCTGCAGTCGGGCATGGGCGTCTCGTCCGGGCAACACGGCATGGCATCCGGCATCGCCACGCCATTCTGCACCGACTGGCCATCCATCGTCGCGTGCTGTCCGGCGGCCTCCGGCATACCAGCAAAGGCCATGCGTGGACCGCTCAGCGGTGCCAGTACGAGGCCGAACAGCGCCAGGACCGCAAGCAGTCGGCCGATGGTTGGAGGTATGCGCACAACGACTATATATAGCACGTCATGCCATTCACGACACTCACAACAAGTTTGATTGGTAAGCAGGACCTTGGCCGAACCGGACGGCCTGTTCCCGTTGGTTAACGCTCGATATCCGAGCGTCAGAGCCGGACTGCCGGGCGGTCGCCGAGTTCCATTGCAAGCCGGGTTACTTCCAAAGGTGTCGCCGTATACATCATCGCGTGTTTGACGCGCTGAAAGCCCAACCGGCGGTAAAGGCGTCGCGAAGGGTTGTTTGCGCTGACCATCAGCTCGACGAACACGCTGTTCCTCCGCTGCGCCAGCTCGGCAACAGCGGCCAGCAGGGACGAACCGATGCCACGGTGGCGATAGTCCGGTTCAATGTAGAAATCCTGAATATACAGTGAACAGCCGGCCCATGCGGTGTAGTAGCGGTCACTACAGGTGATCATACCGACGACATTGCCTTCACTCGCCGCAACAATGACGAAAAAGCGAGCAGGATGCCCAAACGCATCACGCATCCAGTCTTCGGCGGTGGCTCTCATGGCGTGTTCCGAACCCAGTTCAGACGCCATGCGGTGCTTGAGGCTCAGGAGCACGCCGATATCTTCGGCACGGCCGGGCCTGATTTCGATGTTGGAATGTGCGCCAGGAGACATGCTGACAAATTACTGCCAAGCCAATCCCACGGTGGAGATACGTCGGTGCGCGCGACTCATGTCGTGCTGCCTGCAATCTGGACCAACGGCCGGCCTCGTTCGCTTGCCCAACAAGAACGAGGCCGTCCGCCTGGTCATCGTTCAGGCCGCCGTTATTTCGCTTTCTGCATTTTTACGACGGTGAACTGGCCGTTGATTTTGTCGGCTTCGAACTTCACCTTGTCGCCCACCTTCACCTGCTTGAGCATGGCCGGGTCCGGCACGCGGAACACCATCGTCATGCCGTCCATGTCGAATTTTTTCAGCGGGCCATGCTTCAGCGTGATCTTCGACGCTGCTTCATCGATCTTGGTCACCTCTGCGTCGACCAAATCTGCTTGAGCGAGAACCGAGGTGGACAGTCCGGCAACGATTGCCATGGCGGCAGCGATAGGCAGCATTCTCTTACGCATGTGCTTCTCCTCTTCGGTACAGTTCACTTCACGTTGATGGTGCCGGTCATGCCCGCTTCGCGGTGACCGGGGATGAGGCAGCCGTATTCGAACTTC
>JAIESC010000090.1 GCA_019746355.1 Xanthobacteraceae bacterium | reverse complement strand
CGCTTGGCAGCCTAAACCCGGCAGAGACTCCACTTATCGCAGCGGAAAATCTGTTCAGACAACCGGGACCACCTCACCATGCGTCCGCAGGTCAACAACGTGTGAAGCCCGTGCGGTTCGGCACGCGCGCGCCTAGCTGCAGTGCAGGGACGACATTCTTCAACACATGGAGGAATGTCATGCGCAAGGGATTTGCCCTCGCAGTGGTTCTTGCAACGGCTCTCGCACTGCCGGTTTCCGGCGCGCTCGCGCGCGGCGGCGGCGGAGGCGGAGGACATGGCGGTGGTGGCGGAGGAGGACATGGCGGAGGTGGCGGCGGCCACATGGGTGGCGGAATGGGTGGCGGCCACATGGGTGGCGGAATGGGTGGCGGCCACATGGGCGGCGGAATGGGCGGTGGCGGCGGCGGCCACTGGGGCGGAATGGGCGGCGGGGGCGCAATGAGTGGCGCTCGCTGGGGCGGAATGGGTGCCGGTCCGGTCGGAACATTTTCCGGCAACCGCATGACGACAATCAGCCCGCAAGCGCGGGCCGCGTTTGGCGCCGTGCGCGTGGCCGATCCCCGCGGCTTCCGCAACGGCCGGTTCGATCACCGCCGTCGCGCCGTCATCGTGGTCGGCGGCGGCTTCGGATATGGCTGGTACTCCAATCCCTGCTGGAACTGGGTTTCGACCCCGTACGGCTGGCAGTGCTGGCCGTACGATTACTGAAACCGGCGCGGGAGCGGTCAGACCGGCCGCTCGCCCTTGATCGTCACCCGTGTGCCTGCGCGCGTGTGCGGCCAGTAGTCCCACATCGCCCGGTGCTGCGCGCAGCGATTGTCCCAGAACGCGATCGCATTCTCAGTCCAGCGGAAGCGGCACTGGAACAGCGGGTTCTCCGCGTGCTGGTAGAGATAGGCGAGGATCGCATCGCTCTCGTCGCGTGGGATGCCGATGATATGCCGCGTGAAACCACGGTTGACGTAGAGCGCCTTCTTGCCGGTCACCGGATGGGTGCGGATCACCGGGTGCTCGGCGCTCGGATAGCTCGGCTTGTCGGCGACGCCTGCATTCGCATAGAGGCCGCGATAGACCGACTCACCGTCGTGCAGCGCGGTGAGCCCCGCGAGATAGGTTTTCATCCGCTCGGACAGCGCCTCGTAGGCCGCGTACATGCTGGCGAACAGCGTATCGCCGCCGTGCGGCGGACACTGCCTGATGTAGAGGATCGAGCCCATCGGCGGCTCCAAGTCGCACGACACATCGGTGTGCCAGCCCTCGCCGTTGGCGCGCGGTGAATCCTTGTCGGCGTAGATCTTCATCAGCGCCGGCTCGCCCGGCTCGTGCGGCGCCGCGGGATGGATGTGCAGCTCGCCGAACCGCTGGCCGAAGGCGAGATGCTGCTGCGGCGTGATGTGCTGGTCGCGGAAGAAGATCACGAGATTTTCGGCCAGCGCCCGGTGGATCTCGTCGAGCTGACGGTTGGAGAGCGACTGCGCGAGGTCGATGCCGCTGATCTCCGCGCCGATGATCGGCGTGAGCTTGTCGACGCCGATGGTCTCGTAGGGCGCGGCTTCTGCCGCGGCGTGCCGATAGCGCGGTCCCTGTTTGCCGCTGAGCGAGCTCATGTTGTTTCCTCCCGGCTGGCAGTCCAATCTTACCCGCCGAAACGGCAAATTGCAGCCGCCACGGTCCATAGCGCCGCAAAGAGAGCGAAACAAAGGAACCTGCCCGTGCCCGCATCCCCGCCTCCTCCGTTCAAGGCCGAAGTCGTCGGCAGCCTGCTGCGGCCCGCCGCGATCCACGAGGCGAGGAGCGGCCGCGCGCAGGGCCGCGTCAGCGCCGACGCGTTGTGGGCGGTCGAGACCCGCGCCATCGAGGACGCGGTGGCGCTGCAGCGCGACGCCGGCCTCAAGGTGTGCACCGACGGCGAATTCCGCCGCCGGCACTGGTTCATGGATTTCATCGAGCGCATCGACGGCGTCGGCTTCGAAGGCTCGCTGCCGACACGGTTTCACAACGAGACCGGCGACATCGAGTTTGCGCCGCCGCGCGTGGTGGTCAAAGGCAAGCTGAAGCGGGTTCAGCCGCTCGCCGTCCACCACTTCGCGGCGCTCAAGCCGGTCGCCGACCGCGCGGGGCTCGTCGCCAAGCAGCCGATCCCGTCGCCGACGATCCTGCATTTTCGCGGCGGCCGGGCTGCGATCGACAAGACCGCCTATCCGGACATGGCGGAATTCTTCGCGGACCTTGCCCGCGTCTATCGCGAGGAGATCGCGGCGCTCTATCAGGCCGGCTGCCGCTACGTGCAGATCGACGAGACCAACCTGCCGTTCCTGTGCGATCCGCAGATGCGCGACGGCGTGGTGAAGCGCGGCGACGACCCGGACGCGCTGCCTGCGACCTACGTGGCGCTGCTGAACGATTGCCTGCGCGAGGTGCCGGACGACATGGCCGTCGGCATGCACATGTGCCGCGGCAATCACGAAAGCAGCTGGGCCGCGGAAGGCGGCTACGATCCGGTGGCGGAACTCGCCTTCAGCGCCATCGATGTCGACGCGCTGTTTCTCGAATACGACAGCCCGCGCGCCGGCACGTTCGCGCCGCTGAAATATCTCGCCAAGAACAAGACCGCCGTGCTGGGTCTGGTCACGACCAAGAAGGGCAAGCTCGAAACCAGGGACGAGCTCAAGCGCCGGATCGAGGAGGCCGCCCGGATCGCGCCGCTGGAGCAACTTGCACTGAGCCCGCAATGCGGGTTCGCCAGCACGATCAAGGGCAATGCGCTGACGCCCGACGAGCAGCGGCGCAAGCTCGAGCTGGTGGTCGAGGTGGCGGGCGAAATTTGGGGTTGAGGATCGAAGGACACACTATTATACGAACTATTCGAATAATATGGATTATTCAGATGAAGGTCTCGACGGCTGAATTTATCAAGAATTACGGTTCCTTAGCAGACAAGGCCCTGTCTGAACCGGTGATCGTCACCAAGAACGGGCGCGACCGGTTGGTGGTCATTTCGGCCGAAGAATACGCCAGGCTGAAGCGCCGCGACCGCCGTGTGGTGCCGCTAGAAGACTTCACCGACGAAGAGATGGCGCTGATCGCCAATGCCAAGCCCTCGCCTGACGAGGCCCACCTCGACGCCGAACTGAACGACTGGAAACCGTAAACTAGCCGGCCCCGCGGCCGGGCCTCGTCATCCGCTATTCGTATTTGTGGGAGCGCGAAGCGCGCCAAGGCCGCGAAGAGGGCGTGAAGGATCGCCCTTGCGCGATCGTGCTGGTGCTGTTGCGCGAAGGCGAGCATCCCGTCGTCCGTGTTCTGCCGGTGACGCATGCGCCTCCGAAAGAGCCTGACGACGCTTTGGAGATTCCGCAAGCAACGAAGCAACGGCTGGGACTCGATGCCGAGCGTTCATGGGTGATGCTCACCGAAGCCAACGACTTCATCTGGCCCGGTCCCGATCTGCGACCTGCAGTGAACGGCGATCTGTCGTCTGTCGTTTATGGGATGCTGCCGCCGGGTTTCATGCGCGTGCTGCGCGAGCGACTGTTGCAGCGATGGCGGGACAAGCGAATGTCGGTTACTCAGCGAACTGAGTGACAACTGAAGGGCAGGTGGTAAGCAAAGGCGTAACCCCGCCAACGTGCTCAGCGCGATACCAATTTAGCGGCCCTTCATCAAACCCTGCGGCGTCACAAAAATCATCAGATTGGCGATGACGATCGTGCCGGCGAGGAAATAGAACGCAGCCACGATGCCGTAGCGATCGGCGAGCAGGCCGGCGCAGATCGGGCCGATCGCAGCGCCTGCGGCCTGCGCCCCGAACAGGATGCCGATGGCGCTTCCGGCGAGTTCGGGTGGCGTCGCGTCAAGCAGCCAGGCCTGCAGCACCGCCCGCACCGCGAACAGGAAGAAGCCCAGCACCGCGATCAGCACAACGAACCAGATCGTCCCGCCGGCGAAGATCATCGCCAGAAGGATCGCGGCTGTCATCGTCATGCTGGAGGTGACGATCTGCCGGCGGCCGATGGTGTCGGACAGATGGCCGGCGATCGGCGCCGCGGCAAAGCCCGCGGCCTGGAGCGCGAACATGCAGGCGCCGATCCAGAGCGGCGAATAGCCCATGTCGCGCGCAAGATAGACCGGCAGGAAGGTCAGCAGCGCGCTCTGCGTCATGGTGCGGAAGGTGGAGCCGACCGACAGCGTGACCACCGCGCGGTCCGTCAGCAGCGAAGCGAACGCGCGAAAGCGCTGCGAGCTGCCACTGGCGGACTTCTTCGCCACGGCTGGCGCAGCGCCCTTCCCGTTCGATCGACGCCCGATGTAGATGAGGATCAGCACCGACATCACGACGCCGGGCACCACGTTGATGAGGACCACGTCGCGCCAGCTCAAGACTGCCAGCATGGCGCCGACGGCGAGCGGCGCGAGCGCATCGCCGACATTGGCGCCCATGCTGTGGAACGACATCACCAGGCCCTTGCGCTCGGGAAAGCGCCCGGCGAGCCACGGGATCGCGGTCGGATGCCACAGATTGTTGCCGATGCCGACCATCGCGGCGCAGGCCAGCATCATCCAGTAGACGTGCGAAAATCCCATCACGAGATAGGGAAAGCCGACCCAGAACAGGGAAATGGCCATCAGCAGGCCTTTGCGGCCCACCGTGTCTACGAATATCCCGCCGGGGATGTTGGCAATCGCGCCGGCCGCGAACTGGAAGGTCAGGATCGAACCGATCTCGGTGTAGCTCAGCCCAAGCTCGGAGCCGATGAGCGGCAGCAGCAGGTAGAACGTCGCCGGATACCAATGGGTCAGGGCGTGGCCGATGCTGACGACCCAGACCTCCTGGAACGAGCGCTTTGGGGCCACGCCCGCCCCGGCCTCCATCGCCGTCATCGAAACAGTCCTTGGCCCAGCGTTGCCACCTGTTGTTGATCTGCCGGTCACAGCCGGCGCTGGTGGTGGGCGCTGTTTACGGCTGTCCCGCATGCGAAGCAATCGTCGCCGTGCAGGGTCGCCATGTCGGAGCGGAAAGAGCGGCCCGGCGCCATTAAGTGCTTGAGTCGGCTACCAACAATTTCCAGCAGCAAGGACGCTTCGCTGTCAGCCCCGCGCGCGCCCAGTGTTATGGGTGTTCCTCGATCCAATCTTGAATGCAGACAATAAGTTCGCCAATCGGGAGCTTTTCGATGTTTGCGTCCGAAAATCCACGCGCCTTCAATGAAATGTAGTTTGCGGCCATAAATTCGTTAAATCGCGCCCAAATCTCCGCCGGTCCCGGAGCCTTTAGTTTTGCTTCATTGTTGAGCCAATTGCGGACTTCAGTGACCACGTTTACAGGCTCGTTTGAATGAACAGCAATGTCCGAATTTGAGAGATCGGATATCGCAGCTTGATATCGAAAACGTTCCGCCTCCAATATCAAGCAACGTTTCGTCGATGATTGTCTGCCGCGGAACAGACGACAACCGACATCAAGCCCAAGTTCGAACGGCATATTTAGGCGGAAATATTCACCCACCGCACTTGATTGCAGTCTGGAAAGGTCATGAATGGCGAATTTGGACTGCTTGATGAGCGAGATAATTTTTTCAAAGCGCGGCGCTCCTGAATCGAGCGCCTCCAGTGCGATTCTTGGCGTCAACCCAAGATAGATAATGCAAAAAAGAAGTGGCCTTAGAAGCGGCAGGTACGCATCATCGAACGGACAATTCACGAACACATTGTTCTTGAACGCCATAGATTTGTTCTATCGGCGCCGTTCCTTGGGAGGATACGGGTCACGTCCGTAACTATCGCTCTCGCGAATTCTCCCGTCGGAATGATGAACAAACAAATCACCACCGTGTTGCCTTGAAATTTGCTTGGCGAATCTTACGGCGTCCTGCTGCGTACTGAAGACACGTATTGCACGAGACGCTCCCGCCTCTTGCACACTCCAACCACCTTTTGGATTTCGGACAACGTGCCTAGTAACCGCCATCACATTTTCATCGTCAATTGGTTGTGACCAGCACAATATAGCGACGCTACTCCTGCTGTTCCAGCCCGTAGGCGGGGTGGTCGACTTGTCCGCCCTACGGGCTTGTAGATGGGGTAACGGGCGCGGGCCCTGATCCCAAGCAAGCCGCGAAGCGAAGCGCGCCCATCCACAGCGCTGGAGCGAGCAACTTGCTTGGCGGCAGGGCCGAGGCCCGTTATCCCATCTACGTGCCCGCAAGCCGGCGCGGCACGCCGCCGTCACTCCACGAACGCAGCCAGGTTTGCGAGCGAAGACCGGATGCCCGCGTCGTGGTCGGCAGGCTTGATCCCCGGCGGCGCATTCTCGACCAGAACCGTGACTTTGGTGCCGCCTGGCACCGCCTCGAACGTTGTCATCAGCCGCATCGTCCCGACGAATTGGGGATCGTCCGATTTGAAGTCGACTTCCTCGACGATCTTCTCATCGGGGACGAGCGTCACGAAGCGGCCGGTGAACGCGTCGGACCGCTCCGACGTCTTGCCGCGTACGCCAGGACCGGCATCGGCATAGTCGAGAGCCATCTCGTAGCCGCCGCCCTCGCGCGGATCGAATGCGAAGATGCGGGCGGTCATGCCTTCCGGCCGGCGCCACGACGCGATGGCCTTTGGGTCGAGGAACGCCCGATAGATGGACTGCGGGGGCGCCTTGATCATTCGCGAGACGCGAAGCGGCTCGTCGCTGGCGGCGCCGGTGGCCATGCGACGCTACTCCGCCGCCGTCCTTCCCGCTCCACCCACGCCATACCGCCGATCGATATAATCGATCACCAGCTTCTGGAAATCCTGCGCCACGGTCGGGCCGCGCAGCGTCACGGCTTTCTTGCCGTCGATGAACACCGGCGCGGCCGGCGCCTCGCCGGTGCCAGGGAGCGAGATGCCGATGTCGGCGTGCTTGCTCTCGCCCGGGCCGTTGACGATGCAGCCCATCACCGCGACGTTGAGCCCCTCGACGCCCGGATACTTCTTCTTCCACTCCGGCATCGACTCGCGGATGAAGGCCTGGATCGAGCCGGCCAGCTCCTGGAACGTGGTCGAGGTGGTGCGGCCGCAGCCGGGGCAGGCCGCGACCAGCGGCACGAAGGTGCGGAAGCCCATGGTCTGCAGGATCTCCTGCGCGACCTTCACCTCGAGCGTGCGGTCGCCGCCGGGCTCCGGCGTCAGCGACACGCGGATGGTGTCGCCGATCCCTTGCTGCAAAAGGATGCCGAGCGCCGACGCCGAGGCGACGATGCCTTTCGATCCCATACCGGCTTCGGTGAGGCCGAGGTGGATGGCGTAGTCGGAGCGCCTGCCAAGATCGGCATAGACCAGCACCAGGTCCTGCACCGACGACACCTTCGCCGAGAGGATGATGCGGTCGCGCGGCAGGCCGATCTCCTCGGCGCGCGCGGCCGACAACAGCGCCGACTGCACCATCGCCTCGCGGGTGATCTCGCGCGCCTCCTTCGGCTGATTCGATTTCGAGTTCTCGTCCATCAGATGCGTCAGCAGCTCCTGATCGAGCGAGCCCCAGTTGGCGCCGATGCGCACCGGCTTGTTGTGCTTGATCGCCATCTCGACGATGGCGGAGAACTGGCGGTCCTTCTTGTCCTTGAAGCCGACATTGCCGGGATTGATGCGGTACTTGTCGAGCGCCTCGGCGCAGCCCGGATGGTCGGCAAGGAGCTTGTGGCCGATGTAGTGGAAATCGCCGACGATCGGCACGTCGCAGCCGATCTTGAGCAGCCGCTCCTTGATCTTCGGCACGGCGGCCGCGGCCTCGTCGCGGTCCACGGTGATGCGGACGATCTCGGAACCGGCGTTGGCCAGCGCCGCCACCTGCCGGACGGTCGAATCCACGTCCGCGGTGTCGGTGTTGGTCATCGACTGCACCACGATGGGGGCGCCGCCGCCGACCGTCACATTCCCGACCTTGACCGCCACCGACTGGCGCCGCGGCTGTATTCCGGCATCAAGCATTGGAACTCTCTCCTGACAGGCCTGATATAGCCCTATCGCGGCACAAATTTCACCTCCCCCGATCGAATTCAGGCCCTCACCTCGACCCTTGTTTTCAGGGTTAAGGCTTTAAGTCTGCTTCATTTCGGCCGGTTGACGAGGATGAGGCCCCCGGCCACCAGCGCCACCGCCAGGGCAAAAGCGGGCGTGAGAGGCTCGCCCAGCAGGAAATGCCCGGCCGCCACGCCGAACAGCGGGGTGAGGAAGGTGAAGGCCGAAACGCGGCTCGCCGAGAACTTCACGATCAGGGCGAACCAGAGGCTGAACGTGGTTCCGATCACGACCGTCTGATAGGCGAGCGAGCCGAGCGCCACGGCCGACGGGAAGGCCGTCAACCGCTCGCCAAAGACGAGCGCGCCCAGGCCAACGATCGGCACACAGAGCACGATCTGATAGAGCAGCGTCTTCTCCGGCGAGATGCGCGCGAGCGAGCTCGCCTTGATCACCAGCGTGGTCGCGGCCCAGGCCGCGGCGGCTCCCGCCATCATCAGGTCGCCGAGCAATTGATCCGGCGAGGACGCGGGCGCCGGCACGCCGAAGGCGACCATCATGCCGACGAACGCCATCGCCAGCCCCGACCATTGCAGGACGCCGAATCGGTCGCCAGGGAACAGCCAGCGCGAGCCGAGCGCGACGAAGAACGGCGCGAGATAGATGAACAGCGTCGCGCGGGACGCAGCGGTGTAGATCAACCCGCGATAGATCAGCAGGAACTCGACGCCGAACAGAATTCCGGCGACCACGCCCGCGGTCAGCGTTCCGTCACGCGCCAGCACCGGCAGGCCGCGCCAATGCATGATGCCGAGCACGATGAGCATGCCGAGCGCCGAGCGGATCGTACACTGAATGAGCGGCGGCACGCCTTCGAGGATCGCGAGCTTGACGATCGGCTGGTTGAATCCCCAGGTGAGGCAGAGCAGCACCGTGAGCGCCATATGGGTGGCGTCGAGCGGCCGCGTGTGGCTGGCGGGGACGGAGGTCATGGGGAATGACACTGTGAATACCGCTTGGAATACCGCTTGCGCGATGTTGCGAGGTACGCGCTGACGGTGCCACAGCGTCCCCTCCCCCGCGTGCGGGGAAGGGCCAGGGAGGGGGCACGCAACAGAGAACGCGCCCGCCGGCTGCGCCCTCCCCAACCTTCCCCCGCAAGCGGGGGAGGGAGCGCACCGCCCGAGCAGCCACAATGGCGTGCAATTTCAAACATCGCGATCAAGGATCAGGTCGCGCATTCGTGCTTCTGGCAATGCGCGCAAACGCCGGAGATCTCGATCACCGGCGCCTTCGGCGCGAAGCCCGCGGCGCGCGCGGCGGACTTGAGCTGATCGGCGACCGCGGCCGACGGCGCCTCGCCGACCGCGCCGCAGTGCTCGCAGATCAGGAACACGATCATCTCGCCGCTCTCGTGCCGGCTGACGCAGGCGACGAAGGCGTTGCGGCTCTCGATGCGATGCACGAGGCCGTTGTCGCGGAGAAAATCCAGCGCCCGGTAGATGGTGATCGGCGCGGGCCGCGTGCCGTCGGCGGCGGCGCGGTCCATGATCTCGTAGGCGCCGAGCGGCTTGTGGCTCTCGAGCAGCACCTCCAGCACCTGGCGACGGATCGGCGTCAGCCGCTGCGAGCGCTGCACGCACAGCGCCTCGGCATGGGCCAGCGCGTCCGCGGTGCAGCGCTCGTGATCGTGATCGGGGGCGTGGAAGACCGGCTGCGGCATGCGGATGACATAAGCTCGAACGTGCGGCTTGCGAACATAGCAGTGAGCCAACCCAATTGCGTCCGAAGATGGCCGCTCGCATGGCGCTCACGCCGGTTGCGCAGCGCCCATTTTGTTGTTGCAATGCAACATTACAATCGCCACCTTCCGAGATGAGCTCCATAGGAGCCGTCGCCCCGGGGAGGGGGCGATCCCACACCATTTCATAAGGCGTCTCAAATGCTTAAAGGGAAAAACGCAGTCGTCACCGGCTCCACCTCCGGTATCGGCCTCGGCATCGCCCGCGCCTTCGCCAAGGACGGCGCCAATGTGCTGATCAACGGTTTCGGCGCAGCCGCCGACATCGAGAAGGAGCGCGCCGGCATCGAAAAGGAATTTGGCGTGAAGGCGATCTATTCGGGCGCCGACATGACCAAGCCTGCCGAGATCGCGGCCATGATCAAGACCGCGGAAACGCAGCTCGGCTCCTGCGACATCCTCGTGAACAACGCCGGCATCCAGTATGTCGCGCCGATCGAGGAATTCCCGATCGAGAAATGGGACCAGATCATCGCGATCAATCTCTCGTCCGCGTTTCATTCGATCCGCGCCGCCGTGCCCGGCATGAAGGCCCGCAAGTGGGGCCGCATCATCATGACGGCCTCGGCGCATTCGCTGGTCGCCTCGCCGTTCAAGGTCGCTTACGTGTCGGCGAAGCACGGCATCGCCGGCTTGACCAAGACGGTCGCGCTCGAGCTCGCGACCTTCGGCGTCACGGTCAACTGCATCTCGCCGGGCTATGTCTGGACGCCGCTGGTCGAGAAGCAGATCCCCGACACCATGAAAGCGCGCAACATGACCGCGGAGCAGGTCAAGCGCGACGTGCTCCTGGACGCGCAGCCGACCAAGGAGTTCGTCACCGTCGACCAGGTGGCCTCGCTCGCGCTCTATCTCACCTCGGACGCGGCCGCCTCGATCACCGGGGCCAACATCTCGATCGACGGAGGCTGGACCGCGCAGTGAAAAGTCTCATTCCGCGGGGCTTGCGCAAGAACAAATCCAACAGCGACCAGCCCAACTCCAACGGGGGCAATGGCAGGAAGCGCATCAACCTGGCGCTTCAGGGCGGCGGCGCGCACGGCGCGTTCACCTGGGGCGTGCTGGACGAACTGCTGAACGACCACCGGATCGAGATCGAGGGCATGTCCGGCACCTCGGCCGGCGCGATCAACGCGGTGATGGTCGCCGACGGCCTCGCGCGCGGCGGGCCGGAGGAGGCGCGAAAGCGCCTCGCCGACTTCTGGCGCGCGGCAAGCCGCGACGGCGACATGTCCAAGCTCAACCGCGCGATCTCCGATCGCCTGTTCTCGCTGATCCCGATCGTCGCCGCCCCGTTCCAGCCGTTCATCGACGCGATGTCGCGGACGCTGTCGCCCTATGACCTCAACCCGCTCAACATCAATCCGCTGCGCGACCTGATCGAGCGGTTCATCGATTTCGACGCGGTGAAGAAAAGCGGCATGCCGCTGTTCATCGCGGCGACCAATGTCCACACCGGCCGCCTGCGGGTGTTTCCGTGCCACAAGATCGACGCCGACGCGGTGATGGCTTCGGCGGCGCTGCCTTTCGTGTTCCGCGCGGTCGAGATCGACGGCATGCCCTACTGGGACGGCGGCTACACCGCGAACCCGCCGATCTACCCGTTCTTCCGCACGACCGAGACCGAGGACGTGCTGGTGGTGCAGATCAATCCCGTGGTGCGGGCGACGACGCCGCGCTCGTCCCAGGAGATCATGAACCGCGTCAACGAGATCACGTTCAACTCGTCGCTGGTCGCCGAATACCGCGCGATCGAGTTCGTGCGGCGGCTGATCGACGACGGTGCACTCAAGCGCGGCACCGGGCCCGGCGAGTACCGGCGGATCAACGTGCACCGCATCGATCTCGGCTTCATCGGGAGAAAGCTCACGGCATCGAGCCGGCTCAACACCGACTTCGATTTCTTCGAGATGCTGCATCGCGCCGGCCGCCGCGCCGGGCGGCGCTTTCTCGACCAGCACTTCGACGACATCGGCGTGCGCAGCACCATCGACCTGCGCGAAGAGATGCGCGCGGAGAAGGAAGAGCAGATGCCCGCGGGTGTCGACCGGCTGACGAAGTAGGCCCCCGCCGTCATTCCGGGGCGCGCCGAAAGGCGCGAGCCCGGAATCCAGAACCGCAGGGACTGTCTCCTGAACTGGATTCCGGGCTCGCTCGCTTCGCGAGCGCCCCGGAATGACCGGGGAAACTACTGCGGCTCCAGCCCGGCGTTCTTCGCCACGTCGCGCCAGCGCACGACCTCGTCGGCGATCAGCTTGCCGAACTCTTCCGGCGACGACAGCGCAGCCTCTGCGCCGATGTTCGCGAGCTGCTTCTTGACGGCGTCGCGCGACAGCACGTCGGTCAGCGCCTTGTGCGATTTGCCGATCACCTCGCCCGGCACGCCGGCGGGATAGACAAAGCCGTACCAGCCGTTGACCTCGAAGCCCGGCATGCCGGATTCGATCATGGTCGGCACATTGGCGAGCGAGGGAAAGCGCCGGCCGGTCGCGACCGCAATCAGCCGCAGCTCGCCCGCCGCGACCTGGCCGCGCACCGCATGCGCCAGATCGACCGCATAGGCCACGTCCTTGCGCAGGAGCGCGGTGACCACCTCGCCGGTGGTGCGGAACGAGACCGCCTGCGCCTTGAGGTCGGCGCGCTGGCGGAACAGCTCGGCGGTGAGATGCTGGGTCGAGCCGGTGCCGACCGTCGCATAGTTGTATTTTCCGGGATCCTTCCTGATGACCTCGATCAGGCCCTTCAGGTCGCTCGCCGGAAAGTCCTTCTGCACGACGATGGCGATCGCCGAATTGGCGATGATGCCGACCGGCGCGAAGTCCTTCACCGCGTCGTAAGCCTGCGCCTTGATCATCGCCGCCGCCACGGTGTGGCCGGTCGAGATCATCAGCCCGTTATAGCCGTCCTTGGTGCCTTTCGCGACGACATCGCCGGCGATGGTGCCGCCGGCGCCGGGCTTGTTCTCGACGATGACGCGCTGTCCGAGCACCTCGCCGAGCGGCTCGGCGACGATGCGGGTGGCGACATCGGTGCCGCCGCCCGCGCCGAACCCCACCATGATGCGGATCGGCCGCGACGGCCAGGCGTCCTGCGCCACGGCCTGATCGCCGCCCACGGCCGCAAGCGTAGGCACGAGCACGAGCGCTGCTTTAAGAGCCAAATTCATCCCATCCCTCCCAAAGGACCGTGCCGGTCTTGCGCCGGGTTCTGATGGCGACAGCAAACGCGGGCTCCTGCGTCGGGTCAAGCGCGGTTTGCCGCAGCTTGCGTGCTAGAATGACCGGATGCAGTCCCCGCTTCTCACCGCCGAGACCGGTTCGACGCGGCTCGAGGTCGTCGTCGCCGACATCACCACGCTTTCGGTCGACGCCATCGTCAACGCCGCGAACACCTCGCTGCGCGGCGGCGGCGGGGTCGACGGGGCGATCCATCGTGCGGCCGGGCCGCAACTGCTCGACGAATGCAAGACTCTGGGCGGCTGCGATCCCGGCTCGGCCAAGATCACGCGCGGCTATCGCCTGCCGGCGCGGAACGTGATCCACGCGGTCGGACCGGTGTGGCAGGACGGTGGCAGCGGCGAGGATGCGCAGCTCGCCGGCTGCTACAGCACGGCGATTTCGCTTGCCGCGGTGCGGCGGCTGCGCTCGGTGGCGTTTTCGGCGATCTCCACCGGGGTGTACGGCTTTCCCGCCGACCGCGCCGCACGGATTGCGGTGGGCACCGTGGTGTCGGCGCTCGGCGCGGAGGATCACCGGATCGAGCGCGTGGTGTTCTGCTGCTTCTCGGACGAAGCGGCCGATCACCACGTCCAGGCGTTTTATGAGTGCGGGCTGGTGTGACTTGTGTCCCGGGCGCACTGCAGCACGAAGTGGTGCAGTGCAGACCCGGGACCCGTCGCGAAGGCGGTGTCTGGAACGGTCCCGCTTCTGCGGTGCACCGCTTCGCGCTGCACCGCGCGCGGGACACGCGGCCGTTACAGCTTCGGATCGACGTCGAGGCGCACGACGAGACCGGACAGCGCCGACGATGCGGCGGGATAAAGCTTCATCACCGCGGGATCGTGCCCCGGCACGATGTGATGCCGCGACGACGCAAGCCGCTTCAGCGTCTCGTAGCCCTCGAGCACTTCCGCGAGATTGTAGGTGGTCGGGAAGATCCGCGCCTCGTCGAGATGCGGATAGAGGTGCACCGCGTCGGCCGCGAGCATGACGAAGCCGCGCCTGGTTTTGACCCGAAGGCTTTGCAGGCCCATGGCGTGGCCGCCGATGTGATGCAGCGTGATGCCCGGCGCAAGCTCGCTCACGCCGTCATGGAACGTGACGCGGCCGGCGAACAGCTTGCGCACCATCGAGACGACGTAGTCCTCCTCGTAGGAAAAGCGAAGCTGGCGGTGGCACATGCAGCGGCCGGTGCAGACCTGCATCTCCTTGTCCTGCACGTGATAGCGGGCGCGCGGGAACAGGTCGACGTTGCCGCAGTGGTCGTAATGCATGTGGCTGATGATGACGTCCTCGACCCTGTCGGGATCGACGCCGAAGCGCTTCAGCGCCTCCCCGACCGGCGTGATGACGGTGCGGCCACGCCTGGTGCCGACCGGCTGATCGAAGCCGGTGTCGACCACGAAGGTGCGCTTGTCGTTCCTGATCACCCAGACGAAATAGTCGAGCGGCTGCAGCACGTCGTGCGGATCGCCGCCGATGTAGTTCTCCGCGGCCTTGCGCTGATGCTCGGCGTAGCGGACCGCGAAGACCCCCCAGATATCGTCGCTCATGATGGCCTCTAAAGTCTGATGCACCCAGATTGAAGCTTCGGTGTTTGCGTCACTGGGTCCCCGCTTCCGCGCTAGTTGATTCGCACATCTTTGATGCTCCTCCAAGCATGAGCAACGCCCAAGAAGTACTGGAGGCCGTGTTTGATCGTGATCGGACCCGGCTTGGTGCGTGGGTATCCGTCCCAGCCGCCGAGCCGGGCGATAATCCAGGCGGCCCAGGCAAGGCTACGGGTCGGATGGGGATTGCTTTGGAGCTTTGTGCTGCCCTGGTATTTGCTGCCGAGGGCGGCGAGAACCTGGATTTCCTCTTCGTCGAAGGCGATGCGGGCCGGCTCAGCGCCTTTGCCGTCCCGTGCTTGCACAAGCTGCAGAGTGATGACCGCAGCCTTGGCAGCGATCGCGGTGAGCTTGAGCAATCGATCGGCGGTTTCGACCCGGCTGTCTTCGATCTGAAGCCCCTGGGTCTTGAGAATCCGGAACAGTTGCTCAATCGTCCACCGTTTCTTGTACCAATTGACGATCTGCCAAGCGGACGCGATATCGCTCACCGCATGGGTCGTCAGCAGATACCAGTGCAGCGGTTCGACATCGGTCGGCGGATCGCATTCAGCAACCTCGATCAAGGTCAATTCGACCGTCTTGGGCAAATCCTGCATGCCTGGGCCTTGCGGCTTTTGCAGCGTCACCCGTCCAAAGCGCAAAGCCAGCTTGGCTTGACGTGCCGGCCGATTGGCGCGTGCCAGGAGCTGAATGGTCGAGAGATCGACGATCGGCAGACTTGTCGCTGTTTCATACATGCTCACGCCGTCTACCAAGGCACGGTCATGCATAGAGCGCGTCAGCAGATGGAAGTTTTGCTCCGCGACGCTCGCCCATTTGGCATAGATGTCGCCCTCGCGGTCATCAATGACCGTGGTCATCGCGGCCGCCGAGAGCACTTCCTTGGCTTGCTCGGCCGTGCTGATCCAGCGCCACGATTCCTTCTCCTGCGGCCGCCGTTTCTCGTGCGGTACAGCAACCCGGCCCTGGCGCGTCCAGATCTCGCCTGCAACCAAACCCAGACAGGCGTTGCTTTCCGCATCCAGCGCCAGCATCGCGTGCAGCAACAGGCCGCGGCCGACGCCTTTGCCAATCTCGCCCAAACCGCGTCGTCGCTCAGCCGTGGTTCTAAAATTGAGCTCGCTGGTGTCCTGGATCGCCAGCACATGCCGCCCGGCCGCCGCAACGGCGGTTTGCTCGCCCCAACCCGCGAGCAAGGCTTCCAACGTCACCTTCTCGTTGGCCAAAAATCGACCATACCGAATAATTTCCGATCGCCGACCATCCGCCGCTCGTCGCAAACACGAGCTTGCGCGCACGACCATACCTTCGAGCAGCGCCGCCCCCCTTTGTCGAGGCGACGGTCCCCGAACCGACCAACCGAATATTGCTCCTCTAACACCTGGGCTCCTCATGCGAATCGAGGTGCCAGAAAAAGAATCACACAAGCCCTTCATCCGGGAAGCCCCAGCGTCGCGGCTGGGTCATTCCGCCGCGCCAAGATATGTGCATCAACTAGCGCTTCCGCGGGGACCCAGTGCTGCGGAATTGGAGCCGCGATGTGGCGCTACGCCTTCTTCGCCGCGCGCATGGTCACGCCGGCGCGCTTCTCGACGGTCTTGGCCAATTCAGTGAAGTCCGACTGCTCGCCGTTCTCCTTCATGGCGGCCTCCCACAGGCTGCCGACCGCCTTCGCGACCTCGAGCGGAATGCCGAAGTCTTCGGCTTCCGCAAGGAACAGCCGCACGTCCTTCACCATCAGCGCCATGCCGAAGCCGTAGTCGAACGTGCCGGGCAGCACCGAGCGGGGAAACTTCTGGGTCGTCGCCGTGTTCATGCCGCTGCCGGCGTTGATCACGTCGCACATCAGGCTCGGATCGAGGCCGGCCTTGACGCCCATCGCGATCGCTTCGGAGCTTGCCGCCATGCCGGTGGCCGAGAGGAAATTGTTGGCGAGCTTCATGCTCTGCGCCATGCCGGGCTTCTCGCCGCAGTAGAACACCTTGCCGAACACCTCGAGCGCCGGGCGCACCAGCTCGACCTCGTCCTTCGGGCCGGACACCATGACGGCGAGCGTGCCCTTCTGCGCGCCGGCGACGCCGCCGCTCACCGGGCAATCGATCTGCACGATGTTGCGGGCCTGCAAAATTTCCGCGGTCTTGAGCGCCGCGCGCGAGCCGGTGGTGGAGAGGTCGATATAGCGGCGCACGCGGTTGCCGCGGGTGAGACCGTCCTCGCCGTTGACGACCCTCATTCCTATGTCGAGCGAGGGCAGGCTCGTCATCACCGTCTCGACCCGGCTTGCGACATCGGCCGGCGAGCTCGCCGCCTGCGCGCCGAGCTTAACAAGCTTGTCCATCGCCTCCTGGCGGGTGTCGAACACCGTGAGCTTGTGCCCCGCCTCGACCAAGCGGCGGCTCATCGGGCCGCCCATGTTGCCCAGGCCGATGAATCCGATTTCCATTCCAGTTCCTCCCGAGAATTTGTCGTTCAAACCTTAGCAGCCTTGGGCGCGAACTCGGCACGCACTTTGGCGCTGTGCTCGCCCACCGCGGGCACAGGCCCGTAGCGCCGCGGCTCGCCGTCGCGCTGGGCCGCGGGCGCGGGATAGGACAGCGGGCCGTTGGGCGAGCCGAGCGTGATGCGGCGCAGATGCGGATGCTGCGCGAGCTCGGCCGGGCCATTGACGCGGCCGAAGGCGATGTCGGCCTCGGCGAGCTTCTGTTCCAGCGCTTTCACGTCGAGCTTGCCGAAGGCGGCCGCGACCTTGCCGTCGGTTTCGGCGCGGCGCTTCACCCGCTCGATGTTGGTGGCGAAGTTCGGATCGGCAGCGAGCGCCCTGTCGTCCAGCACCTTCTCGGCGAGGATGCGCCACTCGCGGTCGCTCTGGATCGAGATGAGAATGTCCGCGCCGTCCTTCGACTTGAACACGCCATAGGGCGAGATCGAGGTGTGGGCGAGGCCGATGCGTTTGGGCGGCGAGCCGCCCTCGTGCTGCAGGAGCGGCACCGTCATCCAGTCGGCCATGGCGTCGAACATCGACACCGAGATCGCCGCCCCCTCTCCGGTGCGGCCGCGCGCGATCAGTGCTTCCAGGATCGCCTCGTAGGCGTTCATGCCCGAGGCAATGTCGCAGACCGACACGCCCACGCGCGACGGCGCCTCCGGCCCGCCGGTCACCGAGGCGACGCCGGCCTCGGCCTGGATCAGCATGTCGTAGGCCTTGCGCTGCGCGTAGGGACCGGTTTCGCCATAGCCCGACACCGAGCAGACGATCAGCCGCGGATAGTCGCGGCGCAGCCGGTCGAGGCCGAAGCCGAGCTTTGCCACCGAGCCGGGCTTGAGGTTCTGGATGAACACGTCGGCCCTGGCGAGCATGGCTTCGAGCAGCGCCTTGTCCTCGTCCTTGGCGAGATCCATCACGATGGATTCCTTGCCGCGGTTGAGCCAGACGAAATAGCTCGACTGCCCGTTCGCCAGCGCGTCGTAGCCGCGCGCGAAATCGCCCTCGGGGCGTTCGATCTTGATGACGCGCGCGCCGGCATCGGCGAGCCGGCATGAGCACATCGGCGCGGCGACGGCCTGCTCAAGGGAGATGACGAGGATGCCTTCGAGCGGCAGCGCCATTACCGCACCCTGCCCACACCAAATACCGCCGTCATCGCCGGGCTTGTCCCGGCCATCTCGGTTGATGGGCTAGACAATCTCGTCATAAAGGTCTCGCCAAGTGTCATTCTTTTCACCGATAAGCCGCGTCTTCCATGCGCGTGGCCAATGCTTGATGTTCTTCTCGCGTTGTATGGCTTGATAGGCGGTATCGTAGGTCTCGAAGTGCACCAGGCGATCGATTTTGTATCTCTTGGTGAACCCCCGGGACTAATCCATTCTTATGCTCATAAGTCCGGCGAACAAGATCGTTGGTGACGCCGACGTAAATGGCGCCTCCAGGCCTGCTTGCGAGGATGTACACGTAGAACTGTCGCACTCGTCGAGCATTGCGGATCGGGATGGTCAGGACAAGACCGGCTTCTCAACGGGCACTCTGTCATCGCCGGGCTTAGCCGTCCGAAGGACGGCGTCGCTTCGCTCGCCTATGTCCCGGCGATCTTGGCGAGGTGAGCACGGTGCCCTCCTAAGCGAGATGGCCGGGACAAGCCCGGCCATGACAACGGTGGGTGGATTGGCATTGTGCCTTAGTACGATCTTGGCAATCCAAGCACATGCTCGGCGATGTAGGACAGCACGAGATTGGTCGAGATCGGCGCGACCGTATAAAGCCGTGTCTCGCGGAACTTGCGCTCGATGTCGAACTCCTCGGCGAAGCCGAAGCCGCCGTGGGTCTGCAGGCACATGTCGGCTGCGGCCCAGGACGCCTCGGCGGCGAGTTGCTTCGCCATATTCGCCTCTTCGCCGCAGTCCTCGCCGGCCTCGTAGCGCCGCGCCGCTTCGTGCACCATCAATTCCGCGGCGCGCATCTGCATGTAGCAGCGGGCGATCGGGAACTGCACGCCCTGGTTCTGGCCAATCGGCCGGTCGAACAGCTTGCGCTCTTTCGCGTAAGCAGACGCCTTCTCGACGAACCATTTGGCGTCGCCGATGCACTCCGAGCCGATCAGGATGCGCTCGGCGTTCATGCCGGACAGGATGTAGCGGAAGCCCTTGCCCTCCTCGCCGACCAGACTCTCGGCCGGAATCCGCATGTTGTCGAAGAACACTTCGGTCGTGGCGTGGTTCATCATGGTGCGGATCGGGCGGATCGTCAGCCCCTGGCCCTGCACCGCGCGCATGTCGACCAGGAACACCGAGAGCCCGTCGGTGCGCGACTTCGCCTGCTCGCGCGGCGTGGTGCGCGCGAGCAGCAGCATCAGGTCGGAATGCTCGGCGCGCGAGGTCCAGATCTTCTGGCCGTTGACGACATAGCCGCTGTTGCCGTCCTTCACCGCCGTGGTGCGCAGCGACAGCGTGTCGGTGCCGGAGGTCGGCTCGGTGACGCCGAACGCCTGCAGGCGCAACTCGCCCCTGGCGATGCCCGGCAGATACCTCTGCTTCTGCTCGGCGCTGCCGTGCCGCAGCACCGTGCCCATGGTGTACATCTGCGCGTGGCAGGCGGCACCGTTGCAGCCCGCGGCGTGGATCTCCTCCATGATGGCGGCGGCCGCCGACATTTTGAGGCCGCTGCCGCCGTATTCCTCAGGGATCAGCGCGGCGAGGAAGCCGGCCTTGGTCAGCGCCTGCACGAACTCAGCGGGATAGGCGCGCTCGCGGTCGACCCTGCGCCAGTATTCGCCGGGAAATTCCGCGCACAACGCCTGCACCGCCTCGCGGATCGGTGCAAGCTCGGCGTCGTGCGCGGCGCTGGTCATCCCTTCACCTCGGCGCGGCCGTTGTTCATCACCACGACGTTGCGCTCCGGCACCGAGGCGCGGAAGCTCACCACGCCGCCGTCGCGCCACATCTCGGTGCGGATGGTTTCACCGGGAAACACCGGCGCCGAGAAGCGCCCGCCGAACGAGGCGACGCGCGACGGGTCGTAGTCGGAGACGCTCTTGAGCAGCGCGTGGCCGACGACGCCGAAGGTGCCGAGCCCGTGCAGGATCGGTTTGGGAAAGCCCGCGGTCTTGGCCATCTCCGGGTCGATGTGCAGCGGATTGCGGTCGCCGGACAGGCGATAGATCGTCGCCTGCTCCGGCCGGGTGCCGAGATCGCAGACGAGGTCCGGCGCGCGATCGGGAATCGGGTGCACCGGCGGGCTCTCGCGCGGCGGCCCGCCGAAGCCGCCGTCGGCGCGGCAGAACGTGGTCTGCGTGGTGGTCGCGATCAGCGCGCCGCTCGCCTTGTCGATCACCTTGCGCTCGGCATAAACCAGCGCGCCCTTGCCCTGCCCCTTGTCGATCACCTCGATGACGCGGGTCTTGCCGACCACGGTGCCGGCCGGCTTCAGCGGCTGGTGCAGAAAGACAGCCTGCTCGCCGTTGACGATCCGCACCCAGTCGATGCCGGTGTCGAGGTCGCGCACCCAGAAGCCCGGATAGCCGAGCATGGCGGCGAAGGTCGGCAGCGCCTTGAGGCTCTTCTCGTAGACGAAATCGAGCTGTTTCGGATCAAGCGGGTCCTGGCCGAGGCCGACGCCCAGCGCGTAGAGGATCGTGTCCTTGTCGGTGTAGGTGTGCTCGGCGTCGGGAATCTTCAGCGCGAGCAGCTTGTCGTAGTTGATCGCCATGCCCTACTCCGTCAGCCTCCTCACGCGACACACTTCGCCGTCATCAGCGGGCCGCGCCCAACAGGTCCGGCGCGGTTGGGCCGGCCCGATGACAGGCTCCGGCGCGAGACCCGGTGATCTCGATAAGGATGGCACAGTGCTCACCCAAGCGGGATGGCCGGGTCGAGCCCGGCCATGACAGCGGTGGGGGGGCGCGACCCCTCCCATTCAGATCGGATCCCAGGCGAACACCTCGCCGGAGCGGTCGAGCGGCGTGAACGACGGGCCGAACGCGCCCTTGAGCTGCGCGTCGATCTTCTCCGGCGTCCAGCCGTCGGAGCGGTGGATCGCACGGATCGGCCGGGTCTGGTTGAACAGGAAAATCTCGTTGTTGCGCACCGAGAATATCTGGCCGGAAATTCCCGCGGCCTTGTCGGAGCCGAGATAGACCACGAGCGGCGCGATCTTCTCCGGCGTCATCTGCTGCAGCCGCGCGACGCGCTCCTTCTCGGCGTCGGTCTCGGTCGGGATCGAGCCGATCATGCGGCCCCAGGCGAACGGCGCGATGGCGTTCGAGCGCACGTTGAAGCGCTGCATGTCGAGCGCGATGCCGCGCGACAGGCCGACGATGCCCATCTTCGCCGCCATGTAGTTGGCCTGGCCGAAGTTGCCGATCAGCCCCGAGGTCGACGTCATGTGGATCATCGAGCCGGAGTTCTGCTCGCGGAAGTGCGCGGCGCAGGCGCGGCTCATCGAGAACGAGCCGTGCAGATGCACCGCGATCACGTCCGACCAGTCGGACCAGCTCATGCGGTGGAAGATCTTGTCGCGCAGGATGCCGGCGTTGTTGACCAGGATATCGACGCGGCCGAAGGTCTCCAGCGTCGAGGCGACGATCTTGTCGGCGTTGGCGGGATCGCCGATCGAGACGGTCGAGGCGATGGCGTGGCCGCCCTTCTTCTTGATCTCGTTGACGACCTCCTGCGCCGGGCCCACGTCGCCGCCGGAGCCGTCCAGCGCCGCGCCGATGTCGTTGACGACGACCTTGGCGCCCTCCTCCGCCAAAAGCATCGCGATGGCGCGGCCGATGCCGCGGCCCGCGCCGGTGACAATTGCGACTTTTCCTTCGACGATTCCTGGCACAATTCCCTCCACGTCATGCCCGGCTTCATGCCGGGCATCCACGTCTTGGCCGCACATTAAAGGTGTGGATGGCCGGGACAACGGGTCCCCGCCAACTTTGTTGGCGGGGGGCCCGACCCGGCCATGACGGCCGCGTACACGGCAACTCCTGCGTGAAATTGGGCTAGCGGCCCCAGACCTCGTCGGCAACTTCCACGATGAGGCGCAGTTTCGCCCATTGCGCGTCCTCGGTGAGGAGGTTGCCCTCCTCGGTCGAGGCAAAGCCGCACTGGCCGGACAGGCAGAGCTGGTCGAGGCTTGCGAACTTCGCCGCCTGGTCGATCCGGCGCTTGAGCTCGTCCTTGCTCTCGAGCTGGCCGGTCTTGGTGGTCACCAGCCCGAGCACCACGGTCTTGCCCTTCGGCAGCAGCCGCAGCGGCTCGAAGCCGCCGGCGCGCTCGGTGTCGTACTCCATGAAGTAGCCGTGCACGTTGGTCTGGTTGAACAGCACGTCGGCCTCGGCGTCGTAGCCACCCGCGCCCATGAAGGTCGATTTGTAGTTGCCGCGGCACAGATGCATGGTGATCGTCATGTCGGCCGGAATGTCCGACATCGCCGCATTGATCAGCTTCGCGTACAGCGGCCCGAGCTTCTCCGGATCGTCGCCGCGCTTCACCATCTGCTCGCGATACTTCGGATCGCACAGCATGGCGATGAACACTTCGTCGAGCTGAAGGTAGCGGCAGCCGGCGTCGGCAAAGCCGCGCACCGCCTTCCTGTAGGCGTTGCCGAGATCGTCCCAGAAGCTGTCCATCGACGGATACGCGGCCTTGTCGATCGGCGTCGAGATCGGCCGGCCGTAGATGGCCGACGGCGCCGGAATGGTGATCTTCGGCGTACGTTTGGTGTGCGCCGCGACGAACCTGAAGTGCTCGACCATCGGGTGCGGCCCGGCCATGCCGAGCTTGCCGGTCACCTTCACGCCTTCGTTGCGGGTGTTGACCGCGGCGAAATGCACACCCTCGTCCATGATGTGCTTTCCGACGCCGTCGAGGCCCCAGAGGAAGTCGAGGTGCCACCACGAGCGGCGGAACTCGCCGTCGGTGATGGCGTCAAGGCCGACATCCTCCTGCTTCTTGATGACCCGCTCGATCTCGCGGTCTTCGATTTCTTTCAGTTGCGCGGCACTGATCTCGCCTTTGGCGCGCCTGGCCCGCGCGTCATGGATCGCCTGCGGACGGAGCAGGCTGCCGACATGATCGGCACGGAACGGCGGCCTGGTGCGTTTCATGGCTTCTTCTACCTCGACGTTATGGCCGGGGCCCATAGCCGTCCGAAGGACGGCGTCGCTTCGCTCGCCTACGGCCGTCCGAAGGACGGCGTCGCTTCGCTCGCCTACGGCCGTCCGAAGGACGGCGTCGCTTCGCTCGCCTATGCCCGGCCATCCGGCTTGGGTGAGCAGCGTGCTTCCCTCAGCGGGATCACCGGGACGCACCGCGCTGACGCGCGGTGGCCCGGCGATGACCGTTGTCGTTACGCTACTGCCTCGCCTTCTCGAACGGGTAGATGATGTCTCCCGACTTGTACTGCGGCGGATAGAGCAGCACCTCGGCCTTCAAGTCGCGGAACTGGTCGATCGAGCCGTCCTTGATGTTCTGGAACTGGATCAGCAGCATCCGATCCTTGTCCCATTCGCCCTTCTCGCCGAACTTCACGTCGCCGGCGGTGGTCTTGAACGTGGTCTTGCGCAGGTGATCGGCGATCCGGTCGTCGTTCAGGCTGTTGGTGGCCTTGATCGAGTCGCCCAGCACCTGGAGATAGGCATACGCCCAGACCGGCATGTAGTAGCCGAGCGGATCGACGCCTTCGGCCGCGGCCCGCGCCTGATACTTCTTCACGAGCTCCATCGAGCCCGGGAACTGCAGCTTTTCGAACGGCAGCCAGGTTTCGTAGTTGACGATGCCGTTCAGCAGCGGGCCAAGCTGCATCTTGAACGCGGTCGCCTGCAGGCCGACCATCGCGCCGCCGATCATCTTCGGCTTGTAGCCGATCTCGTTGATCGTCTTCAAAATGCCGACCGAGTCGAGCGGGTACGAGCAGATCATCACAATGTCCGGATTGCTGGCCTGGATCGCGCGCACGATCGGCCCGAAATCCGTGGTCGGCGGCGGGTAGGTCCGGTCATAGGTGATGCGGAGCTTAAGGTTCTTGGCGTTCTCGCGCGCGCCGTCGCAGGCGTTGCGGCCGAACTCGGCGTCGGCGGCGACGATCGCAACCGACTGCGGCTTCGGGTTCTGCGCCATCGCCACCTCGAAGAAGCCCTTGCTGTAGGTCGGCTTCGGCGTCGGCCCGGTCGGCAGCATCGAGAAGTATTTGTCGTATTTGAACTCGTCGTTGATGCCGGTGCCGAACAGGCTGATGAACAGCCGCTTCTTCTGGATCATGACCGGCATGGCCGCCGCGATCTGCGTCGAGGCATAGGCGCTGACCGCGAAGTCGACCTTGTCGACGTCGAGAAGCTTGGAATAGATGCCGGGCACCTGCGCCGGGCTCGACTGATCGTCGTAGTAGATCAGCTTCACCGGGCGGCCGAGCAGCCCGCCGGCTTTGTTGACGTCCTCCTCCCAGATCTTCATCGCCACCAGCGACATCTTGCCGTTGGCCGAGAGCGGCCCGGTCAATGACATGCTGAAGCCGATCTTGATCGGCTCGCCGCTCTGCGCGAGCGCCGCGCCGGCCGACAAGGCGAGCGCCGCGGCGCCGCACGCGACCGTGCGCGCGAGACGCCGCCAGTTCACAAGTCCACTCATGCTTTCCTCCGTTGCAAACTCGAGGTCCTGCCGATCGCTCAGCGGCCCCAGATTTCCTCCGCAAGCTCGACGACCATGCGAAGCTTCGCCCACTGCTCGTCCTCGGCGATAATATTGCCTTCTTCGCTGGAGGCGAAGCCGCATTGCGGCGACAGGCAGATCTGGTCGAGCGGCATGAATTTCGAGGCCTGCTCGATGCGGCGTTTGATCGCGTCCCTGGATTCCAGCACGCCGGTCTTCGACGTGACCAGCCCGAGCACGACCCGCTTGCCCTTGGGCACGAAGCGCAGCGGCTCGAACCCGCCGGCGCGCTCGGTGTCGTACTCCATGAAATACCCGTGCACGTTGATGGTGTTAAACAGTAGCTCGGCCACCGGCTCGTACCCGCCCGAGGCGATGAAGGTCGAGCGGAAATTGCCGCGGCAGAGATGCATGGTGATGGTCATGTCGGCGGGAATGTCCGACATCGCCGCGTTGATCATGCGGGCGTAGGCGGCCGGCAGCGCGGCCGGATCCTCGCCCCGATCTTCGACCTGCTGGATCAGCTTCGGATCGCAGAGATAGGTGAGGTTCACCTCGTCGAGCTGCAGATAGCGGCAGCCGGCGTCGGCGAAGGCCCGCACCGCCTTGCGATAGGTCTCGCCGAGGTCGCGGTAGAAGTCCTCGATGTCGGGATAGACCGAAGCCGGCACCGCGTCGCGGCCGTCGCGGAAGTGCACCGCCGACGGCGACGGGATCGTCATCTTCGGCGTCTGCCTGGTGTGGGCCGCCAGAAACCTGAAGTGGTCGATCATCGGGTGGCCGTCGAAGCCGCCGAGCTTTCGCGCGACCCGCGTCAGCACTTGCTGCGGCTGCACGCCGCCCTGGAAATTGACCTTGCGCTGATACGGAACCGTCTCGATGCCGGGCAGCGCCGACACAAAATCAGTTTGCCAGGATTTGCGGCGATTCTCGCCATCGGTGATCGACTTGAGACCGATCGACTCCTGCTTCCTGATCAGCGCCTCGATCTCGCGATCCTCGACCGCCTTCAACTGCTCGGCGTCGATCTCGCCCGCGGCCCGTTTGGCGCGCGCGTCCTTCAGCGCGGCCGAGCGGAGAAGGCTGCCGACCTGATCGGCGCGGAACGGGGGCTTTATTCTTTGCATTGACATCGACACCACTCTAGCAACTCACTCCGACCGTCACCCGCGGGCTTGACCCGCGGGTCCATGCTACGCCGCAACAGGCGCTGTTCTTACCACTTGCGTACGTTGCCCTCCCTCATGGATCGCCGGGTCAAGCCCGGCGATGACACCGAACAAGGTGCAACGTTTTAGCTCCCCCATACTTCCTCAGCGAGTTCCACGATCATGCGAAGCTTCGCCCACTGCTCGTCCTCGGCCAGGATGTTTCCCTCCTCGGTGGAGGCGAAGCCGCACTGCGGCGACAGGCAAAGCTGGTCGAGGGATACGTATTTCGCCGCCTCGTCGATCCGGCGCTTGAGCGCGTCCTTCGACTCCAGCGTGCCCGACTTCGACGTCACCAGGCCGAGCACCACGGTCTTGCCCTTGGGCACGAACCGCAGCGGCTCGAAGCCGCCGGCGCGGTCGGTGTCGTATTCCATGAAGTAGGCCTGGATCTTCACCTCGTTGAACAGGATTTCCGCGACCGGCTCGTAGCCGCCCGAGGCCACGAACGTGGACTGGAAGTTGCCGCGGCAAAGGTGCATCGCCGTCGTCATGTCGGGCGGCACGTCGGAGATCGCCGCGTTGATCATCCTGGCGTAGTCATGCGGCATCTTGTCGGGATCGTCGCCGCGCTCGGTCACCTGCGCCCGCAGCTTCGGATCGCAGAGATAGGTGAAGTTCACCTCGTCGAGCTGGATGTAGCGGCAGCCCGCGTCAGCAAAGCCGCGCACCGCCTTGCGATAGCTGGCGCCGAGATCGGCGTAGAACTCCTCCATGTCCGGATAGATCGCCTCCGGCACCGCCGAGCGCCCGTAGCGAAAATGCAGCGACGAGGGAGACGGGATCGTCATCTTCGCAGTCTGTCTCGTCTGCGACTGCACGAACCTGAAATGCTCGATCATCGGGTGGCCGGTGAATGCGCCAAGCTTGCCGATGACGCGCAGCATCATCGGCTTGGGCTGCCGGCCCTGGAACGCAATCTTGCGCTCGCCAAGATAGGCTTCGACGCCGGGCAGCTTGCCGAGGAAATCGTAGTTCCAGAACGCACGGCGGTACTCGCCGTCGGTGATGGATTTGAGCCCGACCTCCTCCTGCTTCTTGACGATTGCACCGATCTCGCGGTCCTCGACCTCGGCAAGCTCGGCGTCGCTGATCTTCTTCTCCGCATGCCTGGCACGCGCTTCCTTCAACGGCGCGGTGCGAAGCAGGCTGCCGACATGATCGGCGCGAAACGGCGGCGTGGCGCGTTGCATTCTCGATGTCCTCCCGGTGCCGGCGCAGCTTGCTCCGGCCGTCACCCGCGGGCTTGCCCCGCGGGTCCATGTGCTGCTGCAGCGGCCGCTGCGCTTACGATTCGAGGGCGTTGCTCCGGCTCATGGATCGCCGGGTCATAGGCGCGCGAAGCGACGTCCTTCGGACGGCTATGCCCGGCGATGACGCCGAGCAAGGTGCAACGGCAGCCCAACGCACTTGCTGCCTCACTTCCCCCAGATCTCCTCGGCGACCTCCACCACCTCGCGCATCTTCGCCCACTGCTGCTCCTCGGTGAGCACGTTGCCCTCCTCGGTCGAGGCGAAGCCGCATTGCGGGCTGAGCGCGAGCTGCTCGAGCGGCGCGAACTTCGCCGCCTCGTCGATGCGGCGCTTGACCAGATCCTTCGGCTCGAGCATGCCGCTCTTCGAGGTGATGACACCGACCACGACGATCTTGTTGCCCTTCGGCAGGAAGCGCAGCGGCTCGAAGCCGCCGGCGCGCTCGCTGTCGTATTCGAGGAAGTAGCCGTCGAAGTTGCACTGGGCGAGCAGCCGTTCCGCCACCGGCTCGTAGCCGCCCGACGCAATCCAGGTCGAACGGAAATTGCCGCGGCAGACATGGGTGGTGATCGTCATATCGGCCGGCTTGTCCCTGATCGAGTCGTTGATCAGCCTGGTGTAGTCATCGGCGAGCGTCGCGGTGTTCATGCCGCGATCCTTCGCCTTCTTCATCTCGACGTCGGAGCAGAGATAGGCCCAGGCGGTGTCGTCGAACTGCAGATAGCGGCAGCCCGCGTCGTAGAACGCCTTCACCGCCTTGCGATAGGCCGCGGCGAGATCGGAAAAGATGGCGTCGTTGTTTGGATAGGTCTGCTTCGAGACTGCGCCCGGCTCGAGACGGAAGTGCAGCACCGTCGGCGCCGGGATGCACATCTTCGGCATCACCTTGGTGTGATCCTTCACGAACTTGAAGTGCTCCAGCATCGGGTGATTGCTGAAGTCGATCTTGCCGGTGACGCGGACGCCCTTCGGCTTGGTCTGCACGCCCTGGAACTGGATGCCGCCGGGAAGCTCGTAGATCTCGACGTTGTCCAAACCATCATAGAAATCGTAGTGCCAGAACATGCGGCGGTATTCGCCGTCGGTCACGCATTGCAGGCCGGCGTCCTCCTGCTTCTTGATGACCTTCGGGATCTCCGCGTCCTCGACCTGCTTCAGGTCGGCCGCGCTGATCTGGCCCTTGTCCCGCTTCGCCCGCGCCTCGGCGATCGCAGGCGAGCGCAGATAGCTGCCGACATGGTCGGCGCGGAACGGGGGCTTGGTTCTTTTCATTGGGTGGTCTCCTCACTCGATACGCTCGTTTGCAGCGTTGCCCGAGCATCGCACGGGTGCCTGTCAGTGGTCGAGAACCGCACCGCTCGTCAACCCTTGCAAGGTGGCCGACACCTTGCGCCGGACGTGTGGGACCATTCCCATTGCAAGCGAAACCGGCCGGGACGGAAGCGGGATTTGTCGGCCATTTTCAGTGTCAGAATGCGCCGAAACGCCGCGCTTTCCGCGGCCCACTCGCTTGCGAGCTTTCGCGCTTTCGCCCTAGTATCGCCCGACACCGGTCGCGCTCGGGGGACGCCGGTTGGGCATCACCTTTGGGAGGATTTTTATGATGAAACGCGTTCTCGCGGCGTCCGCCGCGCTTGCGATGTCGGCCGCGCTGGCCAGCGCGCAGGAGGTGAAGATCGGCCTGGTTGCGCCGTTCACAGGCATCGGCGCCGAGCTCGGCCAGCAGATCGACCGCGGCGTCCAGCAGTATCTCAAGCTTCGGGCCAGCGAGTTCGCGCCCTACAAGATCAACATCATCAAGCGCGACGACAAGAACCCGTCCGGCGCCGACTCCAAGATCGCGGTGCAGGAGCTCTTGACGCAGGAGAACGTCGACGCGCTGGCCGGCTGGATCTATTCGCCGAACGCGATCGCGTCCGCGCCGGTCGTCACCGCCGGCAAGAAGATCGGTGTCATCATGAACGCCGGCACGGCGCACATCACCACCATGTCGCCGCTGTTCGTGCGCACCTCGTTCAGCATGTGGCACGCCGGCTACGCGCTCGGCGAGGCCGCCGCGAAGCAGCTCAAGGCCAAGACCGCGGTGATCGGCTACAGCGACTTCCCGCCCGGCAAGGACAGCCTCGCAGCGTTCAAGCGCGCGTTCGAGGCCAACGGCGGCAAGGTGATCGACGAAATCCCGATGGGGGGACCGGCGCAGGTGCCGGACTTCACGCCGTTCTTCCAGCGCGCCAAGGACAAGAAGCCCGACGTGTTCTTCGTGTTCGTGCCGGCCGGCGACCACGCGCTCGCCGTCACCAAGACCTACGGCGCGCTCGGCATGAAGCAGGCCGGCATCAAGCTGATCGGCCCGGGCGACATCACCCAGGACATCAAGCTGCAGGCGATGGGCGACGCGGCGATCGGCCTGATCACCATGCACCACTACAACGCCGACCTCGACAACGCCGCAAACAAGGCCCTCGTTGCGTCCTGGAAGAAGGACTACGGCGCGGATGCGACACCCGACTTCGTGGCGGTCGGCGCCTATGACGGCATGGCCGTGCTCGCCCACATGATCAAGGCGACCAAGGGCAAGCTCGGCGACACCGACGCCGCCCTCGCCTCGCTCAAGGACTGGAAATACAACAGTCCGCGCGGCCCGATCTCGATCGATCCGGCGACCCGCGACATCGTGATGAACGAGTATCTGGTCGAGGTCGTGAAGGGCAGCGACGGCAAGCTGCACCAGAAGCAGCTCGGCAAGATCGACAACGTCAAGGACCCCTGCAAGGAGCAGAAGATCGGTCCCTGCGCGCCGAAGTGACGGCCCGCCAGGCCTTCAGAGACGGCAGACCGCCGCCCTTGGGGCGGCGGTTTTGCTTTGCGCGGCCCGTGTCGAAGCCGCAGGTTCCGCTGGATGTCCGGCCTGCGTACGCCGTGGCAAAAGACCGCCGTGGCGGGACGATGCGTGCTAGCCGCCGACGAAATGATCTAGTATTGCCATCGCCAAGCTGGGCCAGCCGGCGGGGGGGGGGATGTGAAATGAAACTGGCACGAACCAGGGCGTCGCACGCCTTCGTTCGACGGGTTGCCGCGCAATGATCGAAATCGCCAACATGCTGCTCGGCGGGCTTGCCGCCGGCATGGTGCTGTTCATCGTC
>JAIESC010000132.1 GCA_019746355.1 Xanthobacteraceae bacterium | reverse complement strand
GAACAGGCGCAAACGTCGCATTCGCGCGCACAGGTCCTTGCCGACCGCGCAGCCTATTGGCTCACGCTTGCAGCCCTCGGCGCGGGGGGGATAACACTCGTCGGGTGGTTGGCCATCGGCGCCGAGCCGGCCTACGCGATCGAGCGCCTGGTCACGGTCTTGGTCATCGCCTGCCCACATGCCCTGGGACTTGCTGTGCCCCTCGTCGTTGCGATCTCGACGACACTGGGGGCGCGGAACGGTCTGCTCGTGCGTGACCGCAGAGGGCTGGAGGAAGCGCGACTGCTCAGCTCGGTTGTCTTCGACAAGACGGGTACACTGACGCTCGGGGAGCATCGCGTCGTTGGCGCGCATGCAGCGGACGGCGTTGAAGCCAGCGAAGCCTTGCGGCTCGCTGCCGGCATCGAGCAGGACGCCGAGCACCCGGTCGCCAAGGCAATCGTCACGAGTGCCATGGAAAGTGGGCTCACTGTGCCGCGGGTTGCTGGTTTTGAGGCTATCCCCGGGCACGGCGTACACGCCGATCTCGACGGACGACGGCTCGCGGTTGGTGGGCCTAACCTCGTCCGCCGCGATCAGATCGCGGTGCCGGCGGAGATTGAAGCATTTGCCGTGGAAGCCGCCCGGCGCGCCGAGAGCGTCGTCTATCTCATCGAAAACCGCCGAGCGCTCGCTGCATTCTCAGTGGCGGATGCGGTGCGCCCGGAGTCGGCCGAGGCCGTGCGCCGCCTGCACGCCCAGGGCCTCAAGGTCGTCATGCTGACCGGCGACGCCCGCGCGGTGGCGGAGGCCGTGGGTCGGAATCTTGGCATCGATACCGTCTTTGCCGAAGTGCTGCCCGAGGAAAAGGTGGCCAAAATCCGAGAACTGCAACATCAGGGTCTGCGCACTGCCATGGTCGGAGACGGCGTCAACGACGCGCCCGCTCTCGTGGCGGCAGACGTCGGCATCGCGATCGGGGCGGGAACGGACGTGGCGGTTGAGGCTGGCGACGTCGTTTTGGTGCGGAGCGATCCAAGAGACGTGCCACGCATTATCGGGCTCTCCCGGGCGACCTATCGAAAGATGGTGCAAAATCTCTGGTGGGCAGCCGGCTACAATATCGTGGCGATCCCGCTCGCTGCAGGTGTCCTGGCTCCCATCGGGGTGGTGCTGTCGCCCGCGGTCGGCGCCGTGCTGATGTCGGTCAGTACGGTGATTGTTGCTATCAACGCGCAACTCCTCCGAAGAGCCAGCCTTTAGAGGGGGTGGAGAATGTTGGATGCCGGTTCCTCTCTCTCCGCCAAGTCAAGCGAACTGCGCTTTGGCCCGACGCACCGCCGCCGCGGGCGGCGCGAGAGCAAGGTCAGAGTCCCTGGCAACCCCCTCCGGGGCCGGGACCGAAGCCAGGCGGGCACCCGCCACCACCACCAGTGGTCGCCGGCGATGAACTGCTCGAGTTCCCGAATGTGCTTGCCTCGTCGCCGAGCACATTGACGGGATCGTCCTCGCGGTGGCGGCGGATCAGGCTCTTGGATTTCTGGCCGACATACATGCGCAGGCCGGCCCACACGCTGGAGTCTCCGCTGGCCAGACGGCTTTCGGCAAACGCCGCTCCCATGTGGATCGTGCCGGGGATCGCAAAGCCCCACTCGCCGCCCAGCGTCAACGCGCTCTTGCCGCCGGTGTAGCGATGACCGATGGCGAGCTTGAGGTTGTCCGTCAGTAGTAACCGAGCGAAATCCGTCGAAGAAGCGCGTCCTGATGTCGATGGTTTCAGTCACATTGCCGGTCGTGGCCGTGCGCGAATTGCCAAACTCAACGCCGACAATCTTCGAGCGTGACGCGGCCGACATAGATCGCGCCTTCGGTCCCGAACTTGCCGACGTCGACGCCGCCGAGCGATTCTCCAAGCTCTATTCGGAGCGCAGATGCTGATCGTCGTGGTCAGCGTGGTGGTGATCGATCTCGCCAGCGCGCGGCTGCGCAAGTCGCTGGTTTAGCGGCCCGGCAGCCACATCTCACGGACGGCCATGATGCTGACCGCGAGGAACAGCGGCAGCACGAAATAGAGACAGCGGAAGACCAGCAGCGACGCCAGAAGCTCCTCCTTGGCGAACTGCGGCAGCGCGATCAGCACCGCGGCCTCGAACACCCCGAGGCTGCCCGGCGCGTGGCTGAGAAAGCCGAGCAGGATCGCGGTGACATAGATCACCAGCACGGTGATGTAGTCGATCGGCGGCATGTCCGGCAGCAGCACGTAGATCGCCAGTCCGCCGACGCCGAGATCGAGCACGCCGATGCCGATCTGCAGCAGCGTCAGCCGCGCATTGGGCAGCACGATGGCCCACGCGTTGCGCCCGATCACCCGCTCGCCCTGCGAGATCCACAAGACGTAGCCGGCGATGACCGCAAGCCCGAACGCGCCCGCGACTTGGTTGGCGAGCAGCGGAAGCTGATCGACCGCGCTCGCCGCGTCCGGGACCAGAAGCATGCAGAAGCCGAGCACGACGATGTTGCCGAGCCAGAAGGTCAGCCCGGTGACGAACGCCATCTTGGCGACGTCGACCAGCGACAGACCCCACGCGGAATAGATGCGCCAGCGCACCGCGCCGGCAGTGAACACCGTGGCACCGAGATTGTGGCCGATGGAATAGCTGGTGAAGCTCGCCATTGCCGCGATCCGATAGGGCACGTGATGGCGGCCGATCGTGCGCAGCGAGAAGAAGTCGTAGAACGTCAGCGTGACGTAGCCCAGGCCGACGAAGCAGGCGGCGAGCGCGACATCATGCATCGGCGTCGCGCGGATGGCGCGGCCGACCAGGCTCCAGTCGATGTCGCGCAGGATGTGGTAGAGCACCACGCCGGCCGCGATCACGACCAGCACGCTTATCGCGATACCAATGCGGCTGAAGCCATTCCGGGTCGAAGCCGACCCCGGCACAGCGCTTTGGGCCGTTCCTTGGGCCGCCCCCTGGATCGACCGGGCGATGAAGCTCGTCACGTCCGGCATTCGCATCAGGCGATGAGCTTCCGAATCGGCCCAAAGAGAATCAACTCAAGAATTCTGACGCAACGTGTCATCGCTGTTTGTCAGCCATGTAACAGCCCGCGTCACAAAAACTTAAGCGCCGTCACATGAATGAGACACGATGACGCAATGGTGTCGCCGCTGATTCGGCCCGACGGCCGGAGCTTTAGGACGGACATCGATGCGGGTTCTGATCGCGACCGACGCCTGGCACCCCCAAGTCAACGGCGTGGTCCGCACGCTCACATCGCTGGCGCGAAGCGCGAAAGCGCTCGGCGTCGACGTCGAGTTTCTCTCGCCCGACGGCTTTCCCACCGTGCCGGTGCCGACCTATCCGGGCCTGCGCCTGGCACTGCCAAGCGGCCGGCAGATCGCCAAACGAATCGAGCGCGCCGATCCCGACGCGATTCACATTGCAACCGAGGGGCCGATCGGCCATCAGGTCCGCGCTTACTGCGTGCGCCGCAACTGGCGCTTCACCACGAGCTACACCACGCGCTTCCCCGAATACATCTCGGCGCGCTGGCCGATCCCCAAGGGATGGATCTATGCGGGCTTACGCCGCTTCCATGGCGGTGCGTCGGTGACGATGATCGCGACGCCGTCGCTAGAGGCCGAGCTTCGGGAAAAGGGCTTTCGCAATCTCGGCCGCTGGACGCGCGGCGTCGACACCGACCTGTTCCGGCCCGATCGCGCGATCGAATTGCCGTTTCCGCGGCCGGTCTTCGCCTGCGTCGGCCGCGTCGCGGTGGAGAAGAACCTCGAGGCCTTCCTGTCGCTCGACCTGCCGGGCACCAAGATCGTGATCGGCACCGGCCCGCAGGAGGCCGAGTTGAAAGCGCGCTTTCCCGATGCCCAGTTCCTCGGCCTGATCGAGAACGGCAAGCTGGCGGCCCATCTCGCCGCCGCCGACGTGTTCGTGTTCCCGAGCCTGACCGACACGTTCGGCGTGGTTCAGCTCGAGGCGCTGGCGAGCGGCGTGCCGATCGCGGCATTTCCCGTGACCGGCCCGAAGGACGTGGTCGGCAACCATCCGGTCGGCGCGCTGAACGAGGATCTGCGCGCGGCCTGCATCGACGCGCTCAAGGTGTCGCGCGAGGCGTGCCGCGAGTTCGCGCTGCAATACTCCTGGGAGAACAGCGCGCGGCAGTTCATCGGCCATCTGCGCGACGTGCACACCGGCAGCCTCGCCCGCACCGCACCGCTCGGTCAGCCTGCCGCCGCTCACGGCTGAGCCCGCGCTTCGACGATTTCCGTTCGCCACCCACGTCGTTCGCCACCACACAAAGGAAAACCACATCATGACAGAGCAGAGGCCCAGCGATCTCGACAAGGACACCGTCACGAAAGCCTACGCCAAGTGGGCGCCGGTCTATGACATGGTGTTCGGCGCGGTGTTCGAGCGCGGGCGGGCGGCGGCGATCGAGGCCGCCGAGCGGATCGGCGGGCGCATCCTCGAGGTCGGCGTCGGCACCGGCATCTCGCTGCCGGACTATTCGGACAAGAACACGCTTTGCGGCATCGACATCTCCGAGCCGATGCTGATGAAGGCGAAGGAGCGCGTCGCCGAGCTCGGCCTGGCGCATGTCGAGGGGCTTTACGTGATGGATGCCGAGCACCTCGATTTTCCTGACCAGTCGTTCGACGTGGTGGTCGCGCAGTACGTCATCACCACGGTGCCCAATCCCGAGGCAACGCTCGACGAATTTGCCCGGGTGCTGAAGCCCGGCGGCGAGATCATCCTGGTCAGCCGCGTCGGCGCGGAAGCGGGGCTCCGGCGCTCGCTGGAGAAATGGTTCGCGCCGGCGGCGCGCAAGCTCGGCTGGCGCACCGAATTCTCGTTCGAGCGTTACGCCCGCTGGGCGGCGCAGACCAGGGACGTCGATCTGGTCGAGCGCCGGGCGATGCCGCCGTTCGGACATTTCTCGCTGATCCGCTTTGCCAAGGATGGTGGCGCGGCGGCGGCTTATGAGGAGCGTTTGCCGGCGAGCGCGGTGGGCTGATCTCTCCGCCGTTCGTTAACTTCTTCGCCGAAACTGTGATGCCGCCGTGCTCCACGGCGGCATTTTCTTATTTCTGCTGGGATCGCGGCTGTCACAACGCATTCATCGAATCGCCATACCACAGACGAATGTCCGCAGCTCCGCAGGACGGGGAGACCTTCATAATGCACGGATTTCTTGAAGCTCTGACGGTGCAACGCTGGGATGACCATCGCTACTATCATCACAGCCGGATCAACCAGTCGCTGCATCTCATCAGCGCGATCAGCTTCGTTTTCGCCTACGTGATGATGTTCAAGGACCCTGCCATTGCAGCGCTGGTCGGCTGGCTGATCTCGATGACCACCCGGCAGGCCGGACACTTCTTCTTCGAGCCGAAGACCTACGACCACTACAACCAGGCGACTCACGAGCACAAAGAGGACATCAAAGTCGGCTACAACCTGCGCCGCAAGGTCGTGCTGATGACGATCTGGGCGGCGGCGCCGATCCCGCTCTACTTCGATCCGACCCTGTTCGGCATCTTCGAGCCGCACACCACGCACATGGAGTTTATCCGCCATGTGGCGATCATCTGGCTGGCGATCGGCCTCGGCGGATTGATCTTCCGAACCGTGCACCTGTTCTTCATCAAGGACGTGCAGACCGGGCTCGTCTGGGCGACGAAAATCGTCACCGATCCGTTCCACGACATCAAGCTCTACCACCGCGCGCCGTATTACCTGCTGAAGGGCCAGCTCATCGACCCGCACACCAACGACGAAGAGCTGTTCGACGACGAGGCCGAAGAGGCTCCGCGGGCGAGCTGATTTGTTCCGCTCTATCCGCTGTCATTCCGGGACGGCGCCGGAAGCGCGTTTACGCGCGTCTTCGACGCGCTATGGCGCCGGACCCGGAATCCAGACAAACAATCTGAATATGCATCTGGATTCCGGGCTCGCGGCTTCGCCGCGCCCCGGAATGACGGCCGTGAGGCGAGCGCTAGCCGCGCAGCGCGGCGAAGCGGTGTGCGATCATCTCTCTCAGGATGCGCCGCTTGACCGTCTTGTTGGTCGCGGCCGGATCGCACCAGAACCAGCCGTCGCGGTCCATCGCCTGGGCGGCCGTGACGAAGCGCCCGGCCACCTCGTCGAAATCGGCCTCGGTATAGTTCAGCGTGAAGATCAGCCGGCCGGTGCCGATCCAGCTCAGCGCCAGGCCCTCGGCGCGCAGGTAATACTGCAGCATCCAGTTGTAGCGCGACGGCCGCGTGTAGCAGACGGTCCAGATCGACGACAGGTTCGCCACCCGCACCGGCATGCCGGCATCCTGCAGCATCGTGTTCAGGCGCTGCGCCCGGCCGCTCCAGACCTCGTCCAGGTTGTGATAGAGCGCGCGGGCCTCCGGCGTTTCCATGTGGCGCAGGAACTCGTCCATCGCCGCCATCACCGCAGGGTGCGAGTTGAACGTGCCGCGGGCGAAGCAGATGTCGGCCGGCCGGTCGTCGCGGAAGCGCTTCATCAGGTCGCGGCGGCCGCAAACCACGCCGACCGGGAAGCCGCCACCGACCGTCTTGCCGTAGGTGACGAGATCGGCCTTCACGCCGAAGTACTCCTGTGCGCCGCCCGGCGCGAGGCGAAAGCCGACGAACACCTCGTCGAAGATCAGGACGATGCCGCGCTCGCTGCACACCGCGCGCAGCCGCTTCAGCCAGGCAGCGTAAGCGTCCTTGTCGAAATGGGCGCGGCGGCCGCCGTCGACCAGCGAGGTGTCGGCCGGGGCGGAGATGTTCGGATGCAGCGCCTGCAGCGGATTGACCAGCACGCAGGCGACGTCGCGGCGTTTGCGCAGCACGCGCAGCGCCTCTTCGGACATGTCGTTGAGCGTGTAGGTCTCGCGCGCCGGCAGCGGATTGCCGACGCCGGGCTGCACGTCGCCCCACCAGCCGTGATAGGCGCCGCAGAAGCGGACCAGGTGCGAGCGGCGGGTGTGGTAGCGGGCGAGCCGCACCGCCTGCATCACGGCTTCCGTGCCGGACATGTGGAACGAGACCTCGTCGAGGCCGGAAATCGCCTTCAGGCGGCGCACATTGTCGGCGATCACCGGGTGATGGGGCCCAAGCACCGGACCGAGATCCTGCACGCGAGAGAGGCCGCGCTGCATCGCGCCCTTGTAGAAGTCGTTGCCGAGCAGGTTGACGCCATAGGAGCCGGTCAGGTCGTAGAAGCGGTTGCCGTCAAGGTCGGTGACGGTCACGCCCTCGGAGGACGCAACGAACGTGCCGACCTTGAGCCGGTCGCGGACGAAGCGGCTGTACTGGTAGGGCACCCGGTAGGCTTCGGTAAACTGCAGGTCGGAGATGCCGTCGGCCACCGCCTCGGTGGTGCGAATGGTTGCCGGGAAGCGCGCCGCGTAGAGCGCGGCGAGCCGCTCGAAGCCCTCGCTGCGGCGCGCGGCGATATCGGCCGGCGCGCCGTCCGAGCAGAAGAAGGTGCCGGCGTCGTATTCGTAATAGGGAAGCTGTGCGGCCACCCGGCGCGACCAGCGGGCGTGGCCGGCGAGCGAGCGGTGCTTGGCGCGCGACAGCTCAAGCCGCTGCTTGAGCTTCACCACCGACGTCGCCAGCGCCGCGACGCCGATGCCGTAAAACGCCAGTGCCGTGCCGCCCATGATCATCGAATCGGGTTCTATCCGGGGGATTTAACGACTCCATGACGCCGCAAACCCAATGGCTGCGCCTGTTCCGGCAGGAGGACCTGAATTTCCTCATCACGAATCGCATTCCCCGGCGGCTGCTGACGCGATTCGTCGGCTGGCTGAGCAAGATCGAACAGCCGCTCATCCGCGACCTTTCGATCGGCATCTGGAAGGCGTTTTCCGGCCTCGATCTCAGCGAAGCGAAGAAGTCGAGCTTCCGCAGCATGCATGACTGCTTCGTCCGGGAGCTCAAGGACGGCGCGCGGCCGGTGAACGCCGATCCGCGGGTCCTCACCAGCCCCTGCGACGCCATCGTCGGCGCCTGCGGCGCGATCGCCGATACGCAACTGTTTCAGGTCAAAGGCTTTCCCTACACCCTCCCCGACCTGATGGCCGATCCCGAGCTGGTCGACGCCCACCGCAACGGCCGCTACGTCACGCTGCGGCTCACCTCGAGCATGTATCACCGCTTCCACGCGCCGCATGACTGCCGGGTCGAGCAGGTGACCTACATTTCCGGCGACACTTGGAACGTCAATCCGGTGGCGCTGAAGCGGGTCGAGAGGCTGTTCTGCAAGAACGAGCGCGCGGTGATCCGCACGACGCTCGCGGCCGGCGGGCACCGGGTGACGCTGGTGCCGGTCGCAGCCATTCTGGTGGCGAGCATCCGCCTGCATTTCCTGAACGTGCTGCTGCACCTGCGGCATCGCGGCCCCAACGTGATGGCGTGCGACGCGACGCTCAGGAAGGGCGAGGAGATGGGCTGGTTCGAGCACGGTTCGACCATCATCGTGTTTGCGCCGGAGAGCTTTGCGCTGTGCGACGGCGTGACCGAAGGCGCCACCATCCGCATGGGCGAGCCGCTGATGCGGCTGCCCTACTAGCCCGGTTCGCGGACGCCGATCAGCGGCGCCTGGCTCAGCACGCGAAAAGCCGCCTCCGGGCTGTCCTGCCTGACCAGCGCCAGGCGGTCGATGGCGATCGGCTTGGCCCCGCGCATCCGCAGGAACACGCGGCGCAGCATTGCGACGGTCGGCTTGCGGAGACCGGCCTCGATCTTGCCGGTCAGCGTCATGTGAAACCGGAAGTCGGCAAAGAGATACGGATAGCCCCAGCGGTCGAGGTTTGCGATCTGACTCGGGTTGAGCCCCGAAGCGAGCCGCCGCGCCCGCTCCTGCGCCGACATCGGCGCCCGGAACGCGTCAAAAATCGTCGTGCAGTCGGCGGCCAGTGCATCAACCGCCGGATTGGCACGCACCGGCATCAGCGCCGTGAAGCCGCTGAGGGCGGCGATCTCCGGCTCGATCACCGCGGCCTTGCAGCCGAGCGCTGCAAAGCTCTGGAAGGCGCTGACAAGCTGCGTCTCGCTGCATGCCGCCGCGAGGGTGAACGGCGCCTTCAATGTGGCATGGAACCCGTAGCGGCGCGGCTCTTCGGTCGCCTTGCGCCACCGCGCGGCATCGGCCGCGCATTCGTCCGGCGGGGCGACCGGGCGGCCGGTGTAGCCGTCGTACTGCAGCACGGCGCTGCCGAAGCGATAGAGATCGGAGTCCGCCGCCGGCACGAAATACACGGCATATCGCGGCGCCTCGTCGGCCATCATTGCTTCGTGGGCTTCAGCGTGGACGACATTCAGGCGCCCAGGCTGCACCTTCAATCAATTCGTCTTTTCAATGAGCTGAGCTTGGCATGACGCGCATCAGGCTCGTCGAATCGGCCTTGGGCCGCTCTTCGGACAGGGTGCGACCTTCAACGATGTAATACACCGACTCGGCGATGTTGGTGGCGTGGTCGCCGACCCGCTCGATGTTCTTGGCGCAGAACACCAGATGCACCCCGGCGGCGACCGTGCCGGGATCCTCCATCATGTAGGTCAGGAGCTCGCGGAACAGCGAGGTGTACATCAGATCGATCTCGTTATCCCGGTTCCACACCGCGGCTGCCTTCTCGCCGTCGCCGCTGGCGAAGCTGTCGAGCGCATCGGTCAGAAGGCCGATGGCGAGGCTCATGATGTGGGTCATGCCGCGGCGCGCCTGCCTCGGCATGTCCTCGCTGCCGAGCGCCGACACCCGCTTGGCGATGTTCTTGGCGAGGTCGCCGATCCGCTCGAGATCGTTGGCGATCCGCAGCACGCCGACCACCTCGCGCAGATCGACCGCCATCGGCTGGCGCATCGCGATGGTGGCGATGCCCTTCTCCTCGATGGTGTGCTGCAAGGCGTCCAGCGTCGCGTCGGCCTGAACCACCTTCTCGCCACGCTCCTTGTCGTTGCGAATGAGCGCGTCGATCGCCGTCAGCAGCTGCTTCTCGACGTGGCCGCCCATCTCGGCCACCATGCACTTGAGCTCCCGCAGATCGAAATCGAAAGCCTTCGTGGTGTGCTCGGATGTCGCCAACGACATGATCAGTTCCCCGTCGCGCAAATGCGCGCAGCATGCGTGAGATTGTTGTGCAGGTGTGAAAAGTGAAAGCGCGCGCCTGGAGAGTCTTGTCTCAAGGCGGGCTCGTTCAAAACCGCAGTGGAACGAGCATCCGGGATCATTCTTTCACCGACTCGTCCGACAATATGATGAGTCGATGTCAGATAAGTGACAACCGACGGTCGCGCCAGTGCTAGCCGCGTGATTTGCTTGTGGATGCCGCAAGGCCTGCGATCCCGCTGAGCGGCAGCGCGTCATCCAACCGGGCCGGAACTTGGCCATTGGCCGGAACGCCCGGCGGGCGCGTCCCGGCTGACGCCTTCGACCACTCGATGATTTCAAGTTGTCCATCGAAATGCTCGACAGCCGCGGTGCAGCTTTCCACCCAGTCGCCGCAGTTGACGTAGGTCAGGCCGTCGATGTCGCGGATCACCGGGTGATGGATATGGCCGCAGACCACGCCGTCCACGTGGTGCCGCCGCCCCTCCATGCTGAGCGTCTTTTCGAACTCGCCGATGAAATTGACGGCGTTCTTGACCTTCAGCTTGATCCAGCGCGACAGCGACCAGTACGGTAGCCCGAGCAGCCGCCGCATCGTGTTGAAATGCGTGTTCAACATGATGGCGAGGTCGTAGGCCTTGTTGCCGAGCAGCGCGAGCCAGCGGGCGTTGCGGATCACCACGTCGAACAGGTCGCCGTGGACGACGAGGTAGCGTTTGCCGCCGGCCCCGACATGGATGGTCTTTTCGACCACCTCGATGCCGCCGAAATGAATGCCGTAGAAGTCGCGCATCACCTCGTCGTGGTTACCCGGCACGTAGATGATGCGCGCGCCCTTGCGGGCCTTGCGGAGCAGTTTCTGCACCACGTCGTTGTGCGATTGCGGCCAATACCAGCCCGACTTGAGCTGCCAGCCGTCGACGACGTCGCCGACGAGGTAGATCAGGTCCGCATCGTAGTCGCGGAGGAAGTCGAGGAACTTCTCCGCCTGGCAGCCACGGGTGCCGAGGTGGATGTCGGAGACGAAGATGGTCCGGACGCGGATCGGGTTTTCGTCGCTGCCGTCCGCCTGGAACGGCTCCATCGGTTGCACGTTCATGCCGGGCCGCCTTGCGTTTCATGCCGCGACGGTGCCCTTGCGTTTCGGGGCAACCGGAGCAGAACCGCGACGACGACGCCCAGCCGCGAGGCGGCCGCGTCGACAAAAAGCGATTGCGCAAGGAGAATCAGTTCATTCATCCGTGCCCTATTTGGCCGGAGCGCGTGACACGGCGATGACTGAGCATGTCCCATCAGCCCGGGGTGACGAGGCGCAGGCCGATGGCCCCGGCGACGATCATGGCGAGGCAGCCGATGCGCCCGAGATCGGCAGGCTCGCCGAACAGCGTGACGCCGGCGATCACCGCGCCGGCCGCACCAACTCCGGTCCAGACCGCGTAGGCGGTTCCAAACGGTACCGATTTGAGCGATAGGCCCAAAAGCGCGAAGCTCATGCCGATCGCCGCAATCATGACGATGCTGGGTCCCAGGCGGGTGAAGCCATCCGAGTACTTGAGCGCCAGGATCCAGACGATCTCCAGCGCTCCCGCCATCAGCAGGGACAGCCAGCCCATCAACAATCGCCCGGGATGTCTCGCATGCCCGGCGATCTAATTCGAGTCGATGTCAGTTGGATGAATAGTACGGACAGTTGCGCAGCCGGGACTAGCGCCGCTCGCCTCTGTTTTCCGAAATGATTTCGGGCCGAATGGTGAAAACGCCCGGCTCTTTCGGATCGACCACCACGCGCACCCAGTGGGAATCGGGATCGCCGAACACTTCGAGTCGCGTGAAATGATCGACGAAGCGCCCGGTCTTTCGATCAACCAGCGGCTTGCTGATATGGAAGATGTGAGTGTCGCCGTGGATAAACAGTGTCGGCTTGTCGTAACTCGCCATCTCGGCCGCCACCGCATCGAGAATGTCATCGAACCCGCTTGGGGGCAGTGTTCTAGGCGCACTGACCCCCGGGAACAGCCGGAAATAGCGGTCCATCAACGAAGGCGTCCACTTCGTCTCGAATCCCGGATTGGCCTGTGTGATCAAGACAAGGCCGGCGCTGTTTGCCGCTTTGGCGTCGGCGAACGCTTTGCGCAGCCAGGCCATGTTGGCTTCCATGCGCTCATTTGCTTCTGCATCCATCTCCGGCGTACGGCCACGATTGTTGTTGCTGCCGACGATGTGCATTGTCATGAACGACACGTTATTCACGGTCCAGGCGAGGTTCTCGCGAAACTTCGAAAATTTCGGATCACTCGTCTGACTGTTCACCGGCATGGTCCGTTTACCCAGGCTCCTGCCGTCCGGATAGAAGAGCTCTCGAACCCTTGCGAGCCGCTCCAGCGGATCGACCTTACGGGTGTTGAGAAGGTGGCAGTCGGTCCAGTCGTTATCGCCGGGTGTCAGGACGAATGGATGCTCGGAGGTCTGGAATTGCGCCAGCACGCTCCTGAAGCTTACGTCGGTGCACGGCTCTGTGACTGTGGTCGGGTTGCGCATGTATGGACGCGGGTCGGCCTCGAAATCACCGACATGGACAACAAAGGCGAGCGGCTCGCGGTTCATCGCCGCGATCATGCGGTCGAATTCCTGCTCCGACTTTTTGGAGTAGCCGGTATCTCCGATCGCCGCGAACTGAAAGGACTGCGCTGTCGCCTGTCCCGCAGCGAACGCAAGAACCAAGCCGCAGAATATCGTTTTGCCAATCGCCATTCTGCTACCCTCTATGACGTAGACCTCGGCTCAAGTCTGGTCCTTCTCCGAGCACAGCGCAATGCGTACCAGTTCCCATGCGCCGCATCAGCGGCCAAGGGGCGAGCGACGAGGCGCCTTGCATTCTTGGCGTGCCCAGCCTCGCGCGCTAGATATACAGTCGCGCACCGTCGGTTTCGCGACAGTCATTCACCATCATAAGCGCCGTCATGGATCACAGCACGACAAGCATTGCCGAGTTTGCGGTCCGGCTCGGCTACTCCGATCTGCCGGTCGAAGTGGTGCACGACTGCAAGCGCCGCATCATCGACACCGTCGGCTGCGCCATCGCCGCGTTCGACGCAGAGCCGGCCCGCGTGGCGCGGGCGGTCGCGGCACGCGCGGCAGTGTCCGATGGCGCAACCGTCATCGGCACATCGCATCGCACGCTGCCGGAGCTCGCCGCCTTCGCCAACAGCGTGGCCAGCCGCTATCTCGAGGGCAACGACACTTATCCGGGCGGCGGCGGGCACCCGAACGACAATCTGCTGCCGGTGCTGGCGATCGCACAGGCGGCCCGCGCCAGCGCGCAGACGGCGATCACCGCGATCGTGCTGGCCTACGAGGTGCATCGCTACCTGTTCCGCGCCTTCCCGATGCGCAAGCACGCGCTCGATTATGTGCTCTACAACGCGGTTGCCAGCGCCGCCGGCGCGGCCAAGGTGCTGGACCTGCCGCTCGCGCAGACCGCCAATGCGATTTCACTTGCGGCCGTGCCCAACCTCGGCACCGACATCAGCCGGCGCGGCCATCTCACCATGTGGAAGGGTTGCGCCGCCGCCAACGCGGCGCGCAACGGCGTGTTCGCGGCGGTCATGGCCGCGGAAGGCATGGCCGGACCGCCGACGCCGTTCGAGGACGGGCTGACCGCGGTAATCGGTGCCGAGGAGGTCTGCCCGTTTCCGGTCGATCCGAAGAGCTTCAGCCTGCCCAAGGCGGACTACAAGTTCTTCCTCAGCGAATTCCACGCCCAAGGGCCGGCGTTCCTGGCACTGGAGCTCCTTCCGCAGATCAGGCTCGACGACATCGCGAAGATCGAGATGTTCACCTATCACTTCGCCTGGTTCGAGATCGGCAGCGGCGCAGAGAAATGGAAGCCGACGACGCGCGAGACCGCCGACCACAGCATGCCCTATGTCGTCGCGGCCGTGCTGATCGACGGCGCCTACACCGACGCGATCTTCGAGCCGGAGCGCTTCGGCGACCCGCGCACCCTCGAGCTGATGCAGAAGATCACCATCTCCGAGGATCCGGATTTCAACCGGCGTTATCCGGCATCCCTGCCCTGCCGCATGACGATCACGCTCAAGAGCGGCCAGCAGAGGACGGCGGAACTGTCGAACCCCATCGGCCATCACGACCGGCCGATGAGCGACGCGCAGGTGGTCGACAAGTTCAAAGGACTGGCGGGCCGGAAGCTCAACGACGCGCAGTTGCAGAAGATCCTCGATCGCGCGTGGAAGATCGAGAACGACAGCGACTGGCCGAAGTTGTTTGAAGAGTTACGCGTCTAACACCCGGTCATTCCGGGGCGCCGCGAAGCGGCGAACCCGGAATCCAGTCGAGAAGGCGGTATATCGCTCTGGATACCGGGCTCGGCCCTTCGGGCCGCCCCGGAATGACCGGAGGATGGTTCACACCACCGTCTGATGCCGCTCCAGGCAAATGCGGAGCACCTCGCTCGGCTCGCGCTTCCACCAGTCCTGCGCCGAGAAAATCTCCACGTCGATGTGGCCGTCATAGCCCGTCGCCTCGACCATCCGGCGGAGCCCCGGAAGGTCGATCACGCCGTCGCCTGGCATGCCGCGATCGAGCAGCAGATCCCGCGTCGGCACCAGCCAGTCGCAGACGTGATAGGTGAGGATGCGCGAGCCGGCGCGTTCGATCTGCCGCGGCAGATCAGGGTCCCACCAGACGTGATAGGCGTCGACCGCAACGCCCATGCCCTCGCCGAGCTCGTCGCAGAGGTCGTTGGCGTGCGCGAGCGTGTTCACGCAGGCGCGGTCGGCCGCATACATCGGATGCAGCGGCTCGATGGCGAGCGGCACACCGGCATCGCGCGCATAGGGCAACAGCGCCGCGAGCCCGTCGCGCACCTGCTCATGCGCGCCGACGAGATCCTTCGAGCCCTTCGGCAAACCGCCGGCGATCAGCACCAGGGAGCGCGCGCCGATGCCCGCGGCCTCGTCGACGGCACGGCGGTTGTCGTCGAGCGCGGCGCGGCGACCGGCTTCATCGGCCGCAGGGAACATCCCGCCGCGGCAGAGACACGTCACGGTCAGCCCGGCCGAACGGATCATGTGGCCCGCCTTCTCGATGCCCGCGGCCTGGACGATGTCGCGCCACGGCGCGATGCCGGTGATGCCGGCGCGGGCGCAGCCTTCGACCAGCTGCTCCAACGTCCACGCCTTCACCGTCGCCGAATTGATCGCGAGCAGGCTCTTGTCGCGGGAAAGGTCGCGCATCAGGCGGCGACCCCGCGCGTCGCCATCACGGTGCGCATGCGCGAGGCGGCAAGCTCCGGATCGGCGAGCAGCCCCGCGACGTCGGCGAGGCGGAACAGCTCGGCGAGATGCAGCGTCGAGCGCGTGCTCTCCTGGCCGCCGATCATGGTGAAGTGGTTCTGCAGGCCATTGAGGTAGGCCATGAACACCACGCCGGTCTTGTAGAAGCGGGTCGGCGCCTTGAAGATGTGCCGCGACAGCGGCACCGTCGGCGCGAGAATGTCGTGGAACGAGGCGACATTGCCGTGGGTGAAGGCGTCAAGCGCAGCGGATGCTGCCGGCGCAATCGCGTCGAAGATGCCGAGCAGCGCGTCGGAATAGCCCTGCTCGTCCCCGGCGATGAGCTCGGCATAATTGAAGTCGTCGCCGGTGAACATCCTGACGCCCTGCGGCAAGCGCCGCCGCATGGTGACTTCCTTGTTTTTGTCGAGCAGCGAAATCTTCACGCCATCGACCTTCGATGGGTTCGACGCGATCACGTCGATCGCGACGTCCATCGCGTCCGCGTGGTCGCGATAGCCCCAATAGCCTTCGAGCGCGGGATCGAACATCTCGCCGAGCCAGTGGATGATCACCGGCTCCTTCACCTGGTTGAGGATGTGCTCGTAGACCAGCACGTAGTCATCCGGCGAGCGCGCCGCCTTCACCAGCGCGCGGCTCGCCATCAGGATGATGCGCCCGCCGAGCTTTTCGATCGCGGCGCACTGCTCCTCGTAGGCGCGAATGACGTCGTCCACCGTGACGTCGGGTGTCACCTCGAGGTGGTCGGTGCCCGCGCCCGAGCCGATCAGCGCGCCGGGGAAGTCCTTCGCCGCGTCGAGGCTGCGCCGGATCAGCTCCAGCGAATTCGCCCAGTTCATGCCCATGCCGCGCTGCGCGGTGTCCATCGCCTCGGCGACGCCCAGGCCGAGCGACCAGAGATGGCGGCGGAATTCGATGGTGGTATCCCAGTCCACCGCCGCATCGAGCCACGGCTCGCGGTCGGCAAGCGGATCGGCGACCACGTGCGCCGCCGCATAGGCGATGCGATTGAACGGCGGCTCAGCCTTCGGGAAATTCCGCGGCGGCTGCATGAGATAAGCCGTCATCCGGCCGCCGGCGGTGGGGAGATTCAATGTGGGCATCGACGCCTTACTCTATGTTTGTTCGTTGTTGCCTGGCTCCGGCCCCTCCGCGGTCATGCCCGGGCTTGACCCGGGCATCCATAAGAAGGTGGTTCGAAACCAATCTTACGACCGGCGCAAGCAGATCGTCATCATGGATTGCCGGGTCAAGCCCGGCAATGACCGAGTGGTGAGTGCCGTCACACCTTCAACGCCGGGATGTCGATCCAGCGCCGCTCCTTCCAGCTCTTGTGCGCCGCCTCGACCAGTTGCAGGCCCTTGGCCCCCTCCAGCAGCGTCCACTTGAACGGGGCATCCTCGTAGAGGTGCCTGATGAACATCTCCCATTCGACCTTGAAGCCGTTGTCGTAGGCGCCGACGCCGGGCACCTCCTGCCACGTCTCGAAAAATTTGATCGGCTGCGGCACGTCCGGGTTCCACACCGGGCGCGGCGTGTTGACCCGCGCCTGGCTCCAGCAGTTCTGCAGCCCGGCCACCGCCGAGCCGAGCGTGCCGTCGACATGGAACGTGACGAGATCGTCGCGGCGCACACGCGTGCACCAGGACATGTTGATGTGCGCGATCGCGCCGCCCTTGAGCTGGAACGTCGCATAGGCCGCGTCGTCGACGTCGTTGGTGTAGGTCTTGCCGTTCTCGTCCACCCGCTTGGGGATGTGCGTCGCGCCGAGGCAGGTCACGCTCTCGACGTCACCGAACAGGTTGTCGAGCACGTAGCGCCAGTGGCAGACCATGTCGAGGATGATGCCGCCGCCCTCGGCCTTCTTGTAGTTCCATGACGGCCGCTGCGCCGGCTGCCAGTCGCCCTCGAACACCCAGTAGCCAAACTCGCCGCGCACCGAGAGGATGCGGCCGAAGAAGCCGGAGTCGATCAGGAGCTTGAGCTTGAGCAGGCCTGGCAGGAACAGCTTGTCCTGCACCACGCCATGCTTGATGCCGGCCTTCTTCGCCGCGCGGACGAGGTCGAGCGCATCCTTCAGTGTCTCCGACACCGGCTTCTCGCAATAGATGTGCTTGCCGGCCTTCATCGCCTTCTTCAGCAGCCCGGCGCGAAGCTGGGTGGTCGCGGCATCAAAGAACAGCGTGTCCTTCTTGTCCTTCAGCGCCGCATCAAGGTCGGTGGTCCAGCGGGAGATGCCATGCGCCTTGGCGAGCTTCTGCACCCGCTCGGCGCTGCGCCCGACCAGGATTGGATCGGGCATCACCCGGTCGCCGTTCTTCAGCGCCACGCCGCCCTGATCGCGGATGGCGCAGATCGAGCGGATCAGGTGCTGGTTCATGCCCATGCGCCCGGTGACGCCGTTCATGATGATGCCAAGACGCTGCTGAGCCATGCCCTAGTCCTCCCGGTCGGCCGATCTTTGTAGTAACCATCTAGTTACAAATGACCGATGCCGTCAAGCTGCTTGTTCCGGCCGCAGATAGCCGAGGATGACAGCGGCAATATGCCGGCCCCAGGCCCGGATTTCCGGCTGCGCGGTCAGGTCGCGCGTGAAGATGGTCGAGAGCGTCCACCGGTTCGACAGATAGAAAATGCCGAGCGAGGCGATGGAGATGTAGACATGAACCGGGTCGGCGTCCCGGCGAAACACACCGCGCTCGGCGCCCCGCTTCAGCACGTCCGAGATCACCGACACCAGCGGCGAATGCAGCTGCAGCACGCGCTTCGACTTCTTCAGGAATTTGGCCCGATGCAGGTTCTCGGTGCTCAGGATGCTGAGGAATTCCGGATGGGCGATGAAATAGTCCCAGGTGAAGCCGATGAGCCGCTCGATGGCCTCCACCGGCTCGAGATCGGCGAGATGAAGCGCCGCCTCCGCCGAGCGGATGCCAACATAGGCGCTTTCCAGCACGGCGAGGTAAAGCCCGTCCTTGTCGCCGAAATAGTGATAGATCATCCGCTTGTTGGCGCCCGAGCGCTCGGCGATCGCGTCGATGCGGGCGCCGGCGTAGCCCTTGTCAGTAAACTCCGCCACGGCGGCCGCGAGGATCGATGCGCTGGTGCGCTCGGGATCGCGCGGACCTGAGCCACGGACCTTCCTGTTCACCTGTGCCTTGCTGGGGGTCCGGGTCGCTGCCATCGACAGATCAGATCTGCTCGTCCTCGCCTTTGTCTCTACCGGCCGCTGCGCTTGGAAGGAAGGGGCCGGCATGGGACACTCGCTGACCGGGAGGGGTTTCATGCCGTCGAACGACAGCCCGCCGAAGCTCAAGGCGCCCGCGGGCACCTGCGACACCCACATGCATATATACGATTCGCGCTATCCGACCGCGCCGACGGCCGCGTTCACGCCGCCGGACGCGTCGGTTGCGGACTATCTCAAGGTGCGGGCCCGGCTTGGCATCACGCGGACCGTCGTGGTGCAGCCCTCGACCTACGGCACCGACAACCGCTGCACGCTTGCGGCGATCGCGGCGCTGGGCGACAGCGCCCGCGGCATCGCCGTGGTCGACCAGACGGCGTCCGACGCCGAGCTCGACCGCCTCACCAAGGCGGGCATCCGCGGCATCCGCTTCCACATGCTGGCCGGCGGTGCGCTCCCCTGGGACATCCTCGAGACCATGGCGGCGCGGGTCGGACACTTCGGCTGGCACGTGCAGCTGCAGCTCGACGGCCGGCTTCTGCCCGAACGCGAGACGCTGCTGAAGAGGCTCACCGGCACGCTGGTGGTCGACCACGTCGGCAAGTTCCTGGAGCCGGTGCCGGCCGATCATCCGGCGTTCAAGGTCTTGCTGAAGCTCCTGGAGAACGGCCGCACCTGGGTGAAGCTCTCCGCGCCGTATGAATGGTCGAAGGCCGGGCCGCCGAACTACAGCGATGTCGGCCGGCTCGCCACCGCGCTGTCCCGCGCCGCACCCGACCGCATGCTGTGGGCGACCAACTGGCCGCACCCGACGCCCGGCATCGCCAAGCCCGACGATGCCTGGACGCTCGACATGATGCTCGAATGGGTGCCTGACGAGGCGACCCGCCGGAAAGCGCTGGTTGACAATCCGGCGCGTCTTTATGGATTCTGACGCCCCTTCACGTCCAGTCGAGTACCCATGAACATTGTCGGCGTCGATATCGGCGGAACCTTCACCGATCTGGTCGGCTGCGTCGATGGCCGCATCGTCACCTCCAAGACCTCGACCGTTCCGGCGGATCCGACCCGCGGCGTGGCGGAAAGCCTCGCGCTCGCCCGTTGCGAGATGCCGGCGCTGTCAGAGCTGCTGCACGGCTCGACCATCGCCATCAACACCGTGCTGGAGCGCAAGGGCGCGCGCACCGCTCTGATCACCACGCGCGGCTTTCGCGACACCTACGCCATCGGCCGCGGCAACCGCATCGAGGCGTTCAACCTGTTCTTTCACCGCCCCAAGCCGCTCATCCCGCGCGAGCTGACCTTCGAGGTCACCGAGCGGATGAACGCCAAGGGCGAGGTGCTGAAGCCGCTCGATGAAGGCGAAGTGCAGGCGCTGGCGAAGGCCATTGCCGACCACGGCATCGAGTCGATCGCGGTGTGCTTCCTGCATGCCTACGCCAACCCGGCGCACGAGCGGCGCGTCGGCGAAATCCTCCGCGCGGCCAATCCAAAACTGTTTGTCACGCTGTCGCATGAGATCGTGCGCGAATACCGCGAATACGAGCGCACCTCGACCACGGCGCTCAATGCCTTTGTCGGCCCGCGTGTGCAGGCCTATCTCGGCCGCCTCGAGCATCACCTGCGCGACGGCCAGTTCCCCGGCAAGCTGAACATCATGCGCTCCAACGGCGGCGTGATGTCGGTTCGGCTCGCGCAGGAGCAGCCGGTGTCGATGATGGAGTCCGGCCCGGTCGCCGGCATCATCGGCGCGGGACGGCTTGCCGCGATGCTCGGCATCGAGCGCGCGATCGGCTTCGACATGGGCGGCACGACGGCGAAGGCGAGCCTCATCACCAAAGGCATCCCCGCGATCGAAGACGGCTACACCATCGGCGGCGAGGCGAGCGGCCAGCCGATGCAGTTGCCGGTGGTCGACATCGTCGAGATCGGCGCGGGCGGCGGCTCGATCGCCTGGTGCGACGCGACCGGCGGCATTCATGTCGGACCGAAGAGCGCGGGCGCCGATCCCGGCCCCGCGGCCTACGGCAAGGGCTCGACCGATCCGGTCGTGACCGATGCCAATCTGGTGCTCGGCCGCATCAACGCCGGGCGCTTTCTCAACGGCGCGATGAAGCTCGATGTCGCGGCCGCGGAACGCGCGATCGAGCAGAAGCTTTGCGGCCCCACGCGTCTCGGCATCAAGGAAGCCGCGCTCGGCATCGTGCAGATTGCGGATGCGGCGATGTCGCTCGCGGTCCGCGCCGTGTCGGTGAAGAAGGGCGTCGATCCGCGCGACACGGCGATGATCGCCTTCGGCGGCGCGGGCCCGCTGCACGCGGTCGCCATCGCGCGGGAGATTTTCATTCCCAAGGTCATTGTGCCGAAGGTGCCCGGCACATTCTCGGCGTTGGGCATGCTGATGGCCTCGTGGCGGCAGGATTTCGTTCGGACGCTCTACGGGCTTCTCGGCGCGCTCGATGCGAAACAGGTCGAGGCGGTGTTCGCCGAGCTCGCGGAAGCCGGCAAGGCGCAGGCGTCGCGCGACGGGATCGCGCCGGATGCGGCCGATTTCACCTACCTCGCCGATCTGCGCTATGTCGGCCAGGAGCACACCATCGCCATTCCGGTGAAGGACCCTGCCCTGCTCACCGGCGACTTCGCGCCGCTGCGCGCGGCATTCGACGCCGAGCACGACCAGCGCTACGGCCAGGCCGCGCCCGACGAGCGGCTCGAGATCGTCAACGTGCGGCTGGTGGTGACCGCGGCGCGGAGCGACACGCTCGCCGAGCGCTGGCTGTCGGAGACATGGACGCCGGAGCCGCCGGTCGCCGATCAATGGCGCGAGGTGATCTTTACGGACGCTGCGAAGCCCTTGAAGACCCGCATCGTCTGGCGGCCTTCGCTCATCGCCGGTGCCAAAGTCGAAGGTCCGGCGGTAATCGAGGAGCCGAACGCGACCACGCTCATTCATCCGGGCGATGTCGCGACCGTATCCGACGCCGGACACCTTATTGTTGACGTGGCGCTGACATGAATCGCAACTCTCTCCACTCGCGTCCCGGATGCAGTGCAGCGCGAAGCGGTGCACTGCTGATCCGGGACCGTACCGCCCTCCGAATTTGGAACGGTCCCGGATCAGCGGTGCACCGTTCGCTACGCTCACGCTGCACCGCATCCGGGACACGTGTGGAGACGTCCTGCCCATGAACCGCAACGAGGCCCATCCGATCACCGTCGAGGTCGTGCGCAACGCCATCGTCGCCTACGCCGACGAGATGGCGAACGCGCTGTCGAAAGCCGCCTACAACATGATGATCTACGAGGTCCGCGACTACTGCTGCGGGCTGATCGATACTCAGGCGCGGATGATCTCGCAGAACCGCGGCGGCCTGCCGATCTTCCTCGCCGACCTCGGCGTTGCGGTCGCCGACGGCATCGAGCGCTACGGCCTCAAGGGCTTTGCGCCGGGCGACGTCGTGGTGATGAACCAGGGCGAAATCTGCGGCCAGCACCTCAATAACGTCGTGGTCTATTCGCCCTGCTTCCACAACGGCGAGCTCGTCGGCTTTGCCGCCAACCGTGCCCACTGGGTCGACATCGGCGGCGTGCGGCAGGGCTTCGGCTCCTACGGCTCGAGCGACATCTATGCCGAAGGCATCCAGATGCGCTCGCTGAAAATCTACGAGGCCGGCAAGCGCAACGAGACGCTGTGGCAGATCATCCGCGACAACACGCGCTATCCGGACTCGGCGCTCGGCGACCTGCGCGCGCAGATCGCCTCCTGCCAGCTCGGCGCGCGACGCTATGGTGAATTGATCGCGCGTTATGGCCGGCAGACGGTCGAGGCCTGCATCGCCAAGGTGTGGGACCAGGCCGAGGCGGCGGCGCGCGCCGTGGTGGGGCAAATCCCGGACGGCGACTACGAGGCCGAGAGCTTCCTCGACAATGACGGCCGCACGCTCGACAAGCCGCTGCGCGTGAAGGTCAAGGTCCGCGTGCGCGGATCGCAGATGACGGTCGACTTTTCCGAGATGAACCCGCAGGTGCCCGGCCCGCTCAACTCGGGGCGCGGCGGCGGCATCGCCGGCGCACGCGTCGCGTTCAAGGCGCTGACCTCGCCCGATCTCGACGTCAACGAAGGCTGCTTCCGGCCGCTCGAGGTGGTGCTGCCGGAAGGCACGATGCTCTCGGCCAAGCCGCCGTCGGCGCTCGGGCTCTGGAGCATCGCGCTGCCGACCGTGATCGACACCATCCTGAAAGCGCTCGCGCCCGCGGTGCCGCATCTCGTGCCGGCCGCGCACAAGGGCGACATGGGCGGCTGCTCGTTCTTCGGCTTCCGCGACGACGGCTCGCGCTTCCTCCTGATGAACATCTTCGGCGGCGGCTGGGGCGGACGCCCGAACGAGGACGGCGAGGACGCCGCCGTGTCGGTCTGCCAGGGCGACGTGCGCAACACGCCGGTCGAGCTGCAGGAGATCAAGTATCCGGTGCTGGTCGAGACCCATGCGCTGCGCGCCGACTCGGGCGGCGAGGGAAAATATCGCGGCGGCCTCGGGCTCGAGCTGACCTATCAGCTCCTGCAGAAGTGCAAGGCCAACATCAATCTCGACCGCACCCGCGATCCGCCATGGGGCCTGCACGGCGGCAAGCCCGGTGCGGTGAACGGCTGCGTCATCCGGCGCGCCGACGGCAGCGAGGCCGACGTCAAGAAAGCGACCGAAGTGGATATTTCGGCCGGCGACCGCGTCACCTTCCTCACCGCCGGCGGCGGCGGCTATGGCGATCCGCGCGAGCGCACGGCTGAGGCGACGGCGCACGACGTCGCGGCGGGCGTCGTCACAAGACGGAGCAACCCATGATCGCGGGGCAGCGGATCAGGCGTCTTACCGACGCCATGCAGGAATCCGGGCTTGACGCCATGCTGGTCTACGGCAACGCGTGGCAGGGTGACTACCTGCGCTACGCGACCGACTTCGGCATCCTCGAAGGCCAGGCGCTCGCCATCGTCCGCGGCGACGGCCACATCACGCTTTATGTGGACAGCGCGCTGGAGGCCGACCGCGCCGCGCTCGACTGCCCGGGCATCGAGGTGGTGCTGGCGCCTGACCTCACCGGCGAGGTCGAGGCCGCGCTCGACCGTATGCGCAACCAAAGCATGGGTGCCGCGCCGCAGCGGCTGCTGCCGCGGCGGATCGCGCTGCGCGCCGGCGAGCTCAAGATCACCGACGAGACCGGCTTCATCGACCGCCTGCTGATGCGCAAGCTCGACGAGGAGATCGACGCGATCCGCCGGGCGGCAAGGCTCGCCGACGAGGGCTACAAGGTGTTCATGCAGGCGGTGCGGCCGGGCCGCGCCGATTATGAACTCGTGGCCGAGGCCGAGGCGTTTTTCCGTGCCAACGGCGTCGACGACAACTTCCAGATCATCGGCGTCGGCGGCGTCGAGGTGAAAGGCATGGCGCCACCGAGCGGCAAGCGGCTGAAGCGCGGCGACATGGTGACGACGGAGCTCACGCCCTGCGTCGAGGGCTACTACGCGCAGATCTGCCGGACGCTGGTGGTCGGCGAGGCCAATGCCGAACAGAAGGCCGCGCATGCGCTGTGGCGCGAGGCGATGGAAGCCGGCATTGCGACGGTGCGTCCCGGCATCACCGCGGCCGACATCGCCAAGGCCGAGAACGACGTGTTCCGCAAGCACGGCATGGGGCAATACACGACGAGCGAATACACCCGCGTGCGCGGCCACGGCATGGGCCTGTTCGCCGATTCAAAGCCGCATATCCTCGAGGACGTGACGACGCGGATCGAGGAAGGCATGGCGCTGATCGTGCACCCGAACACCTATCATCCGGTGGTCGGCTACATGGTGCTGGGCGACGGCGTTGCGGTGACGGACGACGGCTGCGACGTGCTGACCGGCACGCCGCGCGAACTGTTCAGCATTGCGGTGTGAGGCTCAAAAAATGCGCCGCGGCCTGATGGGATGGAACAAGGACGAGCTGCCGATTACGGCGCTCGAGGCGCGGCTCACGCGGCTGCGGACCGAGATGGACGCGGCCGGCATAGACGCGTTCATCGTCTACACCAACAATGTGCGGCCCGCCGCGGTGACGTGGATCACCGGCTTCACGCCCTACTGGTCGGACGCACTGCTGCTGGTGCAGCAGACCGGCGCGCCGGCGTTTGCGACAGCGTTGTCGAAACGCGTGTCGGAATGGATCAGGACCACCGATCCGGTGAGCGAGATCGTCAACACCCCGAAGCCCGGCGAAAAGATCGGCGAGCGGCTGAAGAACGATCCGCTGATCCGCCGCGTCGGCGTGCTGGAATACGACACCCTGCCCGCGGGCCTCGCTCATGATCTGGAAGCCGCGGCACCCGCGGTCGAATGGATCGACGGCACGGCGATGTTTGCGGGCCTGCGCCGTACGGTTGACGAGGCGGAACGCAGGCTGCTCGCGCGCTGCGATGCCATCGCGTCGGCGGCGCTGCGTGAGGCGGAAAGCGGCAAGGCGCAAGACGCAGGCACGCTTGCCGGGCTGGTCGAGCAAAACGCACGGCTCGCCGGCGCAGAGGAGGCTTATATCGCGGTCGCGCCCGATTTCGATGCCGACACGCGGCTCAACCGCACCTCGCAGCCGACACCGCTGGCCGAACGCTTCGCGGTGCGCGCGTCGATTTCCTACAAGGGCTGCTGGGTCAGGCGCATCCGCACCTTTGTGAAGGACAGCGCGGCGGCGCAGGCCGATGTCTGGCTCGATGCGGTCGCGCGATCGATCGCGCCGGACAAGCCGCTTGCGGCGCAGCTTGCGGAAAAGATCAAGGAGCTGCCCGGCGCATCGCTCAAGGCGTGGACGGCTGAAAGCTGCACCGGCAGCTATCCATTGTCCGTCACTGCGTCGTCACGCATGACAGCAAGCGTTGCGCCGGTGAGCGGACAATTCCTGGTGCTGACCGTCGAGCTGACGCTCAACGACGCGCCGTGGATCGGTGCCGCGCCGCTGGTCGTTGGTGGCGCAAAGCTCTGATGCTTGAAATCTGCGCTGCTTTCTCCACGAGTCATTGCCGGGCTTGACCCGGCAATCCATGAGCGCGAACGGCGAATGCAAGTCGTCGGAGCGCTCCTTGTTGCATCGTCGTATGGATGCCCGGGTCAAGCCCGGGCATGACACCGCCTCTGTTGAGACGGTTCGCGCTAACGCGGCTACACGTGCTGGCCGTCGCTCAGCGGAATGTCGCGCATGGTCGAGGGCGCGAACAGGTCCTCGATCTTCATCCGCCGGTCGGTCAGGCCGTGCTCGTGGGTGTATTGCAGCAGCGCTTCCAGTGACGGCCGGTTCTTCTCGATGCCGTAGGGATACCAGTCGTCGCCGATGATGCGCTTCTCCTCCTCGATCATGGGCTGCAGCCAGGCGAACGACGCCTTGGGCGTGCCGGTGTCCATGACGCTGCGGTAGCACGCTTCCTTGGCGCGGCAGAGCGCCTGATAGAGGTTGAGCGCGACCCAGGGATCGTTCTCGTACACGTCGCGGCGGACCACCACCGTGTGCATGATCGGATAGATTTTGGTGCGGCGATAATAGTCCTTCTCCACCTCGGCGTAGTTCGGAAACAGCCGCGCCACCTTTGGCGAGCCGCGGCGGAACGACAGCGGATTGTTCGCCGTCATCATGAAATCGATTTCGCCGCGCTCCAGCATGTCGCCGAGCTCGGTGCCGGCCGGCGCCTGGGTCAGCCTGATGTCCGCGGGGAGCTTCCGGCCGAGCCGGTCGGCGCGGCCCTGCACCCATTCGACCTCGTTGGGCTTCACGCCGAACTCGTGCTGCATCGCGCCGCGCATATAGACCGCGGCGGTCATCGAATATTCCGGCACGCCGCCGCGCTTGCCCTTGAGGTCCGCGCCACTCTTGATGCCCTTCTCGGTGTTGATGAAGAAGTAGCCGTGGCGGAACACGCGCGACGGATAGACCGGGATGGCGATGAACGGCGGGTTCGGCCCGCTCATCATCGACGTCGTGTTCGACAGCGACATCTCGCAGGCCTGGAACTCGTTGTATTGCAGCATGCGCCAGAAGATCTCGGCGGGCTGCATGGTGACGTAGTTCAGGTCGACGCCGTCGACCTGAACGGTGCCGTCGCGCAGCGCCTGGGTGCGGTCATAGGGCCCGCAGGCGAAAGTCAGCTTCAGCTTGCTCATAAACGATCCGTCCGTGGCGTTGCAGGCACGCTGTCGGGCCCGCAACGCCATGTCAAGGTGCCGCGGCTATTCGTGCGAGACCGCGGTGACGTCGATCTCCACCATCATCTCGGGAAACGCCAGCGAGCTGATGCCGACCAGCGTCTGCGCCGGCACGCGCTCGCCCGCGAAGTTGTCCTGCGAGCACTTGGCCCAATCGAGCCGGTAGCGCATGTCGGTGACATAAACCGTCATCTTCACAGCTTCCTTCAGGCTCGACTTGTTGGCCGCAAGCGCCCGCTTGATCTTGTCGTAGGCGTAGTTGCACTGCGCGATGAAATCGCCCTTGTGGCGGATCGCGCCACGCGGACCGTTCTCGTCCTCCGCGCCGACGCCGGCGAGGAAGATGAACTTGCCCTTGCCCATGTTGGTGATGGTGACGGCCTCGGAGAAGATGCCGGGCGTCCAGGCCGAATAGTTGAAGGCTTCTTTCTTCATCCCTTCCTGCGCGCTCGCCGGAATGGCATGAAGCAGCGCCGCAACCGCGGCGAACCACGTCGCAATTTTGAGCATGTGAGCCCCCATATGAATGTGGAGGCTTCAGCATGAGCTTCGGCCGAGCCGTGTGGAATTGCCCTTCGCACATGGCTGATACGCAAGCCGGGACGGCTCGGCCGTCCCCGCCTTCAGACCAATCGATCGCGTCGAGCGTCAGACCGCCTTCAGGTGCGCGTCGCGGCGCTTGTAGAGCTCCTCGTCGGCATAGCCCATCGGCTCCGGTTTGCCGCGGCCGAGCATCACCTGCATGTAGACCGGCTCGAGCCCGTCGTTCTGGTAGCCGTGGATCACGCCGGCCGGGCAGGAGATGCAGTCCCACGGCCCGAGCCGCGTGGTGACGCGCTTGCCGGTCTCGTCCTCGACGAACACATCGACATAGCCCTGCAGCACGAAGAAGCACTCCTCGACCTCGTGGGTGTGCGCGGCGTTGCCCTGGCCGACCGGCACATACATGATCGACAGCGTGAAGTTGCCGGCCGGGATCACGTTCGGATCGGTGTGCTTGCCGGAGCCGCCTGCGCCGATGAAGCGGTGCTGCGCGCGCTTGAAGCCTTCGATCTTGGCGTCTTCGAAGGCCGCCCAATCGCCGCGCTTCTCGCGGAAGCGGCCGACGTATTTCTTCATGATCTCCTCGACCGGCACGCCTTCGAGTTCCTTCGGGCGCGGATGACGGGCGACGCTCATGATGGGCTCCTTGTGATTGAACGGGTTGGCCGGAATCTAGGCCCGCGGCGGCTCATGCGTCAATGAAGCGCCGGCTGCGCCGCACGCACCACTGTCATTCCGGGGCACGCGCGCAGCGCGTGAGCCCGGAATCCAGGGCAACACGGCAAGCGATTTCACCTCGGCACTGGATTCCGGGCTCGCTCGCTTCGCGAGCGCCCCGGAATGACATCGCGAAACACTACTCGGCGGCCTGCTTTTGGCCGGACTGCACCAATTCCCAGATATAAGCGGGCGACAGCGGCAATTGCCGCGGCTCGACGCCGAAGCTCTGCAAAGCATTCGCCACCGCGTTCGCCATGCAGCCGCCGGCGGCGATGATGCCGCCCTCGCCTGCGCCCTTGGCGCCGAGCGGATTGATCGGCGACGGATGGTCGTCGGTGACGAAACAGCGGAGGTTCGGGAAGTCGGTCGCGGTCGGCAGCAGATAATCGGCAAGCGAGCCGGTGAGGAACTGGCCGTTCTCGTCGTATTTCAGATCCTCCAGCACCGCGCCGCCGAGGCCCTGCACCAGCGAGCCGATCACCTGGCCGCGCAAGGTCAGCGGGTTCACCGCGCGGCCGACGTCCTGCACCACCACGTAATCGATGATCTCGATGCGGCCGATGCGCGGATCGACGGTAATGTGCGCGGCATGCGCGCCGTAGCTGTAGGTGTGCTTCTTGTTGAGGAACGCGCCCTCGGCGGTCAGCCCGGCAAACTCTTTCAGCGCGATCGACTTGCCGCCGCCGCTCACCTTGTCGATGTCGAGCTTCACGTCGGCCGGCGCGCAGCCGAGTTTTTTCGCCGCAGCCTGGCGCAGCACCGTCATGAAATTGTTGGTGGCGTCGAGCACCGCCGAGCCGCCCATCACCGTCGAGCGCGAGTGATAGGCACCATAGCCGTCGCTCACATAGGCGGTGGAGCCGTGATAGACGTGACGGATGCGCTCGATCGGCAATTCCAGCGCGTCGGCGGCGATCTGCGCGAACACGGTCTCGACGCCCTGCCCGACCGACGACGTGCCCATGTAAACGGAAATCGTCCCGTCGTCGTTGACTTCGAGCCGCGCCGATTCCTTCGGACCCGCCGCGCCGCCTTCGATGAAGCAGACCACGCCGACACCGTGATACTTGCCGTCGATCAGCTTGCCCTGAAGCTTCGACACCCGCGGCCAGTCGAACTCCTTCAGCGTCCGCTCCAGCGCCGCTGGATAATCGCCGCTGTCGTATTCGTCGACCGCGTTGGTCGGCTGCACGGTCGCAACCGGATAGGGCTGCTCCTTCGCGGTGATCAGGTTCTTCCTGCGGAATTCGATGCGGTCGATGCCGAGATCGGCTGCGATCAGATCGATCATGCGCTCGAGGAAGAAGTTGGCCTCGAAGCGGCCCGGCCCGCGATAGGTGCCGACCGGCGTCTTGTTGGTCATCCAGAGCGAGGAATCGATCTTGACGTGCGGCACGCGGTACGGACCGGCCATGAACTGCGACACGTTGCGCGCGCCGACCGCGCCGTTGGTGCGCATGTAGGCGCCCATGTCGGTGTGAACTTCACCACGGATCGCAATGAGCGTGCCGTCGCGCTCGCAGGCGACCTCGAGGATCGCCTCCTCCTCGCGGGCGTGGTTCATCGCCATCAGGTTCTCGCGGCGGTCCTCGATCCACTTCACCGGGCGCCTGACGTGGCGGGCCGCGAACGGGATCAGGAAATCCTCGGGGTAGAACTCGCCGCGCGCGCCATAGCCACCGCCGACATCGTTCTCGATCATCTCGATCTGCTCGACCGGCAGCCCGATCTGCGCCGACAGGATGCGGCGGTTGAAGAACGGCACCTTGGCCGCGCCATAGACCGTAAGCTTGCCCTTCGCCTCGTCCCATGTCGCCATGACGCCACGCGGCTCCATGGTGAGGCCGTAGTGGCGGCCGGTGCGAAGCCGCTCGCGGCGGACGTAAGGCGCCTTGGCAAACGCCGCGTCGGCGTCGCCCTTGCGCGATTCGAACACCAGCGAGCGATTGGTGCCCGGCTTCTCGAACAGAATGCTCTTGTTCTGCTGCGCCACGGTCCAGTCGGCGACCGGCGGCAGCTCGTC
>JAIESC010000248.1 GCA_019746355.1 Xanthobacteraceae bacterium | reverse complement strand
CTGCTGCGCGGCCGGAGGAGCCTGACGCGCAGGCGGCCTTGCCGGCCGGCCCTTCTGCTCCTTGTCGTCGTCTTTCTTCTCCTGTGCGGCGGGAGCCTGGGCGACGGTGAAGGAGCCGTCGCGCGGCGCGGCGCGCGTGACCGACGGCAACACTGAAAGCGTCAGGATCGCGGTGCCGGCGAGCAGAAGCGAGGTGGCACTCGGGCGAAGGCGCACGGTCATGAAGCGGATACTCCCCTTGAATCGCTGGTGGGAATTTGCAGAGCCGAATGAATCGAATTTGTGTTCAATCGGCAGCGCTGTTGCGACATCTGTGACGCAGCGCACGCGCGCTTGTCAGCGCAGAGAGACAACGGCGGTTCCGAAAATTGGTTCCGGGGAATTCGCGTGCATATCGCGAGAGCATGAGCTGAAAAAAGTCCACGGCGTCATTCCGGGGCGCGCCGAAGGCGCGAGCCCGGAATCCAGTTTAAAAGGGACTTTCTCCTGAACTGGATTCCGGGCCCGCCGCTTCGCGGCGTCCCGGAATGACCGCGGAGCAGTGCCGGGACAAGCCCGGCCATGACGTCGGAGTGCGAGTGAACGCGCTGCCGCGCGGCGTTGATGGTATCTATTGAAGCGCGATCTTGCGCACCAGCGCGCGGGCGGTGCCGTCCGCCTCGGCGATCACGCGAAGCGTCGAGTTGTCGAAATCAATTCCAACCAGACGCAACCCGGTCACGGCGGCCTCGACCTCGACACCGTCGACCGGGGCCTGGAAATCGGCGATCGCGGCTTCGATGCTCTTCCGCGCGTTGGCGGCGAACGGCTTGAGATCGACCACGGCGTTGTCGGCGAGCGCCTTCTGCAGATAGGGGATCGCCGCGCGCGCGGCCGCACCCAGAACGCCGAAGGCGGCGTCGGAGCGCACATCGAGCGTGATGTCGGTGAGCCGCATGATCTGGCTCTGCTGGTCGAGCACGGGCTTGCCCCAGACATGCACGGTCGCCTCCGCACCGAAGCCGAACCAGCTCTTGGTCTCCTTCGCCTTGACGCGCAGCGAGATCAGCAGCCGCTCGCCGCTTGCGGAAATGTTCGAGGCCAGCACCGTGACCTGGCCGGGTGCGTTGCCGGTCTCGGGGAAGGTCTTGTTCTTGAGCTGCGCTTCCATCACGCGGTTGAGCTCGGTGAACGGCACGTCGATCGGCACCGCGATCTTGACCTCGCCCTGGTCCATCTGCCGCGGCACGAGATCGAGCTGCGACGGGAACGGGCATTCCGGCCGGGTCGCGTTCGGCACGATCCGCGTCTCGGCCTGCACGCCGATGGTCAGGATCACCCAGTCCGGCAGGATGCGCGGCTGCGCGGCAAAGGCGCGGGTCGGCCGCACCTCGAGCCACAAGGGCGGCACGCCGGCCGCGGCTTGTCCAGGCGAGGCTTGTCCAGGCGAGGCTTGTCCAGGCGAGGCTTGGCCGAGCGAGATCGAGCGGCACATCTGCGTCCACTGCTTGCGCGCGGCGGTTTCCAGCGTGCGGTCGCTGCGCAGCCGGCCGGAGAGATTGCCGATCTGCTCGTTCACGGTCTTGTCGAGCAGCGGCTTCACCTGATCGGCGATGTTGATCTTGAGGCCGGCGATCTGCATGCCGCCGTCGCCGAGCGAGACGTTGCCGGACAGATTGGGCTCGATCCGCCAGTTCGGCAGAAGCTGCGGCCGCGAGAGCACGGAGACGGTGCCGCGGATGTCGGCGCGCTGGTCGAGCACGCGGCCGGTGAGCTTCTGCACGTCGCGGCCGAGGCTGCCGCCGAGCACGCCGGCGAGCGCGCCCGCGGCGTTGCCGCCCTGGTTGGCGATCTGCCCGGTCGCGCGCAGCGAGCCGTTGAGGCTGGTCGCGATGTTGAGCCCGTTGTTGGTGCCCTGGACGCCAATGGGGCCGCGCGAGATGCTCCAGCCGATCTCGGCCTTGCCCAGAAGATCGGCGAGCGGATTGTCGTTCCTGCCGTTCAGTCCGCGCGGCGCATTCGCCTCCATGATGTCGCGGATCGCCAGCGCGGCGACCGCGACCGGCGCGATGATCACCGAGGTGCGGGTGATCGGCTCCATCGGATGCAACTGGGCGAGCGACGGCCTGCTCTCGTGCATCGGGTTCGACGGGATCAAGGCGTTGAGCGCCCAGAGCGTGCCGGTGAAGAACACCAGCACGACCAGCACGCCGGCGGTCACCGCGCGCCACGACAGACCGAAGGGAAGGAGCCTGCTCATCGGCAACAATTTAGTTGGCGCAAGCCGCAAGGGCCAGCATTACGGGCCCTGCGAATGGCCGCAAAAGGGGCCCCGGTCGCCTTGCGACCTTGCCACAATTTACAGAACCGGAATTTCCAGAGTCCTAACGGAGCGTTTTTGCCGTTCTGCGCCGCGGTTCCCGCGGTTGCCTCGCGGCCGGGGGTATAGGACAGTGACGGGGGCGATCAAGGACGTTGCGTGCCGCCGGGGGCTGCATGGCCGACTATTTCTCGGTTCTCCAAGGCGCGGTCGGCGAGCTCGACATCAACACGGCCGCGGCCCGCCGGGACATCTATGATCGTTCGCGCAAGGCCCTGCTCAACCGGCTGCGGTCGGCCGAGCCGGCGTTGCCCGAGGCGGTGATCGAAGCCGAGCTCGAATCGCTGAACCAGGCGATCGAGCGGGTCGAGAACGAGCACCTGGCAAGCCGCGGCCGGTTCAGCCGGGAGAGGTATGCAGGGCTGGACACCGGGCGCGGCGTCGGGCTCGGCGCGGCACCGGGGGCGGTGCCTCCGCCGATCCCTGCGCCGCCACCGGAGCCGACCGTCGGTCCGCCGCCGGAGACGCGCAACGAGAAGCGGCGCGACAGCCTTGCCGCGCCCCAGGAGCGGCCACGCCGCAAGATCCTCGCGCCGCTGCTCGCCGCCGTCGTCGGGCTGGTGCTGGCGATCGTCGTCACGCTCGGTGCGCTGATCTACTGGCCGCGGCAACACCGCGAGGTGCGGGCGACCGCGCAAACCTCACAGGCCGGCGCCGCCGGCTATGTGTACATGCGCCAGCCGGTCTATTACCGCACCACGCATCCGCCGGGCACGATCCTGGTCGACAAGGCGCAGCGCTTTGCCTACGTGGTGCTGCCCAATGTCGTGGCGCTGCGCTACGGCATCGGCGTCGGCCCGGAATGCGCCCCCGCGCAGGGGCTACACACCATCACCCGCAAGGAGGAATGGCCGGGCCGCGCCGCCGATTCAGGCTTCGGCAAGATCCGCAATCTGTTCGCGGGGCCGCGCGAGGACAATCCGCTCGGTGCGCGCGCGCTTTATCTGCAGGAGTACCGGCTGCACGGCACCAACACGCCGACGGGCATCGGCAGCATGATGCCGATCGGATGCGTGGCGCTCCTCAACGACAGCATCATCGAGTTCTACGACAAGGCCCCGCTGGAAACGCGCGTGGTGTTTTTGGAGTAGGCGTGGTGCGAGCCCTTTCCGCCGACGTCATGGCCGGGCTTGTCCCGGCCATCCCGCTTAGGAAGGCACTGCGTCCCTAAGCGAGATGCGCGGGTCAAGCCCGCGCATGACAGTCGAGACAGTGGGGCAAACGCACGAGCAGCAGCGCTACTGCTTCCCCATCCGGTGCAGCTTCACCGCGGCGTAGACCGCCTCGCTCGCCGGCGTCGGCACGCCGAGCTCACGGCCGAGCGACACCACCTTGCCGGTGAGCCAGTCGAGCTCGAGCCGGTTGCCGGCTTCGAGATCGTGCAGCATCGACGCTTTCATGCCGGGCGGGGCGTTGTCGGAAAACGTCATGCGGTCGTCGACCCAGCTCGACGGCACCTTCGCGCCGGACTTCTGGCCGACCGCAAGGCACTCCTGCATCAGCCGCTTGTAGAAGGCACGCGTGTCGGGATCGGCCAGCACCTTGCCGATCGGTTGGCGCGTCATGCAGTTCATCCCGGCCATCGAGGAGAGGAAGATGAACTTCTGCCAGCGCTCGCGGTTCATGTCGTCCTGCGGCTGGATGTCGATGCCCGCGGCCTTCGCCGCCGCGACGAAGGCGTCGAGCTTGGCGTCGGGCCTTCCGTCGATGGTGCCGCAGCGCATGGTGGCGAACTTCGAGGTGTGCAGCATCACGCCCGGGCCGCCGAGCACCGCGGCGATATAGGCGGTGCCGGGAATGGTCACTTCCTTGCCGAGGATCGCCGAGACGCGCTCGTAGCTGTCGACGCCGTTCTGCAGGGTGATGACGCGGGTGTCCGGACCGACCAGCGGCCTTGCGAGCTCGGCCGCGGTCTCGGTGTCCCAGAGCTTGACTGCGAACAGCACAATGTCGACCGGGCCGACCTCCTTCGGGTCGGGCGTGGCGTTGACCTTGGGCAGGTGCAGGTCGCCGTGCGTGCTCTGGATCTTCAGGCCGTCCTTGCGCAGCGCGTCGAGATGGGCGCGGCGGGCAATGTAGGCCACGTCGTGACCCGCGGCCTGCATGCGTCCGCCGAAGTATGAGCCGACGGCCCCTGCCGCCATCGCTGCGATTTTCATGTCCGGTCCTCCGAAATTGCGCGGCACCATAGCGGCTCGGCTGCGGCGATTTCAATGCGGGCGATTTCAATGCGAATGGGCGAGGCCTGAGGCCCCGCCCATTTCGCAGTCCGAACTTTGTTGCGCGATCAGTAGAGGAACGAGGTCGATGCGCCCGTATAGATCGACGACTGCTGGTAGCCCGGCAGCCGGCGCGGCAGCGGAGCCGTGCTCGCAGCGGCCGGCTCCGGCGCTTGGGCTTGCGGCGCTTGGGCTTGCGGTGTTTGGGCTTGCGGTGTTTGCGGACGCATGTCGCGCTGCGTCGCCCGGACCGGCACGCGCTCACGCGGCGCGGTGCCGGCGACCGGCATGCGGTGGCCGCGGTCCGGCAGCACCACCACCTTGGCACCGACCTGCACGCGGTTGAACAGGTCGATCACGTTCTCGTTGGTCAGGCGGATGCAGCCCGACGACACGCGCTGGCCGATGGTCGTCGGCGCGTTGGTGCCGTGGATGCGGTAGAGCGAATTGCCGAGATACATCGCCCGCGCGCCGAGCGGATTGCCGGGGCCGCCGGCCATGAAGCGCGGCAGGTAGGGCTGGCGCGCGATCATCTCCGCCGGCGGATTCCAGTCCGGCCATTCCTGCTTGCGGGCCACGCTCTGCACGCCCGACCAGGTGAAGCCTTCGCGGCCGACGCCGATGCCGTAGCGCAGCGCACGGCCGCCGCCGAGCACGTAATAGAGATAGGTGTTCGGCGTATCGATGACGATGGTGCCGGGCGCTTCGGTCGTGCTGTAGGCGACCACCTGGCGGCGGAAGCGCTCGGGCACGGCAGCCGCGGGGTCAGTGGCTTCGTCGCCCGGCACGCTTTGCGGCGTGGACTCGCGCAGCATCGGCTCGCGAGCGACAGGCTCGCGCATCGCGTCGCGGAAGATCGGGAATGCGAATGGATTGGGATCGTTCAGAAACAGCGGCTGAGCGTTGGCCGCTGCGGTCGAAAGCAAGACCGCCGCCAGCGCCGGAATGGCGCGGCGCAGTTGTGTGGCAGGATGCATGAAACCCTCCCTCCACCTCACACGAGACTGGCCCAATAACTGCGAAACCAAGCACTGGTTCCGAACACACATCGGTTTCAGTCGAGGCCCCGGCAATCGGCCTCAACGACACGTGATGAGAATTTGAAAAAAATCCGCACCGGCCAGGGGATGGCCGGTGCCGCAGCTCGTCAGAGATTGGAATAAATCAATTGGTGCTGAAACCACTTCGGTGCGAGATGCGACGATCATGCGTCGGCAGCACCACGACCTTGGAGCCCACCTTCACGCGCCCGTAGAGGTCCTTCACGTCCTCGTTGGTGAGGCGGAAGCAGCCGGAGGACACGCGCTGGCCGATGGTCGAGGGCGCGTTGGTGCCGTGGATGCGGTAGACCGAGCCGGAGAGATAGATGGCGCGGGCGCCGAGCGGGTTGTCCGGGCCGCCGGCCACGAAGCGCGGCAGATAGGGCTGACGCTCGAGCATCTCGTGCGGCGGACGCCAGTCCGGCCACTCGGCCTTGCGCTCGACGGTCTTGACGCCCGACCACCTGAAGCCGTCGCGGCCAACGCCGATGCCGTAGCGGATCGCCTTGCCGCCGCCGAGCACGTAGTAGAGGTGGGTGTTCGCGGTGTCGACGACGACGGTGCCCGGGGCTTCGTTGGTCGCGTAGTTCACGACCTGGCGCTTGAAGCGCGACTGGGTTGCGATCGGCGCCTGCTCTTCGACCTCGACCGTCGCCTGCGCCGGAGCATAGGCGGTGGCGCGCGGCGCGATCGGCGCGGGCAGCGGCTCGAGCGGAAACAGCGGCAGCGGGCCGGCGAGAGCCGACGTGGAAACGGCCGCGGCGAAGGCCGCGGCGGTGACGCTGGCGCGGAGCGCGGTGCTGAACATGACGACCCCCTTTGCGGTCTGGGCGTTGGTCGGGGGTAGCGCGGCAAAGGTTCAAATTCCGCGGGAGCGGGTGCCCGATTTTTGCCTATCGCGTTGAGAAATCGCTAAACCTTGAAACAGCCCAAAGCCCTGCGAAACCCCGCGCCACGCCTGGGTTTCGCAAGGTCGATACCGCGATGCCTCAACGGAAGCCAAGGACCGCGGGCCACCGGGCGGACGAGTTTGTGCTGAACCGAAAATTGCGCCGGCCGCAGAAAGTCGCTTAAGCGCCGGTCACCGCGTCGGGGATCGAGTCGGTCGAGGCGTAGTAGGGCTTGATGTCGAGGAGCGGCGTGCCGTCGATGCAGTCGAGCGCCACCACCTCGACCTTGTTGCCGTCGACCTTGATCAGCTTGACCACGCTCATGGCGATCGGGTTCGGCCGAACCGGCGAGCGCAGAGCAAAGGTGCCGCGGCCCTTGCCGAGATGGCCCGGCACCTGGACGGCGAGATCGCGGCGCGCCTTGTCCATCCAGTAAAACACGACGAGGTGCGAGCAGCGCTCGATGTCCTTGAGGCCCGGCACGAAGCGCGGATCGAGCTCCAGCGTGCAGACCTGACCGGTCTCGCGCGCCTGGCGGGCGTTCTTCGGGCAGTCCTTGCGCGTCGTCCAGGGCGTGCGGATGCGGCCGATGAAATAGACCGAGGCGTCGAAACGGTCGGGCAGGCGGACGGCGATCTCGCCCTCCCGGACATCGCTCAGCGTCTCATCGGAGATGGTGCTCATGCCGTTTCCTGCCTCAAGGCGGGTCCGATTGGCAGCGGTTTTGCAAGCTTTATACGGGCTGCCGATGTGGCCTGCATCCGGGAGAATCGCCGGACCCCCTTGAATGACCTTGATTTTGTCCACTTCAACGCATAAAGATATCTTTATATGGTGGGATACTTCCCATGACCGAGGCCACGCGTCTTCCGTTTGACGCCCTCAACACCGCCCTGAAGGCGGCGGGCGAGGACACGCGGCTGCGGGTGCTGGTTCTTCTGTCCGAGGCCGAGCTGACGGTGTCCGATCTGACGCAAATTCTCCGCCAGTCGCAGCCGCGTATCTCGCGGCACCTGAAGCTATTGGTCGAGGCTGGCCTGATCGAGCGCTTCCGCGAGGGCGCCTGGGCGTTCTTCCGCATGGCGGAGCGGGGCGGCGGCGCGGAGCTGGCGCGCACGCTGATCGCCCGGCTCGACCCCAAAGACCCGATCATCGCCCGCGACCGCGACCGGCTCGGCGCAGTCCGCGCCCAGCGCGCGGCCGCGGCGCAGGACTATTTCCGGGCGCATGCCGCGCAATGGGACCGCATCCGCAAGCTGCACGTGCCGGACGAGGCGGTGGAGCAGGCGATCCGCGATGCGCTGGCCGACAAGCCCTTCCGCTCGCTGCTCGATCTCGGCACCGGCACCGGGCGCATTCTCGAGATGTTCGGCGCGACGGTCGAGCGCGGGCTCGGCATCGATCTTTCGCTCGACATGCTGCTGCTGGCGCGCGCCCGCATCGAGCGCGCGGGGCTGCGCCATTGCAGCGTGCGGCAGGGCGACATCTACGACCTCGCGGTGCCGGCGAACTCGTTCGACGTCGTCGTCATCCACCAGGTGCTGCACTTCCTCGACGACGGCGGCCGCGCGATCCGCGAGGCGGCGCGGGTGCTGGCGCCCGGCGGGCGGCTGCTGGTGGTCGACTTCGCCCCGCACGACCTCGAGTTCCTGCGCGAGGAGCACGCGCACCGGCGTCTGGGCTTCTCCGAGGAGACGGTTGCGCAGTGGATGGCTGCGGCGGGCCTCGACATGACCATGCACCGGAGTCTGGCGCCGGAGCCGGGCTCCGACGGCAAGGTCGCGGTGTCGCTCTGGCTTGCGCGCGATCCGCGCGTTCAGCTTGCCAATGTGCGTGAGGTGGCATGATGAAAAAGCCGATCAATGTTTCGTTCGAGTTCTTCCCGCCGAAGACCGAGGAGATGGAGAAGTCGCTCTGGGAGGCGATCGGCCGGCTCGCGCCGCTTGCGCCCAATTTCGTCTCGGTGACCTACGGCGCGGGCGGCTCGACGCGGGAGCGCACGCATTCGACGGTGCGGCGGATCGTCAACGAGACGGCGCTGACGCCGGCCGCGCATCTGACCTGCGTCGCGGCGACCAAGGCCGAGATCAACGCGGTGATTGGCGCCTACAAGGACGCCGGCGTCCGCCACATCGTGGCGCTGCGCGGCGATCCCACCGGCGGCATCGGCGAGAAGTATGCGCCACATCCGGGCGGCTACCAGAACGCCGCGGATCTCGTCGGCGGCATCAGGCGCCTCGCCGATATCGAAGTTTCCGTCTCGGCCTATCCTGAAAAACATCCGGACAGCCCGAGCGTGCAGGCCGACATCGACATGCTGCAGGCCAAGGTCGACGCCGGCGCGACGCGGGCGATGACCCAGTTCTTCTTCGAGAACGACAAGTATTTCGACTATCTCGACAAGGTGCGGGCGCGCGGCATTTATATCCCGATCGTGCCGGGCATCCTGCCGGTGCAGAACTTCAAGCAGATGAAGGGCTTTGCCGAGCGCTGCGGCACCAGCGTGCCGCGCTGGCTGGCCGAGCGGTTCGACGGGCTCGACGACGACGCGGCGACGCGCAAGCTGATCGCTGCGGCGGTCGCGGCCGAGCAGGTGCTCGATCTGGTCGAGCGCGGCGTCACCGATTTCCACTTTTACACCATGAACCGCGCCGATCTTGTGTACGCGGTCTGTCATCTGCTGGGGCTAAGACCGGTTACCTGGTCGGCGGCTTTTCCTTCCCTCTCCCGTGGGGAGAGGGTGCCCGCGCGAAGCGCGGGCGGGTGAGGGCGTACGGTGTCTCAGGTTGCCACAGCAAGACGGTTGCGGCGGGGCCAAACCGATGTTGAGCGCAAGCTCTGGTTCCGGCTGCGCGACCGTCGCCTCGACGGATTCAAGTTTCGGCGGCAAGTCACGATTGGGCCGTATATCGCAGACTTTTGTTGCGAGTCCGCGCATCTGATTGTCGAACTCGACGGCGGACAACACGCCGAGCGTGGTGCCGATGATGCCAAAAGGACTGCGGCGCTCGAAGCGCGAGGCTACTTGGTTCTGCGCTTCTGGAACAACGACGTGCTTCAGAACATCGACGGTGTTCTGGAGACCATTGTCACAACGCTGAAAGCCGTTCCCCCTCACCCTAGCCCTCTCCCCGAAGGGGAGAGGGAACAGAGCTGAGCAAGTGGCGTAGTCATGCCCGACATCAAGAAGAGCAAGACCCGTAAGCTGATCGAGACGCTCGCGTCCGAGCGCATCCTGGTGCTCGACGGCGCGATGGGCACGATGATCCAGGCGCTCGGGCTCGACGAGGAGGGCTATCGCGGCGCGCGCTTCGATGCGTGGAACCGCGAGGTCCGCGGCAACAACGATCTGCTCAACCTGACGCGGCCCAGTTCGGTCCGCGACATCCACTATGCCTACTACAAGGCGGGCGCGGACATCGTCTCGACCAACACCTTCTCGTCGACGACCATCGCCCAGGCCGACTACGGCATGGCGGACATCGCCTATGAGCTGAACGTCGAGGGCGCGCGGCTCGCGCGCGAGGCGGCGAACAAGGCGGCCGACGAGGACGGCCGGCCGCGCTTTGTCGCGGGTGCGCTCGGGCCGACCAACCGCACGGCATCGATCTCGCCGGACGTCGCCAATCCGGGCTACCGCGCGGTGACGTTCGACGATCTGCGCAAGGCCTATGGCGAGCAGGTGCGCGGCTTGTTGTCCGGCGGCGCGGACCTGCTGCTGATCGAGACGATCTTCGACACGCTCAACGCCAAGGCCGCGATCTTCGCCATCATGGAGGTGTGCGGCGAACGCGGCGTCGACGTGCCGGTCATGATCTCCGGCACCATCACCGACCGCTCGGGGCGGCTGCTTTCCGGCCAGACGCCGGAGGCGTTCTGGAACGCGGTGCGGCATGCGGCCCCGGTCTCGGTCGGGTTGAACTGCGCGCTCGGCGCGGAAGAGATGCGCGCGCACATCGCCGACATGTCGCGGGTCTGCGAGACGCTGATTTGCGCCTATCCGAACGCGGGCCTGCCCAACGAGTTCGGCCACTATCACGAGAGCCCGGAGGACATGGCGCGCCATCTCGGCGAGTTCGCCGCGACCGGGCTGATCAACATCGTCGGCGGCTGCTGCGGCACGACGCCGGAGCACATCAGCGCCATTGCCGAGGCGGTGCGCACCAAGGCGCCGCGCAAAGTGCCGGAGGGAAAGCCGTTCCTGCGGCTGTCGGGGCTGGAGTCGTTCACGCTTACGCCGGAAATTCCGTTCGTCAACGTGGGCGAGCGCACCAACGTCACGGGTTCCGCGAAATTCCGAAAGCTCATCACCGCGGGCGACTACACCGCGGCGCTCGCCGTGGCGCGCGAGCAGGTGGAGAACGGCGCGCAGATCATCGACGTCAACATGGATGAGGGCCTGCTCGACTCGGCCGAGGCGATGAAGACGTTCCTCAACCTGATCGCCGCCGAGCCCGACATCGCCCGCGTGCCGGTGATGGTCGATTCATCGAAGTTCTCGGTGATCGAGACCGGCCTGAAGTGCATCCAGGGCAAGCCCGTGGTGAACTCGATCTCGCTCAAGGAGGGCGAGGCCGAATTCATCAAGCACGCCGAACAGGTGCGCCGCTATGGTGCCGCGGTGGTCGTGATGGCGTTCGACGAGCAGGGCCAGGCCGACACCATCGAGCGCAAGGTCGCGATCTGTGGGCGCGCCTATGACATCCTGGTGAACAAGGTCGGCCTTCCGCCGCAGGACATCATCTTCGATCCGAACATCTTTGCGGTCGCGACCGGCATCGAGGAGCATAACAATTACGGCGTGGCCTTCATCGAGGGCGCGCGGAAAATCCGCCAGACCTGCGCCTGCAGCCACGTCTCAGGCGGCGTGTCGAACCTGTCGTTTGCGTTCCGCGGCAACGAGCGCGTGCGCGAGGCGATGCACTCGGTGTTCCTCTATCATGCCATCAAGGCCGGCATGGACATGGGCATCGTCAATGCCGGGCAGATCGCGGTTTACGACGATCTTGAGCCCGAGCTGCGCGAGGCCTGCGAGGACGTGGTCCTCAACAAGCGGCCGGACGCCGCCGAGCGGCTGCTGGCGGTCGCCGGACGATTCCATGGGGCGGGCAAGGAAAAGGAGCAGGCCGATCTCGCCTGGCGCGAATGGCCGGTGGAGAAGCGGCTGTCGCATGCGCTGGTGCACGGCATCACCGATTTCATCGATGCGGACACCGAGGAGGCGCGGCTTGCCGCCGACCGGCCGCTGTCGGTGATCGAAGGCCCATTGATGGCCGGCATGAACGTGGTCGGCGACCTGTTCGGCTCGGGCAAGATGTTCCTGCCGCAGGTGGTGAAGTCGGCGCGGGTGATGAAGCAGGCCGTCGCGCACCTGATGCCGTTCATGGAGAAGGAAAAGGCCGAGCGCGGCGACACCGGCAGGAGCTCCGCCGGCAAGGTGCTGATGGCGACCGTCAAGGGCGACGTGCACGACATCGGCAAGAACATCGTCGGCGTGGTGCTTCAGTGCAACAACTACGAGGTGATCGACCTCGGCGTGATGGTGCCGGCGGCGAAGATCCTGGAGACCGCCAAGAAAGAGAACTGCGACATCATCGGCCTCTCCGGGCTCATTACGCCCTCGCTCGACGAGATGTGCCATGTGGCGGCCGAGATGGAGCGGCAGAGCTTCGACGTGCCGCTCTTGATCGGCGGCGCGACCACGAGCCGCGTGCACACCGCGGTGAAGATCCATCCGAACTATCGGAAGGGCCAGACGGTCTACGTCACCGACGCAAGCCGCGCGGTCGGCGTGGTCGGTGCATTGATGGGCGGCGGCAGCCGCGAGAAGTATGTCGGCGAGGTGCGCGAGGAGTATGCGCGCATCCAGACGGCGCATGCGCGCAGCCAGGAGGACAAGCAGCGGCTGTCGCTTACGGCAGCGCGCGCCAACGCGTTCAAGCCGGACTGGTCGAAGTTTGCGCCGGTGAAGCCGCAGTTCATCGGCACACGGCTCCTCGAGGACTACTCGATCGAGGAGCTGATCGCGACCATCGACTGGTCGCCGTTCTTCTCGACCTGGGAGCTCGCTGGAAAATACCCGGCGATCCTCGACGACAAGATCGTCGGCGAGGCGGCGCGGTCGCTCTATGCCGACGCGCAGAAGATGCTGAAGGAGATCGTCGAGCAGCGCTGGTTCAAGGCGGCGGCTGCGTTCGGATTCTGGCCGGCCAATGCGGCGGGCGACGACATCGAGGTGTTCGCGGATGCGGAGCGGAGCAAGCCGATCGCGACCTTGCGGACGCTGCGCCAGCAGCTGTCGCGCCGCGAGGGGCGCGCCAATGTGTCGCTCGCCGACTTCGTCGCGCCGAAGGGCCACGAGGACTATGTCGGCGCGTTCGTCGTCACTGCCGGCATCGGCGAGGACGCCGTCGCCGACCGCTTCAAGAACGCCAACGACGACTACTCCTCGATCATGGTCAAGGCGCTGGCCGATCGCTTGGCCGAATCCTTCGCCGAGCGGCTGCACCAGCGGGTGCGGACCGAGTTCTGGGGCTATGCCCCGGACGAGGCGCTGAGCAATGCCGATCTCATCGCCGAGAAATATCGCGGCATCCGGCCGGCACCCGGCTATCCGGCGCAGCCCGACCACACCGAGAAGGGCACGCTGTTCAAGCTGCTCGAGGGCGAGCGGATCGGCGTGAAGCTCACCGAAAGCTTCGCCATGTGGCCGGGGGCGTCGGTCTGCGGGCTCTACTTTGCGCACCCCGAAAGCCACTATTTCGGGGTCGGCAAGATCGAGCGCGACCAGGTCGAGGACTACGCCAGGCGGAAGGGCTGGAGCGTGGCCGAGGGCGAGCGCTGGCTCATGCCGATCCTCAACTACAATCCGAACGCGGTGGCGCAGGAGGCCGCCGCCTGATCCTGCGGCGGCGGCGCGATGCCCCAAAACATGACACCGGAGGGTGAGGCCCTCCGGTGTGCACCTTATGCCGCTTCATTGACGGGTTCGGTCTTCAGTGTTCTCCCAACTCAGAAAGCGCCGAACAGCACCGCGCCGACAAAAGCGATCGCCGCGAAAACTGCCAGGACGTTCAGTCGTAAAGTCAGGTCCACCAATCGGCCTCCTCGTTGAAACTGGGATGAGTCTAGCAGACCGCCCGCTCAGCCCGAAATGACAAACGTGCTGCAGCGCCGCACCGTTCCGGGTGTCACCGAGCCTCAATAAGCTATTGTTGTAGAATGGGAAATCGGCGCACAGGGGCGGGGATAACTACCGTATGATACCTGCACGCGGCTGAGAATATTTTGGGCAATTGCAACGTCAGGTAGGTCGAAACGACCGAATGCCTACCCGCGTCGGGCCAAGGCCGACTCAAGGAACAGGGCGGCCTCGAGCGTCGCCCGGTCGGCCCCGAATCGGCCGATCATCTGCACCCCGAGCGGCAGACCGTTCGGGTCGGCGAGGCCCGGCACGTTCACGCACGGAGTTCCCATCAGGGTCCAGAGCCGGTTGAAGGTCGAGCTGCCGGTGGTGACGTAGCCCTTTGGCGGCGCGCCCGGTGCCGAGGGCGACAGGATCACATCGAAGTCGCTCATCAGGTCGGTGACGGCCCTGCGCGCCTGGCTCGCGGTGCGGCGGGCGTCGTCATAGACGTCGGCCGAAATCTTCATGCCGTTCTCGATCAACTCGCGGGTGCCCTTGCAGATCGGGTCCTGCGGTTTCTTGCCCTGGGCCAGCAGCGCCTCGCGGGCGCGCTCGTATTCGGGCGCGAGCGCGCGGGCGGCCTCATAGGCGTGGATGGTGGCATGGGCGCGGAACGCGGCCGAGAGCACCGGCGGCAGCAGCACGTCCTTGACGCGGGCCATCGCCGCGGCGGCGGCGCGGGCCGCCATGTCGAGGGCCGCCGCCATGTCGGTCGAGGCCGAGGGCCACGGCTGCTGGCGCAGCACGCCGATCCGCGGCGACACCGGGGCACGCTGGTCGACCCGCAGGTCGCGCTCGGTCAGGACCGCGGCGGCAAAGGCGACGTCGGCGACCGAGGCGGCAAAAAAGCCCGCGGTGTCGAGATGCCAGGACACGCACTTGATGCCGATGGTCGGCAAAAGCCCGAACGACGGTTTGAAGCCCGCGACGCCGCAGAAGCTTGCTGGCCGGATGATCGAGCCGCCGGTCTGGGTGCCGGTCGCGAGCGGCACAAACCCCGCAGCGACGGCGGCGGCCGAGCCCGACGAGGAGCCGCCAGGCGTATAGGCGAGGTTCCGCGGATTCTTGGTCTTGCCCGGATCGGTGTGGGCGAACTCGGTGGTGACGGTCTTGCCGAGGAGGACGCCGCCGGCGCGCTTGATCTGCGTGACCATGCTGGCGTCGGTCTTCGGCCGGTGGCCGGGATAGAGCTTCGAGCCGTACTCGGTCGGCATGTCCGCCGTGTCGAAGATGTCTTTCAGCGCCACCGGCAGGCCGCGCAGCGGCTTGCCCTTCAGCGCCTCGGTCGCGGCAGCCTTGCGCGCGCCGTCGAGATCGAGCGTGACGAACGCCCCGACCTCGGCCTCGGTCTTGGCGATGGCATTGGCGCAGAGTTCCACCGCCAGCGCGGGAGTGAGTTCACCGCTTTCGAGGCGGCGGGCGAAATCGAGGGCTGAGAGCATCAGGCGGTGCCGTCGATCAGATTGACGACCCGCGTCGTGATGCGTCGCGCCGCCGGCATAATGAAATAGCCGGTGATCGCCGCGATCGGCCAGCTGATCAGATAGGCCTTGATCCACTGGATCACAAAGTCGTGGCGGAGCCCGATGTTGAGAAAGGTGGCGATCAGCGTGACCATCAGCACCATGACCGAGGTCATGGTGCTGACAAGAATGATCCGGGTCTTGTGGTCCATTCGCTCATCCCCCGGGGGCGCAATTGCCCCCGCCCGGACCGGTTTTGGCCCGGAAAGCCGCCGCGGATCAAGGCCGTATCAACGATTGGTTCACCATACGCCGCCCTGCATCGCTAAAGAGTCATTAAGGGAATTCCTCGCATTGTCCGCCGATGTCGCGTGGCGTGCGTTGGGTTCTCGGTGGCAGCCTCATCCTGGTCGCGCTCGCGGGCTGCGGCCGGGGTTTTCTGAGCTACGAGTCGCGCGCGCCCTGGCGCAAGGACGCCGAGGTCGCCTGCCTCAACTCCGGCACCGTCAAGGAAGGCGTCAACATCGTCCGTATCTCGCCGATCGACGGGCCGGGGATGTGCGGTGCTGAGTTTCCGCTGAAGGTCACGGCGCTCGGCGAAAGCTCGGCGCTGGGCTACGGCGAAGAGCTCAGGCCGCCGGGTGCCATTCCCAGTGCCGGACGCGCAGCCGCCGAGCCGCGCTGGCCGATCCAGCAACAGCCGTACAGCGCATCGGTGCAAAGCGCGCCGCTCGCCCAGCCGCGCTATGCGCCTCAGCAGCCCGGCGCACCGATGTCGCTCGAGCCGCCGGGAGCGCAGCAAGGCTACCAGCAGCTCGGCGCGCCGCCGCAGAATCTTCGCGCACCGCCGGACTGGCAGCGGGTGCAGCCGCAGCCGAATTATCAGGCGCAGCCCAATTACCAGCCGCAACCGCAGCCGAGCTATCAGCAGCAGCCGGTTCACGGCCAGCCGCAGCCGAATTACGCGCCGCCGCAGCAGACCTACGATCCGCAGTCATCGCCACCGCGTCGGGGGCGCCAAGCAGTTCAACAGGACGACGACGAACTGCCGCCTTACGCGCGGCCTGGGGCTGCGCCCTCGTCGATCCCCGCGCAACGCCCGCGGCCTTTGCCGGCGCTCGGTCCGCAGCGCCAGCCGGTCGCAGCGGCGACGCCGGTCGAGGTCAAGCCCACGGCGACACTCGCATGTCCGATCGTCTCCGCGCTCGACCGCTGGATCGCTGGCTCGGTGCAGCCTGCGGCGATGAAGTGGTTCCGCCAGCCGGTCGCCGAGATCAAGCAGATCTCGGCCTATTCGTGCCGCGGCATGAATGGTCAGGCGGGCGCACCGATCTCCGAGCATGCGTTCGGCAACGCGCTCGACATCGCCGCCTTTGTGCTCGCGGACGGCCGCCGCATCACCGTCAAGAACGGCTGGCGCGGCTCGCCGGAAGAGCAGGGCTTCCTGCGCGACATTCAAGGGGCGGCCTGCGATCAGTTCACCACCGTGCTCGCGCCCGGCTCCAACCAGTTTCACTACGACCACATCCACGTCGACCTGATGCGGCGGCCGAGCGGACGACGCATCTGCAATCCGGGCGCGGTGGACGGCGATCTCGTGGCCGCACAGGCGCGACGCAATCCGGCCTACGCGTCACGGCGGATCGAGCCGGAGCCGACGCGGCGCTACGACCCGGTGCTGCAGCCGGGCGACGATCCGTTCGCCTGGCGCGGCGACCGCCGCGATACCACCGGAACGATTGTGGCGCAGCGTCCGGGCAACAAGAACCCGGCAGCCGAGGACAATGACTGGGTCGAGGATACGGGTCCGCGGCCCGCCATCGATTGGTCCACAAACAAGCACAAGGTCTACTGACAGCGTTAGGGGCGGAGGGCGGCGGGGCGGCCGGAGGGGGTCCGCCCCGCTTCTTCTTTGGCAACAGCGCACCGGCTTTAGGTAGCCGCACACCGGTTCGGTAACGACGCACCGGTCGCTGCTCAAAATTTGTATCGCCTGTATTGCCGCCCTGAACCGCGCGGGAGGGCGTGGCATCTGATGCGTATCAAGGGGAATTTACCGTGATCCGCACCGTCCTTGTTGCGCTTGCGACCATCGCCGCCACCGTGATCGCCACCGAAGCCGCCGCCCAGGCCGGCGCGCCGGTCCGCCGTCTCAACGTCAGGCCGGAAGGCACTTGGGTCGTGGTCCGCGCCGGCGAGGCCACGATCAGCCACTGCATGATCGGCATCCGCTCGGATGCCGCGCCGCCGAGTGGCGCGAAGCGACACGAGGGTCCGGCGCGGCCACCAAAAAGTACTCGCGCTGGCCGCTCGCTTCGCTCGCCAGCGCGAGCCGCCGACCCGCAGGAGGGCAAGCCCCAGTTCATGATCAGCGCCGACGACCAGTTCGCCGTGCTGCGCGTACGCGCTGCCGAATGGTCGTTCTCGAGCGCCCGCGATATCGCCGTGACGCTCGTCACCGCCGATGGCACCGAGCGGACGCCTGCCGCGGCGGTGCGCGGCAAGGATCTGATCGATATCGCCTTCGGCCCCGCAGCCGAGCGGATGGCCGAGCTCGTGGCTTCCAGCCATCTGGAGATTCGCACGGGAGGTACGGCGGTCCGTCTGCCGCTCGGCGGCCTCGCCCCGGCCTTGCCGGCGTTCCGCGCCTGCCTTGCCAGCATTGGCCAGCCCGCAAGCCAACGGCAAACCCATGCTGCAGTGCGATAACTGCCCTGACACCAGCCTGTGAGCGGGCCTGCGGCTTTATGCAGCGCCCCTAACAGTTCCTGCTCACTATCACGATATAATGCTGTGACGTAACTCCAAGACCTAAGACGTAAGTCTAATAGGCCGGGATCAGGCCATTGAGAGGGAACACCATGCTTCGCACCAAACGCGGTCCGCTGTTTGTGCTCGCGGCGCTTGCCGCCATGCTTGCGTTCACCGTCGTCAACGCCGATGCGCGCTCGAAGGGCAGCATGGGCAGCCGCGGCTCGCAGACCTATTCGGCTCCGCCGTCGACGGCGACCGCGCCGAACGCAGCGCGTCCGATGGACCGCACCATGGCGCAGCCGAGCCAGGCGCGTCCCAACACGCCGGCGACCACGAGTCAGGCTGCACGGCCGGGCGGGTTGTTCGGCGGCGGACTGCTTGGCGGCTTGGCCGCGGGCTTCATCGGCGCGGGCCTGTTCGGCATGCTGTTCGGCCACGGCTTCATGGGCGGTATGGGCGGCTTCGCCTCGATGCTCGGCCTGCTGCTGCAGATCGGCATCATCGTCGTGATTGGCATGCTGCTGTACCGCTGGTGGCAGCGCAGGAACGGCGTCGAGCCCGCGACCGCAGGCGGCCCGTCGCTGCGTCAGGGTCTGAACGGCAACGGCCACGATCAACAGCCGTCGCCGATGCTCGGCGGCCTGTTCGGCGGGTCGTCGGCGCAGACCGCGCCGCCGCCGAGCCAGAACATCGAACTGCAGCCGGAGGACTTCAACGCGTTCGAGAAGCTTCTCGGTGAGGTTCAGACCGCTTACGGCAAGGAAGACCTCAGCGCGCTGCGTGCGCGCGTGACGCCGGAGATGTTGTCCTATTACTCGGACGAGCTCGCCCACAACGCGAGCAACGGCGACGTCAACCAGATCAGCGACATCAAGCTGTTGCAGGGCGACCTGTCGGAAGCCTGGCGCGAGGGCAACGATGAATACGCGACGGTGGCGATGCGCTACTCGCTCAACGACCGCATCGTCGCGCGCGACGACGGCCGGCTGATCGAGCAACTGCCGTCGGAGGCGACCGAGCTCTGGACGTTCCGCCGCGCCCGCGGCGGGCAGTGGATACTGTCGGCGATCCAGCAGACCGAGTGAGTAGCGCCGCGTAGCGTATCAGGCGACGCGACGGCCGGGCCGCAAGGCCCGGCCGTTTTTCGATCACGGATTCTGCGATGGCGGCGCGCCGGGCCGCGGCCTCGACGGTGGGACGTAGCGCCAATAGGTCGATGGCGTCACGCCATCGGGGGCGGGCAGCAGGCTCGCGGCGGCACTCGTTCGCATGCCCGGGGGGCGAAGGCTCGATGCGAGCAGAGCCGGGCTGCGAAAACGATAACCGGCGGTTGCACGCCACCCAAATCCCGTCGGCACTGAAGAGGTCAGGCTTTAAGGCAGGCTCTTGATGAACTCGAGATGCTCGGGCTCGTCGAAGGCGCGCATCGTCGTCGTCCGCACATTGCCCTTCGCGCTGACGCTCAGCGCGTACTTGGCGACGGCCTCGTCGTTGGGCGCCTCGATCACCTGCACGAAGTCGTAGGGGCCGAACGTCATGTAGACGTTCTTGCGCACGATGCCGAGCTTCTTTGCCGTCTCGCGCGACGCCTCCTGGCGGTCCGGGATTTCCTTGACGCCTTTTGCGCCCTGGTCGGTGGAGTTCACCAGCAGGATATAGGTGCCCATCGCGATCTCCCTTCGCTCACGCCCGGCTCTTCCCTGGCCTACGCCACGTAGCCGATCGCCTCGACCTCGAGCCCGCAATCCATCGGCGTGCGGCCGGCCTGCATCCGCGTGCGCGCCGGCAGCGTCTCCTGGCTGCTGAAGTAGGTGCGGTAGATGCGGTCGAATTCTTCCTGCTGCCGCTGGTCCTTGAGCCAGACGATCACCTTCAGCAGGCAGTCCATGTTGGAGCCCGCGGCCTCGACGAGCTTCTTCATGTTGTCCATGACGATCCGCACCTGCTTCTCGAACGGCACGTCGGGGAAGGGCGGGATCGGCTGCTTGTTGGCGCGGGCATTTCGCAACGCTGCCGAATACTCCGCGTCGAACGGCGGCAGGCCGGAGATGTAGATCATGTTGCCGTGCTTGACGCAGAGGTTGAACGGACCGCCGGTCTCGGCGACGTCGGCCTTGATGACCTGTTTCTGCACGATGCGCTCCCTCGCCTCTATTCCGGCTTGCCGTAGCCGCCCGCGGTCGGCGTCTGGACGATGATGGCCTCGCCGGCATCGACCACGGTGGCGTCGGCGCCCTTGAGGCGATCCATCCGGCCGTCGTTCCGCCGCACCCAGTTCTCGCCGATCTGGCCGTCCTCGCCGCCGGCAAGCCCGAACGGACGGATGCGGCGGTGGCCGGAGAGGATGGTGTATTCCATCTTCTCCAGGAACCGCATGGCGCGGCGGATGCCGTCGCCCGCGTTCCATTGGCCCTTGCCGCCCGAGCCTTTGCGGATGTGGAAGTCCTCGAGCAGCACCGGATAGCGGAACTCGAGAATCTCCGGATCGGTCAGCCGCGTGTTGGTCATATGGGTGTGCACCGCGTCGGTGCCGGGAAATCCCGGACCCGCGGGCGAGCCCGAGCAGATCGTCTCGTAATACTGGTACTTGTCGTTGCCGAAGTTGACGTTGTTCATGGTGCCTTGCGCGCCGGCCATCGCGCCGAGCGCGCCAAGAAGCGTGTCGGTCACCATCTGCGACACCTCGACATTGCCGGCGACGACCGCGGCCGGGTAATGCGGCTTCAGCATCGAGCCGTCAGGCACGACGATGTTGATCGGGCGCAGGCAGCCCGCGTTCATCGGGATGTCGTCGTCCACCATGACGCGGAACACGTAGAGCACGGCCGCGCGGGTGACCGGCTCCGGGGCGTTGAAGTTCGTGCCCTGCTGCGGCGAGGTGCCGGTGAAGTCGACGGTCGCCTCGCGCTTCTTCTTGTCGACGGTGATCTTCACCTTGATCACGTTGCCCTGGTCGGCCTCGTAGCTGAACTCGCTGTCGTGCAGCCGGTCGATGACGCGGCGCACGCTCTCGTCGGCGTTGTCCTGCACGTGCTTCATGTAGGCGTGCACGACGTTGAGGCCGAACTGGCCGACCATTTTGTGCAACTCCTGCACGCCCTTTTCGTTTGCGGCGATCTGCGCCTTGAGGTCATTGACGTTCTGCAGCGGGTTGCGCGCCGGGTATTTGGCCTTGGTCAGGAGCTCGTAAAGCTCGCGCTCGCAGAAGCGGCCGCGGTCGACCAGCTTGAAGTTGTCGATGTAAATCCCTTCCTCTTCGATCGAGGTCGCGACCGGCGACATCGAGCCCGGCGCAATGCCGCCGATGTCGGCGTGATGACCGCGGCTCGCGACCCAGAACAGGATCTTCTTCTTTGCGCCGTCGAACACAGGCGTGCAGACGGTGAGGTCGGGGATGTGCGTGCCGCCGTTGTAGGGCGCGTTGATCAGGTAGGAATCGCCCGGTTTGATGCGGTCCTTGTTCTCGCGGATGATCGTCTCCACCGCGCGGTCCATCGAGCCGAGATGCACCGGCATGTGCGGGGCGTTGGCGACGAGCGAGCCGTCGGCCGCAAACACCGCACAGGAGAAGTCGAGCCGCTCCTTGATGTTCACCGAGTAAGCCGTGTTCTGCAGCGACACGCCCATCTGCTCGGCGATCGACATGAACAGGTTGTTGAACACCTCGAGCATGATCGGATCGGCCTTGGTGCCGACCGCCTGGGCGCGGACAAGCGGCACGTGGCGCTCCAGCACGAGGTGGTTCTTGGCGGTGATGACGGCGCGCCAGCCGTCCTCGACGACCACGGTCTGGTGCGGCTCGATGACGATCGCCGGGCCGTTGACCTTCTGTCCGTGGGCGAGCTGGTCGCGGGTGAAGACTGCGGCCTTGTGCCATCGGCCGTTGGAGAAGAACTCGGTCTTGCGGGCGGGCGAGGGGAGTTTGCCGCGCGAGGTCTTGTGGGTGCGTTCGCGGAATTTGGCCCCGCCGCCGACCGCCTCGACCGACACCGCCTCGATCACGAGCTGCTTCGAGCGGTCGATGAAGCCGAAGCGCGCCTTGTGCGCCTTCTCGAACGCGGACTTCATCTTCGCGAGCGTGCCCGCCTCGACGATCAGCGGCGTGTCGGTGCCGGCATAGCGGATGTGCGCGCGGACGATGACCTTGATCTTGCCGGCCGGCACACCCTGGCCGGCGACCTCGGCCTTGGCCTCCTTGCCGAGGCGGGAGCCCTCGCGCTTCAGCGCGGCGAGCGATTTCGCGCCGAACGTCTCTTCGACCGCGAGCTGCCGCGTGGCGCGGATGTCGGCGAGGCCCATGCCATAGGCCGACAGCAGCGACGAGAACGGATGGATCAGTACTTCGGTCATGCCGAGCGCGTCGGCGACAAGGCAGGCGTGCTGGCCGCCCGCGCCGCCGAAGCAGTTGAGCGCATAGCGGGTGACGTCGTAGCCGCGCTGCACGGAAATCTTCTTGATCGCGTTCGCCATGTTCTCGACCGCGATCTTGATGAAGCCGTCGGCGATCTCTTCCGGCGATTTTCCGCCCACCTCATTGGCCAACTCGGCGAAGGCCTGCTTCACGGCATTGGCGTCGAGCGGCTGGTTCTGCTCCGGCCCGAAAATCTTCGGGAAGAAATCGGGGATCAGCTTGCCGACCAGCACGTTGGCGTCGGTGACGGCGAGCGGCCCGCCGCGGCGGTAGCATTTCGGGCCCGGATTGGCCGCAGCCGAGTCCGGGCCGACACGGAAACGCGCCCCGTCAAAGTGCAGGATCGAGCCGCCGCCCGCAGCCACCGTATGGATGAGCATCATCGGCGCGCGCATGCGCACGCCAGCGACTTCCGTCTCGAAGGCGCGCTCGTATTCGCCGTCGTAGTGCGACACGTCGGTGGAGGTGCCGCCCATATCGAAGCCGATCAGCTCCTTGAACCGCGCCTCGCGGCCGGTCTCGGCCATGCCGACCACGCCGCCGGCCGGGCCGGACAGGATCGCGTCCTTGCCCTGGAACAGCTCCGCCGCGGTGAGGCCGCCCGACGACATCATGAACATCAGGCGCGCCCCGGATTTCTTCGCATCGAGCTCGGAATCCACCGTTGCGACATAGCGGCGCAGGATCGGCGAGAGATAGGCGTCGACGACGGTGGTGTCGCCGCGGCCGACCAGCTTGATCAGCGGCGAGATCTCGTGGCTGACCGAGACCTGTGGAAAGCCCATGTCGCGGGCAAGCTTCGCCACCGCCTTTTCGTGCTCCGGATAGCGGTAGGCGTGCATGAACACGATCGCGACCGCGTTGATGCCGTCGGCCTTGGCCTGCTCCAGCGCCTTGCCCGCACCGTCGAGGTCGAGCTTCGTTTCGACGGTGCCGTCGGCGCGCACGCGCTCATCGATCTCGACGACACGCTCGAACAGCATCTCCGGCTTGATGATGTGCTTGGCGAAAATCTTCGGCCGCGCCTGATAGCCGATGCGCAGCGCGTCGCGGAAACCCTTGGTTGTGAGCAGCAGCGTGCGGTCGCCCTTGCGCTCCAGCAGCGCATTGGTGGCAACCGTGGTGCCCATCTTCACCGCGCCGACCCGGCCGGACGGGATTGGCTCGCCTTTTGCAAGACCCAGCAGGTCGCGGATGCCCTGGACCGCGGCGTCGCGATAGGCCTCCGGGTTCTCCGACAGGAGCTTGTGGGCCACCAGGGTGCCGTCGGGCCTTCGGCCCACAATGTCGGTGAAGGTGCCGCCGCGATCGATCCAGAAGTCCCAGGTTCGGGTCCTTGGCTTGGCCGTAGTGGTTTTGGCCGAGGAGTTATTGCGGAGTTTCGCTTGCTTCATACCAGTCTCAAACGCCATCATCGGGACGCCGACATTCCGGCGGTCGTGCATAGCACGGTGCGCCGGAATTCAGGGATGCATTCCGGACGCTGTGGGACCGCGGTCCGGAATGGCAGGTGATGGGGGATCATGCGGGTTTTTCTTGACCGGCTCTATCTCTATTCCGGCTATCTGGCCGGCGCGTTCATGGTGGCGATCTTCGTCCTGATGATGGCGCTGTCGGCGGGCCGGCCGATCGGCCTCAACATTCCGGCGGCGGACGATTTCGTGTCATGGTGCATGGCGGCGATGGCGTTTCTCGGCCTCGCACACACCTTTCGCAACGGCGAGATGATCCGGGTCGGACTGCTGATCGACCAGCTTCCGGAAAAGCACCGGCATTGGATCGAGCTCATTTGCCTCGTCATCGGCATCGGCTTCATCGCCTTCTTTGCCGTCTACGCGATCCAGCTCGTGCGCGACTCCTGGCGCTTCCACGAGATGTCGCAGGGCGTGATCGCCATTCCGATGTGGATCCCGCAGATCGGCTACGCGGCGGGCCTGGTCATCCTGCTGATCGCCTTCGTCGACGAGTTCGTCCACGTGCTGCGCGGCAACCTGCCGCGCTACGAGAAGCCCAAACCGCAGACCGCCGAAGAGGCCGTCGAGCGCGCCGTGCAGAGCGGGGTGTGACGATGGTGAGCGGTGCGGCATTGGCGGTGCGCTCCCTCCCCCCACGCGCAGCGTGGTGGGGAGGGTTGGGGTGGGGGGTAGTGCCACTCGCACGCTTTGCGATTGAGGCACCACCCCCCACCCCCGACCCCTCCCCGCCGCTTCGCGGGGGGAGGGGAGAGCAGACACCGCTCGTGTCGCTTGAACCGAGCGGGGTGTGACGTGGAGCTGATCGAGATCGCACTGGTCCTGCTGGTGCTGCTCACCATCCTCTTGGCCGGCGGCGTCTGGATCGCGATCGCGCTGATGGCCTGCGGCTATGCCGGCATGCTGTTCGTCGGCGGCGCGGTGCCGCCGGGCGCGGTGCTGGCGACGACGGTGTGGGGCAACAGCGCGTCGTGGACGCTGGCCGCGCTGCCGCTGTTCATCTGGATGGGCGAGATCCTGTTCCGCACCAAACTGTCGGAGGAAATGTTCCGCGGCCTCGCGCCGTGGCTCAACCGCATTCCCGGCCGGCTGATGCATGTCAACGTGCTTGCCTGCGGCATCTTCGGCTCCGTGTCGGGATCCTCGGCCGCGACCACCGCCACCGTCGCCAAGATCGCGCTGCCGGAATTGAAGAAGCGCGGCTATGACGAAAAGGTCAGTCTCGGCTCGCTCGCCGGCGCAGGCACGCTCGGCATCCTCATTCCGCCGTCGATCATGATGGTGATCTATGCGGTGCAGGCCAACGTCTCGATCATCCAGGTGTTTCTCGCGGGCTTTCTGCCGGGCCTGCTGGTGATGTTCCTTTACTCCGGCTACATCGCGCTGTGGTCGGTGCTCAATCCCGACAAGACGCCGCCGGCCGAGCCGCAGATGTCGCTCCGGGAAAAGCTCAAGCAGTCGGCGCAGCTCATTCCGACCATGCTGCTGATCATCCTGGTGTTCGTCGCCCTGCTGTTCGGCCTTGCGACCGCGACCGAATGCGCCGCCTGGGGCGTGATGGGCTCGCTCGCCATCGCCTGGTGGCACGGCATGCTGAGCTGGCCGTCGTTCTTCCAGAGCCTGATGGGGGCGACGCGCGTCACCTGCATGATCATGCTGATCCTCGCCGGCGCGTCCTACATGTCCACCTCGATGGCCTATACCGGCGTGCCGCAGGCGCTCGCCGCCTGGGTCGGCGGCCTCGAGCTCAGCCCCTACGCGCTGATCGCGGCGCTGACCGTGATGTACATCGTGCTCGGCACCGCGCTCGACGGCATCTCGATGATCGTGCTGACCACCGCGGTGGTCATCCCGATGATCAAGGCCGCGGGCTTCGACCTGGTCTGGTTCGGCATTTTCGTGGTGCTGGTGGTCGAGATGGCGGAGGTGTCGCCCCCCGTGGGCTTCAACCTGTTCGTGCTGCAAACCATGAGCGGCAAGGATTCCAATTTCGTCGCGCGCGCCTCGCTGCCGTTCTTCTTTCTGCTCGTCCTGGCGGTTGCCATCATCACGGTATTCCCTAGTATCGTGATGGTACTCCCAAGGATGGCTTTCCCGGCTTGACCTTCAACCGAAAGGGGCGATGGGCCATGAGTGACCGAACCAAGATACTGACACTGGCGGGTGCGGCTCTGGCACTGGCGGTGACGCAATCTCAGATGCCTGCACATGCGCAGACCAAATGGAACCTGCCGAGCGCCTATCCGCTCGACAATCCGCATGTCGAGAACCTGAACCTGTTCGCCAAGGACGTGGCGGAGGCGACCGGCGGCAAGCTGCAGATCGCCGTGCATCCCGGGGCCTCGCTGTTCAAGGGCCCGGAGATCAAGCGCGCGGTCGCGACCGGCCAGGCGCAGACCGGCGAGATCCTGATCTCGATCCTGGAGAACGAGAACCCGATCTTCGGCATCGACGTGGTGCCGTTTCTCGCCACGAGCTTCCCGGAGGCGAAGAAGCTCTGGATCGCGTCCAAGCCGCTGATCGAGCAGAAGCTCGGCGCGCAGGGCATGCAGGTGCTGTTCACCGTGCCGTGGGGGCCGCAGGGCATCTACGCCAAGAAGGACATCAACAGCATCGAGGACATGAAGGGCCTGAAGTGGCGCGCCTACAATGTCGGCACCGCGCGCATCGGCGAGATGGTCGGCGCGCAGGCGGTGACGGTGCAGGCGGCCGAATTGCCGCAGGCGCTCGCGACCGGCGTGGTCAACTCGTTCATGTCGTCGGGCGCGACCGGCTACGATTCTAAGGTCTGGGAGACGTTGACCCACTTCTACGACACCCGCGCCTGGATCCCGCGCAACGTCACCTTCATCAACAAGGCGGCGCTCGCCTCGCTCGACAAGCCGACCCAGGACGCGGTGCTCAAGGCCGCCGCGGTGGCCGAGGAGCGCGGCTGGAAGCTGTGGGAGAACAAGACCGAGTGGTACCACGACGAGATCAAGAAGAAGGGCATGAAGGTGCAGAAGCCCAGCCCCGAGCTCGCGGCGGGCTTCAAGAAGATCGGCGAGCAGCTCACCGCCGACTGGCTCAAGCGCGCCGGTGCGGAAGGGCAGGCGGTGGTCGACGCCTATAAGAAGAGCCTCTGACCTTCCGGCTTTCGCGCGGCGGCGGCCGCGCCTGCCGCATCACGGTACGGACGCCCGGCTGTTGCGCCGGGCGTCTGCATTGTTGCCGGGCGTCGGATCAAGGCATGCAACCCGCTACCCACGCCCGCGCGGCCCATGCTATGCACCTTGCGGCCGCGCCCGGTGGCCCGTTCCCGGCGATGCGTTGCGATGCGCGGGAATGACAATTCCAGCCTGATTCAAAGGATAGATTGGCTATGGCGAATGTTCTGGCGATTTGCGGCTCTCTGCGTAAAGGCTCGTTCAACCGGCAGCTCATGAATGCATCGATCGGGCTCGCTCCCGCGGGCATGACCATCAAGGAAGCGCCGTCCTTCGCCAGCATTCCGCTCTACAATTTCGACGACCAGCAGGCGGCGGGCTTTCCGAAGGATGCCGATGCGCTGCACGAGGCGGTGCGCGCGGCCGACGGCGTGCTGATCGTGTCGGGCGAGTACAACTGGTCGGTGCCGGGCGGCCTCAAGAACGCCATCGACTGGCTGTCGCGTTACAAGGACGTGTCGTTCAAGGACAAGCCGGTGTGCATCCAGTCGGCCGCGCCGGGGCTCCTCGGCGGCTCGCGCATGCAGTATCACCTGCGCATGGTGATGCAGGCGATCGACGCGCAACTGTTCGGCAAGCCCGAGGTGATCGTCAACATGGCGGCCTCGAAGTTCGTCGACGGCCAGCTCAAGGACCCGGGCGCGATCGACCTGATCAAGCAGCAGCTCGCGGCGTTCGACAAGTTCATCGCGCGCGTGAAGGTCTGAGCCAACAAGAACGCAAGGGAGAGCGCCATGTATGCGGTGGTAGGAGCCACGGGAAATACCGGACGGGCGGTCGTCAAGGAGCTGAAAGGCCTCGGTGAAAGTCCGGTCTGCGTCGTGCGCAACGCCGACAAGGCGAGGGAGGTGCTCGGCGCGGACACCAAGACCGCGATCGCCGAGCTCGACGACCGCGCCGGCCTCGAGAAGGCGCTGGCCGGTTGCAAGCGCGTGTTCATCGTCACCGGCCATAACCCGAAGTCCGATGTGCAGCAGATCAACGTGATCGATGCCGCCAAGGCCGCGGGTGCCGAATACATCGTCAAGGTGTCCGGCGGCCGCGACGTGATCGGCCCGAATGTGGAGTCGGTCAACGGCCAAGCGCACTACAGGATCGAGGAGCACCTGAAGAAGTCCGGGCTGCAATGGTGCATCCTGAGCCCCGGCCTGTTCATGCAGAACATCATGGGGCAGGCCGCCAACATCAAGAACGACGGCAAGATCATCCAGCCGTGGCCGAAGGACCTGCCGGTGGCGCTGATCGACGTGCGCGACACCGGCGCGCTCGGCGCGCGCGTGCTGCGGGAGCCCGGAAAGCACAACGGCAAGCTCTACAGCTTCTCGGGCGTGAGCACGACGTTCGGCGAGTTCGCCAAGGTGATCGGCGAGACGATCGGCAAGCCGATCACCTACGTGGAGATCACGCTGGAGCAGGCCGAAGCCGGGATGAAGTCACGCAACATGCCGGACTGGCTGGTGGCGCATCTCGTCTCGATCGCGCGGGCCGGGGGCAAGGGCGCGTTCTCACACGAGAACACTCAGCCGATCCGCGACATCGTCGGCCGCGCGCCGATCACGACCAGGCAGTTCGCGCAGGATTTCAAGGGCGCGTTCAGTTGATCTGAGCTGCTCGCCGCACGGATGGTGTCATGGCCGGGCTTGACCCGGCCATCCATGAGCGTGTGCAACGGGTCGAAATCGTAAGAGCAGTATCGTCGGTCCATCGCGTGGACGCGCGGGTCAAGCCCGCGCGTGACACCGGTTATGCGGCACTGTCAGTGCGTCAGCCGACGGGTTCCTCGAACTTGAAGCCGATGCTCTGCAGTCCTTCCAGCGCCTTCTTGCCGTACTCGTCCTCGATCTCCTTGCCGAGGCTCGGCGCGTAAAGGATCGGATCGACCTGCTGGTCGGTCTCCGGCACGATCATCACCAGCAACCGTCCGACCTCGTCGGAGATGTTGAAGAACATCCGGTTCTCGCCGCGCGGGACCGAGATCATGTCGTTGGGCTCGAGAATGGTCTTGTGCTCGCCGTTGTCGCCCCAGGAGATCTCGAACCGGCCGCACAGGCAGAAGAAGTTCTCCACCGTGTTGAGATGGCGGTGCAGGCCCGGGCCGTTGTGCGGCGGGCATTCGGCGATGCTGACGATCAGTCCGCGCGGTCCCTTCACCGGCGCGCCGGCGCTGCGGCCCTGATAGTCGGCGGAGGCCATCACCGGATAGACCCTGCGGGCGGTGACCTTCTCGACTGCGCCGGGCGGGATGTTGTGTGCCTCGAAGTTCTGGCGCTGGTAGGTCTGCAGCTTGTTGAAGCGCGCGACCCGGGCTTCCATTTGCTCGGGAGTGAGGGATTTCTCGGTCACGGCGTTCCTCCACGTCCTTTCTGATGGAGCCATTCTTGCTCATTCGCGAACGTACGGCCAGAGCACCGAACCCTGGACCGTCATTCCGGGGCACGCGCGCAAGCGCGTGAACCCGGAATCCATAACCACTGCTGCGGAGTATGGATTCCGGGTTCGCGCCTTCGGCGCGCCCCGGAATGACGGCGGTG
>JAIESC010000224.1 GCA_019746355.1 Xanthobacteraceae bacterium | reverse complement strand
GAATGCACGAGGCCGCCGAGCCGGTCGAGGTTCTTCTGCATGTTGCCGGGATAGACCACGAGCTTGTCGATCACGCCGGCGAGCCGGTTGAGCGCGAAGTCGAGCGTCACCGTCGCGTCGGGACCGATCATGCGTTCGACCGAGGAGTGCGAGATGTCGCGCTCATGCCAGAGCGCCACGTTCTCCATCGCCGGCACCACATAGGCGCGCACCATGCGGGCGAGCCCGGTGAGGTTTTCCGAGAGCACCGGATTGCGCTTGTGCGGCATCGCCGACGAGCCCTTCTGGCCTTCGGAGAAGAACTCTTCCGCCTCCAGCACCTCGGTGCGTTGCAGATGGCGGATCTCGGTCGCGAGCCGTTCGATCGAGGAGGCCACGACGCCGAGCGTCGCAAAGAACATCGCGTGGCGATCGCGCGGGATCACCTGCGTCGACACCGTTTCGACCGCAAGTCCCATGGCTTTGGCGACATGCGCCTCCACCCGCGGATCGACCTGCGCGAAGGTGCCGACCGCGCCGGAGATCGCGCAGGTCGCCACCTCCTTGCGCGCCGCGATCAGTCGTTCGCGCGCGCGGGAGAACTCGGCATAGGCGATGGCAAGCTTGACGCCGAAGGTGGTCGGCTCGGCATGGATGCCGTGCGAGCGGCCGACCGTGGGCGTCTTCTTGTGCTCGAAGGCGCGGCGCTTCAGTGCCGCGAGGAGCTTGTCCGCGTCGGCGATCAGGATGTCGGCGGCACGCGTGAGCTGCACGTTGAGGCAGGTGTCGAGCACGTCCGACGATGTCATTCCCGAATGAACAAAGCGCGCCTCGGGGCCGACGATCTCGGCGAGATGCGTCAGGAAGGCGATCACGTCGTGCTTGGTGACGCGCTCGATCTCGTCGATCCGCTGAACGTCGAACGTGGCGTTCTTGCCCTTGGCCCAGATTTTCTTCGCCGCGGCCTTCGGCACGATGCCGAGCTTGGCCATCGCGTCGGCGGCATGCGCCTCGATCTCGAACCAGATGCGAAACCGCGTCTCCGGCGACCAGATCGCAACCATTTCGGGACGGGAGTAGCGCGGGATCATCGGGGCCTCGGGCGGGGGAGATACGCTGCCTGTATCAGACCCGAAGGCCGCAATTGCAAGCCGGAATGGTGGAAAAGTGGCTTACGCGGCGAGCCGCGCCCGGTCGTGCGGCTGGCCGAGGTCGACCGGCGTTCCCTTGGGAATGATCAGCGTCGGGTTCACCTTGGGGATCGAGTAGTAGTTGATCACGTAGTAGCGCGGCGTCACGGTCTCGGCGACGCCCGGCACCTGATAGAGTTCGCGCATGTAGTTCGACAGGTTCGGATAGTCGGCGATGCGCTGCCGGTTGCACTTGAAGATCGAGAAATAGGCGACGTCGAAGCGCACCAGCGTCGGGAACAGCCGCCAGTCGGCCTCGGTGATCTGCGAGCCGACGAGATAGCGCCGCTTCGACAGCCGCTCCTCGAGCCAGTCGAGGGTCGAGAACAGCCCGTCATAGGCCTCTTCGTAAGCCGCCTGCGACTTGGCGAAGCCCGCGCGATAAACGCCGTTGTTGACGTTGTGATAGACGCGCTCGTTCACCGCGTCGATCTCGGCGCGCAGCGCCTGCGGATAGAAGTCGGTGCGGTCGCCGGTGATGGCGTTGAACTCGGTGTTGAGCATCCGGATGATCTCGGACGACTCGTTGTTGACGATGCGCTTGGTCTTCTTGTCCCACAGCGTCGGCACCGTGACCTTGCCGGTGTAGTCGGGCTTCGCGGCCGTGTAGGCCTGATGCAGGTATTCGAAGCCGTTGACCTTGTCGGGGATACAGTCCGGATAGCGCGGATCGTCGCCGAACTGCCAGCCCTGCCGCTTCAGGCCGGGGATCGAATAGGCGACCGAGATGAGGCCGTCGAGCTTCTTCAGCGCGCGGTAGATCAACGTGCGGTGCGCCCATGGGCAGCCGTGCGCGACGTAGAGGTGATAGCGGCCGGGCTCGGCCTTGAAGCCCGACGAGCCGTCGGCGGTGATGCGGTCGCGGAACGAGCTGTCGACGCGCTTGAACTGGCCGGTGGCGCTCGTCTCCTGCGGCAGCTCGCCGTCGCTCCACTTGCCGTCGATCAATACGCCCATGACCGGTCCCTCACATTCCGCGTGTCAGTGTCGGAACGATTTTATGCGCGATCAGGCGGCTTCGCCACGGGCCAGCGCCGCGGCGTGGCGGATCGCGTCGATGTTGGCCTTGTAGGCGGACGGGCCGCCTTTGAACACGGCGGAGCCCGCGACCAGCGCGTTGGCGCCGGCGCGCGTGACGAGCGCGGCGTTCTCGGCGGTCACGCCGCCGTCGATCTCGATGTCGATCGGCCGGCCGCCGGCCAGCGCCTTGACGCGGCGGATTTTTTCCTCGGCTGCGGGGATGAACTTCTGGCCGCCCCAGCCCGGATTGACCGACATCACCAGCACGAGATCGACCAGGTCGATCACATGCTCGATCGTTTCCACGGGCGTGCCGGGGTTCATCGTCACGCCGGCCTTCTTGCCGAGCGCCTTGATGGCTTGCAGCGAGCGGTGCAGGTGCGGGCCCGCTTCGACATGAACGGTGATGATGTCGGCACCGGCCTTGGCGAAGGCCTCGAGATGCGGATCGACCGGCGCGATCATCAGGTGCACGTCGAAGATCTTCTGGCTCACCGGGCGGATCGCCTTCACCACGTCCGGTCCGAAGGTGATCACCGGCACGAAATGCCCGTCCATCACGTCGAGATGGATCCAGTCCGCGCCGGCGGCTTCGACCGCGCGGACCTCTTCGGCCAGCTTGGAGAAATCCGAGGCCAGGATCGACGGAGCAATGCGGAGAGGGCGCGACATGGGGCTTTCCGGTTACCTTTCGAGGTAACACGGGGGGAAATGAGGGGCAACGCCGGTGCTCTAGCCGGCGGTGGAAAGGCTGCGCGCCAAAGGCTTCAGGAACAGCGGCAGCGCGTAGATCGGGATCTGCAGGAGCGCCATGTAGAGCCAGACCAGCTCGGGCACCGCGCCGGCTGCGGCCGCGAGCATCAAGCCGGTGTTGCGGGATGCGGCCGCATGCGCCAGCGGCAGCGCCGTCTGCAAGTCGACGCGGGCCAGGAGCAGGGCGGTCAGCGCGCAAAGCCCGAAGGTGACCAGGGTGGCCAGCGCCAACAGGCCGAGAACGAGGAACGGACGGGAGATGGCGTTGGTCAGCACGTCGCCCATCAGCGCCACGGCGAACAGGAACAGCACGATGACGTTGAGCCCGTCGATGCGCTCGGCCTGGCGCTCGACCCAGGGCTTGCCCATGAAGGCGCGGATCGCGACCGCGGTGCAGGCCGCGCCGGCCAGCATCAGCACGAGGCGCAGGCCGAGCGAGAGCGGCGAAAAGGTCACCGCGGAGCCGGCAAACACCGCGACCAGCGCCGGTGCGAGAAACGGCGTCACGGCGATGCACACCAGCAGCAAGGCCAGCGTGATGGCGGCGTTGAGCCCCATCAAGGCGGCGAGCGCGGGCGAGGCGAAGATCGGCGGCGCGACCATGTTCAGCACCAGCGCGAGCAGCAGCGCCGGCGATTGTTCGCCCAGATCGATGGCGTCGAAAGCGATGCCGGCAAGGATCGGCGTGATCAGCATGACCCAGACGGCCGCGGCGATCAGCAGTGGCGGTTGGGCGAGCTGCGCACGAAGCGCTCCCGGATCGACGCGCAGGAAGGCGAGGCAGAGCAGCAGGAACACCGTTTCCGGAAAGAACGGCCGCACCAGCGCCCCGAGCGGCGGCAGGAAAATCCCGAGCAGGATCGAGATCGCGACCGCCGTGGTGCCTTGGCGGCCAAGCCAGGCAAGACCTGCGGTCAACCGGTCGAGAAGTCCCATCGCTGCGGCATAACAGCCGCGCTGGCGGCCGTCGATAGCGTCGCTTAAATAAGGGGGCCGCGCTGCAATGGACGCCGCAGCCGATCAGGAGAATTGTTCATGGCCCGTACCGACGCGATTGTTCTCGGCGCAGGCTTCGTCGGGATTTCCGCGGCGCTGCACCTCGTCAAGCGCGGTCTGTCGGTGGCGCTGGTCGATCGCCGCGGGCCGGGCGAGGAGACGTCCTACGGGAACGCCGGAATCCTCGAAGGCAATACGCTCTTCGCACATGCCTTTCCCAAAGGCTTTGGCGCGCTGCTGCGCATCGCGCTGAAGCAGGCGCCCGAGGCCAATTATCATCTGTCCGCATTGCCTGGATATGCGCCTTGGCTGCTGGCTTACCGCGCAAACACCCGCGGTGTGCGCGCGCTCGATTTTGCGAAGGCGATGCGGCCGCTTTTCGCGCGTGCCGTGGCCGAGCACGAGGCGCTGATGGCCGAGGCGGAGGCCACACGGTACCTGCGCAAGACCGGCTGGCTCAAGCTCTATCGCAGCGATAAGAGCTTCTCCGGCACGAAGCGCGAGCGGGATTATGCGGCCGAACTTGGACTTGAATTGCGCGCCCTGGGCGTCGAAGAGGCGCGCGCGCTCGAGCCTTCGCTCGCTCCCGTATTCCGCCATGCCATACTCACGCCGGATGCGGCGAGCGTGTCGAATCCCGGGGCCGTCGCCAAAGCTTACGCCGAACTGTTCACCCGGCTCGGCGGCGTCATTCTCAAGGGCGATGCGCTGACCCTGCATCGCTCGGGGCAGGCGTGGCGGGTCGACACCGATGAAGGGCCGGTCGACGGCAAGGAAGCTGTGATCGCGCTCGGCCCCTGGGCCCCGGACGTGCTCGCGCCGCTCGGCATCCGCCTGCCGCTCAAATGGAAGCGCGGCTATCATCGCCACTACAAGTCGAATGGCAATGCCGGGCTCGCGCGGCCGGTCGTCGATACAGATTACGGCTACTGCATTGCGCCGATGGAGCAGGGCATTCGCCTGACCACGGGCGCGGAGTTCGCCGACCGCGACGACACGCCGACGCCGGTCCAGTTCGATCGGCTGCTGCCGGCGGCCCGGGCGCTCTATCCGCTGGGCGAGGGCGTCGAGGCGCAGCCCTGGATGGGCTCGCGGCCGTGCTTTACCGATTCACGCCCGGTGATCGGCCGTGCGCCGGGACAACCCGGTCTCTGGCTCGATTACGGCCATGCGCATTGGGGCCTGACGCTCGGGCCCGCCACGGGACGGCTGCTGGCGGAAATGATGACCGGAGCAACGCCATTTTGCGATCCCAAGCCGTTTTCCGCGGAGCGGTTTGCCTCCTGACGGGCGCGTTAACCATGTCTTGGTGAACGGTTTGCGCGGTTCCATTAAGCATAGACAATTACCACCGCAGGGCTTTCGCGGGCGGGGCGGGCAATTGCGCGAACCATGAGGAGGCGTTGGGCGCGGGCTTAAAACCCGCACCGGTCGGCCGGACTGTCCGGCCGGGGAGCAACGCTTGCGTTCCGCGGTTGCCATTCGTGCTTTCGGCTTTGCCGTCGTCGGCAGCCTGCTGCTGCTCGCGATGCTTGCGAGCAGCCGGGCCGCGGCCCAGCCGGCCGACACACGGCAAGCCGCCGGCAGCGATCGCTATTTCATCGAATTCCGCTCGCGCCCGAGCACCTATATCGGCCACACCTACATCGTTTACGGACGCACGGATGGGTCCGGGCGCATCCTCGACATGCGCTACGCAGGCTTCATTCCCGAGGTCGATGCCATGCAGGCCCTGATCGTGCCGGTGGAGGGCACGGTGCGGAAGTACGAGGACGACGTTCTTCGGAAGCCCGACGCGGTCTATGGGCGTTCGTTGACCGCTGCCGAATATGCGGCGGTGGTGCGCGCGGTTCGCATCCTGAAGCAGACCCAGCGGAAGTGGCACCCGATCTTCCAGAACTGCAATGACTTCGGCATCGGGATCGCCGAAGCGCTCGGCATGCGGCGTCCGCATAGCCTGATGACCCCGAGCGCGTGGGTGTCGACGCTGCGGATGCTCAACGAGCGGTAATCGCCGTTAGTTGCCGAACTTGTCTTTCCAGCTCGGCAGTGAACCGGCAAACGGTAGCACGCGCGCCTCATAGACGCCGCGGGCGATAGCCCGTGCTACCACGTCGGCGGCGAGCGTGCCGAGCGTGGCCATGCCGTAGATCGGGTCGGCGAACGGTCGCGCGCAGGTCGCCGCCGCGAACACGATGTCGCCGTCGAGCGGCGTATGGATGGGCCGCAACGCACGCGCCATTCCATCCTGCGCCATGATGGCGAGCCGCCGCGTCTGCGCCTTGGTCAGCGTGGCATCGGTTGCCACGAGCACCAGCGTGGTGTTTTCCCCCGACTGGCCTTTGAAGCGGGGGATGAGCGTCTGCGGCGATACCGTCGCGGGCTGGCCGCGGCCGCCGAATTCACCGCCGCGCTCGATGGGCGCAGCCCAGAAATGCGGTCCGCCGCCGATGACCGCCGAACCCACGGCGTTGACCAGTGCAATGGCGCCAACCGTGATCCCCTCGGACGTTGTCGCTGAGGCCGATCCAGCGCCGCCTTTCAGGTCGACGGTGGTTGCTCCAAAGCCTCCGCCGACGCTGCCCAGGGCGAAGTCGGCGGAGGCCTGCGCCGCGGCCTGATAGCCAAGTTCGCGATAGGGCGGGTAGCGGCCCCAGCGCTTGTCGCCGCCGTTCAGAAGATCGAACAGGACCGCGCCCGGCACGATCGGCACGGTCGCTTCGCGAATCCGGAAGCCGCGGCCCTGCTCGCGCAGCCAGGCCTGCACGCCGGAGGCGGCATCAAGGCCAAAAGCCGATCCGCCCGAGAGCGTGATGGCATCAATCCGCTCGACCGTCATGGCAGGATCGAGCAGGGCGCTTTCCCGCGTGCCCGGTCCGCCGCCCCGAACGTCGGCCGCTGCGACCGCAGGCGTGTCGAAAATGATGGCCGTGGAGCCCGATCCGAGCTTGGCGTCGTCGGCGTGTCCGACGCGGATACCCGCGACGTCGGTGATGAGATTGCGCGCCACTGCGGCCTCCAGGCGGATCAGCGGTCGGACCATAGCAGATCAACCGCCGATCACATCAGCGCCAGCGGCCGGACGCCGCGCTTGCGTGGCCCGCAGTCCCCGTGCATCTAGGCGGCATGATCGCCGATGTGAGCCTCGTCGCCGCCCTGATTGCCGGGGTTGTGAGCTTTCTCAGCCCCTGCGTGCTGCCGTTGGTTCCGCCTTATCTCGTGTACCTCGCCGGCAGCTCGCTCGAGCGGCTGGCCGACGACGATCCGAAGACCGGCACGATGCGCGACACGCTGCGGGGGGCGCTGCTGTTCGTCGCCGGCTTCTCCACGGTGTTCGTGGCGCTGGGCGCCGGCGCCAGCGCGATCAGCGGCGTGGTGCGTGCCTGGTCCGCCGAGCTCGCCATCGTTGCCGGCGTCGCGATCATGATCATGGGCCTGCATTTTCTCGGCGTGTTTCGCATCGGCTGGCTGCTTCGCGAAAAGCGCATGGAGATGGTGAAGCCGGTGGGCCTTTGGGGCGCCTATGCGATGGGGCTCGCTTTCGCGTTCGGCTGGACGCCGTGCATCGGGCCGATTCTCGCGGCGATCCTCGCGGTCGCCGCGTCCGAGCAGACGGTGGCGAAAGGCGCGGGGCTGCTTGCGGTCTATTCGCTCGGGCTCGGCATCCCGTTCCTTGCCGCGGCCGCGGCGATCAAGCCGTTCGCGCAATTCCTCGCGCGGTTTCGCAAGCAGCTCGTGCGCATGGAGATGGTGATGGGCGGGCTTCTGGTGCTGACCGGTGTGGCGTTCCTGACCGGATCGGTCACGCAGGCAAGCTTCTGGCTGCTGGAGACGTTCCCGGTGCTCGGCAAGTTCGGTTAGTTGCAAGGCGCCCAACAAAGAGCCCGCCCCGGATTTCGGGGCGGGCTCTACTTGCGCCGCGTGAGGTGACGACGAACTTACGAGCCCTTGCCCGCCGGGATCTCGTCGTACTTGCCGTCCTTGCTCCACTTGTAGAACACGTAGTCGATCGTGGTGATGTCGCCCTTCTTGTCGTAGCTGATCGGGCCGAGCACGGTGTCCCACTTGCCGGAGCGGATGGTCTCCGCGACCTTCTTGCCGTCGGTGGTGTTGGCCTTCTTCGCCGCCGCGGCCCAGATCTGCATCGCCGCGTAGGTGTAGAGGGTGTAGCCCTCCGGATCGATGTTCTTGTCCTTGAACTTCTTGACGATCGCGGCCGCGGTCGGGCGCTTGCGCGGATCGGAGCCGAAGGTGAACATCATGCCTTCGCCGGCGGCGCCGGTGATCGACCAGAACTCGTTGGTGGCAATCGCGTCGCCCGAGATCATCTGCGACTTCATGCCCTGGCCGCGCATCTGGCGCAGGATCAGGCCCGCCTCGGTGTGGTAGCCGCCGACATAGACCACGTCGATATTGGCGGCCTTCATCTTCGAGACCAGCGCGTTGAAGTCCTTGTCGCCCTTGGTGTAGGCCTCGTACATCTTCTCCTTCACGCCGCCCTTGTTGAGCGCCTTTTTCATCTCGTCGGCCAGGCCTTTGCCGTAGGTCGACTTGTCGTGAAGGATGGCGACGTTCTTGCCCTTGTAGGTCTTGGCGACGTAGTCGCCGGCGACGACGCCCTGCTGGTCGTCGCGGCCGCAGACACGGAACGTGTTCCACAGCTTGCGTTCGGTGAACGTCGGATTGGTCGAGGCCGGCGTGATCTGCAGCACGCCGCCTTCGGCGTAGGCCTCGGAGGCCGGGATCGACGACGAGGAGCAGTAGTGTCCCATCACGAACGGCAGCTTGGCGGCGGCGAACTTCTCGCCCACCGCGCGCGCCTGCTTCGGATCGCAGGCGTCATCACCGATCTCGAGCTTGATCTTCTTGCCGAGCACGCCGCCGGCGGCGTTGATGTCGGCCACGGCCGCTTCCGCGCCGTTCTTGAGCTGGGTGCCGAACGTGGCCTCTGCGCCCGTCATCGGACCGGCGACGCCCACGCTGATGTCCTGGGCCGCGGCTGGAGAGGCGAACGCCAACCCCGCGCCCAGTGCTACGCCTGCAAGCCACATCTTGTTCATCGAAGTCTCCTCAATTTGCGGACCTTGACCTCATGGTCGCCCCGTCCGCGACAACCGGATAGGTGGCATTTTGTCCGTTTTTTGCCGGTTGGTCACCGGGGCACCGGGCTGTTCTTGACCGGAATTTCTTCGCCGGGTGCGAGCTCCCGCCAGGTGAACGGTCCGGTCCGGCAATAGAGCCAGTAGTATTGCGTCGCCATTTGGGCGGCCCGCGTCATGCGCCACGCGCTCGCACCAAGGATGAGAAGATAGGCGGTGTCGGCCGCATAGGATGCGGGCGACAGCAATGTCGCCTCGAACAGCGCGAAGTGCACGAAGCGCACAGCCGCCCCGAGCATCGCCATGTATACCAGCACGTGCCAGAACGGCCGCCACGTTTGCGCGATGGCGCGGCCGGCGAGGAATGCCGCGCCGCCGCCGATGACACCGGTGACCAGAAGCACCTGAAGCCAGGATTCTGACCCGTAAAGCTGTTCGTCCATCGAGCCTAAGGCCTATTCGACAACGAAATCGATTCAGTAGGATAGTAACACAACAGTTCAACCAGGATGCCGCAATGCCGAACGCCTCACGTCCGAATTTTCTCCTGTTCATCACCGACCAGCACCGCGCCGATTTTTTAGGCTGCTACGGCCATCCGGTGCTGCGGACCCCGAACATCGATTCGATTGCGGCGCGCGGCACGGCGTTCGACCGGTTCTATGTGGCAAGTCCGGTCTGCCAGCCGAACCGTGCCAGCCTGATGACCTGCCGCATGCCCTCGGTGCACGACGTCCGTTCCAACGGCATCCCGCTGTCGATGGAGGCGGTGACCTTCGTCGATCTGATGCGCGATGCCGGCTACCAGACCGCGCTGATCGGCAAGAGCCACCTGCAGAACTTCACCGATTGGGATCCCATCATCAAACGCCCGCCGCCGCGCGCGGGCCTGCACGAGCCGTCCGCAGGACTGAAGCAATCGCTGCGCGACCACTTGATCGATCCGGAATACGAGCAGGAGATGCCGCGTTACTGGGAGAAACCGGGCGCGCAGGTGCGCACACCGTTTTACGGCTTCGATCATGTGACGCTGGTCCGCGCCCATGGCGACGATCCGGGCGGCGACTACGACCGTTGGCTCGATGCGCGCGATCCGAAGGCGCGGGCGCTGCTCGGCACCAAGAACGGCCTGCCGCACGACTACACCGTGCCGCAGGCCAACCGCACCGCGATCCCCGAGGAGCTTTATGCCACCGCCTTCCTCGGCGAACGCGCCTGCGCCTATCTCGACGAGGCGAGAGACGACGCACCATTCTTCCTGATGGTGTCGTTTCCCGACCCGCACCATCCGTTCAACCCGCCGGGCAGATACTGGGACATGTACAAGCCCGAGCAGTTCCCGGTCCCCGAAGCCTTCTCGCGCAATTACTGGACGCCGCCGACGCTGGTGCAGAACATCATCAAGGAGCGCGAAGCCGGAAAGGCCAATCTCACCGGGATGGGCACCATCGGGGTTTCGGCGCGCGAGGCGCAGGAGGCGAGGGCGCTGACCTGCGGCATGATCGCCTGCATCGACGATGCCGTCGGTCAGGTGCTCGCGGCGCTCGATGCGAGCGGCAAGCGCGACGACACAGTGGTGATCTTCACCAGCGACCATGGCGACCATCTCGGCGATCACCGGCTGATGCTCAAGGGGGCCGAGCAGTATCAGAGCATCGTGCGGGTGCCGTTCATCTGGTCGGACCCGCAGGCGAAAAACCCGCCCAAGCGCACCGATGCGCTCGGCTCGACGATGGACATCGGCACGACGGTGCTCGAGCGTGCGAAGATCGAGCCCGCGAGCGGCATGCAGGCGAAGAACCTGCTTCCGGTCTTCGGCGGCCAGGCCGTGCGCGACAGCGTGTTCATCCAGTACGACCATCAGGCGTCGAGCGCGGGCACGAACGTGCCGGCGCGGGTTCACAGCCTGATCGACGGTCGCTACCGGCTGAGCGTGTTCCACGGCACCGGCTGGGGCGAGCTCTACGATCTCGTGGACGATCCGGGCGAGTTCGAGAATCTCTGGGACGATCCGGCGCACGCCAAGACGCGGGCGCGGATGACCGAGAAGCTCCTGCTCGCCGAGATCGAGCACATCGACCGGGTTCCATTGCCGACCCGGCGGGCCTAGCAAGCGCCACTAACCCAGACGTTTCGAGGTGTGACCTTTCGCACTTCAGGTTTTGCGAAATCGGCGGATGATGACACCCAAGCCAAAGGGATTTGTCATGTCCGCTCATTTCACGGTTTTTGGTGAGTCGATTGCGCACGAGGCCCGCAGTTTCAACCCTGCCCGCAACGGCAAGGGATCTTTGGCGGTGTGGGGCCTCGTTCTCGGCAGCCTGCTTCTGGGCGTGACGACGGTCGCCGCGGTGACGGCGGCCGCCTGGCTGCAGGGTGGAACCATCTCCTGACGCGCTTATCGCGTGCTGCCGCGATCTTCGGCAGAAAACCCTGACGCTTTCACGAGCTTGCCCCAGCGCGCGATTTGTTCCTTGATGTTCGGCAAAAGCTGCGGTCCGGTTTCGCCGGTCACGTCGTAGCCTTGCGCTTCGAGCTTGCCTCGCACATCCGGGTCGGCATGGGCTGCCTTCGCGGCGTCAGTCAGCCGCTTGACGATGTCGGGCGGCGTGCCGGCCTTCACCAGCAGTCCGAACCACACCCGCGCGGTGAATTCCGGATGGCCCAACTCGGCGAAGGTAGGCACGTCCGGCATCGAACGGTCGCGCTCGGGTCCGGTCACGGCAAAAACCTTGAGCGCGCCGGCGCGCTTCTGCGGCAGCGTCGAATTGACCTGCGCAAAGCCAAACAGCGAATGGCCCGCGATCAGCCCGTTCACCTGCAGGCCTGAGCCGCGATAGGGCACGTGCGTCAGGTCGAGATCGAATTTCTCGTTCAGCAGAAAGCCGAGAAAATGCGACGGGGTGCCGGCGGTGTATGACGCATAGCTGAGCTTGCTGCGGTTGGCCTTGGCCCAGGTGACGAATTCCGCGAAGTTCGACGCCGGAACGCTCGGATGCGCCACGAAAACGAGCGGCGCCTGCACGCCTTTGATGATCGGCTGGAAATCGTCGATCGACCAGCGCAGGTTGCTGTAGGCGTTGGGATTGATCTCGGTCAGCGCCTGCGTGCTGACCCAGACCATCTGCCCGTTGGCGGGCGCCTCGGTCATCATCTGCGCCGAGATGTTTCCGCCCGCGCCGGGCTTGTTCTCGACGATGATGGTCTGTCCGAGGGTCTTCGCCATGTGCTCGGCAATGATCCGGGCGTAGGGATCGACCGCGCCGCCGGGGGCCAGCCCAACGATGAAGCGGATGGTATTCGACTGCGCCGATGCTGCAGCGCTTGTTGCAGTCCATGCTGCACCGAGCAGCACAAGACGCAGGAAGTGACGCAGGCTCATGGGGTTCCTCCCGGCCGGATTGCTGCAAGGGTAGTCGCCGCGCGGCGCAAAGTCTAAGCGTCCGGCCTACGCCGTTTTCGCCTCGTGCCGGCCGCCTTCGAGATACGCGGCGCGCACCTCGGGCCGCTCCAGGAGCTCGCGGCCGCTGCCCGACAGCGTGATCTCGCCGTTGACCAGCACATAGCCGCGGTGCGCGAGCTTCAGCGCATGGAAGGCGTTCTGCTCGACCAGCAGCACGGTCAGCCGGTCGCGCTCGTTCAGCTCGCGGATCGCGCGGAAGATCTGCTTTGCCAGCATGGGGGCAAGCCCCAGTGAGGGCTCGTCCAGCAGCAGCAGACGAGGGCGGCTCATCAGCGCGCGGGCAATCGCCAGCATCTGCTGCTCGCCGCCGGACAATGTGCCGCCGCGCTGGGTCATGCGCCGCTGCAGGAGGGGAAACAGCGCGCAGACCCGCTTGATGTCGTCGGCAAAATGCGCGGGATCCGCGACGGTCGCGCCCATCTGCAGGTTTTCCAGCACCGTCATGCGCGGAAAAATGCGCCGGCCCTCCGGCGACTGGGCGATCCGAAGTTTGGCGATCTCGTGCGACGGCACGTGCGTGATGTCGCGGCCGTCGAACACGATCCGGCCTTCGCCGGCGCGCGGATTGCCGAAAATCGTCATCATCAGCGTCGACTTGCCTGCGCCGTTGGCGCCGATCAGCGTGACGATCTCGCCCTCGTGGACGTCGAGGTCGATCCCCTTCAGCGCCATGATGTTGCCGTAGAAGGTCTTGACGCCGCGGACGGCCAGAAGCGGCTCGGTCATAGCCCGACCTCCGTACCGACTTTCTCAATCTCTTCGTCTTCCACGCCAAGGTAGGCTGCTATCACCTTCGGATCGTTGCGGATTTCCTCCGGCGTGCCATCGGCGATCTTGACCCCGTAGTCAAGCACGACGATGTGGTCGGAAATCTCCATCACCACCGACATGTCATGCTCGATCAGCAGGATCGAGGTCGCGTGCTCGCGCTGGATGAACTTCAGAAGCTCGTTCAACGCGGCGCTTTCGTGGGCGTTGAGGCCCGCGGCCGGCTCATCGAGGCAGAGCAGCACCGGATCGGTGCACATGGCGCGGGCGATTTCCAGCCGCCGCTGCTCGCCGTAGGCGAGCGAGCCTGCCGCGTCGTCCGCGCGCGCCAGCAGGTTGGTCCGCTCGAGCCAGTAGCGCGCCTTGGCGACCGCGGCGTTCTCTGCTGTCCGGTACGACCGCAGCCCGAGCAGCCCGGCAAAGGTGAAGCCCGAGGCCACCATCAGAGTGTTGTGCTGGGCGACGATCAGGTTCTCCAGCACGGTCATCCCGGAAAACAGCCGGATGTTCTGGAACGTGCGTGCCACGCGGGCGAGCTTCGCGACCCGGAAGTTCAAGAGGCGCTCGAGGTAGTAAACGCCGTGATCGGGATGGGCGAGGCGCATGAGCCCGGTGGTCGGCTTGTAGAAGCCGGTGATGCAGTTGAACACCGTGGTCTTGCCCGCGCCGTTCGGGCCGATCAGCGCGGTGATGTGGCCGCGCCTGGCGACAAACGACAGATCGTCGACGGCGACGAGGCCGCCAAAGCGCATGCTCAGGTGGTCGACGATCAGGATGGCCGTATCGTCGTTCATGGGTCGGTCACTTGCGCCGCTCACGCCTGTCCCTGCTTCACCAGCGAGGCGGAAATGGCTTTCTTGTCGTCCTTCTCGCCGAGATAGAGCGAAGGCTCGCGGGTCGAGACGAGCCCGCGCGGGCGCCAGATCATGATCAGCACCATCGCCAGGCCAAACACCACCATGCGATAGGCTTGAAATTCGCGGAATAGCTCGAAGCCCGCGATCATCACCAGGGCTGCCACTGCCACGCCGAGCTGCGAGCCCATGCCGCCGAGCACGACGATCGCGAGGATCATGGCCGACTCGCCGAACGTGAAGGATTCCGGACTGATGAAGCCCTGCCGCGTGGCGAAAAACGAGCCGGCGAAGCCGCCGAACATCGCGCCGATGGCGAACGCCGTGAGCTTGGTCGTGGTGGTGTTGATGCCGAGCGAGCGGCAGGCGATCTCGTCCTCGCGCATGGCTTCCCAGGCGCGGCCGACCGGCAGCCGCCGCAGCCGCAGCGTCGCCCAGTTGGTGATCAGCGCCAGCGCCAGGATCACGTAGAACAGAAACACGATGCGATGGGTCGACGAGAACTCCAGCCCGAAGGTCGCGGCGAAGCCGCTATCCTCATCGTTGAACGGAATGCCGAAGAAGCTCGGCCGCGGAATGCTGGGGATGCCGTTCGGCCCGCCGGTCACGCTCTGCCAGTTCAGCAGGATGAGGCGGATGATCTCGCCGAAGGCGAGCGTGACGATCGCGAGATAGTCGCCGCGCAACCGCAGCACCGGAAAGCCGAGCAGGATGCCCCAGAACGCGGCGAGGATTCCGGCAAGCGGCAGGCAGATCCAGAACGACAGATCGAAGGTCGTCGCAAGCAGCGCGTAGGAGTAGGCGCCGACCGCATAGAACGCGACATAGCCGAGATCGAGCAGGCCGGCGAGGCCGACCACGATGTTGAGGCCCCAGCCGAGCATCACATAGGTCAGCACGAGGATGCCGAGATCGAGCATGTAGCGGTTGTGATAGAACAGCACCGGCACCAGCAGCGCGAAGATCAGCAGGGCGGGCGTCGCAAAGCGGCCCGCCACCGCGAGCGCGCGCGGAAACCAGGCCGGCATCTCGCCGCCAAATCGGATCGGCCCGCGGCCGAAGATCAGCGCCCGGCCGAAGGCGCCCGCAAACACCGCGCCGACCACCATCGCAAGATCGATCCAGCGCGTGCTGAGCTGGAGCGCGCCGGTCGGGCCTTGCTCGGAGCGCAGTCCGATCAGGAAAAAGAACAGGCCGAAGGCCACGAGCGCGGCGAGCGTGGCGTCCTTCAGCGCATCGGCGACGGAGAGCGTAGGGGCGGTGGGCGAGGCTTTGTCCGGCACCGGTGCTGCGTCCCGTCTCACACCTTTTCGACTTCCGGCCGGCCGAGGATGCCGGTCGGCAGGAAGATCAGGACCACGATCAGGATCGAGAACGCGGCGACGTCCTTGTATTCAACCGAGAAGTAGGCCGACCAGAACGTCTCGATCAGACCGATCAGGAGACCGCCGAGCATGGCGCCCGGCAGCGAGCCGATGCCGCCGAGGACTGCCGCGGTGAACGCCTTAATGCCGGCGACGAAGCCGATGTAGAAGTCGATCACGCCGTAATAGAGCAGGTACATGATCCCTGCGACCGAAGCGAGCGCCGCGCCGATCACGAAGGTGAGCGAGATGGTGCGGTCGATGTTGACGCCGAGCAGCGAGGCCATCTTCAGGTCCTGCTCGCAGGCGCGCATGTCGCGGCCGAGCGGGGTCTTGGCGACCAGCCAGGAAAAGCCCGCCATCAGGACGAAGGTGGTCGCGACGACGATGATCTGGATGTTGGAAATATGGACGCTGAAGGTCTCGCTCGACATCAGTGTGTAATCGCCGGTGACGAGCGGCGGCAGCGGCTTGACGCGCGCGCCCTGCGCGATCTGCACATAGTTGGTGAGAATGATCGACATGCCGATGGCCGAGATCAGCGGCGCGAGCCGGAAGCTGTGGCGGAGCGGCCGGTAGGCGAAGCGCTCGACGGTCCAGCCGTAGAGCGCGGTCAGCGCCATGGCGATCAAAAGCACCAGGAACAGCGCCAGCGGGACGGCGGTGACGCCGATCGCAACGAGCGCGAGGAAGGCGATCAGCGCAATGAAGCCCCCGACCATGAAGACGTCGCCATGGGCGAAATTGATCATGCCGATGATGCCGTAGACCATCGTGTAGCCGATGGCGATCAGGCCGTAGATCGAACCGAGCGTGACCGCGATGATGAGCTGCTGGACGAAATATTCCATCAAATCGCCCCGCTATCTTCGCCCTGCTGCCGGTGCGCCTTCAAATACGGCGTTCGCAGCCGAATCCCCGCCGCGGCTGCATTTGGCGTGCTTAGCAGGGGGCTGGGCGAGGGGCAACGAGATCGGGTGCCGCATTTCGCGGCTGTGATCTTCCCAGAACCGATCCGGCCAGATGCGGAACCGTGAGGCTAGCGCCGGGCGTTGGTTTCGGTGGGGGGGCGTACGCCGGCCCAAGGGTCGGACTTGGCCGCGGGGCCTGCCGACTTCGAGCGCTTCATGTGCTCGTTATAGGCCCTCTCGTTGGCCTCCTGATCCTGCTTCTCCCGTTCGTATTGCAGTTCGAGGGGAGTCTTGTGGTTGCCCTGGCTCATGCCCTTCTGGGCGGCGGCCGGTCCTGCCAGCGACGCCATCATCGCCATCATCGCTGTCGCTGCGAAAATCCGTTTCATGCTGCGTACCCGGTCACAAACTGGAGATCGTTGCACTGCCGTAAAACATCCTATCATGGTCGCTTGTGGGCGCGAAAGCGTGCGCCATAGTGCGGTAAACGCGTTGAGAGAGCCTAAATGGAACGGCAGAAGCCAGAGGATGTGATCGGGTCGGCAAGACCGTTTACCGGCAAGGAGTACCTGGAAAGCCTGCGCGACGGCCGTGAGGTCTACATTTACGGGGAACGGGTCAAGGACGTCACGACCCATCCCGCCTTCCGCAACGCGGCGCGCAGCGTTGCCCGCCTTTATGACGCCCTGCACGACGAAAAGCAGAAAGCCGTGCTGACCTGCCCGACCGACACCGGCTCCGGCGGCTTCACGCACAAGTTCTTCCGCGTCGCGCACTCCCGCGAGGACCTGATCGGCCAGCGCGATGCCATCGCCCATTGGGCGCGGCTGTCCTACGGCTGGATGGGCCGCTCGCCGGACTACAAGGCGTCGCTGATGAATGCGCTCGGCGCCAACGCCGCCTTCTATGAGCGTTTCGCCGACAACGCCAGGAGCTGGTACGCGCGGTCGCAGAACCATGTGCTGTTCATGAACCACGCCATCGTCAATCCGCCGGTCGACCGGATGAAGGCGGCGGACCAGGTCAAGGACGTGTTCATCAACATCCAGAAGGAGACCGACGCCGGCATCATCGTGTCGGGTGCCAAGGTGGTGGCGACCTCGGCGGCGATCACCCACTACAATTTCATGGGCCAGAACGCGGCCATTCCGATCGCCGACACCGACCTTGCGGTGATGTTCATCGCGCCGCTGAACTCGCCGGGCATCAAGATCATCTGCCGGACGTCCTACGAGATGACGGCCGCGAGAATGGGCACGCCGTTCGACTATCCGCTGTCGTCGCGCTTCGACGAGAACGACGCGATTTTTCTGTTCGATAACGTGCTGATCCCCTGGGAGAATGTGCTGCTGCATCGCGACATCGAGAAGATCAAGGTGTTCTACCCGCGCTCGGGGTTTCTGGCGGGCTATCAGTTCCAGGGCTGCACGCGGCTTGCGGTGAAGCTCGACTTTCTCGTCGGCGTCATCGCCAAGGCGCTGCGCGCGGCGGGCTCCGACGAGTTCCGCGGCAATCAGGCGATGCTCGGCGAGGTGATCGCCTGGCGCAACCTGTTCTGGGGCCTGTCGGACGCGATGGCGATGAACCCGGTGCGGTGGGTCGGCGATGCGGTGCTGCCGAATTCGCAATCGGGCTCGGCCTACCGCGTGTTCGCCGGCGACGCCTATGCGCGGGTCAAGGAAATCGTCGAGAAAATCGTCGCCTCGGCGCTCATCTACCTGCCGTCGTCGGTCAAGGATCTCCAAAATCCCGCGACCGAGCCTTACCTGAGGCGCTTCGTGCGCGGCTCCCACGGCATCGACTTTCGCGAGCGCATTAAGGTCATGAAGCTCCTTTGGGACGCGGTCGGCACCGAGTTCGGCGGCCGGCACGAGCTCTACGAGTACAACTATGCGGGGAACCACGAGGACATCCGCATCCATGCAATGCTGAACGTCAAAGGTTCCGGTGCCTATGACCGGATGATCGCGCTCGCCGAGCAGTGCATGGCCGACTACGACGAGGACGGCTGGACCGGCGACGACTGGATCGGTTCGGATGATACCGTCGGCGAACCCGCAAGCTCTGCGTAACGCGCGGAGCCCCGCGAACGCGTGGGATGGCTCCCATCGCGGGAATCCACTACATTTGCGCCATGAGCTGGACCGACCAACACCCTGACATGGCGGGCGCTTTTGCCGCCATCGCCGAAGCCAAGTTCGTCGAGCAGAAGGCCTTCCGCGACGCCATGAGCCGGCTGGGCGCGGCGGTGCATGTCATCACCACCGATGGGCCGAGCGGCAAGACCGGTTTCACTGCGACGGCGGTGTGCTCGGTGTCGGACGCGCCGCCGACGCTGCTGATTTGCCTCAACCGCGCCGCGACCAGCATGCCGATCCTGCGCGGCAACGGGGTGTTCTGCGTCAACACGCTGCGCGCGGGCGACGAGATCGTGGCGGACACCTTCGCCGGCCGCACCAAGGTGGCGCGCGAGGCGCGCTTCGACACCGGCCATCAGTGGGCGCCGCTCGCAACCGGCTCACCGGTCCTGATGAGCGCCGTGGTCGCCTGCGACTGCCGGGTGATCGAGGTCAAGGCGGTGGCGTCGCACGACATCTACTTCGGCATGGTGGAGGCGATCCATCAGGGCGAGCCGGGACCGGCGCTGGTTTATCACGACCGGCTCTACAAGCAGGTGTGAGCCCGCGGCGGGCTCGGGTTCCATCGGCAAGCGTGCCTGTTGTCCGGCGGTTCCGCCGCCGCGGTCTCGTGTCAATTCAACCGTCAAAGGACCCTTGTGTTGTCCAGACGACAGACGCAATCGGCGCGCTACCTGCTTCTCAGGGGAGGACTATCCAGGGAGTGACCATGAGCCAGCAGAATCCGAACCAGAACCAAAATCCGGACCGCGACCAGCAGCAGCAACAGGGCAGCAACCCGAAGCCCGGTCAGCAGCAGGGCGGCGGGCAGAAGCCCGGCCAGCAGGGTCAGCAGGGTGGACGGCAAGGCCAGCAGGGCGGCGGCCAGCGCCAGAGCGATCAGGACCGCTGAGCGGGTCCTCGGCAACGAGTTGCAGCTCTGCTGGGGCATGATCGCGAAATGCCGACCCGCACTTGATGCGGGATGCGAAACGGCTTTCGGAAAAGATCACGCTCGAACTTGAGGGTGAGACAGGGGGGCTGATTCAACCAAATTGAATCAGACCCCTGGTGTTTTGGGCCCGAAGTTCGTGGGCCCGAAGTTCGCGCGATTGTTCAGCAAGCGCCGTTTGCGAACGTCCGCTTCAAACTGGAAGCGGCTGCGGCCGGCATTGTGCCGGATCGGATTGCCATTTGGCGGACTCTGAGCGAGCGTCGGCTCCGGCCGAGACGGAGCTAAGGGGAGCCGCGCTTGCAGCGGAAAGGCGACACCACGATCGGGGCGGACGGTTCGCCGGAACCACGACGTATCGCGATGCTGATCTATCCGGGCGTGGCACCGCTCGATGTCGCCGGCCCGCTGCAGGTGTTCGGGGTCGCGAACTTTCTCAAGCGCAGCAAGCTCTATGACGTGATCACCGTGGCGCCCACCACGGATCCGGTGCCGACGCCGCTCGGCTTCTCCTTCCTGCCGGCCTGTGCGATGGAGGCCCTCGCATTTCCGGTCGATACGCTACTGGTTTCCGGCGGCGGCGGGCCGGACGCCGGCACCGATCCGCGCATCGGGCAGTGGCTTCGCGCCAACAGCCACCGGGCGCGACGCTTCGGCGCGGTCTGCACCGGTGCCTTCGCGCTCGGCGCGGCAGGTCTGACGGCGGGCAAGCGCCTGGTCACCCATTGGGCTTTCACCGACGAACTGGCGCGGCGCAACCCCGAGGCCAAGGTCGAGGTCGAGCCGATCTTCATCCGCGACGGACGGCTGTACACGTCGGCCGGCATCTCCGCCGGCATCGACCTTGCGCTGGCACTGCTGGAGGAGGATCACGGGCGCGCCTTCGCGCTCGAGGTCGCGCGCTATCTGGTGCTGTTCCTCAAGCGCTCCGGCGGCCAGTCGCAGTTCAGCACGCAGTTGCAGGCGCAGTTCTCGACGGTGCCGGAAATCCAGCGGGTGCAGCACTGGATTCTCGATCACCTGAACGGCGATCTGCGCGTCGCCGTGTTGGCCAGGCGGGCCGGCTTGAGTGAGCGCACTTTCATGCGCTCGTTCCGCGAGGAGACCGGCAAGAGCCCCGGCGAATACGTCGCCGAGGCACGGCTGCTGGCGGCGCGGCGGCTCCTCGAGGAGACGCAGCTCGAGCCGAAGCGCGTCGCGGCGCAATCCGGGCTTGGCACCGCGCCGGGCATGCGCCGGGCTTTTCTGCGAGAGCTTGGCGTCACGCCCAACCAGTACCGTGAGCGCTTTCAGCAGACGCCCGGCAGACCGAAGCCGGCCCGTGATCAGGCCCCGCGCGGAAGCAGATTGCGGCCGGCGAAGTAGTAGTGCACGGCGCCCCAGAGGCCGACAACCTGGATGGCCATCAGGGCGTAGCGCAGCGATCCCTCGCCGAATCCGGCGAAAACCCATTGACTCAGCGCCCCGACGAGAAGCGGGCCGAGGCCAAGGCCAATGAAGTTCAGGATCAGCAGAAGCACCGCCGAGGAAATCGGCCGCAGCCGCGCGTCGATGCGCTCGTGCAGCACGGCGAAGGACGGTCCCATGTGGATCGCGCCGACCATGGCGGGCAGCGCGAACAGCGCGAGCGCGAGCCACGTCTGGTCGACCGCATAGAACGCCATGGCGAAGGGGCGCGCGATTACGAAGACGAGGCAGACCAGCCAGAGCGACCAGCGCGGGTCGCGGCGGCGCAGCCGGTCGGCGAGCCTGCCGCCGAGATAGGTGCCGAGCACGCCGCCAAGCCCGATCAACACGGCGAGCAAAAGTCCGATCGTGGCGATGTCGAGCCCGTGTGAACGCACCAGATAGGAGGGGATCCAGGGCAGCGCGCCGTAGCCCACTGCCATGGTCAGCGTCGAGGCAAAGCACAATTGGCGCAACGCCCGATCGAGCCAGATGGCACGAAGGGTCTCGCGCACGAGGGCGTAGGGCGGCGCGCGCGTCGTGGCGGCCGCGCGCGGCGGCTCGCGCACGGTCAGGCGCAGCAGCACGGCGAGCGCGACCGGGGGAATTCCTGCGGCGACGAACGCGACGCGCCAGCCATAGCGCTGCGCCACGAACCCGCCGACCAGGAAGGCGAGAAACACGCCGACATTGACGCCGGCGGCGAGGATGGCGAGCGCGGTCGCCCGCCGCTCCGGCTCGTAGAGGTCGGAGATCAGCGCCTGCGACGCCGGCATGCCGCCCGCTTCGCCGACACCGACGCCGATACGGCCGAGCAGAAGCTGCGTGAACGATTGCGCGGCCCCGCACAGAATGGTGGCGGTGCCCCAGAGCGCGGCTGCGGCGGCGATCAGGTTGCGGCGGCTGTGGTCGACGGCCCAGACGCCGGCCGGAATACTGAGCGTCGAATAGAGCGCCGCGAAAGCAAGGCCCGACAGCAAGCCGAGCTGAATGTCGGACAGCGCGAATTCGCGCCGAACCTGCTCGAGCACGATCGCCATCACCTGCTGGTCGAGAAAATTGAAGGCGGAGAGTGCGGCCAGCAGCGCGAGCACGTAGCCGCGCCGGCTGCCGGATTTGTTCACGTCCACAACAGTTGCCCGTATCGCTCCGAGTCCGACGTCGGCATGCGACGGTGTCGCGTGCGCCTATAGCTCATTGTGCGGACGCGATCCAAACGTCCGAGACCCGGCGCTGCTGATCAAGTGTCCCTGATGTCGCGCGACTTCTGCTGCGCAATTGGACGGCCAGGCCTTGTGAAATCAAATCCGAACCTCGCACGGCTGCGGCATCGATTGCGCAGCAGGTCACCCGCCTCCGCACTCGGTCGAGCGAGAACCGCGCACCGCCGGCGGTCGTTGGGAGGTCGTCTGCCTGTGTGTGACGCTTGCCAGTTCCAGATGTCCAATCGGAGCTGGAACAGCAATATTCGCATGCTGGATTCGTTTTCTTCGCCGATCACGAAATTGGGGCTGTGGAGCAGGACGAACCGAACCTGCCAATTGTGATGTCGAAGCTGCCAATTGTGGCGGTGCGTGATTGATCCACCCAAAAATGTGCAATGCCGTTTGGGATCGGCCCGATGTAGCAATCGGACGTCGAAATGGCGCGGGTGGAATCGCGAAATTGATGAGCAGTCATCGCACTCGGACAGGTCGTTGCGCCGGGTCCGTGCGGGCCTTGCTTGCGAGCGCGCGGCCAACGAGCCCCGCCGTATTGTCGGCCGAGGCGAACCGCGAGGTCGCCGGCGCACGTGCGGCTCACGCGCGATGGCGGCGCGCGGCGCTGCTCGGCTGCGCGGCGGCAGCGGTCTTATTGTCCGCCGCGCCTGCGGATGCGCAGTCGCTCAAAAGATGGGACGGGAGCGACAACAACGACTGGTCCAGGCCTTCAAATTGGACCGGCATCGGCGTCCCGACCGCAAGCGACAATGTCAGCATAGGTTTGATAGCAGCACCCGTCAGCCCGCGCATCACAGGCAGCGCGGTCGCAGCGAGCGTCGCTGTGACCGGCCACTCTCTTAACGTTACGTTCGGGGGCACGCTGACCGTCGGCGGCGCCATCTCTATCGGTGAGGGGGCGACGTTCACGGTGGACAATGGCGCCACCGTCGGGGCCTCCGCTCCCGATTCTTTGAGGATAAGTAGTGGAGGAACCGCAACCATCGACAACGCGACCCTGACAGCCAACGTCTCCGTGGAGATCGGCATCTCGGGCGCCATCTCTGGCTCGTTGCTGGCGGTGGTCAATGGCGGCGTGCTTGATTTCACCGGACCTGACCCGACCGTGTTCGTTGGTGGAACGGCTGACGGCACGCTGCAGATCGGCAATGGCGGCGCGGCCGGCACGGTCAACGCCGAGACAGTCAGCCTCGGCAGCGCCGGCTCCAAGGTGTTGTTCCAGCACACCGGCACCACGACCTTCGCACCCGCCATCACCGGTTCCGGCCAGGTGCAGGTGCAGGGGCCCGGCATCACGATCCTGAGCGGTGCCAACACCTATACGGGAGCAACGCAGGTGCTCGGCGGCACCTTGCAGGCCGGCGCGGCGGACGTGTTCGGCAATCTCTCCGCCACGACCGTCGCCGGCGGCGCGACGCTCGACCTCAACGGCTTCAACCAGACGCTTGGCTCGCTGGCCGGTGCCGGCATCGTCACCCTCGGCGCGGCGACGCTGACCGCGGGCGGCGGTGGCACCACGACCACGTTCTCCGGTGTGATCGGCGGCACGGGCGGCTTCACCAAGGCGGGGTCCGGCACGTTCACGCTGTCGGGCGCCAACACCTACAACGGCGCGACCACGGTGAACGCGGGCATCCTCAGCGTGAACGGCTCGATCGCTTTCTCAAGCGGCGTTACCGTGAACAGCGGCGCGACGCTCGGCGGCACCGGCCAGTTGCCGGCGACCGTGATTGCAAGCGGCGGCGCGCTCGCGCCCGGCAATTCGATCGGCACCATCACGGTCAACGGCAACCTGACGTTCGCTGCCGGCTCCACCTACACGGTCGAGGTCTCGCCCACAGACGCGGACCGCACCAACGTGGTCGGCGGCACCGCGACCTTGACCGGCGCCACCGTGCAGGCCATTGCCTTGCCCGGCAGCTTCCAGAGCCGGACCTACACCATTCTCAATGCCGACGGCGGACTGGTCGGCACCTTTGGCGGGCTGAACGTCACGGGCAGCTTCAGCCCGATGCGCGCGCACCTGACCTATGACCTGAACAACGCCTACCTGGTGCTCGAACAGGGCACGCTCGTGCTGCCGCAGGGCGCGAGCGGCAACCAGACGAGCGTTGCCGGCGGCATCAACAACGCCGTCAACAACGGCGCGATGCCGCCAGCGGGCTTCGATGCGCTGCTCAACATGAGCGACGGGGCATTGCTCAACGCGCTCAACCAGATCTCCGGCCAGCCCGGCGCCAACACAGCGCAGGTCAGCTTCCAGGCCGGCAACGCGTTCCTGCAGCTCCTGCTCAATCCGTTCACCGACCAGCGCGGCACTGGCTTCGGCCCGGCCACGGGCTACGCGCCGGAGCCGGGCTCGGTCGTGCGCGACGCGTTCGCCCGCTTCGATGGCCCCGCCGCGGACCGGCTCGCGCGGGGCTGGAGCGTGTGGGGCGCAGCCTATGGCGGCGCGGGCGCGATTTCCGGCGACGCCAATGTCGGCAGTGCCCGCACCTCGGTGAACGCGGCGGGCTTTGCCGCGGGCGCCGACTACCGGCCGTCGCGCGACAGCTTGGCCGGCGTTGCATTCGCGGGCGGCGGATCGTCGTGGCATCTCGACGGCGGTCTCGGTGGCGGGCGCACCGATTTCTTCCAGGCCGGCGTCTACGGCTCGCAGCGCTTCGGCGCGGCTTACCTCTCCGGCGCGCTCGCCTACGCGTCGCATTGGGTGACGACCGACCGCACCGTCACGGTTTCCGGCACCGACAAGCTTGCCGCCGATTTCGTCGCGCAGACGTTCGGCGCGCGCGTCGAGGGCGGCTATCGACTTCCCGCGGGAGCGCTCGGCGCCGTCACGCCCTATGGCGCGGTGCAGGTGCAGACCTACTGGGCCCCGAGCTACAGCGAGCGCGCGGTGTCGGGCGCGAACACCTTCGCGCTCGACTATGGCTCGCAGACCGCCACCAAGACCCGCAGCGAGCTCGGCGCCTTCGCCGACAAGACGATCGTGACTGGTCCCGCCGGCACGCTGATCCTGCGCGGCCGGGTCGCCTGGGTCCACGACTTCAATCCGGACGCGGCCATCAGCGCCGTGTTCCAGACGCTGCCCGGCTCGAACTTCACCGTGAACGGGGCGGCGCCGGCCGCCGACGGCGCGCTGGTGTCGGCCGGCAGCGAATGGCGCCTCGCCGGCGGCTGGTCGGTTGCGGCCAGGTTCGACGGCGAATTCTCCCGCACCACCGCGCTTTATGCCGGCACCGGCAGCGTGCGTTACACGTGGTGATCAGGTCTCGGTAGCGGGATCGGCCGGAACCGGGACGCGCCCACGCCGCGGCTGGGCCTTTCGCTTTTCCACACGGGAGTCCCAGGTCTTTGGCGAAGGTCGCGTTCCCCGGAATGGCCGGCTGGCTTATGCTGGGGATATGGCCACGGTCACGGCACTGCCGCTGTTTCACCTCTACGGCGATCCGCCGGACGACCAGGCGTTTGACTTCATCCATGTCGAGACCATCGCGTCGCGTTCGTCCGTGCACGACTGGCTGATCCGCGCGCACCGGCACCGCAACCTGTTCCAGATCCTGCTGATCGAGCGCGGTGGTGGCGAGATGACCTTCGAGGCGGCGTCGCTGCCGTTTGCTGCGCCCGCCGCGATCCTGGTTCCGCCGACGACCGCACATGGCTTCCGCTTTCATCCCGAGGTCACCGACGGCTGGGTGGTGAGCTTCACCGAGGACGTGGCCGAGGCGCTCGGCGAACGTTCGGGGGAGTCGCTGAAGCGGTTGAAGGCGCTCGCCGCAGAGCCGGTGATCCCGCTCGGCAACGGCGCAGAGATCGCGCGGCTGTCCGCGCTCTGCAACGATCTGCACGAGGAGAGCTTCCTGGCGCGGGAAGGCTTTCGGCTGGCGATGCGCGGTCTGATGGCGCTGATCGCGATCGAGGTGGCGCGGCTTGCGGCAAGCCGGGCGCGCACCGGCACGGTGACGCTCACGCCGACGGACTCGACGGTGGAGGCCTTGCGCCGGCTGGTCGAGGAGCATTTCCGCAAGGAACGGCTGATCAGCTTCTATGCCGGAAAGCTCGCGATCACGCCGGACCGGTTGAACGATCACGTCAAGCGCGCAAGCGGCGTCACGGCCGGCCATCTGATCCGCCAGCGCGTGCTGACCGAGGCGAAGCGGGCGCTGGTGTTCACCGGCCAGCCGATCCACGAGATTTCCTACGATCTCGGCTTTGCCGATCCGTCGCACTTCGCCCGCTTCTTCCGGAAGCAGACCGGCATGACGCCGCAGGCGTTCCGTGAGGGCAGGGGCGGGTAAAATTTCTCCGTCGGGGTGCTTGGGCACGCTGGTGCAGCGTGCACACTGTCACCCGCGGGCTTGACCCGCGGGTCCATGAACCGACGCAACAAGTTCACTCTTACGATTGCCGTCGCTGCGCCCGCTCATGGATTGCCGGGTCTCGGCGCTGACGCGCCGGCCCGGCAATGACACCGCCATTATGGCCCGTCCTGCGCGGTATCAGAGAAGCCAAGCTACGGCATCTTGCCGATTTCCTTCAGCACGGCTTCCGCTTCCCGGACCGCATGGTTGCCGGCCGGGACGCCGCAATAGGCCGACTGCTGCAGGATGATCTCCTTGATGTCGTCGGGCGAGAAGCCGCCGACGGTGAGCGCCGCCTTCACGTGCAGGCGGAACTCGTCCCAGCGGCCGAGCGCGATCATCGTGCCGATCACCAGCACCCGCCGCGTGCGGTCGTCGAAATGCGGCCGCGTCCACACGTCGTGCCAGGGGCTCTTGGTGATCCAGTCGATCCATTCGCCGTTGAAGGCGTTGCGCCGCTTCTTCGACTCCTCCATGGCGGCGTCGCCGAGCACCCGGCGGCGCGCGGCCTCGCCGCGCTTGAGACGCTCGGTGTCGTCCATGAAAACAGCTCCTAGCTCTTGAGGAAGTTCAGGACGGCTTCCGTGTACGGCTTGGGCTGCTCGATGTTGGACAGGTGCGCGGCCTCGAACGACGTGACCTTCGCGCCTTTGATCATCTTCGCGATCTCGTGGCCGTGTTCCGGCAGCGTCGCCGGGTCCTTGCTGCCGACGATCACCATGGTCGGGGCCGTGATGGTCGGCGTCGTTTTGCTGAAGTCCATGTCGCGCACCGCCTCGCAGCAGCCGAGGAAGCCCTCGAGCGGGGTTGCCGTGAACATCTCCACCACCTTGGCCACCGGGCCCGGCGAGCGATCGCGGAATTCCTTGGTGAACCAGCGCTCCATCTGCGGGCCGGAGAGCTTCGCGAGCCCGTTGTCGCGCGCGAACTTGATGCGGTCCTGCCACGGCTGCTTGTCGGCGTAATAGTAGTGCGTGTTGGACAGTACGAGCTTGATGACCCGGTCGCGGGCGTTGGCGCCCATCCATTGCCCGACCATGCCGCCCATCGAGAGCCCGCACCAGTTGAACTTCTTTGCACCGGCTGCGTCGGCCACGGCGAGCGCATCGTTGCCCAGCATGTCCATGGTGTAGGCGCCCTTCGGCGCGCCTGATTTGCCATGGCCGCGGCGGTCGTAGCGCACGAGCCGGAAGTGCTTGGACCATTCCGCCGCCTGCTCGTCCCACATGTGCAGGTTGGTGCCGAGCGAGTTGCACAGCATCAGCACCGGCGCATCCGCCGGGCCTTCGACCTGATAGTTGATCGGGCAGCCGTCCTTGGCATTCACGGTAGGCATGAGTTTCCTCTTTTGTGTTCCTCAGGGATGGATGGTCGGTTGTTGCTTGAAAGATGAGCCGGTCAGGACGGCTTGCGCTTCTCGCCCGCGGCCTGCGCTTCGGCGTCGGCCCGCGACAGCACATCCATGAATGCGCCGGGGGCGTCGTCGTCTGGGGGCGGTGGCGGCTCGGGCGGGGGATGCGGGGCCGCTTCGGCAGCCGGTGGCTCGACACTATAGGCCGGCGTGGCTTTCAGGTCGGCAGCCGCACCGGTGGCCGTCGCCGCAGGCGCGGTTTCGGGAGCGAAGACGGCCTGATGCAGATCGGGCGCTGCCGGCGGCGCGGCTTGCGGCTCGGGCGTCCTCGCCGCGAGCGGCTTTGCGAGGTCGGCCAGCGGCGGCAGTTGCGGCGCGTTCGGCAGCCGCGGCTCCACCATGCGGATGTCCTGCCAGCTCTCCGGCTTGGCCTCGGCCTTGTATTCCGTGCGCGGCTCGACGCGGCGCGGCGCGCGCGTCGAGCTCGACATCACCAGCCGGTCGATGAACACCTGCGCCGAGCCTTGATAGGTCAGCGGAATGAACAGCTTTTCGATCTCGGCGCTGTTCATGATGCCTTTGACGCGCAGGTTGCCGAGCACCAGCTCCTTGAGCGGGCGCTTTTCCTTGGCGGCCTGCTGGCTCAGCTCCTGCACCAGCCGGTGTGCCTCGATGCGGCCGAGCTTCTCGGCGAGCGCGAACGACACCGCCTCCGCCATGATCTGGCCGCCGGTGGCGTCGAGGTTGGCGCGCAGCCGGTCGATGTCGATCTCGAGGCCTTCGGCGATCTCGGTCACGGCGTGCAGCGCGCCGGAGGTGACAAGCGCGAGGACGGGATAGGTCATCCATTCGGTTTGCCACTGGCCGATGCCGCGCTCGTGCTGCTGGACCTGGGCGGCGAACAGTGTCGCCACGAGATTGGGCGCGATGTTTGCCGCCGAAAGCGCCGCGACCGCGCCCATCGGGTTGCGCTTGTGCGGCATGGTTGAGGAGCCGCTGCACCCGCCGGGCGAGGGCTCGAACGCTTCGTTGACCTCGGTCTGCATCATCAGCGCCACGTCGCCCGCGATCTTGCCGCAGGTGCCGGTGAGGATCGCGAAGGCCGATGCGATCTCGGTCAGCCGGTCGCGATGCGCATGCCAGGGCGCGTCAGGCAGTTGCAGGTCGAGCACCGCGGCCATCCGCTCGGCGACGCCGAAGCCGCGGTCGCCGAGGGCGGCGAGCGTGCCGGCCGCGCCGCCGAACTG